>NZ_JAQQGK010000010.1:0-316462 GCF_028550695.1 Pseudomonas sp. BLCC-B112
GGTGGCGGCTAACCCGGCATCCCTGCCGGGTTACCCACGGCTCAATGCCTGCGTTCGGCCATCGTGGTTAACGGGGCTAACAGATCAAGATCAAAAGCCAGAGCAAGATCAAAATCTGACGGCGGCCTGCCGGCCGACCTGTTTCATTGCCGTTCGCGTTAATGTAGCCGCTGCCGAAGGCTGCGACCGGCTCCGCAGGAGACGCTAAACCTGCCTCCCCGATATTCCTGACATATCGCGTCGCCCTCTTTCGCAGCCTTCGGCAGCGGCTACAAAGAGCCGGCCTGCGCACCTTGGCTTTGGCTTTTGATCTTGATCTTCCGGCCCCTTCCCAGCCGGCCGAGCGTAGGCGTTGCGTAGGGGGCAGCTCGGCATGGATGCCGAGCTAGCCGCCACCCGGCCATGGATGGCCGGTTGGCGGCGGGCCCCCGGAGCAATGCCGGAGAGAGGGAACCCCGAGCCCCAGCGAGGGGCCCATGGAGGGGCAAGCGTTTTTTGGTTCCTTTTTTTGGCGTTTGAAAAAAAGGGACTCGCCGTAAGGGCGAAACCCTAAGTGGCCGCACCCGCAGGAATGGATATGTACCCAAACCCCAAACCATCAAGACGCCCCCCCCAGCAGCCACACCCGCAGCAACCGATATGCCCCCCACCAAAACCAGCCACCAACACCACGAAACAAGCGCTCAAACATCTCCCCAACCACCCTGTTGCAGCGCTATGACGTCGCTCCTATAGTCCCCCCTCGCAACCCAATCCGCGAGCGACCTTGGCCGGTCGAATATAGGAACGCATCGACTATCAAACCATCATTGCAGTCGCTTTTTGCGCCAGTGATCGAGGGACATGACGGTGATGCGCGGGACACCTTCTGGTGCACTGCTGTCCTGTCTCCGGCCAGTCTTTCCGCGTACCACCGCCCTATTCCTCCCAATCAGCGAAAAAGGTGACTGCTCTGAAAAAAGGAGCCGCACCTATGACTGACCATCACCTCCCCCGCTTCACCCCCATCGACACCCACGACACCGAACACCCGGTGTTCTACCTCGACACCGACGCCCCCTTGAGCGACCTGGCCAGCAGCGCCGCCCACCGTTTCACCGTGGTCCGCGACCTGATGGACAGCCTGTCCACCCTGGGGCTGAAAGACATCAGCGATTGCGACCTGACCCGCATCACCCGTGGCGTACACCTGCTCACCCGAGAAGGCTGCGCGGTGCTGGAAGTGATTCAGTGGCGGGTTGCGTAGCCCTGCTGTCTACGTGAGCGTGGCGAGGGAACAAGCGCCCTCGCCACAATGCGGGCGTCAAGTCTTGCCGTGGGCGATGGACTGGGAAGCAGCGAGCATCGCCCGCAGCAGGACGGCGCAGCCGGCGGCGAGGTCGTCGGGGTCGGCGTTTTCGATTTCGTTGTGGCTGATGCCACCTTCGCAGGGCACGAAGATCATCCCCGCCGGGCCCAGTTCGGCGACGAAGATCGCGTCGTGCCCGGCGCCGCTGACGATGTCCATGTGGGACAACCCCAAGCCCTGCGCGGCTCCGCGCACGGCGTCGACACAGACGGGGTCGAAGTACAGCGGTGGGAAGTCCGCGGTGGGGGTCAGTTCGTAGCTCAGGCCGTGTTCTTCGCAGGTGTTGTCGATCACTTGGCGCACTTCGGCAATCATCGAATCCAGGCGCGCCGGCTCCAGGTGGCGGAAGTCCAGGGTCATGCGCACCTCGCCCGGAATCACGTTGCGCGAGCCCGGGTAGGCTTGCAGGCAGCCGACGGTGCCACAGGCGTGGGGCTGGTGGCCGAGGGCGGCGCGGTTGACCGCCGCGACCACGGCCGCGGCGCCCACCAGGGCGTCCTTGCGCAGGTGCATCGGCGTTGGGCCGGCGTGGGCTTCGACACCGCGCAGCTTGAGGTCGAACCACTTCTGGCCGAGGGCGCCGAGCACAATGCCTATGGTCTTGCGCTCGTCCTCCAGGATCGGGCCTTGCTCGATATGCGCTTCAAAATAGGCGCCCACCGGATGCCCGCTGACCGGGCGCGTGCCGGCGTAGCCGATGGCGTTCAGCGCCTCGCCGACGCTGATGCCCTCGGCGTCGGTCTTGGCCAGGGTGTCTTCCAGGGTGAATTTCTCGGCGAACACCCCGGAGCCCATCATGCACGGTGGAAAGCGCGAACCCTCTTCGTTGGTCCACACCACCACTTCCAGGGGCGCTTCGGTTTCAAGCTTGAGGTCATTGAGGGTGCGCAGCACCTCGACCCCGGCCAACACGCCGAAGCAGCCATCGAACTTGCCGCCAGTGGGCTGGGTGTCGATATGGCTGCCGGTCATCACCGGTGGCAGGTGCGGATTGCGCCCGGGGCGGCGGGCGAAGATGTTGCCGATACCGTCCACCGTGACCGTGCAACCGGCCTCCTCGCACCACTTCACGAACAAATCCCGGGCCTGGCGGTCGAGGTCGGTCAGGGCCAGACGGCAGACCCCACCCTTGACCGTGGCGCCGAGCTGGGCCAGCGCCATGAGCGACTGCCACAGACGGTCGCGGTTGATGTGCTGATGGCTGGATTGCAGAACCTCGACGGCAGCGTTCATGGTGATCTCCTCAGGCATTTCTTCTGATTTTGTCGGGGGATGCGTGACGCAATCACCCGGGATAACGGCCTAGCAACAATCGGTAGGAGCAGGCCGGGCGGTGTTCCGCTTGCCGGCGAAGGGGCCCGCAAGATGTGCGTCGCCCGTGCCGACGCCTTCGCTGGCAAGCCAGCGCCTACAAAAAACCGCGCGTATGTGGTGAGCACGTGAGCGCTGGCTGGGTGTTCATGTTGGGGTCTTGGCGGTCGCCACCTGGGTGCTGCGCCAGGTGCACAGGCCGTAGTAGATCAACCCGCCCAGGGCCGAACCGGTGAACCAGCCGTAGCTGTAGAACCAGTTGAAGGCGCTGCTGCCCAGGGACATCAGGGTCAGGGCCACCGGTACGCCAAAGGCGATGAAACCGTGCCAGTTCCACGCCGGGTAGACGTCGTCGCGGTACAGGCCGGCCAGGTCCAGGCGCTGTTTCTTGATCAGGAAATAGTCCACCACCATGATCCCGGCGATCGGCCCCAGCAGGCTGGAGTAGCCCAACAGCCAGTTGGAATACACCGTCTCCAGACTGACGTCGGAAATCAGCAGGCCGAGCTTTTTCAACAACTCGTGGCCCATCAGCGCCAGCCCCACCAGGCCGGTGAGGATCACCGCCGTGGTGCGGCCGATCAGCTTGGGCGCCAGGTTCTGGAAGTCATTGGTGGGCGAGACGATATTGGCTGCGGTGTTGGTGGACAAGGTGGCGATAATGATCAGCGCCATGGCCAGGGCTACCCAGCCCGGGCTCTGGATGTGGCCGATCAGGCTCACCGGGTCGGAGACGGTCACGCCCACCAGCTTCACCGAGGCGGCAGTCATCACCACCCCCAGGGCGGCGAACAGGAACATGGTCAGCGGCAGACCGAAGATCTGCCCGAGGATCTGGTCCTTCTGGCTTTTCGCGTAGCGGCTGAAGTCGGGAATGTTCAGCGACAAGGTGGCCCAGAAGCCGACCATGGCGGTGAGCCCGGCCATGAAGTAACTGGTGACGCTGGCGCCTTCGGGACGCTTGGGCGGGATCGCCAGCAACTCAGTCAGCGACACGCTGGGCAAGGCCCACACCAGCAGCCCGATGCCCACCGCCACCAGCAGCGGCGCAGACAATGTTTCCAGCCACTTGATCGACTCGGCGCCGCGCAGCACCACCCACAGGTTGAGGGTCCAGAAGATCATGAAGCCGATCACCTCTCCGGTGCCGCCCAGGGCCTTCCAGCCCTCGAAGATCGAGCCCAGGAACAGGTGGATCGCCAACCCGCCGAACATGGTCTGGATGCCGAACCAGCCGCAAGCTACCAAGGCGCGGATCAGGCACGGCACGTTGGAGCCGATGATGCCGAACGACGAGCGCAGCAGCACCGGAAACGGAATGCCGTACTTGGTGCCGGCAAAGGCGTTGAGGGTCAGGGGCACCAGCACCACGATATTGGCCAGCAGGATCGCCAGCAGCGCCTCGCCGACGCTGAGGCCGAAGTAGGCGGTCAATACCCCGCCCAGGGTGTAGGTGGGCACGCAGATCGACATGCCGATCCACAGTGCGGTGATGTGCCATTTGTTCCAGGTGCGTTCCTGGACCTGGGTCGGTGCGATGTCGTGGTTGTAACGGGGGCTGTCGAGCACGTCGCTGCCGGCGTCCAGCTCGTACAAGCCTTCGCGCTCGGTCACCTGGGATCTGATCTGTTGCATGGCCGCTCCACTGTTGTTCTGATTATTTTGCTCATCAGGCCGGCGCACTCAGGAACAGCGCGCCGGACGATGGCCGGAGAACTGACGACTTCCGCCCTCCTGGCCAGCGATCTGCGGCGGCACTCAATAAAGATGCCAACTACGGCCGAACTCGCTACTGCACAGTGTGCGAAATCCATGTAAACAACTGATACCACTCAGTTTTATTCAACCAACTTTGTAGCCCTCGGTTAGTTGCCAACTCACTCAGGCCGGGTGTTTGGCAAGTTGTCCGTTTGGTCAGGACCCAAAGCGGTGCACGTTAATTTTCCAAGTTATCGATTAGTCTTTCTCGCGACTCCTCAAGCAGCTGATTTGACATAGGAAATCTCGACTATTTTTCGATCCTGTCAAGTGCGTCAAAATGGTGATGAGCCGCACCATTTTGCGGATTTTTGTTTTTTATCGTTATTTTTCAACAAGTTAAAGTGAACATAAGCTTATATAAAATATTCTTGCTGTTTCTTTAAACTCCGGCTAGCTTCTAATCCTGACACCGCTGACAGGATTATTAAGTTGTCAGTGCGTTCAATAAAAAAGTTAGAACCGGCACCAGTCGGTCATGCCTGCGAGGAACTCGGAATGTCTCTGTTGATCCGTGGCGCCACCGTTATTACCCATGATGAAAGTTACAAAGCCGATGTACTCTGCGCAGGCGGTCTAATTCGCGCCATCGGCAACAATCTGGATATTCCCGCCGGCTGTGAAGTGCTCGACGGCAGCGGCCAATACTTGATGCCCGGCGGCATCGATCCCCACACCCACATGCAACTGCCCTTCATGGGCACCGTGGCCAGCGAAGACTTCTTCAGCGGCACCGCGGCGGGCCTGGCGGGGGGCACCACCTCGATCATCGACTTCGTGATTCCCAACCCGCAGCAGTCGTTGCTGGAGGCCTTCCACCAGTGGCGCGGCTGGGCCGAGAAATCCGCCAGCGACTACGGCTTCCACGTGGCCATCACCTGGTGGAGCGAGCAGGTGCGCGAGGAAATGGCCGAGCTGGTACAGCACCACGGCATCAACAGTTTCAAGCACTTCATGGCCTACAAGAACGCCATCATGGCCGCCGACGACACCCTGGTGGCCAGCTTCGAGCGCTGCCTGGAACTGGGCGCGGTGCCCACGGTGCACGCGGAAAATGGCGAGCTGGTGTACCACCTGCAGCGCAAGTTGCTGGCCCAGGGCATCACCGGGCCAGAAGCCCACCCGCTGTCGCGGCCCTCGCAAGTGGAAGGCGAAGCCGCCAGCCGGGCGATCCGTATCGCCCAAACCCTGGGCACGCCGCTGTACCTGGTGCACGTCTCGACCAAAGAGGCACTGGACGAAATCACCTACGCCCGCAGCAAGGGCCAACCGGTCTACGGTGAAGTGCTGGCCGGCCACCTGCTGCTGGACGACAGCGTGTACCGCGACCCGGACTGGCAGACCGCCGCCGGTTACGTGATGAGCCCACCCTTCCGCCCTCGTGGCCACCAGGAAGCGCTGTGGCACGGCCTGCAATCGGGCAACCTGCACACCACCGCCACCGACCACTGCTGCTTCTGCGCCGAACAGAAAGCCGCCGGCCGCGATGATTTCAGCAAGATCCCCAACGGCACCGCCGGCATCGAGGACCGCATGGCCGTGCTCTGGGATGAAGGGGTCAACAGCGGACGCCTGTCGATGCAGGAGTTCGTGGCCCTGACCTCCACCCACACCGCGAAGATCTTCAACCTCTACCCGCGCAAGGGCGCGATCCGCGTCGGCGCCGATGCCGACCTGGTGCTCTGGGACCCGCAAGGCACGCGGACCATCTCCGCCAAGACCCACCACCAGCAGGTGGACTTCAACATCTTCGAAGGCAAGACCGTGCGCGGCGTGCCCAGCCACACCATCAGCCAGGGCAAGCTGGTGTGGGCCGACGGCGATCTGCGAGCCGAACGCGGCGCCGGGCGCTACATCGAACGCCCGGCCTACCCGGCGGTGTTCGACCTGTTGAGCAAGCGCGCCGAGCAGCACAAGCCAACCGCCGTCAAACGCTGATCCCGGCGCAAGAACGTCACGCAAGGCCCCAATGCCAATCCACGCTCTGTGTAGCCGCTGCCGCAGGCTGCGAACGAGCGGTACGCTCGCGGCGTTCTTGCGGCCAATAGAGGGTTGGCAGGAGATCGCCAAGCAAGGCCCTGCGGGCCTTTTCGCAGCCTCGCAGGCTCGGCAGCGGCTACAGGACGGCAGGACAGATAGCAGTTTCGTGAACACCCATGCCCGTCAGAGGCAGATGAAAAACCGTGAGGCCAAAACCGTGATCAAGACCTTGAACCACTTGCCCCACCCGACCCTGGACGGCGCCACCCTGGCCGGCCATTTCAGCGATCTGGCGCCACCACTCAACGCCCGCCAGGCCCACCTGGAAGCCTCGCGCTGCCTGTATTGCTACGACGCGCCCTGCGTCAACGCCTGCCCCAGCGAGATCGACATTCCTTCGTTCATCCGCAACATCCACACCGACAACGTCCAGGGCGCGGCGCAGAAGATTCTCTCGGCCAATATCCTCGGCGGCAGTTGCGCAAGAGTCTGCCCCACGGAAATCCTCTGCCAGCAGGCCTGCGTGCGCAACAACGCCCAGGAGTGCGCGCCGGTGCTGATCGGCCTGCTGCAACGCTATGCCCTGGACAACGCGCACTTCACCGAGCACCCGTTCCAGCGCGCCGCACCCACTGGCAAGCGCATCGCCGTGGTCGGCGCCGGCCCGGCGGGTTTGTCCTGCGCCCACCGCAGCGCCCTGCACGGCCACGAGGTGGTGATTTTCGAAGCCCGGGAGAAAGCCGGCGGCCTCAACGAATATGGAATCGCCAAGTACAAGCTGGTGGATGACTTCGCTCAGCAGGAGCTGGAGTTCCTGCTGGGGATTGGCGGCATCGAGATCCGCCACGGGCACAAACTCGGCGCCAACCTGAGCCTGAGCCAACTGCATCAGGAGTTCGACGCGGTGTTCCTTGGCCTCGGGCTGGCCGCCAGCAAACAGCTGGGGCTGGAACATGAAGACGCCCCCGGGCTGCTGGCCGCCACCGACTACATCCGCGAACTGCGTCAGGCCGACGACCTCAGCCAGTTGCCCCTGGCCGACCGCTGCATCGTCCTCGGCGCCGGCAACACCGCTATCGACATGGCCGTGCAAATGGCCCGCCTCGGCGCCCGGGACGTCAATCTGGTGTACCGCCGGGGCGTCGAGGACATGGGCGCCACCGCGCACGAGCAGGAGATCGCCAAGGCCAATCAGGTACGCCTGCTGACCTGGGCCGCACCGCAAGACGTGCTGCTGGATGACCAGGGCCGGGTGCGCGGCATGCGCTTCGCCCGCACCCACATGCACGAAGGCCGTTTGCAACACACCGGGGAAACCTTCGAGCTGGCGGCCGACGCGATCTTCAAGGCCATCGGCCAGTCGTTCGACGGCGGCGCCCTGGCCGATCCACTGGCGCGGGAACTGCAGCGTTGCGGGGAACGTATCCAGGTGGACGAACAGCTGCGCACCAGCATTCCCGGGGTCTACGCCGGCGGCGACTGCGTCAGCCTCGGCCAGGACCTGACCGTGCAGGCGGTGCAACACGGCAAGCTGGCCGCAGAAGCCATGCATGCCCAACTCATGCTCAATGTGGAGGCTGCGTAAATGGCCGATTTGTCGATTGTCTTCGCCGGTATCAAAGCCCCCAATCCGTTCTGGCTGGCCTCCGCGCCGCCCACCGACAAGGCCTACAACGTGGTGCGCGCGTTCGAGGCCGGCTGGGGTGGTGTGGTCTGGAAAACCCTGGGTGAGGACCCGGCGGCGGTCAACGTCTCGTCCCGTTATTCCGCGCATTTCGGACCGAACCGCGAAGTCATGGGCATCAACAACATCGAGCTGATCACCGACCGCTCCCTGGAGATCAACCTCAAGGAAATCACCCAGGTGAAGAAGGACTGGCCGGATCGCGCCTTGATCGTGTCGCTGATGGTGCCCTGCGTCGAGGAATCCTGGAAAGCCATCCTGCCCCTGGTGGAAGCCACCGGTTGCGACGGCATCGAGCTGAACTTCGGCTGCCCCCACGGCATGCCGGAACGCGGCATGGGCGCGGCGGTGGGCCAGGTGCCGGAATACGTCGAGCAGGTGACCCGCTGGTGCAAGACCTATTGCTCGCTGCCGGTGATCGTCAAGCTGACGCCGAACATCACCGACATCCGCATGGCCGCCCGCGCCGCCCATCGCGGCGGTGCCGATGCGGTGTCGCTGATCAACACCATCAACTCCATCACCAGCGTCGACCTGGAACGCATGGTGGCCCACCCGATGGTGGGCAGCCAGAGCACCCACGGCGGTTATTGCGGCTCGGCGGTCAAGCCGATTGCCCTGAACATGGTGGCCGAGATTGCCCGTGACCCGCAGACCCGCGGCCTGCCGATCTGCGGCATTGGCGGCATCGGCAGCTGGCGCGATGCGGCGGAGTTCGTCGCCCTGGGCTGCGGTGCGGTGCAAGTGTGCACGGCGGCGATGCTGCATGGCTTTCGCATCGTCGACGAGATGAAGGACGGCCTGTCGCGGTGGATGGACAGCCAGGGCTACCACAGCCTGCAAGACTTCTCCGGGCGCGCGGTGGGCAACACCACCGACTGGAAGTACCTGGACATCAACTATCAGGTGATCGCCAAGATCGACCAGCAGGCGTGCATTGGTTGCGGCCGCTGCCATATCGCCTGCGAAGACACCTCGCACCAAGCGATTGCCAGCCTCAGGCAGGCCGACGGCACCCATAAATACGAAGTGATCGACGACGAGTGCGTGGGCTGCAACCTGTGCCAGATCACCTGCCCGGTGCAGGACTGCATCGAAATGGTGCCCCAGGACACGGGCAAGCCCTTCCTCGACTGGCTGCACGACCCGCGCAACCCCTACCGCGAAGCCGTGTAACACCGCACCACTTGTAGCCGCTGCCGCAGGCTGCGAACGAGCGGTACGCTCGCGGCGTTATTGAGGCCAGCAAAGGATTGGCGGGAGACCGTCAAGCAAGGCCCTGCGGGCCTTTTCGCAGCCTCGCAGGCTCGGCAGCGGCTACAGGAATTGCGGGGGTCGGATGGTTTCGTGTAGCCGCTGCCGCAGGCTGCGAACGAGCGGTACGCTCGCAGCGTTCTTGAGGTCAACAGGGATTGCAACTTCGCGTGTTGCTCAGGGCTCCAGGCCGATGCCCCGCAGGATGACGCTGGTGACGGTCTGCACCGCGCGTTCGAATTGCAGGTCCGACAGCGGCTGGTGGTCGTTGAGGATCATCACCTGGTGGTCGAAGTCGGCGTAATGCTGGGTCGAGGCCCAGATCATGTACAGCAGGCTCGACGGTTCCACCGGCAGGATCCGCCCGTCCTCGACCCATTGGCGGATCTTCGCTTCCTTCATCTTCGCCCAGTCGTACAGGCTGGCATCCAATGCCTCGCCCAGGGTCGGCGCGCCATGGATGATCTCGTTGGCCCAGACCTTGGAGCCATAAGGCCGGCTGCGCGAATGCTGCATCTTGGCGCGGATGTAGCTGCTGAGCACCACCCGCGGATCGTCGAACATTTCAAAGCACAGGGCGTCCTGCTTCCACAGGTCCAGCAGGTCCATGAGCACGGCGCTGTACAGCTCGTTCTTGGTACTGAAGTAGTAATGCAGGTTGGAGCGCGGCAGTTGCACTTCTTCGGCGATGTCGGCCATGGCGGTTCCGGCATAACCTTTTTCGGCGAAGATTTTCTCGGCCGCCAGGAGGATCTTTTCCACGTTGCTGCGACGAATCTCGATCTTGTGATTGCCCATGAGGGCTCCTACGAAAACAGTCTGCGGCAAGACTAGCATCCGCCCGCGCCCTGCGGGGAGCTGTCAGGCCTGCGACATTGCGGGCCTGGATGGGTCTTTCGCCGCCCGCACGTATTGGGTAGGATCGGCCTCCCGCTCATTTGCAGCAGCCACTGCGGTGCTCCGTCCAGGCGTTAATTCGCGACACGGGCATACAGGCCTCTGCCCGAATGCCGGCCCTGCCCCATCGCCGGCCATCTGTCCTGTTACCGATGGAATACCCCCATGAAGATTCGCCCTCGCGTCGCTGCGGACGACGCCCTGCTGACCGCGCTCTGGGAGCGTTCGGTCCGCGCCACCCATGACTTTATTGCCGAAGACGATATCCAGCGCCTGTACCCGCTGGTACGCGACAGCTACCTGCCGGCCCTTGAAACCTGGGTCTGGGACAACCCCGACGCCAGCCCCGGCGGTTTTATCGCCACCAGCGACGACACCGTTCAGATGCTGTTCATCGAACCGGCCCAACGCGGCCAGGGCATCGGTCGCCGGCTGCTGGATCATGTACGCCGTCCGGGCCTTAAGGTCGACGTCAATGAACAGAACCCCCAGGCCCATGGCTTTTACCGTCACTACGGCTTCGTCGACTGCGGCCGCTCGGAAACCGATGGCGAAGGCCGGCCGTTTCCGATCATCCACATGCAGTTGCGCGATCGTTGAGCCCCTGCCCTCTATATAAAGGTAACCCTCTCATGTCACTGAAAAACCTCTTCACCACCACCGCCCTGCTCGCCTCGCTGCTGGGCGCCTCCTCGGTATTCGCCCACGCCCACCTGAAAGGCTCGAACCCGGCGGCCAACAGCAGCGTGGTTGCGCCCAACGAACTGCGCCTGATGTTCAGCGAAGGCGTGGAAGCGGCCTTCACTCAAGTGACGATCAGCAAGGACGGTGCCCCCCTCGAAGTGAAAAGCCTGGCCACCGAAGGTACGGACAAGAAAACCCTGGTGGTCACCCCCGCCGCCACGCCGCTGCGCGCTGGCGAGTACAAGGTGGAGTGGCACGCGGTGTCGGTGGACACCCACAAGAGCGAAGGCAGCTACAGCTTCAAGGTGAGCCCGTAAGCCATGGCGTCATGGCTGGTGCTGTGCCGCTTCGTGCACTTTGCGGTGGTGTTGACCCTGGTCGGCGCCTGGGTGTTTCGCCCGTTGTTGCTGGGCCGAGATGCCGCGCAGAACGGCCATGGCGCCGTGCATCGACAGCTCGACCGGCTCAGCCGCTGGTTGACGCTGATCGGCCTTTGCAGTGGCCTGTGCTGGCTGCTGCTGATCACCGCCAGCATGGCCGGCTCCTGGCTGGCGGCGCTGGACCCGGCAACCGTGGGGTTGGTACTGGGCAAGACCTTCTTCGGCCAGATCTGGACCTGGCACCTGCTGCTCAACCTCTTGTTGCTGGGGCTGCTGCTGACTCCGCTGGGCCGAAGCCTGCCGCTGCAACTGGGACTGGGCGCCCTGCTCCTGGCAACCCTGGCTCCGGTGGGTCACGGCGCCATGCTTGATGGGCTGCAGGGGCAGATGCTGATCCTCAATCAGATCGTGCACTTAAGCTGTGTCGCCATCTGGTTGGGGGGGCTGCTGGTGTTGTTGCTGGTGTTGCGCCAACCCGCAAGCCTGTCTGTCGAACCCTTGTTAAAGCGCTTCAGCGGCGTGGGTTACGGGCTGGTAAGCGGCTTGCTGATCACCGGCCTGATCAACGTCCGGGTGCTCACCGGACAGTGGTGGCCGACGCCATTGTTCAGCGGCTTTGCTCTGATCCTGCTGATCAAGGTGCTGCTGGTGGCGGGCATGCTCGGGCTGGCGCTGTTCAATCGCCTGCGCATCCGCGGCTGCGACCAGCGCCTGTCGAGCCTGCGCAGCAGCGTGCTGGTGGAGTGGCTGCTAGGTGTGGCCGCCGTGGCCGCCGTGTCGTTACTGGGCACCTTGCCGCCAATGCAGGCGGCATAACCTCCCGCGCACCGCGCCCCTGTAGCCGCTGCCGCAGGCTGCGAAAAGGTCCGCAGGACCTTCAGCGATCTCAAGGCCTCCCCCCCTGGTCTTGAGCATTGCGGTGGGGGCCCCATCCTTGGCGTCTGCTGCGCAGCCGGTCGCAGCCTGCGGCAGCGGCTACAGAGGATCCGCGGCGAGAGGGTTCAAGGCGTGACGGAGGTGTCGATGCTGACCACCACCGACAATCCGGGGCGCAGGCGCTCAAGCTCTGGCTGATCCGGGTCGACGCTGATCCGCACCGGGACGCGCTGGGCAATCTTGACGAAGTTGCCGGTGGCATTGTCGGCCTGCAACAAGGCGAATTCGGAACCGGTGGCCGGTGAAATCCGCTGCACCTTGCCGCTGAAGGTGCGGTGGTTCAGGGCGTCCACGGTAAAACTCACCGGCTGCCCGACCCGCACATTGTCCATCTGGGTTTCCTTCATGTTGGCCATCACCCACAGCTGGTTCGGCACCAGGGCCATGAGCTGGGCGCCGGAGTTGACGTAGGCCCCCAGGCGCACGCCGATCTGCCCCAGTTGCCCGTCGCGGGGCGCGAGGATGCGGGTGTTGGACAGGTCGATGCGCGCCAGCTCCACCGCGGCTTCGGCGCTGGCCACCGCCGCTTCCAGGGAGCCGCGGTTGACGATCACGGTCTGCAGGTCCTGGCGGGCGATGTCCAGTTGCGCCTGGGCCTGGGCCACGGCGGCGACGGTCTGGGCATTGGCCGCGCGGGTCACGTCCAGCTCACGCTGGGACACCGAACCGTCGGCAATCAGTGCCTGGTTGCGTTGCAGGTCGGCCGCGCTCTTGCGCGCCTGGGCCTGGCTGTCGACCAGAGCGGCCTGGCGCAGCTTGATCGTGGCTTCGGCGCTGTTGCGTTGCTGCAGGGCATTGGCCAGGGCGGCCTTCTGCACCGCCAGTTGCGCCAGGGACTGGTCCAGGCGCTGGCGATAGATGCGGTCGTCGAGGCGCACCAGCAGATCGCCGGCCTTGACCTGCTGGAAGTCCTGCACCGGCACCTCGAACACATAGCCGCTGAGCTGCGGACCGATGATGGTCACCTGCCCGCGCACCAGGGCGTTCTCGGTGCTTTCGATGGCGCTGGAAAACGGCGGCAGCTGCCAGGCATAGAGCACGATCAGTACACCGACGATGGCGATGGCGGCAAAGCCCAGGGATGAGAGGATGCGCACCGCCAACGGGCGCGGCTCGGTCGCCGGAAGACTCGGCGGGCCGTTGGGCTCGGGAGTCGAGGCGATGGCATTGGTGGTGGGGTTGACGGTTTCGCTCATGAAGTTGGGGCACCACTTTGTTGAACGGGAGCCGCGGGCGCGACCGCTCGGGTCGTGCTCATCAGCCACAGGCTGCGGATGAATATCCAGAGCATGGTGAGTACGGCAATCACCGCGATCAGCATGAATACATCGTTATAAGCCAGCACGTTGGCCTCGCGGGTGGCCGCACTGGCCAGGCTGCGAATGCCTTGCAGGGTGCGCAGGTCCGGGTCGGCGATGACCTTACCGTAGGCCGCCGCGCCGCTCTGCACCCGGGCCAGGACCTGGGGATCGAGCAGGGTCAGTTGCTCGACGATGTGGCTGGAGTGGTACTTCTCGCGCACGATCTGGAAGGTGCCGAGCAAGGCCGAGCCGATCAGCCCGCCGAGGTTCTGGCAGATGCCGAACAGCACCGAGAAGCTGACCAGATTGCGCGGGTTGGTCAGCACATTGCGGGTGCCCAGGACCATGGTCGGGCCGAGAAAGAAGGTGCCGCCAAAGGCCAGGAGGAACTGGCTGAGGTACATGTTGGCCGGGCGCGTGAGGTTGCTGGAGAAACTGTCCATCACCGAGCCCACGGCCATCAGCGCCAGGGAAATGACCAGCGGCATCAACAGATGCGCCGGGTTGATGGTCAGCGCGCTGGTGGCCAGCCCGGCGATGCTGCCCAGCAGCATCACCCCGTAGAGCAGGCGCATCTGCTCGCTGCTCATGTTCAACGCCTGGAGAAACCCCACGGCGCCGGTGGACTGTTCCGACAGCACCATGCGAATCAGGATCACCGCCAGGGCCAGGCGGATCATCGCCCCGCTGCCCAGCCAGCGGGTCATCAGCATCGGGTTGCTGCGGTTATGTTCGATGCACAGCCCGGCCAGGATCAGCACGATGGAGGCGGCACTGGCATAGCCGATCCACGGCGCTTCCAGCCACCAGTCGATGCGTCCCAGCGATAGCACCGCGCACAGCTGGGCAACGCCTGTGGCCAGCAAAGCGAAGGTCAGGAAGTCGAGTTTCTCGAAGGTGCGAAAACGATCCCCCGGCGGCAGCTTGAGCAGGAACACGCAGCCCAGGGAGGTCAGCGCCAGGCCCAGTTCGAACAGGTACAGGCCGCGCCATTCGGCGATCTGCAGCAGGTCCTCGGAAAACAGCCGGGCCAGGGGCAAGGCCAGCTGCGAGGTGCCCAGCCCCAGCACCAGGGCCTTGAGCCGCCATTTCGCCGGGAAGGCCTGGACCATGTAGTACAGGCCCAAGGAGCTCAGCGCGGCGCCGACCATGCCATGGGCCGCACGCACGGCGATGGCCGAACTCAGGTCGTTGACGAACAGGTGGCCGAAGGTCACCAGGGCATAAAGCACCAGGAACACTTCGGTGAAGGCGCGCAGGCCGAACTGCTGGCGAAACTTCACCAGCAGCAGGTTCATCGACACATTGGTCATCACGTAGGCGGCCGGCAGCCAGGCCATTTCCGCGGTGGTCGCCCCCAGCGCGCCTTGCAGGTACGGCAGGTTGGCGATCACCAGCGAGTTGCCCAGGCCGCCGGTGATCGCCACCAGCAAGCCCACCAGGGCATAGGCCAGGCGCTTGTGGGCGGGGTGCAGCGGTGTCGAGGGGGAACCGGGCAAGCTGGGCTTTTCGTGGGGCTGCCAGTTGCGCGGGGCGTAGTGATCCATGCCGTGACCTTGTGCTGTGCCGGTCGCTGTTGCAGCGCCCGGCGATGTTCGCGGTGCTCCGGCAGTGTGCCGGAAAATCCCACCGTCCAGGCAATGCCCAGGCTTGCAGGATGAATTTTATTTTAAGGCGCTGGCGCCGGTGGCGTTTTTTCGCAATCCTGCGTTCGCTGGTGGTCGTTGAGCCGGCTGCCTGCCCTCGCCTGTCGGAGCCCGAATGCCGCTGAACTTTGTGAAGATGCACGCCAATGGCGACGACTTCGTGCTGATCGATGCCCGTGGCCGCGACAACCCGATCACCCGCGAGCTGGCCAAGGCCCTGGGCGATCGCCGACGCGGCATTGGTTTCAATCAGTTGGTGGTACTCGGCGATTGCCACGAGAGTGCGGCGCAACTGACCTTCTTCAACGCCGATGGTTCCAGCCTGAACACCTGCGGCAGCGCCACCCGCGGCGCCGCCGACCTGCTGATGGAGGAAAGCGGTGCCACCTCGGTGCAGCTGACAACTGTTCCTGCGCGGCGGCGGTCAATGGCATCCGTCGCGGCTTGCTCGACAGCCCGGTGCGGGTGCTGTGCGACGGCGGGCCGGTGACGGTGAGCTGGGACGGCCAGGGCAAGGTGCGCCTGGCCGGCAGCGTGACCCGGGTGTTCAGCGGGTCACTGTGAAGGGCTCTACATCCAGCCCAGCCATTTCCACCAGGTCATGGCGAACACCAGCATCAACAGGTAGCCGATCAGCGTCACCAGCAGCCCGACCTTGGCGAACTGCCGGGCATTGAAGGTCTCGGTACCCAGGCAGACCATGTTCTGCGGCGCGTTGATCGGCAGGATGAAACCGTAGCTGACGACAAAGCCCAGGAGCATGGTCATGCCCAGGCGGCTGAACTCGCCCGGCAGGGTTTGCAGCACGGCAATCAGGATCGGCAGCAAGGCCGAGGTCAGGGCCGTGGCACTGGCGAACCCCAGATGAATGAGGATCAGGAACGCCGCGAGAATCGCGAACACCGCCAAAGGCCCGACCTGGTCCAGGCCGGTGTGGGCCACCACCTGCCCGCCCAGCCATTGCCCGGCCTGGGTGCTGAGCAGCGCCGAGCCGAGGCTGATGCCGACCCCGAAGACAATCACCGTGCCCCAGGGAATGCGCGACTGCACGTCCTTCCAGGTCATGATGCCGATCCGCGGCAGCAGCAGGATCACCAGCCCGGCGTAGGTGGTGGTCGTGGTGTCGAAGGGGTGCAGCTTGCCTTCGGTGGACCAGGCCAAAAGCAGCAGCAGCGACACCGCCAGCAGGCGCTTCTGCGGCCCGGTCATGGGCCCGATGTCCACCAGGGACTGGGCCACCGCTTCCTTGCCGCCGGGGATGCTGTCGGTTTCCGGCGGCAGCAGTTTCAGCACCAGCCACAGCAGCACCAGGGACATGATCAGCGCCCAGGGCGCCCCGGCGATCAGCCAGTCGAGCCAGGCCACGCGCTGGCCGAGCATCTTGTCCATGAAGCCCACGGTCAGCAGGTTCTGCGCCGCGGCGGTCTGGATGCCGACGTTCCAGATGCTGGTGCCCTGGGCCACCACGATCATCAGCCCGGCGGCGATATTGGAGCGCTTGTCGACGCCGAACGCGGCGATCACCCCCATCATGATCGGCACCACGCAGGCACTGCGGGCCGTGGCGCTGGGCACCAGCAGGCTGAGCAGGATGGTCACGGCAATGGCACCGATGAGGATGCGCCGGGTGCTGGTGCCGACCCGGGTCAGGGTCACCAGGGCGATGCGCCGGTCGAGGCCGGTGTGGGTCATGGCGGCGGCGATGAACAAGGCACCGGCCACCAGGGCCAGGGCCGAATTGGAGAACCCGGTCAGCGCCAGACTGATGGCCGCCGAGCTGCCATAGACCTGGGTCGGGTCCTGCAGGGTCGGTGCGGTGCCAATCAGGAACGCCATCAGTGCGGTGATCATGATCGCGCTGGCCTCGTAGGACACCGCTTCGCTGATCCACACCACCACCGCGAAGGCGAGGATCGCCAGCATCCGCTGGCCGGCCACCGGCAGGTCGGCGGGCAGTGGCAGAAACAGCACCCCGATCATGGCCAGCACGGCGATCAGCAATCCAATCGGTAGTACTGCCTTGGCCGCGGGCGCCGTTGTCAGAGGCGTAGTCATGGGCCTTTTCCTTTGCAATTGGAGAGGCGCCAAGCTTGCTACAAAACCGCCAGAAGCGCGTTGATAAAGGTCAAGCCGCGGGGTTGCCCGCCCTTGCGGCGACGCTAGGTTGAAGCCCGCTGGACGCAAAGAAATATTTTTACATCCCTACAGATTTTTCATCTCTTTGGAGTCACAGTGCTATCAGGGCGACAAGGAGTCGAAAAGAAATTGGCGGTATCACTCCAACCTGCAAGGTGCCTGTATGGTGACAAGAAACTTGAAACTGACGTCCAGGGCGCTCCTGAGTTTTGGCGCTATCTGTGTGCTAGTGGTCGGTCTGGGGGGACTGGCGCTGTGGAGAATGGGACAGATTCACGACGCTGCACTGGACCTGCGAAACAATTGGCTGCCCAGCGTCAGGCAAGCCACGAAAATCGAATCTTCCACCTTGCGTGTGCGCCTGGAGGCCCTGCACTACGCCACTGAAAGCGAAGCCCAGAAAGGCGCATCCCTGGACAAGCTGGGTAGCCTGAAAGCCACCCTGGCCCAGGCCATCAAGGACTACGAGCCGCTGGTGTCCAGCGCCGAAGAGAAAACCGCCTTTGATCAGGTCAAGCGCGGCGCCCAGGACTACCTGGACAAGCTGGCGGTGCTGATCGATGCCAGCAAGACCCACACCGCGCAGCAGAGCAGTGACTACATCAATCAGGTCACGGTGCCCCTGGCCAATGCCTTGCAAAGCGCCATCGAAGCCCTGATCGCGATCAACGAGAGCGGTGCCGCGCACTCGGCGACCCTGGCCGACCATCAGTTCGACAGTGGCCTGACCCTGACCTCGCTGATCATCGTCCTGGCGATTGTCCTGACCGTGCTCATCGCCACCCTGTTCACCCGCAGCATCACCCGCCCGGTGCAATCGCTGCTGGCCACCACGCGCAAAATCGCCGAGGGCGACCTGCGGACCCAAGTGGAAGTCAGCGGCCAGGACGAACTCACCGACCTGCAGAAATCCACCCAGTCCATGCTCGACAACCTGAAGTCGACCATCCGCCAAATTGCCGATTCCTCGACCCAGCTGGCCTCCGCCGCCGAGGAAATGAGCGCCATTACCCGCGAGTCCAACGCCGGCATCCAGCAACAGAGCATGGAGACCGATCAGGCCGCCACCGCGGTCAACGAAATGACCGCCGCGGTGGAGGAAGTGGCGCGCAACGCGGTGTCCGCCTCGCAGTCGACCCAGGAATCCGAGCGCTCCGCCGGGCTGGGCAAGGAGCGGGTCGAGCAGACCATCCACTCCATCGAGAAGCTCACCGGCACCGTGGAAAACACCCGGGTGGAAATGGCCGGCCTGGCCCAGCAGGCCCAGGACATCAGCAAGGTCCTGGACGTGATCCGCGCCATTGCCGAGCAGACCAACCTGCTGGCCCTCAACGCGGCCATCGAGGCCGCTCGGGCCGGCGAGCAAGGCCGCGGCTTTGCTGTAGTGGCCGATGAAGTGCGGGCCCTGGCCCACCGTACCCAGCTCTCGACCCAAGAGATCGAGCAGATGATCCAGGGCGTCCAGAACGGTTCGAGCAAGGCCATGCTGTCGATGCAGCAAAGCAGCGAGGATGCCAGCCAGACCCTGGCCATCGCCCACGAGGCCGGCGCCGCCATCGGCCATATCGCCCAGGCCATCAGCGAGATCAACGAACGCAACCTGATGATCGCCACCGCCTCGGAGGAACAGGCCCAGGTGGCGCGCTCGGTGGACCAGAACCTGATGAGCATCCGCGACTTGTCGCTGCAAAGCTCGTCCGCCGCCAGCCAGACGTCCATTGCCAGCAGTGAACTGTCGTCCCTGGCGGCGAGCCTGAACAAACTGGTGGCACGCTTCTCCCTGTGAGACGGGCCCAGGCCCGGTAAGACGTCAGGTAGAGAAAAGCGCTGGCGCTGTTAGCCGGCCATCCGGCTCCTACACTGATCTGTAGGAGCCAGATGGCCGGCAATGGCCGACGGCCTGAAAGGGAGTGTTGTTGATGCTGAAACTGATTTCGATCCATCAGTTGCAGATGGGCATGTACATCCATCAGTTCTGTGGCTCCTGGCTGGACCACTCTTTCTGGAAGGCTGGCTTTGTTCTTGACAGCCATGCCGACCTGCAACGCCTGCGAAGCTCCAACCTCAGCAGCCTGTGGATCGACACCAGCAAAGGTGGCGACCTGCCCGAGGCCAGTGCAACCACCACGCCGGACCTGCCGCCGACCGCACAACCGGCCACTGCTGCCACGCCCCGGGCCAGCATGGATGAGGAAGTGCAGCGCGCAATAAAGCTCTGCGCCTACTCGCGCAAGGCGGTGACGGCGATGTTCCAGGAAGTGCGCATGGGCCAGGCCCTGGAGATGCAGCAAGCCGAGGATCTGGTGCTGCAGATCGGCCAGTCGCTGCTACGTCATCCCGATGCGCTGATCAGTCTGGCGCGGCTCAAGAACGCCGATGACTACACCTACATGCATTCAGTGGCGGTCTGTGCGCTGATGCTGGCCACCGCGCGGCAATTGGGCTTGTCGGAGGACTATATCCGCCTGGCAGGCATTGCCGGATTGCTGCATGACGTGGGCAAGCTGACCATCCCCGACAGCATTCTCAACAAGCCGCAAAAGCTCTCGGACACTGAGTTCGAACGGGTCAAGCTGCACCCCGAGGCCGGTGGCGCGATCCTGCGTCAAAGCCCCGATGTGGATGCGCTGGTTCTGGATGTGTGCCTGCATCACCACGAAAAGGCCGACGGCTCCGGCTATCCGCACCGCCTGGCCGGCAACCAGATCAGCCTGTTCGCGCAGATGGGCGCGGTCTGCGATGTGTACGACGCGGTAACCTCCAATCGTCCCTACAACCGTGGCTGGGACCCGGCCGAAGCGATCCAGCGCATGTCCACCTGGAAAGGTCATTTCGATCAGCGGGTGTTCCAGGCCTTCGTCAAGAGCGTGGGCATCTATCCCGTTGGGGCCCTGGTGCGCCTGAAGAGCGGGCGCCTGGCGGTGGTGATCGAACAAAACCCCAAGTCGTTGCTGACGCCCAAGGTCCGGGTGTTCTTCTCCACCCGCTCCAACCTGCCCCTGGAACAGAACGTGGTCGACCTGGCCAAGATCCACGGCCAGGATCGCATCGTCGCTCGCGAAGCCCCGGAAGACTGGGAGTTCAAGAACCTGGATCGGCTCTGGAGCGGAGTCCCCGCCTGACCCTCAGGTGCCCAGGGTCAGGCCGTTGGCCGGCAGTGGCAGCGCGGTCTTGTAGCGCACCTGCTTGAGGGCGAAGCTGGAGCGGATATTGGCCACCCCGGGCACCTTGGTCAGAAAGTCCATCATGAAGCGTTCCAGGGACTGGATGGTGGGCACCAGCACGCGGATCAGGTAGTCCGGGTCGCCGGCCATCAGGTAGCACTCCATGACTTCCGGGCGGTCGGCGATGGCCTCTTCGAAGTGCTGCAAGGCCTCTTCCACCTGTTTCTCCAGGCTGACGTGAATGAACACGTTGACGTGCAGCCCCAACAGGTCGGCATCCAGCAGGGTCACCTGCTCGCGGATCAACCCCAGCTCCTCCATGGCCTTGACCCGGTTGAAGCACGGCGTGGGCGAAAGGTTCACCGAACGGGCGAGGTCGGCGTTGGTGATGCGAGCATTCTCCTGAAGACTGTTGAGAATGCCGATGTCGGTACGATCCAGTTTGCGCATGAGACAAAACAACCTGTTTTTTATGTTTATGCAGATTTTTTATCTGCAAATAACTTCCAGCGCAATGAAACAGAGATAAATATTCTTCTACGCCCGGCCTATGATGTTTGTAGGACAAGATTTCCCTTACCCAGGGAATGACTGTCAGCTAGCGCGCCCAATTACAAGAAATCCACAAGATCGAGCGTAGAAAGCCATGACCACAGCGTATGCACCGCTACGCCTGCACGTTCCCGAACCCTCGGGCCGTCCCGGCTGCAAGACCGACTTCACCTACCTGCGTCTGAACGACGCCGGCCTGGCCCGCAAACCTCCCATCGATATCGAACCTGCCGACTGCGCCGACCTGGCCCGCGGCCTGATCCGTGTGCTCGACGATCAGGGCAACGCCCTGGGTGACTGGGCTGAAGACGTGCCGCTGGAGATCCTGCGCAAGGGCATGCGCGCCATGCTCAAGACGCGGATCTTCGACAACCGCATGGTGGTCGCCCAGCGCCAGAAGAAGATGTCCTTCTACATGCAGAGCCTGGGCGAAGAAGCCATCGGCAGCGCCCAGGCCCTGGCCCTGAACATCGACGACATGTGCTTCCCCACCTACCGCCAGCAAAGCATCCTGATGGCCCGGGAAGTGCCGCTGGTGGAAATGATTTGCCAACTGCTGTCCAACGAGCGCGATCCGCTCAAGGGACGCCAGCTGCCAATCATGTACTCGGTGAAGGAATCCGGGTTCTTCACCATCTCCGGCAACCTGGCGACCCAGTTCGTGCAGGGCGTGGGCTGGGGCATGGCCTCGGCCATCAAGGGCGATACCAAGATCGCCTCGGCCTGGATCGGCGACGGCGCCACCGCCGAATCGGACTTCCACACCGCCCTGACCTTCGCCCACGTGTATCGCGCGCCGGTGATCCTCAACGTGGTCAACAACCAGTGGGCAATCTCCACCTTCCAGGCCATTGCCGGCGGTGAAGCCACCACCTTCGCCGGACGCGGCGTGGGCTGCGGCATCGCTTCCCTGCGGGTCGACGGCAACGATTTCATCGCGGTCTACGCCGCCTCGCGCTGGGCCGCCGAACGCGCCCGGCGCAACCTCGGCCCGACCCTGATCGAGTGGGTCACCTACCGCGCCGGCCCGCACTCCACTTCCGACGACCCGTCGAAGTACCGTCCGGCCGACGACTGGAGCCACTTCCCCCTGGGCGATCCGATTGCCCGCCTCAAGCAGCACCTGATCAAGATCGGCCAGTGGTCCGAAGAGGAACACGCCGCAGTCAGTGCCGAGCTCGAAGCCCAGGTCATCGCCGCGCAGAAGGAAGCCGAGCAGTACGGCACCCTCGCCGGCGGCCAGATTCCCAGCGCCGCGACCATGTTCGAGGATGTCTACAAGGACATGCCCGAGCACCTGAAACGTCAACGCCAGGAACTGGGGGTCTGACATGAACGATCACAACAACAATATCCAGCTGGAAACCGCCATGACCACCACCACCATGACCATGATCCAGGCCCTGCGCTCGGCCATGGATGTGATGCTCGAGCGTGACGACAACGTGGTGGTGTTCGGCCAGGACGTCGGTTACTTCGGCGGCGTGTTCCGCTGCACCGAGGGCCTGCAGGCCAAGTACGGCACCTCGCGGGTGTTCGACGCACCGATCTCGGAAAGCGGCATCGTCGGCGCGGCCATCGGCATGGGCGCCTACGGCCTGCGCCCGGTGGCGGAAATCCAGTTCGCCGACTACGTCTACCCAGCCTCGGACCAGATCATTTCCGAAGCCGCGCGCCTGCGTTATCGCTCCGCCGGCCAGTTCACCGCGCCCATGACCCTGCGCATGCCCTGCGGTGGCGGCATCTACGGCGGCCAGACCCACAGTCAGAGCATCGAGGCGATGTTCACCCAGGTCTGCGGCCTGCGCACCGTGATGCCGTCCAACCCCTACGACGCCAAGGGCCTGCTGATCGCCTCCATCGAAAACGATGACCCGGTGATCTTTCTCGAACCCAAGCGCCTGTACAACGGCCCGTTCGATGGCCACCACGACCGCCCGGTGACTCCGTGGTCGAAACACCCGGCGGCCCAGGTGCCGGACGGCTACTACAAGGTGCCGCTGGATGTGGCAGCCATCGCCCGCCCAGGCAAGGACGTCACCGTCCTCACCTACGGCACCACCGTCTATGTGTCGCAAGTGGCGGCCGAGGAAACCGGCATCGACGCCGAGGTCATCGACCTGCGCAGCCTGTGGCCGCTGGACCTGGACACCATCGTCAAGTCGGTGAAGAAGACCGGCCGTTGCGTGGTGGTGCATGAAGCCACCCGCACCTGCGGTTTCGGCGCCGAACTGGTGTCGCTGGTGCAGGAACACTGCTTCCACCACCTGGAAGCCCCGATCGAGCGCGTCACCGGTTGGGATACGCCGTATCCCCACGCGCAGGAGTGGGCATATTTCCCAGGGCCGTCCCGAGTGGGCGCGGCGCTGCAACGGGTCATGGAGGTCTGAATGGGTACGCACGTTATCAAGATGCCGGACATCGGCGAAGGCATCGCGGAAGTGGAACTGGCGCAGTGGCACGTAAAAGTCGGCGACCAGGTGGTTGAAGACCAGGTCCTGGCGGACGTGATGACCGACAAGGCGATGGTGGACATTCCCTCGCCAGTGCACGGCACGGTCATTTCCCTGGGCGGCGAACCCGGTGAAGTGATGGCGGTGGGCAGCATCCTCATCAGCATCGAAGTCGAAGGCGCGGGCAACCTCAAGGAGTCCGCCCAGGCCGCCGCGCCGGCGCAACAAGCGCCGGCAGCTATTAATAAGCCGGCTGCCGCGCCAGTGGTCGAAGCACCGAAGGTGGAACAAGCCGTCGCCAGCCAAGCCGCCTGCCGCCCTGCTCCCCAGGCGCCGGTGGCGCGCCAGGCCGACGAACGCCCCCTGGCCTCGCCAGCCGTGCGCAAGCACGCCCTGGACCTGGGCATCCAGCTGCGCCTGGTGCAAGGCAGCGGCCCCGCCGGGCGCATCCTGCACCAAGACCTGGAGGCCTACCTGGCCCAGGACAGCCAGCCGCTCAAGGGCTACTCGGCGCCGGGCACAGGCTATGCCGAACGCCACGACGAAGAGCAGATCCAGGTGATTGGCATGCGCCGCAAGATCGCCCAGCGCATGCAGGAATCCAAGCACCGCGCCGCACACTTCAGCTATGTCGAGGAAGTGGACGTCACCGCCCTGGAAGAGCTGCGCATCCACCTCAATGAAAAACACGGTGCCAGCCGCGGCAAGCTGACCCTGCTGCCGTTCCTGGTACGGGCCATGGTCGTCGCCCTGCGCGACTTCCCGCAGATCAACGCGCGCTACGACGATGAAGCCCAGGTCATCACCCGCCACGGCGCGGTGCATGTCGGGGTCGCCACCCAGAGCGACGTCGGCCTGATGGTGCCGGTGGTGCGTCACGCCGAAGCCCGCAGCCTGTGGGGCAACGCCGAGGAAATCTCGCGCCTGGCCAAGGCCGCCCGCAGTGGCAAGGCAGCCCGGGATGAACTGTCCGGTTCCACCATCACCCTCACCAGCCTCGGCGCCCTGGGCGGGATCGTCAGCACCCCGGTGCTGAACCTGCCGGAAGTGGCGATTGTCGGGGTCAACCGCATCGTCGAACGGCCGATGGTGATCAAGGGCCAGATCGTGATCCGCAAGATGATGAACCTCTCCAGCTCCTTCGATCACCGGGTGGTCGACGGCATGGACGCTGCGCAATTCATCCAGGCCATTCGCGGCCTGCTCGAACAACCCGCCACGCTGTTTGTGGACTGACTTTCAGAGGAGCAGGCATGCAACAGACTCTCAATACCCAGCTGCTGATCATCGGCGGCGGTCCTGGTGGCTATGTGGCGGCGATCCGTGCCGGCCAGCTGGGCATTTCAACCATCCTGGTGGAAGGCCAGGCCCTGGGCGGTACCTGCCTGAACATCGGCTGCATCCCGTCCAAGGCGCTGATTCATGTGGCCGAGCAGTTCCACCAGACTCGCCACCACAGCCAGGGCTCGGCCCTGGGCATCGAAGTGGCGGCGCCGACCTTGAACATCGGCAAGAGCGTGGAATGGAAGGATGGCATCGTCGACCGTCTGACCACCGGGGTCGCCGCGCTGTTGAAGAAAAACAAGGTCCAGGTGATTCACGGCTGGGCCAAGGTCATCGACGGCAAGACCGTGGAGATCGAAGGCACCGATACTCGCATCCAGTGCGAACACCTGCTGCTGGCCACCGGTTCGAAAAGCGTCAACCTGCCGATGCTGCCCATCGGCGGGCCGATCATCTCCTCCACCGAGGCCCTGGCGCCCAAGACCCTGCCCAAGCGCCTGACCGTGGTCGGCGGTGGCTACATCGGCCTGGAACTGGGCATCGCCTACCGCAAGCTCGGGGTCGAGGTCAGCGTGGTCGAGGCCCAGGAACGCATCCTGCCGGCCTATGACGCGGAACTGACCCAGCCGGTGCTGGAATCGGTGAAGCAGCTGGGCATCAAGCTCTACCTCAAGCACAGCGTGCTGGGCTTTGATGCCGCCAGCAGCAGCCTGCAGGTGCGCGAGCCCAATGGCGACACCCTGAACCTGGCCACCGATCAGGTGCTGGTGGCCGTGGGTCGCAAACCCAACACCCAGGGCTGGAACCTGGAAAGCCTGAACCTGGACATGAACGGCGCGGCGATCAAGATCGACCACCGCTGCCAGACCAGCATGCGCAACGTCTGGGCCATCGGTGACCTCAGCGGCGAGCCGATGCTCGCCCACCGAGCCATGGCCCAGGGCGAGATGGTCGCCGAGCTGATCGCCGGCAAGCACCGCGAGTTCAACCCGGCGGCGATCCCGGCGGTGTGTTTCACCGACCCGGAACTGGTGGTAGTGGGCAAGACCCCGGACGAGGCCCGCGCCGCGGGCCTCGATTGCATCGTCAGCAGCTTCCCGTTCGCGGCCAATGGCCGGGCCATGACCCTGGAATCGAAAAGCGGTTTCGTGCGGGTGGTGGCCCGAAGTGACAATCACCTGATTGTCGGCTGGCAGGCGGTGGGAGTCGGTGTCTCCGAATTGTCCACGGCGTTCGGCCAATCCCTGGAAATGGGCGCGCGCCTGGAAGACATCGGCGGCACCATCCACGCCCACCCGACCCTGGGTGAAGCGGTCCAGGAAGCGGCGCTGCGGGCACTGGGGCACGCCCTGCACCTGTAAACACAACCTGTAGCTGCTGCCGCAGGCTGCGACAAGGTCCGCAGGACCTTCCGAGGGCCTCAAGAGCACGTCCTCTTCGAGGCCGATCGCAGCCTGCGGCAGCAGTTACAGGGTTCAATACGGGGATGCGGTAAGCCCCCGGAATGCAGTATTGTTGTGCCCATCCAAAAAAACGTCAGAAGCCTTAAGCCGTTCCGGCGGTTGTTAAGTGATAGAGGGTGTCATGGGTAACGAAAGCATCAATTGGGACAAGCTGGGTTTTGACTACATCAAGACAGACAAGCGCTATCTGTCGCACTGGCGTAACGGCGAGTGGGACGCAGGCACCCTGACCGAAGACAACGTGCTGCACATCAGCGAGGGCTCCACCGCCCTGCACTACGGTCAGCAATGCTTCGAAGGCCTCAAGGCCTACCGCTGCAAGGACGGCTCGATCAACCTGTTCCGTCCGGACCAGAACGCCGCGCGCATGCAGCGCAGCTGCGCCCGCCTGCTGATGCCGCAGGTGTCCACCGAACAGTTCATCGAAGCCTGCAAGGCCGTGGTCAAGGCTAACGAGCGTTTCATTCCGCCATACGGCACCGGCGGCGCGCTGTACCTGCGTCCGTTCGTGATCGGCGTCGGCGACAACATCGGCGTGCGCACCGCGCCGGAGTTCATCTTCTCGATCTTCGCCATCCCGGTCGGCGCCTACTTCAAGGGCGGCCTGACTCCGCACAACTTCCTGATCTCCAGCTACGACCGCGCCGCCCCACAAGGCACCGGCGCGGCCAAGGTCGGTGGCAACTACGCCGCCAGCCTGATGCCGGGCTCCCAGGCCAAGAAGGCTAGCTTCGCCGACTGTATCTACCTCGACCCGCTGACCCACAGCAAGATCGAGGAAGTGGGTTCGGCCAACTTCTTCGGCATCACCCACGACGACAAATTCGTCACCCCCAACTCGCCATCGGTACTGCCGGGTATCACCCGCCTGTCGCTGATCGAGCTGGCCAAGACCCGCCTGGGCCTGGAAGTGGTCGAAGGCGACGTGTTCATCGACAAGCTCTCGGACTTCAAGGAAGCCGGTGCCTGCGGTACTGCCGCGGTGATCACGCCGATCGGCGGCATCCAGTACCAGGACAAGCTGCACGTGTTCTACAGCGAAAAAGACGTCGGCCCGATCACCCAGAAGCTCTACAAAGAGCTGACCGGCGTGCAGACCGGCGACGTGGAAGCGCCAGCGGGCTGGATCGTCAAGGTCTGATTCGCCCCCCTGCTGCACCCCAGCCCGCCCCTGCTTGCCAGGGGCGGGCTTTTTATTGCCCGCCGCCAATCCGCTTGCCGCGCCGCGCCGCCACCTGGCTGGCCTGGCCGTCGCGCTGCTTGCCGTGGCGCGCTTCGCTGATCAGCGCCGGAATCAGCGGTCCCTCCGGCAGGTGCTTCCAGAACCGGGTCGGCAAATGCCCCTGCATGACCTTGGGGTTGAGCCGCGCCGGGTTGAAGATGTGGCTGTAGTAGGCCAGCCACAGCTCGCCTCCGGGGTCGTCGCCGGCCTGGGCCAGTTGCTGCCAACCAGCGGGGCACTGGCGCTGATGGTGCAGTTGCTCGCCGTCGAAATACACCCCGTCCCGGGGCGTAGCGATCATCCAGCGGTGGCGCCCCATGCGTCCGATGAAGTGCCGGCTGGCCTGGGCCAGGATGTCGTGGACCGGTTCGTGCCAGGCCACGTATTCGGGTTGCTCGGCCAGGGATGAGCGGCCCTCGGGCAGCCTGACGAAGCGCACGAAGGCATGCAGGTGATGGGCCTCGCGGTCCACCTGCTTGATCCGCCGCTGCAACTCGCTGCCCAGTTGATCGCCGCTGAGCATGGCCGTGCGGTCGCCATGGCTGACTCGCCACAGCACCTCGTAGAGCAGGCTCCAGCGCTGCTCGCCGCGATAGCAGGCAGCCCGCTGCAACAGCTCCAGCAGGGCCTGGGGAATGCGCGCGCGAAACGGTCCGGGCTGTTCGGGGCAGCTCTCGTCGCTGGCAAAGAGGTCGGCCTCCCGGGTCCCGGCCCAACTGACCCGACTCGGATCGATGGAATGGCTGAGCAGCCAGCGCGCCTGCTGGCGCCAGGTGTCGAACAGGTCGTCGCAGTCCAGGCTGATCATCCCCAGAGCCCCATCTGCTGCGGTTGCGGCCGGTCCCGCAGTTGCTGGTAGAGCAGCGCACTGCTGGTTTCCGCCTGCTGCGGGTGATAGTCGCTGGTGATGAAGAACGGCTTGGCCTTGCTCAGCACACAGCGCATGCGCGCCAGGTCCTCGAAGCGGATGCGTCGCTCGCGACGCAGTTCCACCAGGCGCTGGGTAGTACGCAGGCCGATCCCCGGAATGCGTGAGATCAGCGCCGGCTCGGCGCGGTTCAGGTCCAGGGGAAACAGGTTGCGGTTCTCCAGCGCCCAGGCCAGCTTGGGGTCGATATCCAGGGCCAGGTGCCCCGGCCCCTTGAAGAGTTCGTTGGCGCTGAAGCCATAGCCGCGCAGCAGGAAGTCGGCCTGATACAGGCGGTGCTCGCGCATCAGCGGCGGCGCGGCCAGGGGCACGCTTTTCGGGCTGTTGGGGATCGGGCTGAATGCCGAGTAATAGACCCGGCGCAGGCGGAAATTGCCGTACAGCGCCTCGGCGCTGTGGAGAATGGTGCTGTCATCGGTGTCGTCGGCACCGACGATCATCTGGGTGCTCTGCCCGGCCGGGGCGAAACGCGGCGCCCGGGGCTCGTTGCGCACGGTCTGCTCGCCGGTATAGATGGTGCCCATGGCCTGCTTGATCGAGCCCAGGTGTTTTTCCGGGGCCAGGGTCTTGAGGCCCTGGTCAGTGGGCAGCTCGACATTGACGCTGAGGCGGTCGGCATAGCGCCCGGCTTGCTCGATCAGCAGCGGGTCGGCGTCGGGAATGGTCTTGAGGTGGATGTAGCCGCGGAACTCGTGCTCTTCACGCAACAGCCTCGCCACCTGCACCAACTGCTCCATGGTGTAGTCCGCCGAGCGAATGATCCCGGAGCTGAGGAACAGCCCGCTGACGCAATTGCGCCGGTAGAAATCCAGGGTCAGGCGCACCACTTCCTCGGGGCTGAAACGGGCCCGGGGCACATCGCTGGAGCGGCGGTTGACGCAGTACTGGCAGTCATACAGGCAGAAATTGGTCAGCAGCACCTTGAGCAGCGAGACGCAGCGTCCGTCCGGCGTATAGCTGTGGCAGATGCCCATGCCATTGCTCGAACCCAACCCGCTCTTGCCTTCGGAACTGCGCTTGGGCGCGCCGCTGCTGGCGCAGGAAGCGTCGTACTTGGCGGCGTCGGCGAGGATGCTCAGCTTGTCGATCAGTTGCATGGCGAGGCTCGAATACTGTTTTTATATACAGTACAGAGAGTGCCCCATGCCGTTCAAGCGGTGTTTATCGGCGCCGGCAAAAAAACGCTGATTGCCCTGCCTGCGCCAGCAATCCGGCGCAGGCAGCCAGGGACTGGCCCCTTAGAAGTACTTCAGCCAGGCCAGGTCGCGGCGCCGGGCCTTGAGTCGGGCGAAGCCCCGCACCGGCGGGTACAGGATCAAGGCCAGAAGCAACGTGATCAGCCACAGCCAGCCCAGCCAATCGAAGCCAAAATAGGCCCCTTGATTGCGTCCCAGCAGCGCCACGGCCAGCAGATACAGGCCCTTGAGCACATACAAGTGCAACAGGTAGAAGAACATCGGCGCCGCGCCAAATACGCCGAGCACCCGGATCAAACCGCTGTCCTGCCGCCGCTCCAGGGCCCGCAGCAGAAGCAGCCCGGCGCCCAGGGTCAGGGCGATGAACAGCAGCGACGGCGGGTACTTGGTGATGTTGAAAAAGCTCATCAGGGTTTGCACCCAGGTCTCGCCACTGACCCAGGGCCGCTCGCCATAGCCGTTAAGCAGCCGCAGCACGATGAACCCCGCCAGCGCCGCCAGCCCCCATCGCAACAGACGCTGCTGTCGCTGAGCGGCCTCGGCTTCGCGGGCGAACCAGGGCCCCAGGGCATAACCCAGGCCGATCACACCGATCCATGGCAGCAGCGGATAGGAGGTCCGCAGACGCAGCCCTTCGCCCCATTCGATCCAGCCGCGGTCATGCAGGATCGCCCAAGGCACGTGCAGCGCCTCGCCCGGGGCGAAATGCAGCCCATCCAGCAGATTGTGCCCGCCGATCAGCAGCAGGCTCAGGCCCAACAACAGCGCCCGAGGCAGCCACAACAGGGCCGACAGCGCCAGCATGCTCAGGCCGATGACCCAGATCACCTGCAGATAGATCAGCGTCGGCGGAACCTGTCCGGTCCAGGCGAAGTTCACCAGGGTCAGCTCCAGCACCACCAGGAACAACCCACGCTTGAACAGGAAAGCGCTGGCCTCGGCCCGATGGCCGTGCTTCTGGGCAAACAGGTAAGCCGAAAGCCCGGTCAGCAGGACAAACACCGGCGCGCACAGGTGTGCCAGGGTGCGGCTGACAAATAGCCCGGGCTCGGTGGTGGCCACGTCCATGGGATCGCTCACCTGCCGGTGCAGGAAGAAGGTTTCCCGCACATGGTCCAGTAGCATGAACAGCATCACCAGGCCGCGCAGGGCATCGATACTCAGCAGCCGGGTGCCGAGGCTCGCGGGAGGGTTGGGTAAAGAACTCATAAGGAGGGATCGCAGCGTCAGGTTCAAAGGGACGGTGCCGGTCTCGCGCCCGGCAAATCGGCCGTTACTTTATAACATCTGCCTGTCGATCCAAAACTCCTTAGCTGTGGTCACGGCCCCAGGCAACAATCGACCCGTAGCGCCGCGCCCGGCCAGGGCATGGGCGGCGACGCTGCGCGGCGTTACTGATGTTGGAACTGCACCATGGAACTGACCTGGACCCGGGCCTGCATCTGTTCGGCCCCTCCCCCGCGACGCATGCCGCGCACCGGGCAGGCATCCAGGTAGTCCAGGCCCACCGCCAGTTTCAGGTGACGCTCGGGTCGCGCCAGGCGATTGGTCACGTCGAAGCTGTACCAGCCGTCGTCGAGCCAGGCTTCGGCCCAGGCATGGCTGGCCAGGTGGCTGGCGTCCTCGGTGCACAGGTAGCCGGAGACGTAGCGCGCGGGAATCCCCAGGCTGCGGGCGCAGGCCAGGAAGGCGTGGGTATGGTCCTGGCAGACCCCGGCACCGCCGGCAAAGGCTTCGGCCGCGGTACTGCCAACCCCGGTGGCGCCCGGGCTGTAGGGCATGTGCTCGGCCAGGGCCTGCATCAGCTCGATCAGCGCGGCGCGATCACGGCGCTCGCCGCAATGGCGCCGGGCAAAGTCGCAAAGGGCCGAGTCCGCCTTGCTCAGGTGGCTGCAACGCAGGAACGGCAGCGGCGACTGGCTGTCGCCCTCCACTTCCCGCGTGCCATCGATCTGCACTTCGCCAAAGGCCGTGAGGACAATGGCGCCGTGGGGCTCGTCGAGGGTCATGACATGCAGGATATTGCCGTAGGGATCGCGCTGGGCGCGCACCTGCCGTGGCAGCTCCAGGTGCCATTGGAGGACCTGCTGGCGCTGGCTGTCCTGGGGCGTCAACCGCAGGAACTGGATGCTGGTGCAGACTTCATCGGCGTAGCTGTAGGTCGTGTCGTGACGAATGGACAGTTTCATACCACCTCCAGATAGGACTCATGCACGGTCTGCCCCAGGTGGCGGATCTGCCCGATGCAATCGGTCAGCCACTGGTGCAGGCCGGAATCGAGAATCTCGTTGATCCCGGTATAGCGCAGGCGCGCGTTCAGTTCGGCGGCCAGGCGCTGGGCCGGGCGTCCGTTGTCCCCCGGCAAGGTGGCCAGGAGCTGGTCCAGCTCCTCGACGCAGGCATGCAGGGAGCGCGGTACATCGGCGCGCAACAGCAGCATCTCGGACACCTGCTCGGCCCCCGGGGCATTGCGGTAGATCTCGTTGAACGCTTCGAAGGACGACAAGGCACGGAGCAAGGCGCTCCACTGGTAATAGCCCCGGGCCGAGTTATCGCTGACTTCCTCGGACTCCTCGCCGAACATTTCATAGCGTGCGTCGAGCAGGCGCAGGGTGTTGTCGGCGCGCTCGATAAAGGTCCCCAGGCGAATGAAGCGATAGGCGTCGTTGCGCATGATGGTGCCGGCGGTTGCGCCGCGGAACAGGTGCGAACGCTCCTTGACCCACTCGCAGAACTGGCTGATGCCGTAGCGCCCCAGGCCGTTGCGGGCGATGTTGCGCATCTCCAGCCAGGTGGCGTTGATGTTCTCCCACATGTCCGCGGTGATCCGCCCGCGCACCGCGTGAGCATTGCTGCGGGCCGCCCGCAGGCAGCAGTAGATGCTCCCCGGGTTGGTCTCGTCGAGGGCGAAAAAGTGCAGCATGCGCTCGGTGTTCAGTTCACCGTAGCGCTGGTTGTAGTCATCCAGGGTGCCGGCCGCCAGCAACGACATGGCCAGTTCGGCATGGCCGTCACCGCGCCCGGCCTGGGGCATCAGCGACAGCGAATAACTGACCTCGAGCATGCGTGCCAGGTTCTCGGCGCGCTCCAGGTAGCGGGACATCCAGTACAGGTCCGCAGCGGTTCTTGAGAGCATGGTTCAGTCCTCCACTACCCAGGTGTCTTTGGTGCCGCCGCCCTGGGACGAGTTCACCACCAGCGAGCCTTCGCGCAGCGCCACGCGGGTCAGGCCGCCGGGCACCAGGCGGGTTTCCCGGCCGGAGAGTACGAACGGCCGCAGGTCGATGTGCCGCGGGGCGATGCCGCTTTCGACAAAAGTCGGGCAGGTGGACAGGGACAGGGTCGGCTGGGCGATGTAAGCCTCGGGGCGAGCCTTGAGGCGGGTGCGGAATTCTTCGATCTCGGCTGCGGTGGCCGCCGGCCCTACCAGCATGCCGTAGCCGCCGGAGCCCTGGGTTTCCTTGACCACCAGGTCCGGCAGGTTGGCCAGCACATGGGACAGCTCGGCGGGCTTGCGGCACTGCCAGGTGGGCACGTTCTTGAGGATCGGTTCTTCGCTCAGGTAGAAGCGGATCATTGCGTCCACATAGGGATAGATCGACTTGTCGTCGGCGACCCCGGTGCCCACGGCGTTGGCCAGCACCACATTGCCGCAGCGATAGGCGGCGATCAGCCCGGGCACCCCGAGCATGGAGTCCGGATTGAATGACAGCGGATCGAGGTAGGCATCGTCCAGCCGACGGTAGATCACGTCCACCGCCTGGGCGCCGGCCGTGGTGCGCATGAACACCCGGTCGTCACGCACGAACAGGTCGGCGCCTTCCACCAGTTCCACGCCCATTTCCCGGGCGAGGAACGCGTGCTCGAAATAGGCACTGTTGAAACGTCCCGGGGTCAGCACCACCACCGTCGGGTTGTCCAGGGGGCTGGAGCTCTTCAGGGTGTCCAGCAACAGGTTGGGATAATGATCGATGGGGGCAATGCGCTGGGCGGCAAACAACTCGGGAAACAGACGCATCATCATCTTGCGGTCTTCAAGCATGTAGCTCACGCCGCTGGGGGTGCGCAGGTTGTCCTCCAGCACGTAGTAGCTGCCATCGCCGTCGCGCACCAGATCGACCCCGGCGATATGGGCGTAGGTGCCCCGGTGCAGGTCCAGGCCCTGCATGGCCACCTGATAGCCTTCGTTGGCCAGCACCTGCTCGGCGGGAATGATGCCTTCCTTGATGATCCGCTGGCCGTGATAGATATCCGCCAGGAACAGGTTCAGCGCCTGGACCCGCTGCACGCAGCCGCGCTCCACCGTGCGCCACTCGCTGGCCTTGATGCTGCGGGGAATGATGTCGAAGGGAATCAGGCGTTCAGTGCCCTGTTCGTCGCCGTACAGGGTGAAGGTGATACCGGCGCGGTGGAACAACAGGTCGGCTTCACGCCGACGCTGGTCCAGCAGCTCCAGGGGCGTGTCCGCCAGCCAACGGGCGAACGCTTCGTAGTGTGGTCGACAGGTGCCGCTGGCAGCGTACATTTCATCGAAAAAAGCGCGGGACATAGCCAACTCCTTGCCGTGATATGAACGGCTTTTTATTTGAACCCTGTGTGTGCGTGACCCGGCTTTAACCTAGAAGGGATGATAGTTCCCCTGTGTGCGAGCACCTCCTGGGCCCACGGTCGGACGGCCCCTGCCGCCCGCTTCACAGAGCGGTAGCAAAGGCTATGCCGCAAATGCCCAAACCACGGCCACTGCGGCATATGGTCTGAAAAACCCCACAAATGACGACAAATACATTCATAAAAGAGACATATATCCCCACCAGGAAGCGGTCTTGGGGACGCCCATGGGGACCCTGCCCGAGTCATGGCAAACGGTTGCGGGCTGAATCGGTGCACAAAGCCCCAGGGAGGATTTTTTTGCCCCGTTATCGGGAGCTTTGCCGGCAATATGGCGCGCACTGGCCAGCAGCGGCCCCTGAACACTGACCGCCAGCGCACCATCGAGGTTCAAGGCATTGACTGGCCACAGCGAGGATTGGCCGGTCGGCCGTCAGCTGCGCACCGGCAACCGAGCCAGGATCAGCGCCACCGCCTGCTGCGGCGACAGGCTCGCACTGTCCAGGCGCAAGGGCGACTCCGCCCAGGCCTGGTAGTCGTGATCGAGTACCGACTGCCAACTGGGCGCCTGCAGCCCCGGCACATCCACCTGCCGGGTCTCGACCCGCCGTCGATGTTCCCGGGGGTCGGAACAGATCACCTCGACATCCAGCAGGAGCACTCCCAGTCGCTGCGCCAGATCGCTCCAGGCCTGGCGACTTTCGGCCACGGGATTGACGCAATCGGCCAGCACCGGGTTGCCCAGGGCCAGATTGGCCTCGGCCAGTTGCAGGGCGATCTGGTAACCGGCCTTGCCGACCTCTGCCAGGCCGGCATCGCGCAGGGCCTGCTCGATGCTGTCGATACGCAGGTAGGTGGCTCCCAAGTGGGGAGCCAGGGTGCGAGCGATGGTGGTCTTGCCGGAGCCCGGCAATCCGCTGAATACGATGAGCATGCATGGCCCTGGCTGGAACGTTGGAGGGCAAGCTTCAACGCAATCGCCGTCGACGTCCAGCGCGGGCCCCTCCGACACCGCAGAGCAGTGTCAGGGAAACACTGCAGGTTGCTCGGCCGGGATGCTTCGCGGCCAGGACAACAGTGCGCTTTCCGACATCGGTCGGGCGTACCAGTACCCCTGGGCCATGACGCAGCCTATTTCCAGCAGCAGGCGCCGTTCGAGCTGGGTTTCCACCCCCTCCACCACCAGGCACATTTCCAGGTTGCTGGCTAAGGCCAGGGAGGCACCGACCACCGCGCGACAGCGGGGCTGACGCACCAGTTCACGGACAAAATGCGCATCGAGCTTGATCTGGTTGAACGGCAGTTCGCACAGGCGCTGCAAGGAGGAGTAGCCGGCGCCGAAGTCGTCGATGGCCAGGTTGCACTCCATCATCCGCAGGCGCACCAGGTTTTCCAGGCTGATGGCCGGCGCCTGCACCAGGCCCACCTCGGTGATTTCGAACGTCAGCAACCGCGGTGGAACCTGATGCCGGTCGATGGCCTGGCGGATGTGCCTGACGATGTCCCCGCTGGCCAGTTGTCGGGGCATCAGGTTGAACGCCAGCTCCAGTTCTTCACCCTGGTCCAGCAGTCGGCGCTGCAGGGCCATGCTCTGGTCAAGCTGCTGGTGGAGAACCTCGTCCAGCAGGCCTGCGGCCTCCAGCTCATCGAGAAAGGCCGCCGGCGCCAGGACCCCGCGCTCGGGATGGCACCAACGCATCAGCACTTCGGCGCCACAGCAACTGGCGTGGCGCAGGTCGAACTTGGGCTGGTAGTAGGCGACGAACTGGCCCTGCTCGACCCCCCGCTGCAGGTCTTCAAGGCTCACCGGGGCGAAGTGCCGGGACGGCGCCGGAACCTGTTGCTGGTGGCGCTGCTGATACAGTTCGAGCATCGCCTGCAGGGCTTCCAGGTCCGCCGGCTTGCCCACGTCCCCCAGGACGATCAACCCATGCAGGCTGATCATCTGCAACACTGCGCGACGCAGATCGGACTCAATCAGGCTGTAGAGAATCACGGCCCGCACCAATTGCTCCTCACTGGCCCGCCGCAAGAACTCCAGGCCGTCCATGCCCGACATCTGCAAGTCGCAGAGCACGATGTCCGCCGCACCGCGCTCACGCAGCAGGTTCAGGGCACTGTCCCCATCGGACGCCGCCAATGGCTGAGCTACATCCAGGCGTCGCAACTGCTCCAGGGCCAGCAGTTGCTGCACCGGATGGTCTTCAAGCACCAATATTTTCAGGGTATTCACGCGCGGCTCCAGGGTGAGCGGCGACTGCCGAGGGGCCCGATAACGGATCGCTTGGCACCTTCTGTGGCACTAACCGACAGAAGTATCGCAAGGGTGCAGATAGACACAAGCGTATCGCCAACCGAACGCGGGTCAAGACAAAGCCCCTACCTTCGGTCCGCCAGCCTCGACGGGCTTGCCCAAGCCCGAGCAACTCAGGAAAATAGGCCCGTTTCGCGCTCATCCTTGATCTATATTGATATCCAGCATTGACGATCAGCCCTTGTGCGGCGGTCAACTCAGCCAGCCCAGTTCCTCCTCGACTCATCCTTGTGCCGTTCTTCGATCAGGAGCCCCGATGCCCCGCTTCCTCCTGCCAACGCTGATATGGCTGGCATGTTTTCCCGCCTTGGGAGACACCGCAACTCCCTTGCAACTGCTCAACTATGAATCACCCCACCACCATGAATTGTCCTTGACCAACGATGATTGGCAATGGCTGCGCAACAAGCGCGAACTGGTGCTGGGCACCTCGCAGCAGAACCTGCCACCGCTGGAGATGGTCAACGAGTCCAGGGAATACGAAGGCATCACCGCAGACTACATCGGCCTGCTGGCGGACGCTCTGAGGGTGAAGATCAGCGTCCGCGCCTATGACAACCGCGAACAGGTCTTCAAGGCCCTGGCCAAGGGTGAGATCGACTTCATGGGCAGCGTGACACCGGTCGATGCCCAGCAACGTCAGCTCCTGCGCAGCCAACGCTACCTGGTCAATCGCCCGACGCTGGTGGCCCGCCTCGGGGACTCTCCATCACTGAAAAACGGCTTGCAGGGACGCCGCCTGGCCATTTCCCTGGACACCATCAGCCTGCCCGTTGCCCAGGCCATGTACCCCAAGGCACAGATCGAAGGCTACGACAACACGGATGCCGCCATGGCCGCCGTGGCCTTCGGTGATGCCGATGTGCTGCTCAGCGATGCGGTCTCGGCGCAGTTCCTGATCTCGCGCAACTACAGCGACTACCTGCGGATCATCTATAGCGGCCCCGCGAGCATCCCGGGTTTCGCCTTCGCCGTGAACCCGGACAACCAGCAGTTGCAACGCCTGATCGACAGTGCACTGCAAGCGATCCACAAGGAGCAGGACATCAGCATCCGCAATCGCTGGGGCGACCGCCTGCTGCTGAGCATGGAAAAAACCGATCTCACTGCCGACGAACAACGCTGGATCGAAAACAACCCCGTGGTGCGCATCGGCATTCACCGCTATCTGCCACCGATGTCCTACTTCGACGCCGAGGGCAATTACCTGGGGATTACCTCCGACCTGCTGGCCATGCTGGAGACCAAGACCGGGCTGAGTTTCGAGATCGATGCCATGCCCAGCTTCACGGACCTCAACAACGCCGTACGCGAGGGCCGGGTGCAGATGGTGGCCGATCGAGCCCGCAACCCCGAGCGCGAAGGCTACTTGCAATTCACCCGCCCCTACCTGGTCGGGCCCTACATGTTGATCACTCGCGACGCCCCCGATGCGCCGAAAACCCTGGAGGAAATGGCCGGCAAGACCCTGCTGATCGGCAGCGGCCATGCCCTGGTGCCGCTGCTGCGCCAGCGCTATCCACAGATCCGGATCAAAGAAGTACAAACCAACTTCGAAGCCCTGGCCCTGCTGCGCGACCACAAGGGCGATGCTGCGGTGCAAGCGGAAATCGCCGTCAGTTTCAACTTGCCGCGCATCAAGCAAGACCAGCTCAAGGTCCGATCAGCCCTGAACCTGCCGTTGCTGAACGAATCCTTCGGCGTGCGCAGGGACCAACTGGAGCTGTTCAGCATCATCGACAAGTCCCTGCGCAGCATTTCTCCCGACGCCATTACCGAGCTCAATAATCGTTGGCGCTCCAAGGCCGCTGTCGTCCCCCCTTCCTGGCGCGACTACCGCACCACCCTCTACCTGGCGGGTGCCGTCTCCGTGCTGTTGCTGCTGATCGCCCTGGCCTGGGGCTATGCCATGCGCCGCCAGGTCAGCCAGCGCGAACGGGCCGAGCATGCGCTCAACGATCAAATGCGCTTCATGGACGCGCTGATCAACGGCACGCCGAATCCGATCTACGTGCGCGACCTCGAGCGGCGCCTGGTGATCTGCAATGACAGCTATCTCAAGACCATGGGCACCGATCGCGAGAGCGTGCTGGGCAGCAACCTCGAACAGTTGGCGGTGCCCGAAGCCAGTCTGTTCGCTAAAGATTTCCAAAGCATCCTCGACGGTGGCCCGCCGCTGCTGATCGACCGCACCGTCCATATCCGCGGGCAGCGGACGCAGATCTACCACTGGATGCTGCCCTATCGAAATGCCCAGGGCGAAATCCTCGGCATCATCGGCGGCTGGCTGGACATCAGTGAGCGCCAGCAACTGCTGGACGAGCTGACCCAGGCCAAGAACGACGCCGACAAGGCCAACCGCGCCAAGACCACCTTCCTGGCCACCATGAGCCATGAGATCCGTACCCCCATGAGCGCGGTCATCGGCATGCTGGAACTGGCCCTCAAGCGTGCCGACCAGGGCCAGCTCGACCGCAGCTCGATCGAGGTGGCCTACAGTTCGGCCCAGGGCCTGCTGGAGTTGATCGGCGACATCCTGGACATCGCCCGGATCGAAAGCGGACGCCTGAGCCTGAGCCCCGAACGAGCCAACCTGCGGGATCTGGTGGAGTCGGTGTTCCGGGTCTTCGATGGCCTGGCCCGGCAAAAGGGCCTGCGCCTGGAGCTGGATCTGGACAGCAGCGTCAATGGCGACGTGCTGGTGGACCCATTGCGCTTCAAGCAGGTGCTGTCGAATCTGCTGAGCAATGCGATCAAGTTCACCGAACACGGCGGGGTGCAGATCCGTTTGCAGGCCGAGGGTGACGATGCGCAACTTTTGCCCCTGCTGATGACCGTCAAGGACACCGGGATCGGCATCGATCCCGACGACCAGCAACGGCTGTTCCAGCCCTTCAGCCAGGTGCCAGGGCAACATCAGAACGCCCGCTCGGGCACCGGACTGGGGCTGGTGATCTGCCGCACGCTCTGCGAAATGATGGGCGGCCAACTGCGTCTGGAGAGCCAGCCGGGCGTCGGCACCCTGGCCCGGGTGCAGGTGCAGTTGAATCGCCTCGACCCACTGCCCGATGCCCCGCCTGCTGTAACGCAAGCCACCCCGTCGGTCGCCGCCAGGGCACCGCTGCATATCCTGGTGGTGGACGACAGCCAGGCCAATCGCCAACTGCTGTGCGAGCAACTGCGCTTCCTGGACTATTCATTGAGCCAGGCGCAGAACGGCGCCGAAGCCTACAAGGTCTGGCAGCGGGAAACCTTCGACGTGGTGATCACCGACTGCAACATGCCGGTGCTGAACGGCTATGAACTGACCCGACAAATCCGTGTTGCCGAACAGATCCAGGGCCGGCCACCGGTGCAGATCTTCGGCTTTACCGCCAACGTCCAACCCGAAGAGGAACAGCGTTGCCGGGACGCCGGCATGAATGGATGCATCTTCAAGCCCATTGCCCTGCCGGAACTGGACCGCCGTCTGCGAGAACTGCCCGCCCTGCCCCGCTTGCAACTCAAGGCCAACAGTGAGCGCTTCGACATCCAGCAACTGGACCACCTCACCGGCGGCAACCCAGCCTCCATTCAGCGGGTGCTCAAGGGCTTGCACCAGAGCAACCAGCAGGACTTGAAGCAGATCCGCGGGTTGCTGGCCAACCCCGACAATAAAGGCGTGACCGACCTGGCTCACCGGATCCGCGGCGCGGCGCGGATCATCAATGCCCAGGCCCTGATCTATGAATGCGAATACCTGGAGAAGGCCTGCCGCGAAGGCGCGAATGCCGGCCAGATCAAGACGGCATTGACGCGCTTGGAGCAGGCCATGGTGGGGCTGGATCGTGACTTGCTGGAGTCCGTGGTGCCCGATTGAGCAGCCCTGGCATCAGCTGATCGCACACTCGGGCACCGCACCATAGCCCCTTACCGCCCAGCCGCCGGGGTTCAGGCCCCCAGGCTTTGCAGCTCCAGACTGGCCGATGCCGACAGCGGCTTGGATGGCTGAATCAAGGCGATACCGAAGTACTTGCTGATGTAGCGCCCGCCGGTGCCGGTCAGGGTCAGGGCTCGGCTGTCCACATCCTGCCTCAGCCATTTGCGCTGCAACAGCACCCGCAGCAGCGCCGCCCCCAAGGCGCCCGCCAGGTGCGGACTGCGCATGCTCCAGTCCAGACACGGACAGGCCAGGCTTCGGCGCAGCCTGCTCAGCTCGACCACGTCGATGTCCAGGCCGCGGAAGAACTCGACACCACTGTCACTGACCCGGTAGTCCTCGCCCTCCTCTCCCATCAGCAACCAGCCGGCTTCCAGCATCCGGTCGTGCAACTGCACCCCCAGAGTGCCCGCCAGGTGGTCGTAGCAAGTGCGGGCAAATTGCAGGCGGTCCGGGGTACGCGGGGTGAAGGTACTGCCCTGGCCGATCACCATCAGGGCCTCCAGGGCCTGGGCCACCAGCGGATCGCCGAGGCCGTAGTAACGGTGCCGCCCCTGGACCTGCACCCGCAGCAGGCCGGCGTCCCTGAGCTTGGCCAGGTGGGCGCTGGCGGTGGAAGTGCTGACCTCGGCAATCGCCGCCAGCTCGGTGCTGGTACGGGCGTGGCCATCCATCAGCGCACAAAGCATCCGGGTACGGGCCGGCTCGGCGATGGCCGCCGCCACGTTGGATACCCCCAGGTCGTTCTGCACTACATTCATATTTCGCTCCATGACGAATCGTGTCTTCGAAAAGGTGAGGATAGTAGCAACCTGGATATCTGCCCAACAAAGAGACAAATCATGGACCCGATCAGCGCTGCCACCCACTTTGCCCCCTACGATTTCTATTACGCCCGCCTGCGTGCCCGGGGAGGCCTGACCTACGATTCAGCGCTGGGCCTATGGGTCGCCAGCAGCGCCGCCGCGGTGGCGGCGGTGCTGAACCACCCCGCCTGCCGAGTCCGACCGCCCCAGGAGCCGGTGCCCCGGGCCATCGCCGGGCGGCCTGCCGGGGACGTGTTTGCGCGCTTGATGCGGATGAACGATGGCCTGCGCCACGGCTGTCCCCGTGCAGCCATGGCGGCGCCGCTGCAGCAGCTGGGCGCCATCGACCTGCAGCCCTGGCTGGCACAGTGGCGCCCTGCCCTGAGCGCCCCCCAAGGCGCCAACGATCTGCAACGCTGGCAGTGGCGCCTGCCGGTGGCACTGCTGGCAGGACTGCTGGGAATAGCCGCCGAGCGGCGCGAAGACCTTGCCCGACGCACCGGCGAATTCGTTGCCTGCCTCTCCCCCTTGAGCAACGCAGAACAGTTGCAGGCCGCCGACTCAGCGGCGCAGTACTTGATCCAACAGATGCAGGCATTGCTCGATGCGCCGCAACACAGCCCGTTCCTGAGGGCGATCCTCGAGCGCAGCCAGGGCCTTGCCCCAGAGGATCTGCAGGCCAACCTGCTGGGCCTGCTGGCACAAACCCACGACGCCTGCGCCGGGCTGATCGGCAACAGCCTGATCGCCCTGCTGGCGGAGCCGTCACTGTGCCAGCGCCTGCCCCAGGACCCGGACCGGCTCAGTGCCTGGCTGCTCCAACGCCAGCGCCTGGACCCGCCGGTGCAGAACACCCGGCGGTTCGTCGCCACGGCTTGCACCCTGCTGGGCGTGGACCTGCAAGCCGGCGAGACGGTGCTGGTGCTGTTGGCGGCGGCCAACCACGACCCGGCCCTGGCCGCGGTCACCGGCTGCGATCCGGCATACCAGGGGTTCAGTTTTGGCAGCGGCACGCACCGCTGTCCCGGCCAGGGCCTGGCGCTGAATATCGTCCAGAGTTTGCTGCAGCTGCTGCTGCGCTCGCCGGGGCTGAGCACCCTGACGCTAGACTGGAATTACCTGCCTTCGGTCAACGGCCGCCTGCCGCTGTTCACCGATGCCGCCGGATAACCGGCAAGCGCCTTGGCAGTCTCCGCGCGCTTGAGGTAAAAGGTGCCCCACTGCCAAAACCGATCCTGGAAAAGGAACAACAATGCTGTTTGTGGTGATGCTGGGGGGAAAACACCCCAGAGCGAAAATTGAAGTCCACGATGTCCAGTTCGTGGTCGCCGAGCGTCTCGAAGCCGCCTACCCGCAACTGCGCGAAGGCTGGTTCGGCAGCCAGGCGGGCTTGCACATCGACGCCTGGATGCAGGTCGACGGGGTCGAGGACTGCAAGGTCGAACTCAGCCCCCTGGCACCGCAGCCTGGTGCACCACGCCTGTACTTCCTGAACCTGGGCGGTTACGAAGCGGCGGCCTTTGGCGAGGCCCACAGCTACCTGCTGGTGGTGGCCCGGGACAAGGCCGAAGCCAAGGCCAAAGGCAAACGGCAGATGCTGGCCCACTGGCACAAATCCCACACCGATGCCTTGCTGGACGTGGACGACTGCCTGCCGATCGACCTGCTGGAGGGCCGTTATGTGCACCTGGTGCCCGGCCCGCACCGGGGCATCGTGCAGCGCAACGACTACATCCTCCTCAACTGAGTTCAAGACGGCCGGTGACCGCCCCCGGCACCCGATAGTCCAGTTCGAGATCGCTGATATCCAGCACCTGGCTCAATAGAAACGCCCGCAACCGGGCGATGTGCTCCTGGCGTGGACTGTCGCGCAGCCACACCAGGTAATAGCCGTCCCCTGAGGCCACCGCGCTGGGGAACGGCAGGCTGATCCGCCCCAGGCGAATGTCCTGCGCCACCAGATGCAGGTCGCCGATCGACAGGCCGTGCCCGGCCATGGCAGCGCAGATCGCCTGGTCCAGGGTGTCGAAGACATTGCCCCGCTCCAGCCGCACCTGCTCCAGCAACGCCCGGTCCTGCGGTGCTTGTGCCTGCAGCCAGCGGCGCCAGTCGCGACGGTCCGCCGAAGGATGGATCAGCTCGGCGTCCTTGAGCCGCTCCAGGGACCAGGGCGGTCCGTCCGCGGGCTCGGGTGGGCCGATGGGAATCAGCCACTCATCGAACAGCTTGCAGGCCTCGATCCCGGCGCCAAAGTGTCCGTTACCCAGGAGAATCGCGCAGTCGTAGGGCTCGGCGTAAAAATCCACATGGTCGAAGTCCATCCAGACACTGGCCAGTTGCACCGCCAACGCCGGCTGTTGCCCCTTGAGAGCCTCCAGAACCCGCAGCAGCCAGCGCATGGTCAGGGTCGAAGGCGCCTTGAGACGCAACTGGCCGGTGTTGGCCCGCAGCGGCAGGCAGGCATCCTCGATGATCCGAAAGCCCACCTTGAGCTCCCGGGCCAGGCGCTGTCCGGCTTCGGTAAGCACCAGCCTGGGGCCGTGGCGCTCGAACAGGCGACAGCCGAACTGACTTTCCAGGGTACGGATATGCCGGCTGATGGCGCTTTGGGTCAGGGACAGTTCCTCGGCGGCCCGGGTAAAGGAGCTGGAACGGGCGGCCACTTCAAAGGCCCGCAACGCGTAGAGCGGCGGCAGGGATTCGACCATCGACAGGCACCAACAATGATTAAAACTTATAGTAGGTCATAGCTTTTTGCGTTTTTCAATGCAGCTCAAAGCCGCCAAGCTGCGGCCTTGCACATGACTTGAAAGGCGTTATTCGTGGACCTGAACCTATCGTTATTATTGGCCTACGTACTCAGCGTACTGATGCTGGTGGCCACCCCGGGGCCGGTGGTGGCCCTGATCGTCAACACCAGCATGAACGCCGGCCCGCGCCAGGCCGTGTTGACGGCCCTGGGCACCAACGCCGCCTCACTGCTGCTGGCGCTGCTGGCGGTGCTGATGCTGACCACCGGCCTGGCGCTGGACCCGCGCCTGATCGGCTGGGTCAGTCTGCTGGGCTGTTGCTTCATCGGCTGGCTGGGCGTGCAAGGACTGCGGGAGGTGTTTGGCCCCGCACCCGTGGCGGCAGCGCCACGCGCTGACCAGGGCCGCCAGGGCCTGGCCAGCGGTTTCCTAGTGGGGATCGGCAACCCCAAGGACATCGTGTTCTTTGCCTCCTTCTTCCCCCAGTTCATCCAGGTCACCCGCTCCTTGCAACACAGTGCGCTGCTGCTGACGCTGGTCTGGGTGCTGGTGGATTTTGCTGTGCTGGGGGCTTACATCCTGGTGGCGCGTCAGGGTTTCTCGCTGAGATACAAACGCCTGGTGACCGGCATTTCCAGCCTGGCGCTGTTACTGGTGGCTCTGCTGGGCCTGGGCTACGCCGTGCTGGAACTGAGCAATGCCGGCGCCCAGCGGTGACGCGTGACTGAGCCCCGGGCATTCGTAGCCCGTGGCGACATTGTGGAAAAACCGCTCGCCAGCCGATAAAAATCTCCTGTGGGAAGCACGCCATGAATTAACATAGCCAAGTGCTATCCACCCCTCAGGACCACCCTCTTCCATGCTGTCCAGAATCCGATGATTGCTGTCTGGCCCCTGCTGTGTCTGTCCCTGTTGCTGGCCCTGCTGGCGTTGTGGCTGTTGCGCCGCGAACGCCGCGCCCAGGCCCAGTTGCGCGTCTATCGCAAACTCGCCGAAGGCGTGCCCGACGATGCCGAGCGCTTCAAGCGCAGCCAGTACTTCGCACGCATCGGCACCTGGGACTGGGAAGTGGACACCCAGCGGCTGTACTGGTCGGAAGCCATCTACGGCATGTTCGGCTTCAAGGTCGGCGAAGTGGTGCCCTCCTACGAACTCTTCTGCTCCTGCGTGCATCCGGACGATCGCGAACGGGTCCGCGCCGGTGAGTTGCGCTGCCTGGAAACCGGCGAGAACCACGATGAGGAATACCGCGTGGTGTGGCCCGACGGCAGCATCCACTGGCTGCGGGAAACCGGCAACGTGGTGAAGAACGTGCACGACACCACCATCAAGATGATGGGGGTGGTACGGGACATTACCGATGAGAAAGTCTCCACCAGCCAGTTGCAGCAACTGGCGCATTTCGATCCGCTGACCGGCCTGCCCAATCGCCTGATGCTGGAACAGCGCCTGTCCCGGGCCCTGGAGCAGGCGCGTCACAATCAGACCCGGGTGGCCCTGGTGTTCGTCGACCTCAACGGTTTCAAGGCGATCAACGACCAGTACGGCCACGCTGCCGGCGACCGGGTCCTGAGCGCCACGGCCCGGCGCCTGCAAGGCATCCTGCGCACCAGCGACACCGTAGCGCGGATCGGCGGCGACGAATTCGTGGTGATTCTGGAGGGGCTGTCCCCGGGGCTCGACCTGGAGGAAGAAGCCCGGCGCATCGGCGAAAAGATCTTCAATGAACTGTCGCCTCCAGTGGAGGTGGACAGCCATCGCCACAGCATCGGCAGCAGCCTGGGCGTGGCGGTGTTTCCCGACCATGCCGGGCGCATGGACCAGTTGCTGCACGTCGCCGACCTGGCGATGTACGAGGCCAAACGCAGCGGCAACAACCAGTACCGCCTGGGGCAGTAATACCGCCAGCCTTGCCTAGGCGTCGCGGCCCGCGCCCAGCAAGCGCTCCTGCAGCAAGCCCAGGGCCGCTTGAAACAGCGGATGCCATTGGGCCGACGGCGGGCTGGCCAGGGGATGCCAGAAAAACTCGAACTGATGGCCGCCATCATCCGCAGTGAAATGGGTCCAGCTCTCGGGCAGTGGCACCCGCACCCGGCACTCATGAAAGGCCCACACCTGGCCAGAAAACCCCGAGTGCCAAAGCCCGAGAAAGCGGCTTTCCTCGGCCTGGACGCCAGCCTCTTCCGCCAGCTCGCGGACCGCCGCAGCGGCCGTCGACTCTCCCGCCTCCACCGTGCCCTTGACCAGTTGCAGACCGGCCAGCGGGTGGCGAAAGGCCAAGACCTCAAGTTCAGTGGTGTGGCGCAGCACTACCGGGCAAGCCTTGTTGGCGGGCATCGACCTCGCTTGTGCAGTTCGCGCCTGCACCTCAATCGTCACGGGTCAGCACTTCCAGCAACTCGATCTCGAAGATCAGGTTCGAGTTGGGCGGGATCGCCCCCATGCTGCGCTCGCCGTAGCCTAGGTGCGCCGGCACCAGCAGTTTGCGCTTGCCGCCCACTTGCATGCCCATCAGGCCCTGGTCCCAACCCTTGATCACCCGCCCGGTGCCGATCACGCACTGGAACGGCTTGCCGCGATCGTAGGAGGAATCGAAACTGCTGCCGTCCTCCAGAAAGCCCCGGTACTGGGTGGTGATCAAAGCGCCCTTGACCACCGCCTTGCCGTCGCCCAGCTGGATATCGATCACCTGCAATGGGTCACTCATGCTTCACTCCCGTTCAAACATTGCCCCGACACGGGACTGCGGCGCGCTTTTTCGCAGAATTGCCGCTGCTTGGCAATCACTGCGCTGCAGCCGCCCCGTGCTGGACCTGGACCGCTGTGTCGGTGCCCAGAAACATCTCGCCGAACGCCGCCTCGACCTCCTCGACGCTGGCCAGCCCGGCATCCCAGCTGACTTCAAGGTTGGGCAAGGCACGGCACCAGTCCAGGGTGCTGGAAAAGTGCAGGGTCAAATGCCCCGGCGCCAATTGCAGGCGCTCGATACCACCGTAGCCGGCCACGTCCTGCCCGCCCAGTTCTACATAGTAGGTGTCCATGCCCAGTTGCCGATCCTGCTCGTCAACGCATTCGGCACGCTGCAGCAGCAGGTAATGCCCTGGCTGTTGCCCATCGTCGGCAAAGCCCAGTATCCGGACCTCGTCCTCAGTGCAGGCACTGTAGGTGGTTGCATGAAACTTCAGGCTCATCAGCATCTGCTCCTTTTAACGCTCACTGGCGCAACAACCCGGACTCATAGTCCAGCCAACCCTGTTCAAAGCATGCCTGCAGGTAGTCCAGCACGCTGTCCAGCAGCACCGAGGCCGGCACATTGATTGCGTAGAAGGCCTTGCTCATGCCCTCCCAACGGCAGCCCAGGGCATTGATCCGTTCCAGCACCTCGGACGTCCGGGCCCGGCCGGTTTCAAAAAACACCAGGCGCAGCGTGCTGTTGCCACTGCTGCGTTCGATCCGCTTGAACCACTTCAAGCCATCGTCCTGCACCTGGACTGCGACGTCGTCCTCGTAACAGACTTCCGGGGAATAGAAGGGAATATTGGCGACTCGGTACAGACCGTCAGGCTGCTGTTGCGCCCAGACCCCTTCGCTGGCGACCGGTGGATAGTCGTCGACCACCGTCAACCTGAGCATGATCTTGTCCATCACCTGTCCCTGGTTCATTGAATAAAAAACGCCCGCCCGGCCTTGAGGCCGACGCGCGCCGAGCGCTTTTTCGCAGAATTGCCGGCCCGTGGCAATCCTTGAATGGCAGTGTGGCAAAGGTCTGTCACTGCCCGGGACGTTTCCGTTAACATGGCCGCCCTCACGCCCCACCCCGATAAGGACATCCCATGGCCACCGCCGATATCGTCGCCCTGGTGCTGCTCGCCGCTCTGGCGCTGTACCTGGTCAGTCTCTACAACCGTCTGACGACCCGGCGCAATCGCCTGCGCAATGCCTTCGCCCAGATCGAAGTGCAACTCAAGCGCCGCTACGACCTGATTCCCAACCTGCTGGAGACCGTCAAGGGCTACCTGCAGCACGAGCGCCAGACCCTGACCGCCCTGGCCGAGGCCCGCAACAGTGCCCGGGACAGCCTGCAAGCAGCCGCCGCGCAACCTGGCGACAGCGCGCGCATCGCCCGCCTGGGCCAGGACCAGGGTGCCCTGGACCAGGTCCTCGACCGCCTGCACCTGAGCCTGGAGGCTTACCCGGAACTCAAGGCCTCGCAGAACATGGCGCAGCTCAGCGAAGAGCTCACCAGCACCGAGAACAAGGTCGCCTACGCGCGCCAGGCCTTCAACGACGCCGTGACCGACTACAACCTGTGCAAACAGCAGGTGCCGGCGCTGTTTTTCGCCGGGCTGTTCGGCCATCGCGCCGATGCCGCCCTGCTGCAATTCGCCGACAGCGCGCAGATCCAAGACGCCAGCAAAGTGTCCTTTCAATAACCCCGCCGCCTGCCCCCGGAAGCTTGCATGAAGTTCTTTCAACACCAGGCCCGTGCCCGGCGCCACACCCTCAAACTGCTGCTGTTGATGACCCTGGCGGTGACCACCCTGGTCAGCCTCAGCAGCCTGGGGCTGGGCCTGTTGTGGCGCGAGCTGAATCAGCAGTACGGCCAGCCCAAGGTACTGAACTGGACCGTGGTCGCGGTCATAGCAGTGCTCATGCTCGTGGTGGTGGTGCTGGGCAGTTGGTACAAGACCTGGCGCCTGCGGGCCGGCGGCAAGGTGATCGCCGAGCACCTGGGTGGACGCCTGATCAACGACTCGCCACGGGGCAGCGAAGAACAGCGCCTGCTGAACATCGTCGAGGAAATGGCCCTGGCCTCGGGCGCCACCCTGCCGGCCGTGTATGTACTGCCGGAAGACGCGATCAATGCCTTCGCCGCCGGACTGACCCCGCAGCAGGCGGTACTCGGAATCACTCGCGGTGCCCTCATCCATCTGGACCGCGACGAATTGCAGGGCATGGTCGCCCATGAGTTCAGCCACATTTACAACGGCGACATGCGCCTCAATACCCGCCTACTGGCAGTGATCCACGGCCTGCTGGTGTTCAGCCTGGCGGGCATCGCGGTGCTGCGCCAGGCTGAAAAGCAGCACCTGGGCAGCGACCGCCACCGCTTCTTCTGGCAGATCATCTTCGCCGTGCTGGGCCTGGCCCTGCTGGTCTTCGGCTCCCTGGGCAGCTTGCTGGGCAATATGATCAAGGCCGCCATCTGCCGCCAGCGCGAGTTTCTCGCCGATGCCTCGGCGGTGCAGTTCACCCGCAACCCCCAGGGCATTGCCGGCGCCCTGAAAAAGATCGGCGGCAGCAGCGCCGGTTCACGCCTGCGCGCCTTCGCCGCTGCGCAGTACAGCCACCTGTATTTCCACCAGGGGGTGAAACTGCGCCTGGAACGCCTGTTCGCCACCCACCCGCCGCTGGCCGCGCGCATCCAGCGCCTGGACCCGCAGTGGGATGGGCGCTTCAAGCCGCTGTAAATGCGCTACCAAAGGGCAATGTCGTAAGTGATGTAGAGGCGGTTGCTGTCGCGTCCCCGGGAGTAGTCGGAGCGATACACATAATTGCGCAGCTTCACCCCCAACCCCTTGAGCGAGCCTTGCTGGAGTACATACGCCAGTTCGGCGTCTCGCTCCCACTCATCGACCCGGGTCCGGGACTTGCCGTCGTTGCCGCTCAGGTAGCGCGAGCTGAAGGTCAGGCCGGGGACACCCAGGCTGGCGAAGTTGTAGCCATAGCTGAGCATCCAGGTCTTCTCGCCCTCTTCGATGAACTTGCCGATACCGGCGTTACTGAAGGAGTAGACCGTGGCGCCGCTGATATACGGCAAACCCGCATCGCCACTGAGGTGCTGATAACCACCGCCAAGGGAATGCCCGGCGATGGCGTAGGTCAATTGGCCGCTGAGCATGCGGTTGGCGATCTTGCCGTCAAAGGCCGCGCCTGAATCGGCACTGCGGAAGTAGCGCAGATCGCTGGTCAAGGTCCCCTGCCCCAGCGCCAGGTCATGTTGCAGGCCGACAAAGTCCTGCCGATAGAAGTTCTCAAGTTCGCCATGGAAATAGCTCAGGCGCAGGTTCTTGCTCCACTTGTATTCGGCCCCGCCGTAACGGAAGTCCCCGGACTGGCCGCCGCTGTAACCGTCGGGCACCAGCCCCACGCTGTCGGTGGAGTCCCGCAGTTTGAAGCGCTGCAGATAACCGCCGGTCAAGCTCAGGCCGTCGATATCCGTGCTGGTGAGCTGGGTGCCCTGATAGGTCTGCGGCAACAGACGGGCATCGTTGTAGACCAGCACCGGGGTCTTGGGCAGCAAAGTGCCGTACTTGAGGATGGTCTTGGCCAGCCGCACCTTGGCCGTGGCGCCGGCACTGGCAAATTCGCCCGCGGCGCGACCGTCGTCGTGCACCGGCAGCAGCCCGGTGCCACTGCGCCCCTTGCCGGAATCGAGCCGGACACCCAGCAGCCCCAGGGCATCGACCCCGAACCCCAGGGTGCCGGGGGTGAATCCGGACTGATAGTCAAGCAGGAAGCCTTGAGCCCATTCCGTGCGCTCGCTCTTGGCAGTGCGCGCAGCCTTGGCGCTGAGGCCGTGTTCGTCGCGGAAGTTTTCGTTGAAATAAACGTTGCGCAATTGCAGCTTGAGGCTGCTGTCATCGTTGAAATCAGCGGCCTGAAGCCCGGCCACGGGTGGCAGGCTCAAGCAGGAAAATACCGTTGCGCGAATCAGCAAATGGCTCATGTCGTACTTCTCGTTGTTGTTATTCAAGGCGCAGTTCGCCAAGCGCCCCGCCAGCAGGCGCGCCAGGCCACAAAAGAGGGTTTCGAAGCAATCAGACGAACAGGGTCAGGGCACCGGTCAGCAAGGCCAGGGCGGTAATGACCAGGGAGGTCAGCACGGCCCACTTCACCGTGGCTTTCTGGAAGTCGCCAATGTCACGGTCCACCATGCCCACCAGCAGCAGGGTCGAGGCCACCAGCGGACTCATCAGGTGCACCGGCTGGCCGAGAATCGAGGCGCGGGCGATTTCCAGGGGAGAAATGCCATAAGCCGCCGCCGCGTTGGCCAGGATCGGCACCACGCCGAAGTAGTAGGCGTCGTTGGACAGGACGAAGGTCAACGGCATGCTGGTGAGCGCCACCACCAGCGGGAACAGGTGACCCCAGGAGGGCGGAATCCAGTCCACCAGGGTCTGTGCCAGGGCATCGACCATCTTGGTGCCGGAGAAGATCCCGGCGAAGATCCCCGCGGCGAAGACCAGCAGCACCACGGTCATGGCGTTGCCTGAATGGGCAAGAATGCGCTCCTTCTGAACATCCAACTGCGGGTAGTTGATCATCAGCGCCAGGACAAAACCGATCAGGAACAGCACCGCCGAGTGCATCAGGCCCAACACCAGCGCGGTCATCACCGCCACCACCAGCAGCAGGTTGACGTAGGCCAGCTTGGGCCGCTTGTGCGGCGTGTCTTCCAGAATCGCCTGGATGTAGCAGTCACCGCCACCGCTTTGCAGCTGGGTATTGCCGATACGCTTGCGCTCGGCCCGGCCCAGCAGGTAGGCGGTAAACACCACCCAGGCGGCGCCGCCGATCATGGTCGGCAACAGCGGCACGAAGTACTCGCCGGCATCCAGACCAAGAGCGGCGATGGCTCGGGTTGCCGGCCCGCCCCACGGGGTCATGCCGCTCATGATGCTCAGGGACAACATGGCGATGGTGGCGAGGATCATCGGGTTCATGCCGATGCGCTTGTACAACGGCAGCATGGCCGCGCAGGTAATCATGTAGGTGGTGGTGCCGTCGCCGTCCAGGGCGACCACCAGCGACAGCAACGCGGTGCCGATGGCGATCTTGATCGGGTCGCCATTGACCCGCTTGAGAATCTTGCGGATCAGCGGATCGAACAGCCCCGAATCGATCATCAAGCCGAAGAACAGAATGGCGAACAACAACAGCGCCGCCGACGGCGCGACCATTTTCAGGCCGTCGAGCATCATCTTGCCGGTGCTGCCGGCAAACCCGCCGAGCAGCGCAAAAACGATAGGCACCAGCGTCAAGGCGACGATGGGCGACAGGCGCTTGGTCATGATCAGGACGGTAAAGACCACCACCATGGCGAGGCCGAGTAAAGCGAGCATAAGTCGATTCTCTTGTTTTTATGATGAGCATGACCGGCGCGCGGGCGCACGGCCACCCGAGCACCGGACACCCCGTTCAAGGGCGCCCGGCGCAGGTGTTGAGTCGGTACTTGGGGTAAAGCGGTAGTGCCTGGCGGGTCTAGCCGAGCTTGCTCGCCAGAGCGGCCGCGGGGCTGTCATCGGCGGCAGCGGCCTGAGCCGCAAGCGGCTGGCCATCGAGCGTGCGCAACAGCACCTGGCGGTCGCAGGCCTGCTCCGAGAGGGCGATCACCACCGTCGCCACGGCGTTACTGGCCAGGCTGGTCAAGGCCCGGGCCTCGGACATGAAGCGATCGATGCCGATCAACAACGCCAGGCCGGCCAGGGGAATGTCATGAATCACCGTCAGGGTCGAGGCCAGCGCCACGAAACCGCTGCCGGTCACCCCGGCGGCGCCCTTGGACGACAGCAGCATGATCGCCAGCATGGTGACGATCTGGCCGGCGCTCAGCTCGATGTTGCACGCCTGGGCAATGAAGATCGCCGCCAGGGACAGGTAGATCGCCGTACCGTCGAGATTGAACGAATAGCCGGTGGGCAGCACCAGCCCAACCACGCTTTTCTTGCAGCCCAGGGCCTGGAGTTTTTCCAGCATGCGCGGCATCACCGGCTCCGTGGACGAGGTGCCGAGCACCACCAGGAACTCTTCACGCAGGTAGCGCAACAGCTTCCACAGGCTGAAGCCGTTTGCCCGACAAATGCCGCCCAGGACCACGCAGACAAAGAAACCGCAGGCGACGTAGAGGGTCATGATCAGCTTGGCCAGGGCGCCCAGGGAGGTGATGCCGTACTGGCCCACGGTAAAGGCCAGGGCGCCGAAGGCGCCGACCGGCGCGAAACGCATCAGGTAGGAAAAAATCTTGAACACCATCTGCGAGGCCGACTCCAGCACCTCCAGCACCGGCTTGCCGCGCTCGCCCAGGGACGACAGGGCAAACCCGCACAGCACCGCGATAAACAGCACCGGCAGCACCTCGCCCTTGTTGAAGGCGCCAATGAAGGTCTCGGGGATGATGTGCATGAAGAACTCCACCACCCCCAGCTTGGCTGCCGAATCGGTGTACTGGGACAGCCCCTGGGTGTTCAGCCGGGTGGGGTCGATGTTCATCCCCGCGCCGGGCTGGAACAGGTAGACCGCCGCCAGGCCGATGCACAGGCTGATCAGGGTCAGGCCCAGGAACAGCAGCATGGTCTTGCTCAGCAGGCGGCCCAGGGAACGCTTGTCGCTCATGCCGGCGATGCCGGTGACGATGGTGCAGAACACCACCGGGGCGATCATCATCTTGATCAGCTTGATGAAGGCATCTCCCAGGGGCTTCAAGGCAATGGCTTGCTGGGCCCAGAAGTGCCCCACCAGAACCCCGAGTAACACCGCACAGAGGATCTGGAAGTAGAGCGATTTAACAACTTTCATGGCATCACCCATTTTTAGAATTGTTCTGATGCAACCGGGATCGACAGCGCGTCAACTACCCGGCAAGGCGTTGTGAAACAGGCGCGTAGACATACCCGGAAAATAACCGGCGAGCGGTGCGGACCACCGAGGCGCGGATGGTCTCGGGGCGGGTGCCGCTGTAGGACAATACGACATCTATTGCCCCGCTGGGGTGTTCGATACGGACCTTTTGCAGGCGCGGCTCGCTGATCCCGCCCAGCATCTCGGCCACCACACTGCCGGCGGTGACACAGGCGGTAGCCAGGCCGATGGAGCCGGTAATGGCCAGGGCTCGATGGCAGTTGTGGGGCATGAAATAGCGCACCGCCAGGGTGCCCCCGGACTGGGCCCGGGACACCAGGACCGGCTTGGGAATCACTTTGTCGCTGACATCCCCCAGGCCCATGGCCAGGCCGGCCTTCACCCGCAGGCTTTCCAAACGCTGGAGAAAGTCCGCGTCGGTGTCCAGCTCGGCCGGGCTTTCATCGCCGCGCTTGCCCAGGCAGGCCGCCTGCACCAGCACCATGGGCATGGCCATGTCGATGCAGGTCACGGCAATGCCGTCGATCAAATCCTGGGGCTGGCCCGTGGGGAACAACTGGCCGGTCTTGCTGCCGGCGGCATCGAGAAAGGTCAGGGCCACCGGCGCCGCGCTGCCCGGCACGCCGTCAATGGTGGTATCGCCTTCGTAGCTGACCTTGCCATCGGGAGTCTGGACCTGGGCATTGACCAGGGTGCCGGTGTTGAGGTTGCGAATCCGCACCTGGGTCTGTGCCCCCGTGGCCTTGACCAGCCCCTGTTCGATGGCGAAGGGCCCCACGGCGCAGAGCATGTTGCCGCAGTTGGGTGCGGTATCGACCCGCCGCTGGGACACCATGACCTGGACGAACAGGTAGTCGACATCCGCGTCCGGGTGCAGCGACGGGCTGACGATCGCCACCTTGCTGGTTTGCGGGCTGCCACCGCCGATGCCGTCGATTTCCAGCTCGTGGCCGGAACCCATCAGGTTGAGCAACAGCTCATCACGCTCGGACACGGCCACCGGCAGATCCCAGGCCAGAAAAAACGGCCCTTTGGAGGTGCCGCCGCGCATCAACACACAAGGAATTCGTTGCATGAACACTGACTCTTGTTGATCAATCGAGGTAATTGATGTTCTGGGCACAAGAGTGTCAGGGATTAAAAAGTGTTTCCAATGCAAAGATCAGAGACATTATTGCGCTTCATGCATGAATTAAATATCGTGTCCGGCAGCGTTCCACCCGACTCCCGCCTTGAGAAACCCGCATGGAATATGAGCTTCAGGACATCAGATCTTTCGTGAAAATCGCCGAACTGGGGAGTTTTCACGAAGCGGCCGACGCCTTGCACCTGTCCCAACCGGCCCTGAGCCGACGCATGAAAAAGCTCGAAGAGGGACTGGGCACCGCCCTCCTCGACCGCACCACGCGCAAGGTCAGCCTGACCAGCGTCGGTCGTGACTTTCTGCCCAAGGCCCGACGCCTGCTGGACGACTTCGACGACTCGATCCTCAACATCCGTGAGCTGGCAGAACGGCAGATCGGTCAGGTGACCCTGGCCTGCATCCCCACGGCGGCCTTCTACTTCCTGCCGTCGGTGATCCGCCTGTACAACCAGCGCTACCCGAAAATCCGCATCCGTCTGCTCGATCTCAGTGCCAACGAAGGCCTTGAAGCGGTGCTGCGCGGCGAAGCGGACTTCGGCATCAACATGATGAGCGGCCAGCACCCGGACATCGAGTTCGTGCCACTGGTCAACGAGCCCTTTGTCCTGGCCTGCCGGCGCGACCACGAACTGGCCGAGCGCAGCTCGGTGACCTGGTCGGAACTGAGCGACTACCGCTTGATCGGCGTCGGTCGCCTGAGCGGCAACCGCATGCTGCTGGACCATGCCCTGTCCGGCTTGAGCTGGCGTCCCCAGTGGTTCTACGAGGTGCAGCACCTGTCCACGTCACTGGGCATGGTGGAGGCCGGGCTCGGGGTGTCGGCGATGCCAAGCCTGGCCATGCCGGCCGCCGATCACCCGACCCTGGTCAGCGTTCCGCTGACCGACCCCGTGGTCAATCGCACCCTGGGCCTGGTGTATCGACGCGGCGCATCGCTGTCGCCGGCGGCGGAAAAATTCGTGGCGATCCTGCTGGAGCAGTGGCCGCACTGACCGGTGCGTCCCTCCAACTCCCCCCTCTCCAGACTCCCTCCTACTCCGACGTGCCTTGCAGGGCGCACCGCCAGTCTCAGAACATCCACGCCGTTTTTATCCGGGCGCAGACTGGCAACAGCCATCCGCTGATTGTCACCGGCGAGCCTTTATCATCCACTGCGCCCCGTTCTCCCTGGAGTCCCCCCGATGCCCCATGAAGGCAACCTGCTACAAGCCGCCGTCGTGTTCCTCTGCGCCGCCGTGCTGATCGTGCCCCTGGCCAAGCGCCTGCAACTGGGGGCCGTGCTCGGCTACCTGCTGGCCGGGGTGCTGATCGGCCCCTCGGTGCTGGGGCTGGTGGGCAATCCGCAAAGCGTCAGTCACATCTCCGAGCTGGGGGTGGTGCTGCTGTTGTTCATCATCGGCCTGGAGCTGTCGCCCAAGCGCTTGTGGGTGATGCGCAAGGCGGTGTTCGGCGCTGGCCTGGCCCAGGTGTTGTTGACCGGCACAGTGATCGGCGTGGTGGCGCTGTTTCTGTTCGGCCAGTCGCTGAACAGCGCCATCGTGCTGGGCCTGGGCCTGGCCCTGTCATCCACCGCCCTGGGCCTGCAAAGCCTGGCCGAACGCAAGGAGCTGAACAGCCCCCACGGGCGCATGGCATTCGCCATCCTGCTGTTCCAGGACATCGCCGCCATTCCGCTGATCGCCATGGTCCCGGTGCTGGCCGGCAACGATCACCACACCAGCAGCGCCGAGGATCTGCGTCACGGCCTGCAAGTGCTGGGCAGCATCGCCGTGGTGGTGGTGGGCGGGCGTTACCTGCTGCGCCCGGTGTTTCGCATCGTGGCTCGCACCCGCTTGCCGGAAGTGTCCACCGCCACCGCCCTGCTGGTGGTGATCGGCACCGCCTGGCTGATGGATCTGGTGGGCGTGTCCATGGCCTTGGGCGCCTTCCTCGCCGGCCTGCTGCTGGCGGACTCGGAATACCGCCATGAGCTGGAAGCGCAGATCGAACCCTTCAAGGGCCTGCTGCTGGGGCTGTTCTTCATCAGCGTCGGCATGGGCGCCAATATCAGCCTGCTGCTCAGCGCGCCCATCGCGGTGCTGGGCCTGACCCTGCTGCTGATCGGCCTCAAGCTGCCGCTGCTGTTTGTGGTCGGGCGGCTGGCCGGCGACCTCAATCGCGAGAGCGCGGTGCGCCTGGGTGTGGTGCTGGCGGCCGGCGGTGAATTCGCCTTCGTGGTGTTCAAGATCGGTCGCGACCAGGGCCTGTTCGAGGCCCGCCTGCATGACCTGCTGGTGCTCACCATTACCCTGTCCATGGCCCTGACCCCGCTGCTGTTGCTGGCCTGCTCGCGCTGGCTCAAACCCAAGGCCAAGCCCCTGGAAATGCCCGCCGAATACCGCCAGATCGATGCCGACAGCCCGCGGGTGGTGATCGCCGGCATGGGCCGCATGGGGCAGATCGTGGCGCGTATCCTGCGGGCGCAGAAAATCCCCTTCGTCGCCCTGGACACCTCGGTGGACACCATCGAACTGATCCGCAGTTTTGGCGGCATGCCGGTGTTCTACGGCGATCCCATGCGCCCGGAAATCCTCAGCGCGGCCAAGGTCGGTACGGCGGAGTACTTCGTCATCGCCACCGATGACCCGGAAACCAACATCAAGACCGCCGAACAAGTGCGCAAGCTCTACCCGCACCTGAAGATCATCGCCCGGGCGCGCAACCGCCAGCACGTGCACCGGCTGATGGACCTGGAGGCCCAGGCCGTGCGGGAAACCTACTACTCCAGCCTGGAAATGAGCCGCCGCACCCTGGTGGGCCTGGGGCTCAGCCAGGCCCAGGCCGACTCGCGAATCCAGCGCTTCACCCAGCACGACGAACAGCTGCTGGCGGCCCAGCACGCGGTCTACGACGACGCTGCCAAAGTGCTGCAGAGCGCCCAGGAAGCCCGAGCCGAACTGGCCCGACTGTTCGCCGCCGACGAGCAGGACGAGCAGATCGAGAGCCCGCTGCCGCCGATGCGCTGACGGCGCTTCAGACAACACCGCGTGGGCGCCGGCTTGCTGGCGAACAGGCCACTGAACCTGGCCTAGCCCCCAGGGACTGCTTGGCAGGCCAACCAGCGACTGGGGACGGCAGGTTGTGGTGGTGGCCAGCGACTACCGACAGATTCTGTCAGGAGCGGTTGTGTAAAGTGGATGCCGCCTCGTCACTGAACGGATACACCCCATGAGCTCAAGCCAGCAGAACGCTCCCGCCCTCAAGGAGATCTTCAACCAGGAACGCCTGGAACACATCGCCGAGCAGATGCACGCGGTGTATCCAGACTTCCAGCGCCAGGCCTTCTTGCAGCTGGCCAGCCAGGATCTGCCCCAGCTGTCGCTGATGCAGCGCCTGGCCCGGGTCAGCGACAGCCTGCATCAGGTGCTGGACCTGGACTACGCCACCAGCCTCGAGCTGCTGAAAGCCCTGGCACCGCGCCTGAACAGCCGCTTCGTGTGCATCTTCCTACCCCACTACGTGGCCAGCTACGGCCTGCATGACTTCGAACTGTCCATGGCGGCGCTGAAGTACTTCACCGGGTTTGGTTCATCCGAGTTCGCCGTGCGCCACTTTCTGCGCCAGGACTGCCAGCGCACGCTGGCCGTGCTGCAGGAGTGGGCCACCGACAGCGATGAACACGTGCGTCGCCTGGCCAGCGAGGGCAGCCGCCCGCGCCTGCCCTGGTCGTTTCGCCTGGAACAGTTGCAGGCCGACCCGCAGTTGGCGGCGCCGATCCTCGAACGCCTGCGCAACGACCCCAGCCTGTACGTGCGCAAATCCGTGGCCAATCACCTCAACGACATCACCAAGGAGCACCCGCAGTGGGTCCTGGAACGCCTTGAAGGCTGGCCCCTGGAGCAACCCCACAGTGCCTGGATCGCCCGTCATGCCTTGCGCAGCCTGATCAAGCAGGGCGACCGCCGGGCCCTGGCGATCATCGGGGCCGGGGCCCGGCCCGAGGTCGAGGTCAGCCGCTTCCAGGTGGCTCCCGGGCAATTGCGCCTGGGGGACAGCCTCAACCTGTCCCTGACCCTGGTCTCCACCAGCCCCCGCCACCAGCGCCTGGTGGTGGATTACGCCATCGACTACGTCAAGGCTTCAGGCGCCACGGCGAGCAAGGTGTTCAAGCTCAAGACCTTCACCCTGCAAGGCCTGGCCCGGGTGGACCTGGGCCGCAGCCAGCAGATCCGCGAACTGACCACCCGCCGTCACTATCCCGGACGCCATGGCGTGCAGTTGCTGGTCAACGGCGAACCCCTGGCCACCGGCCATTTCGACTTGCTCATCCCCTGACATTCAAGGAAGACCGCGTGGCAATCATCAGCAAATGGGCGAAATCCATCGCCCGGGTCCTGGAAAGCAGTTTCAGCGTCAGCAGCACCATCGCCAGCCACTCCGGGGTCCTTGGCGACGCCCGGGAGAGTTTCATCCGTGACGTCCTCAAGCGTTTTCTACCGAGCAACATCAGCATCGGTGCCGGGCAGATCATCGACGCCCAAGGCGGCATCTCCAAGCAGATCGACCTGATCATCTACCGCAACGATTTCCCCACGCTGCGCACCTTCGGCTCTGCCGACGTGTACCTGATCGAAGGGGTGATCGCCACCGTGGAGGTCAAGTCCCAGCTCAACGAAAAGAGCCTGTTCGAGGCCCTGGAGAACGGCAAGTCGGTGCGCAACCTCAAGCCCTCGGTGCTGCGCCATTCCCTCGACGAGTACAGCGCGCGCATCTATGACCGCGACTATCAGAACCTCACGGTCTCGCAGATGAATTCGGTCATGGGCCTGGTGCTGCCGCCAGCGTATGTGTACGGCTATCAAGGCTATCCCGGCGCCAGCCTGGAGCAACTGCGCAACAGCCTGAACACCTGGCACAACCTCCCCGACCGTGCCGGTGAACTGGACGTGACCCTAATGCCCGAGGTCATCGCCACCCAGGGCTGTGTGACCCTGAAGAACCTCAACAACCACCTGGCCCTGCCCCGGCCCGGCGCTGCCGACCTCGAAGCCTGTCGCCAGAGCTACAACACGGCCATGTCCAGCAGCATGAGCAAGCAGGAATTCTTCGCCTGCTTTCGCGAAAGCAACGCTGAGAGCTTCGACTACGGCATCGCCATCAAGGCCTACGAAACGCCGCTGCAGTACCTGATTTCCAGCTTGCTGGAGGCGGTGACCTCACGCATCGGCTACCAGCAACTGGGGGGGACGGCGATCCAGTACAACCTGTTGAAATACCACCTGAGTGAAGAGATGGAGGGCGGCTGGTCCGGCGCCGCGATCAACCTGACCCGGGTACGTGATCCCAAGCTGGATCTGGCGGGCAAGTTCGGCCTGTGGAAGGCCAGGACCTGAAGCCATCGACAGCCCCCACAGACCGTCCCCCCGCAGGAGCCGGCTTGCCGACGAAAGCGATCCTGAGGCCGCCGTGGAGAATCGGCAGACCGCGGCGCGGCGGTTCGCTGGCCAGCCGGCGCCTGCCGGCCACGCCGTATTTCAGCGCCGGGCACCCGGCAGCATGCGCTTGAGGGTGTTGTCGCCTACCCAGTAGTGGTGGAACAGCCCGGCCACGGCATGCAGGCCGATCAGCCAGTAGCCGGCGCTACCCAGTTGCTCGTGCCAGTGCTTGAAGAATCGCGCCTGATCAGGGTCCACCGTCACTGGCGCGGCCGGCAGGAAGAACTCGAAGTAAGGCACGGGCTTGCCCGCCGCCGAGAGCATCAGCCAGGCCAGCAGCGGCGTGGCAATCATCAGTGCATAAAGGACCAGGTGCATCAGGTGCGACAGCCCGGTCTGCCAGGCAGAGGGCGCCGGCAAGATCGGCGGTCGCGGTTGCAGGCGGGCCACCAGGCGAATCCACACCAGGGCGAAGATGCTGATCCCGAACAGGCTGTGCAGCCCGAGAAACGGCCCCCGGGCCGTACTGCCCTTGGGCATCAGCCCCTTGAGTTCGATGCAGGCATAGACGCCGACGAACAGCGCCAGCATCAGCCAGTGCATCAGGATCGACAGTCGCGCGTAACGCGATGGTACGGATTGAGCAGTCATACACAGTCCTCACGGTGGTTCGGGACGCCCGAGTCATTCAGGTCGTCGCAGGGCCCGCGCAACGCCTTCTTCCGTCGCTCGGGTGCGCCACCTTGTGTTGCCAGCCTTAAGGCAACCTGAAGAGCGCAAAAAATGTCTTTTGGCCATCTTCAGACTTCGTTAAGAAAGCCTGCCGATACTCCTCCCCAACATGCCTCGGGAGGCTCTGCATCCATGCCTGGTTTTGACTGGAACATCCATCTGCCCCTCAACTTCGGCCGGGACTGCGCCACGGCCCTGAGCCTGGCCCGCAGCCTGCCCGGGGAGGTTCAGCGCCCCGTCTTCGAAACCTACGTCAGCCAGCGATTCCAGCAGGTCCACGGCGCCACCATCCGTCAGTTCATGCCGGAGCTGTTCGGCTTGAGTGATCCCCAGGGCGCGCTGTGCGCCGTCGCCGGGGTGCGCCTGGCCAGCAGCGGCCCGCTGTTTCTGGAACGTTATCTGGATGCACCGATCGAGGAGTTGATCGACTTCGCCGCCCAGCGTCCGACGACGCGTCAGGGCGTGGTGGAAGTGGGCAACCTGGCGGCCAGCGACACCGGCAGCGCACGCCTGTCCATCATCGCCATCACCTGGCTGCTGGCCATGGGTGGCCTGGAGTGGGTGGCGTTCACCGGCAACATCGGCCTGGTCAACAGCTTTCATCGCCTGGGCCTGCGCCCCTTGACCCTGTGCGCGGCCGATCCCGAGCGCCTGGGTGAAGAGCGGCATCACTGGGGCAGCTACTACCAAAGCCAGCCATCGGTACACGTGGGCAGCATCCGCGCAGGCTTCATCCACTTGCGCAACATGGGGATGTTCAACCGCCTGGGCCTGCCGGAGTCATTCGAGGAGAACACCCATGTCGCCTGAAGTGCAGCGCTTCAAGGAAGCACTACGCAAGCACGCCGAAGAAAAGACCGCCCACATTGCACTCTGGGGCGATCGCCTGCGCCTGGACTACGCCTCCCTGTATGCCGAGGTGATCGACCGCCAGCAACGGCTGCGCGAAGCACAGGTAAACGTGCTGGCCCTGGCCCTGGACAACGGCCCGGAACTGCTGCTCTGGGACCTGGCGGCCCTGTTCGAGGGCCTGACCTGCCTGACCCTGCCGCCCTTCTTCAGCGCTGCCCAGCACCAGCACTGCCTGGAACAGAGCCGCGCCGAGCTGCTGCTGGCCGAAGACGGCCAGGAGGCGCCACTGCAAGCCGCCGGCTATGAGCGCCAGGGCGAATTCTGGCGCCGACGCTTCGATGGACCCTCAATCCTGCCGCCAGGCACCGCGAAACTGACCTTCACCTCCGGCACCACCGGCACCCCCAAAGGCGTGTGCCTGGGCGCCGACAGCCTGCTGCGGGTGGCCCGGGAACTGGAACAGGCCAGTCACTCCAGCAACCCGCGCCATCACCTGGCGCTGCTGCCCCTGGGGATTCTCCTGGAAAACCTGGGCTGCTACGCCGCGCTCTATGCCGGTGCCACCCTCAGCCTGCCGAGTCAGAAAACCCTGGGCATCCAGGGCGCCAGCGGGGTCGACGCGCCCACCTTGCTCGGCTGCCTGGCCCAGCGTCAGCCCGAAAGCCTGATCCTGGTGCCGCAGTTGTTGCTGTTGTTGGTGGGGGCCGCCGAACAGCGCCTGTTCAATCCCGCCAGCCTGCGCTTTGCCGCCGTGGGCGGGGCCAAGGTCTCGCTGGAGCTGCTGCAACGCGCCCAGCGCCTGGGCCTGCCGGTGTACGAGGGCTACGGGCTGTCGGAGTGCGCCTCGGTGGTGTGCCTCAACCGTCCCGGCGCACACCGCCCAGGCAGCGTAGGCCAGCCCTTGCCCCATGTCCGAGTGCACCTGGCCGCCGACGGCGAGGTGCTGATCGAGGGCTCGCTGCTGCTGGGCTACCTGGGTGAACCCGAGCGGGTCGAGCGCTGGTGGCACAGCGGCGATATCGGTGAGTTCGACAGCGATGGCTACCTCTATCTCAAGGGCCGCAAGAAGCATCAGTTCGTCACCAGCTACGGGCGCAACGTCAACCCTGAATGGGTCGAAGCCGAACTGACCCAGCGCAGCCATATTGCCCAGGCCTTCGTCTACGGCGAGGCCCTGCCTCGCAACCATGCCCTGCTCTGGCCCCATCGGCCAGACTGCAGCGACAGCCAACTGGACGCCGCCGTGGCCCAGGCCAACGAGGCCTTGCCGGACTACGCCCAGGTCCACCACTGGACCCGCCTGCAGCAACCCTTCACCCCAGCCAACGGCCTGCTCACCGCCAACGGCCGGCCTCGCCGCGAGGCCATCGTTGAACGCTACCGCGACCTGCTCTGCCCTACTGTTCATTCCGAGGAATCATCGTCATGAGTTTTTTCGACAAACTGCAAGCCGCCACCTCCCGGGAACGGGAACAGCTGTTCAGCCTGCCGATCATTCGTGAAGCCCTGGCCGGCCAGGTCAGCCTTGAGGGCTACCGGGCGTTCCTGACCCAGGCCTACTACCACGTGCGCCACACCGTGCCGCTGATGATGGCGTGCGGCGCACGCCTGCCGGAACGTCTGGAATGGCTGCGCGGCGCGGTGTGCGAGTACATCGAGGAGGAGTACGGCCATGAACAGTGGGTGCTCAACGACATCGTCGCCTGCGGCGGCGACCGTCTGGCGGTTCGCGATGGCCGCCCGTCCCTGGCCATCGAGTTGATGGTGAGCTTTCTCTATGACCTGATCGCCCGGGACAATCCGGTGGGACTGTTCGGCATGGTCAACGTGCTCGAAGGCACCAGCATCGCCCTGGCCACCCTGGCCGCCGGCAGCATCCAGGACAGTCTGCAACTGCCCCAGAGCGCCTTCAGTTACCTGGCCTCCCACGGTTCCCTGGACATCGAGCATATGCAGACTTACAAGCGCCTGATGGACCGTCTCGACGACCCTGCCGACCAGGCCGCAGTGATCCATGCCTCGAAGGTGGTCTACCACCTGTACAGCGAGATGTTCCGCGGTCTGCCACGTGTCGGGGAGCGCGCCCATGCGCCTGCCTGAAACCCGTGCCGTGCTCACCGGGGCCAGTGGCGGCATCGGCCTGGCCATCGCCGAGGCCCTGTGCGCCAGTGGCGCCCAGGTGCTGGCCGTGGCCCGGCACAAAGAACCCCTGGAGCCGCTGCTGGCGCGTTACCCGAATCAACTGTGCTGGGTCTCGGCGGACCTGACCTTTCTCAGCGACCGGCGCAAGGTGCTGCTGGCCGCCGAGGCCATCGGTAGCGTCAACCTGCTGATCAACGCTGCCGGAATCAATCACTTCGCCATGCTCGAACAGCTCGAAGACGCCGAGATCAACGCCATGCTGGCGGTCAACATCGGCGCACCGATGTGCCTGACTCGCCTGCTGCTACCGCTGTTGCAACAGGCTTCCAGCGCCATGGTGGTGAACGTCGGCTCCACCTACGGCTCCATCGGCTACCCCGGTTATGCCGCCTACTGCGCCAGCAAGTTCGCCTTGCGCGGCTTCTCCGAGGCACTGCGCCGGGAACTGGCGGACACCCGGGTCAACGTGCTCTATGTGGCGCCGCGAGCCACCCGCACCAGCATGAACAGCCCCGCCGCCCAGGCCTTGAACGATGCCTTGAAAAGCAACGTCGACGATCCGCAGACCGTGGCCAGCGCGGTGGTCCACGCCATTGCCGGCGACCACCGCGAGTTGTACCTGGGCTGGCCGGAACGCTTTTTTGTCCGCCTCAACAGTCTGCTGCCCAACCTGGTGGACCGCGGCCTGCGTAAACACCTGCCGCTGATCCGGCGGCTGAGTATCCGATCCGAACGGGAGCACGAAAAACCATGAAGAACCTGATCAGCGCACTGTTGCTGGGCTGTTTGAGCCTGCCCGCCTGGGCCCTGGATACGGCGGACCAGCAACGTCTCGGCGTCATCCAGCAAGGCTGGGCGCACATTCAGTACCAGGTGCCGGCCGAGCAACGGGCCGCCGCCTTTGAACAGCTGGCCACGCAAACCCGGGCCTTTACCCAGGAGCGTCCAGCGGTCGCCGAAGCCTGGATCTGGTCAGGCATCGTCACCAGCAGTTGGGCCGGAGCCCAGGGTGGGCTGGGGGCCTTGAGCAAGGTCAAGGCAGCCAAGGCCGACCTGGAACGGGCGCTGAATCTGGACCCCAAGGCCCTGCAGGGTTCTGCCTACACCAGCCTGGGTGCGCTGTATGATCGCGTTCCTGGCTGGCCCATCGGGTTCGGCGACGCCGACAAGGCCGAGGAGCTGCTCAAGCAAGCCTTGCAGCAAAACCCCGACGGCCTGGATAGTCTGTACTTCTGGGGTGACCACCTGTATCGCCAGGGCCGCTACGGCGAGGCCCGGGTCGCTTTGCTCAAGGCATTGCAAGCTGCTCCGCGCCCCGGGCGGGAAGTGGCCGACAAGGGCCGGCGCGAGGAGATCCAGGCGCTGCTGGCCGAGGTGGGCAAGAAAATCAAATGATCCAGACAGGACAGGAGTCGTTGTGCGCTTACTACTGATCGAGGACGACCAGCCCTTGGGCGAAGGTATCCACCAAGCCTTGACTCGCGAAGGCTACACCGTGGACTGGCTCAAGGACGGCAGCAGCGCGTTGCATGCGCTGCTCAGCGAAACCTTCGACCTGGCCCTGCTCGACCTTGGCCTGCCGCGCCTGGATGGACTGCAAGTGCTCAAGCGCCTGCGTGACAGTGGCTCGACCCTGCCGGTGCTGATTCTCACCGCCCGGGACGCCACCGAGGACCGTATCGCCGGCCTGGACGCCGGCGCCGACGACTACCTGATCAAGCCCTTCGACCTGGACGAACTCAAGGCCCGGCTGCGGGCCCTGCTGCGGCGCAGTGCCGGGCGCGCCCGGGTGCTGATCGAGCACGCCGGCATCAGCCTCGACCCTGGCACCCAGCAGGTGCACTACCACGGCGAGCCGGTGGCCCTGACACCCAAGGAGTACCAGCTGCTCTACGAACTGCTCTCGCCGCCGGGTCGGGTGATGACCCGCGACCGCCTGGTGCAGTTGCTCTACGGCTGGAATGAAGAGGCCGAGAGCAACACCCTGGAAGTGCACATCCACCATCTGCGCAAGAAGTTTTCCGCCGACCTGATCCGCACCATTCGCGGGGTCGGTTATCTGGTGGAGGAGCGTCGATGAATTCGATCCGCCGACGCACCCTGACCCTGATCATCGGTCTGCTGTTCGCCGGCCTGCTGATTCTGACGACATTCAACCTGCACGACAGCAACCACGAGATCGACGAGGTCTACGACGCCCAACTGGCGCAACATGCCCGGCTGCTGCTGGGCATCATGCGCATGCCCAACAGCAGCGCCGAGCAGGCCCAGCTGTATCACGCCTTCAACCTGGCACTGAGCCAGGCCATGCCCCAGGTCGACGGTCACCCCTACGAAAGCAAGATCGCCTTCCAGGTGTGGGACCGCAAAGGCAGCCTGCTGGTGCGCACCACCAGCGCCCCCGCCCTGGCGGTGCAGCCGCTGGCGCCAGGGTTCGGCAATGAACAGGACGGCAACGACCATCAGTGGCGCACCTTCATCCTGGATGATCAGGATTCCGGGCTGCGGGTCTGGGTCGGCGAGCGAGTCGATGTGCGCAGTGACCTGGTCAACCGCATCATGCGCCACACCCTGTGGCCCAATGTGGTCGGCAGCCTGCTGCTGGTGCTGATGATCTGGCTGGCCATCGGCTGGGGCCTGCGCCCCCTGGCCAATATGGCCGCCCTGCTCCGGGCCCGGCCCAGCGGTTCCCTGGAACCCTTGCACCTGGAACCGCTGCCCAGGGAACTGGAACCCATGCAGGCTGCCCTCAACCGCATGCTGACGCAGATTCAGGAACTGCTGGGCCGCGAGCGGCGCTTCATTGCCGACGCCGCCCATGAGCTGCGCACGCCCCTGGCGGTGTTGCGCGTGCACGCGCAGAACCTGTTGCAAGCCGGCACCGAACAGGAACGCCGGGCCTCCCTGGAATCGCTGATCCTGGGCGTCGACCGCGCCGGGCGCCTGGTCAACCAGTTGCTGACCATGGCCCGCCTGGAACCCAAGGCGCAGATGCCCAGCGAGCAGACCGTGGACCTGGCCCACACCGTGCGCGACAGCCTGGTGCAACTGACCCCGTGGCTGCTGAACAAGGGCCTGGAGCTGTCCTTCGAGGTGGACGAGCGTCCCTATCCGGTTCGCGCTGAAGCGGCCTCCATCGATATTGCCCTGAATAACCTGATCAGCAACGCGGTGAACTTTTCACCGGCCAATGGCGTGATCAGCGTGCGCCTGACCCAGATCGACGAACACTTCGAACTGAGCGTGGAAGACCAGGGCCCGGGCATCGATGAAGGGGAACGCGAGCGGCTGTTCGAGCGCTTCTACAGTCGCGGCAACGTCCACGGCGCCGGCCTTGGGCTGACCATCGTCAGCGTCATCGCCCGCCACCTGGGGGGCCGGATCAGCCTCGACAACCTGCCCCAGGGCGGCCTGCGCGCGACCTTGTCGATTCCCTGCCAGCAACCGCTGCGGCTGGGCAGCGCCTGGACGGCGCGCCGCGAGCCATAGCCCATGGGCGGGCGCCGGGACTGAACGCTCAGTCCGGCGTGGCCTTCCCAGACAGCGCGATCAAGTGCTCGCTGCAGCCGAAGCCGCCCACCGCATCGTCGTACCAGGACACTTCCACCACCGCAATGCAGCCGTCATAGGACTGCCCCACCAGCGTGCCGTCGGCCTTGAACACCCGCAGGTAGCCGCCAACGCTGTACCGCGAGCTGTCGCCATCACCGGGCATGGTCATGGTGGGAATCCAGGTGCGCCAGCTGAACAAGCGGTATTTCTGGTAGTAGAAGGCCTGGTCAGGACTGTAGTCGCGGCCCTGATAAGGCGTGCCGTAGTAGAACGAACCGTAGGCCTGGTACGCCAGGAACAGCGCCAGTGCGGAGCCCAGAATGAGTTTGATTTTTTGCATCGGGAGGGTCGTTCCTTTTACCCGTGGGGTCTTCAAGAGGGGGCAGGTCCAGCAGGCGCAGGCAGGCCTGGACAATCGCCTTGAGCAGGGCCGGGCATGGTCCTCACCGGCGGTGCTCAAAGCGCCGGCATTCTAGAGCAATAGCGGCGCAAAAGAGAGCTGGGAATCCTGCGGTGCAAGGGCTGTCTGGGGCATGGGATCGACGGCAGGCCGGCTCGTTGACAAGCGCCGTGGCAACGCCGACCATCTGCCGCCGTCAGCACTGGCGGATGCCTGGATCGAGGAGTGGCAAGGGTGAAAAGGATGAGCGTATTGCTGTTATCACTGGCCGCTGCCTGCAGCGCGGCCCAGGCCACCAGTGAGGTCGACGCTGCCCGCCAGTCCCTGAAGAACTATGGCCTGGCCAACTGCCTGGCCGAGCGTTTCCCGGAACCCTCGGCCATGCGTCAGGACGTCGGCCACGCCGTCGGCATGTACGGCGTGCTGGGGATAGGCCTGTACAACGTGCTGCAGAACGAAGACACCCTGGAAACCCTGCACAACCCCTACACCGCCACCACCGACTACGTGGCACAAGCCTATGAGCAGGCCTCGGGAAGCAGCAAATACAGCCGCGACAAGGTGGTGCTGCATGCTTGCCTTGAGGTCTACAACTCCCGGGCCTTCGATGAGTTCATCCAGACCCAGGACCGCTATATCCGGCCTAACGACTAAGACGCCGCCCTCCCTACCCGATGTCGCAAAGGCGTTGTTCGAGGTCGAATCCAGCCTGCCGACCCAGCTCGCGCTGTCCATACTCAAGGGCCTTGTCCCCTGGTAATGGAATACCCCTGTGAACCTGCCACCGGTCCTGCCTGACACCGCCCCTGCCCTGGTCAACCCGCTGCGCCTGGATCAGGACGATCTACGGCATTTCAAGGAGCGTGGCTTTATCAAACTGCGCAGCCTGTTGACGCCCGCGGCCATCCTGCAACTGCGCGAGCTGGCCAACAGCCAACTGCGCCCTGCCCCCTCGGGCACCTCGGCCCATGGCGACGGTTTCAGCCGCCTGACCCACCGAGTGACCCAGGTGGGCATCCTCGAACGCCTCTACCGGCAACCGGCCTTCGCCCAGGTGCTGACCCGCCTCACCGGCTGCCGCTTGATCATGAGCGAGGCCCAGAGCTTCGAGCTGGGGGTGGGACGCTCGGGCTTTGCCTGGCACTACGACTCGCTGAACTTTCGCTACATCCGCCCCCAGGACCCGGCCTTCAGTCTGTGGATGCCGTTGCAGCCGATCCGCCCCCAACTGCAAGGTGGCGGCATGGCCTGGGTGCCCCTGTCGCTGTTCTCGGCCCAGGAGAACTTCCAGTTCTCGCGCCTGCTGGCAGGCAAACTGGCACGGGGCGAGTCGGTGGCCGAATTTTCCGCGCACCTGCGCCAGACCTACTGCACGCCCGGGGTGCTTACCGACGCCTTCGAGGAGCAACGCATCGAAGAGGCCTTCGATCCCGGCGACGCTCTGCTGTTCAGCAAATACCTGTGGCACCGCTCCAGCCCCTTGCTGGCCGGCGACCTGGAACGGCGCCAGGCCGTGACCCTGCGCTTGCTGGACTGGCGGGCATGCCTTGATCCACTGCTGCAGGAAGGTGAAACCCGCAGCGCCGGTGGCCTGGGCATGGGCCTGGACGGCGGCCCGCTGAACCCGGTGTCCTACGGCTCGCGCTTCGTCGACATCAAGCCCGGTGCAGCGATCCGCAGTTCGGCCCATTGCGGGCCGATTCTCTGAACCAGGCTAGATCTCGGGCCCCAGCAATACCTGCTGCTGCGCCGCGCACAGCTGCACCAGATAGTCCCAGACCACCCGCAACCGCACCGATTTGTGCAGCTCGCGGCGGGTGCTGATCCAGTAGGCGCGCTGGATGCTCTCGGCCGGCAGCAGCGGCACCAGTTGCGGGTCGGCGGCGGCCATGTAGCACGGCAGCACGGCGATCCCCAGACCGGAGCGGGCCGCTTCCTGCTGGGCGATGACGCTGGTGCTGTGGAACACCACCTGGGGGTTGCGGCAGAAGCTGTTGAGGAACATCAGTTCCTGGCTGAACAAGAGGTCGTCGACATAACCGATCCAGGCGTGGCGCCCCAGGTCCTCGCGGCTGCGCAGGGGCGGCGCGCGGTCCAGGTAGGCCTGGCTGGCGTACAGGGCCAGGCGGTAGTCGGTGAGTTTGCGGGTCACCAGCATGTCGGCATTGGGGCGCTCCAGGTGAATGCTGATTTCCGCCTCGCGGTTGAGGATGCTGACAAAGCGCGGCACCGCCACCAGCTCCACTTCCAACCCCGGATAACGTTCGAACAGGCCATACATGCGGCTGGCCAGGAACTTCACCCCCAGGCCTTCGGTGACGCCGACGCGGATCTTGCCCAGGGGCGCACTGGACTGGGTGATTTCCTCCTGCACCAGCAAAGCGACGTTTTCCATGGCCTCGGCGTGCTTGAGCAGCGCCTCGCCGGCCGGGGTCAGCTCGTAGCCCTGGGCATGCTGGACGAACAGCGCGGTGCCCAGGGCCTTCTCCACCGCCTCGATATGCCGGGCCACCGTGGCGTGGGTGGTGTTCAGTCGCCGGGCCGCGGTGAGCAGGCGCCCGCTGCGTTGCAGCTCGAGGAAGTAGCGCAGATCGTTCCAGTCGAACATGGAAAATCCTGGTCGATGTCGAAGAGGGACGCTGTTAGAAAACGCACAGCAGGTGGGTAAAAACTAACATTCTTTTAACGAAAGCTAACAACTAGGATGAGGGCAAAACAAGAACGAAGAAAAGAGGTCACGGATGCTCCCTGCCTTTGACGCCTACGACTACATCGTGGTCGGCGCCGGTCCCGCCGGCTGTCTGCTGGCCAATCGCTTGTCGGCCAATCCCCAGCACCGGGTGCTGCTGCTGGAAGCCGGCGGCCGCGACAACTACCCCTGGATCCACATTCCCGTGGGCTACCTGTTCTGCATCGGCAACCCGCGCACTGACTGGTGCTTCAAGACCGAAGCCGAACCGGGCCTGCAAGGTCGCAGCCTGAGCTACCCGCGGGGCAAGGTGCTGGGCGGCTGCTCCTCGATCAACGGCATGATCTACATGCGCGGCCAGGCCGCCGACTACGACGGCTGGGCCGCTGAAGGCAACCCGGGCTGGAGCTGGAACGAGGTCCTGCCGCTGTTCAAGAAAAGCGAAAACCACTTTGCCGGGGGCAGCGAGTTGCACGGCGCCGCCGGTGAATGGCGGGTCGAGCGCCAGCGCCTGTCATGGCCGATCCTCGACGCCTTCCGCACGGCTGCGCAGCAGAGCGGCATCCGCAACATCGACGACTTCAATGGCGGCGACAACGAAGGCTGCGGCTACTTCCAGGTCAACCAGAAGGCCGGGGTGCGCTGGAACGCCGCCAAGGCTTTTCTCAAGCCCATCGCCAACCGCCCCAACCTGGTGGTGCTGACCGATGTCGAGGTGCAGCGGCTGATACTCGAGGACGGCCGCGCCACCGCAGTACGGGCCATCAGCCAGGGCCGCCAGCAGACGCTCAAGGCCCGCCGGGAGATCATTCTGTGCGCCGGTTCCGTCGGCTCGCCAAGTATTCTGCAGCGCTCCGGGATTGGTCCGAGCGCGCTGCTGCAGCGGCTGGGGATCGGGGTCAGCCATGCCCTGCCCGGGGTCGGCGGCAACCTCCAGGATCACCTGCAGTTGCGCCTGATCTACAAGCTGGAAAACGCTCGCACCCTGAACCAGATCGCCGGCAGCCTGTGGGGCAAGATGGGCATGGGCTTGCGCTACCTGTATGACCGCAGCGGCCCGCTGTCCATGGCCCCGAGCCAATTGGGCGCCTTTGCCCGCTCGGGACCGGAGCAGACCAGCGCCAACCTCGAATACCATGTGCAGCCGCTGTCCCTGGAGCGCTTCGGTGAGCCCCTGCACAGTTTCCCGGCCTTCACCGCCTCGGTCTGCGACCTGCGTCCGCAAAGCCGCGGCCGGATAGAGATACGCTCCGTGGAACCCGGGGATGCACCGCTGATCCAGCCCAATTACCTGAGCCATCCGGAGGATCTGCGCGTCGCCGCCGATGCCATCCGCCTGACCCGGCGCATTGTCGGTGCCCCGGCCCTGCAGCCGTTCAAACCCAGCGAATACCTGCCCGGGCCGCAGCTGCAGAGTGAGGAACAACTGCATGAAGCGGCGGCGCGCATCGGCACCACCATCTTTCATCCGGTGGGCACCTGTCGCATGGGCAGCGACGCCCACGCCGTCGTCGACGCGCAACTGCGGGTGCACGGCATTCCCGGACTGCGGATTGCCGATGCCTCGATCATGCCGCGCATCACCTCCGGCAACACCTGCTCGCCGACCCTGATGATCGCCGAGAAGGCTGCCGAACTGATTCTCGCCAGCGTCCCCAGGAGTACCGTCCAGCACAAGGAGAACACCACCCCGGCATGAGTGCAGGAGCCGGCTTGCCGGCGAAGGCGCCCCCAAGGCCGGCACCTGGCTCAAGGGCTTCTTCGCTGGCAAGCCAGCTCCTACGCTCGGGAGGTAAACGAAGGTTCATCGCACGGTCGCGGTGAATCGCAACAACGGCGTCGGTCACGGCGCCGGCAGTGGAACAACAACAATAATCACTGTAAGGAAGCACCCTATGTCAGAACACGCTCAGCCTCTCAATGCGTCCCTGGACGACTGTGCCGCCAAGGGCAGTCAGAAGGTGATCTTCGCCTCGTCACTCGGCACGGTGTTCGAGTGGTATGACTTCTTTCTCTATGGCGCCCTGGCGGCGGTGATCAGCAAGCAGTTCTTCGCCGGGGTCAACGACACCACGGCGTTCATCTTCGCCCTCATGGCCTTCGCCGCCGGCTTCGTGGTGCGCCCCTTCGGCGCCCTGGTGTTCGGTCGCCTGGGGGACATGATCGGCCGCAAGTACACCTTCCTCGCCACCATCGTCCTCATGGGAGTGGCGACTTTCGCCGTGGGCCTGCTGCCCAACTACGCCAGCATCGGCATCGCCGCACCGATCATCCTGGTGGCCCTGCGCATGCTCCAGGGCCTGGCCCTGGGCGGTGAATACGGCGGTGCCGCCACCTATGTGGCCGAGCACGCGCCCCAGGGCAAGCGCGGTTTGCACACCAGTTGGATCCAGTCCACCGCAACCCTCGGCCTGCTGCTGTCGCTGCTGGTGGTACTGGCTTGCCGCTATTTCACCGGCGATCAGTTCGAAGTCTGGGGCTGGCGCCTGCCGTTCCTGCTGTCCATCGTCCTGCTGGGCATCTCCACCTGGATCCGCATGAGCCTGCACGAGTCGCCGGCCTTCCTGAAAATGAAAGAAGAAGGCCGCGCCAGCAAGGCGCCGATCCGCGAGTCCTTCGGCAAATGGGAGAATCTCAAGGTGGTGCTGATCGCCCTGTTCAGCATCAACGCCGGGCAAGCGGTGACCTTCTACGCCGCGCAGTTCTATGTTTTGTTCTTCCTCACCCAGTTCCTCAAGATGGACCCGGCCCTGGCCAACAGCCTGCTGATCATCAGCGTGGTGATCGGTGCGCCGATGTTCATCTTCTTCGGCTGGCTCTCGGACAAGGTCGGTCGCAAGCCGGTGCTGATGCTCGGCCTGCTGCTGGCCACCGTGCTGTATTTCCCGATCTTCAAGGCCCTGGCCCATTACGCCAACCCGGCCATCGACCAGGCCAGCCGCCAGGCGCCCATCAGCGTCAGCGCCGACCCGGCCACCTGTACCTTCCAGTTCGACCCGGTGGGCAAGGCGCGCTTCGACAGCCCCTGCGACAAGGTCAAGACCTTCCTGGTGAAACAGGGCCTGCCCTACAGCAGCGTCGCCGCCCCGGCCGGCAGCCCGGTGCAGGTCAGCGTCGGTGACGTGAAGATCAACGGCTTCGACGAGGCGGCCCTGCGTGGCGCGGTGACCCTGGCCGGCTATCCGCAGCAGGCGGACACGCAGAACGTCAACAAGCCCATGGTGGTGCTGTTGATCGTGGCGCTGATCCTGATTGCCGCCATGTGCTACGGCCCACTGGCAGCGCTCATGGTGGAGCTGTTCCCGACCCGTATCCGCTACACCTCGATGTCCCTGCCCTACCACATTGGCAACGGCTGGTTTGGCGGCTTCCTGCCCACCGTGTCCTTCGCCCTGGTGGTGTACACCGGCGATATCTTCTACGGCCTGTGGTACCCGGTGCTGATTACCGGGGTCAGCCTGGTGGTGGGCTTGCTGTGTTTGCGTGAGACCCGGGATATCGATATCGACCACGTCTGACGGGGCCGTTCACGGGCGAGCAGGGTTGCGTAGAAGCCGGCGGCTGTCAGGTGTTGTTGCAGCCGCTGGCGATGGTGTCTTGATTGGAGGTGCTGGACTGCGACGGTTCCAGGTTCCACTCGGGCGGGTTGCCGGCGATCGTCAAGGGCGGCATCGATGGGACGGCTTGAATAACGCGCTGCTTTGCGCCACTGTCTCGGCACTTTTTCCGGCGGAGACCGAGCATGCTGTTGATCCTTCCCGCAGTGGTGGCCCTGGTCTTGATCCTGGTGTTCTGGCGCCGCCAGAAAGCCCTCACTGCGTTGCGCCGGGAAGCCTATATCCGCAACTTCACCTTGCCACCGCGGCTGTTCGAGCCGCTGCGCACCCAGCATCCACACCTGAGCCTCAAGGACTGCCAACTGGTGGCCCAGGGCCTGCGCCAATTTTTCCTCGCCTACCTCAAAAGCGGCCAGCGCTACGTGTCGATGCCGTCCCAGGTGGTGGACGACCTGTGGCATGAATTCATCCTGCATACCCGGGACTACCAGGCGTTCTGCAACAAGGCCTTCGGCCAGTTCCTCCATCACACCCCCGCTGCGGTGCTTGGCCAGAACGCCGAGCAGAAAAGCGACAACGGCCTGCGCCGGGTCTGGCGCCAGGCCTGCCTGGAAGAAAACATCAACCCGGCCCAACCCAGCCGCCTGCCGCTGCTGTTCGCCCTGGATGCCAAGCTGAAGATCGCCCGGGGCTTTCACTACGTCGCTGACTGCCAGTCCCTGCGGCGCCTGACGGACAACGGCAGCACGACCGCGGTGGTGCACTGCGGCAGCGAGCTGCACAGCAGTTCCTTCGACAGCGATTCCTCCAGCAGTGGCAGCGACAGTGACGGCTCGCGTTTTGGCGGCGACGGGGACAGTGGCGCCAGCGATGGCAGCGGTTGTGGGGGTGGCGGTTGTGGCGGCGGGGGTGGTGACTGACGTTCAGTGAAGAGCGGCGCCTTGGCGCCGCTCCCGTCACACAGCGTTGATCAGGCGATGATGTCGGTGACGGCCGCCTGGCCCACGGTGCCCACGGCAAAGTCCACCGCGCCATGACCGGTCAGGTCGATCATCAGGCTGGTCTGGTTGGTCTCGGCGAAGTAGGTGAGGATCGCATCGCCCGCGTGGCCAGTGAAGCCGCTGACGAAGTTCAGGGTGGCGCCGGTGGAGGCAAACAGGCCGCTGAGGTCGATCTTGTCCTCGCCACTGGCGAAATCCATGATCCAGTCCGGGGCGTCGAAGGTCGAATCCGCAGCCGCGCCGTAGACGAAGGTGTCGACCCCCGCCCCACCCCACAGGCTATCGCCGCCGCCACCGCCGTAGAGGATGTCGTTGCCGGCACCGCCTTCGAGGATGTTTGCCGCAGCGTTGCCGATCAGCAGGTCATTACCGGAGCCGCCGATGGCGTTTTCCACGGTCACGCCATGGGCGATGGAGACGTTGCCCACCAGGCCGCCGACATCGGAGAAACCACCCTCGTTGAGGTTGATTTTCTGGTTCTGGGTGAAGCCGGAGAAGTCCAGGGTATCGTTGCCGCCACCGTCCCAGACCGCGAACACCAGCTTGTCGGAGGCGCTATGGGCGCTGTAGAAATCCCGCTCGGTGTTGGAGTTGAAGCCATAGACCGTGTTGTCGGCACGGGTCTCGTGGTTGGCGCCATAGAGCTTCTGCACCGCGACGATATCGTCCAGCAACGGCGCCGAGGCGTAGGCACCGCCGCCGTCCTTGCTGAAGTTCTGCCCGGTGTGGCTCTCGCTCCAGTAGCTCATCAGGCTGTAGCCGCGGGTGTCCTGGGCGTAGGTGACGTCGTTGTAGGTCGGGCTGCCGCTGCCGGCGTTGTATACACCCGGATGGGACAGGCCCAGGCTGTGGCCGATCTCGTGGGTCAGGGTCTGGCGACCATAGTTGCCATTGCCCGGAGTTTCGTTGACCCGGTACTGGTCGTTGATCAGGTACCAGGACTGGCCGTCATAGCTGCTGCCGGACGGCAGGTAGGCGAAGGCCGCGCCTCCGGTGCTGACGTTGTAGTTGCCGAAGCTCAGGTGGCCGTCGCCGCCCTTGGCGGACTCGCTGAAGGTGATGTTGGCCACGTCCGACCAGGACTGCAGGGCCAGGAAAGCCTGAGCCTTCTGCAGCGCGCTGAACTCGCTGAAACTGCCCAGGGCCGGGTTGTAGTTGGCCGGTTTGTCAGTGAGGAAGCTGTAGCTCAGGTCGATCTTGCCGTCGCCATTCTGGTCGTGCCAGGACAGGCCCTTGCGCAGGATCGAGTCGGCGGCCTGGTCGGCGGTGAACGATGGCTTGCCGTTCACCAGTTCGCTGCCGCCCCGGTCATACAGATGGCTGAAGGCGTGGACCTGCTGGTAGGCATTACTGCCCGCTGCGAGCGGGTCGATCCCGTAACCGATGGTTTCAGGAAGTGCTTTGGATAGTGCGTTTGACATTGTTACGTCCTTGTTCCAGACAAAAAATTTCCGATAGAACAGCCACGACCCCGCCTGCGAGATCGTCCTATCACTCGCCCATTGAGGCCCTGGAAACCTGACACAGTCGTCAACGGCGAGTCCACGGTTTTTTTTGTCCGACAAAAGCCCGAAAACCGCTCTGCCCCGGGGTAAATATTCCACTCGCGCACAGCTCTGGCAGCCGATAGGCTAAGCCCCAATCCGGGGTTGCAAAGGGCCGCTCAGGCCTCTGCCTCCAGGCTGTTCCACGAGGAGTCCGCGATGCGCAAAATCCTGCTGCTGGGCACTTTGATGATGTTCACCGGCGCCGCCCACGCCGAAGCTGTACCGCTGTTCAACGTCTCCTGCCCCGGCAATCTGGCCGTCAGCGCCGACCAGGGCGGTCCGATTTACATCAACGGCAAAGTGGTCAAGAGCCGCGCCGTGGATGACCGGCATTTCCAGGTCAAGACGCCAGAAACGAACCTGACCATCAGCGTCGAGGACGACGATTCAGTGAGCGTGAAGTACAGCGACAAACACGGTGCCAGTGGCCTGTGCGAAGCCGTGGACGACTGAGGCGCCTCAGAACAGGCCCATCTGCCCGCCCACCAGGGTGCTGAAGTCGTCCTGCACGAACGGCAGGATGGCGTCTGCCACCGGCTGCAGTTGCCGGGTCAGGTAGTGCTCGTAGTCGATGGCCGCGCGGCGGTTTTCCAGGGGCTCGGGGCCAGCCAGGGTGATCACGTAGCTGATCCAGCCACCGTTCTGGTACTGCAGGGGCCGGCCCTGCTCGCGGTTGTACTCGTCCGCCAGGCGCGCCGCGCGCACATGGGGTGGCACGTTGCGCTCGTAGTCGTCCAGGGGACGGCGCAGGCGCTTGCGGTAGATCAGCAAATCGTCCAGTTGCCCGGCCAGGGTGCGTTGCACGTAGTCGCGCACATAGTCCTGGTAGGGCTGGCGGTGGAAGATGCGCTGGTACAGCTCCTGCTGGAATTCCCGGGCCAGGGGCGACCAGTCGGTGCGCACGGTCTCCAGGCCCTTGTAGACCATCTCCTGGCTGCCATCGGCGCGCTGCACCAGGCCGGCGTAACGCTTCTTGCTGCCCTCCTCGGCGCCGCGGATGGTGGGCATCAGAAAGCGTTTGTAGTGGGTTTCGAACTGCAACTCCAGGGCGCTTTCCAGGCCGTACTCTTGCTGCAGATGCTCGCGCCACCACTGGTTGACGTGGGCCACCAGGCTGCGGCCGATCAGCGCCGCCTGCTCCTCGTCATGCAGGCTGCCGAGCCAGACGAAGGTGGAGTCGGTATCGCCATAGATCACTTGATGGCCCTGGGCTTCGATCAACTGCCGGGTACGGGCCATGATCTCGTGGCCACGCAAGGTGATGGATGACGCCAGGCGTGGATCGAAGAAGCGGCAGCCGCTGGAGCCGAGCACGCCGTAGAAGGCGTTCATGATGATCTTCAGGGCCTGGGACAATGGCGCGTTGTGCTCGCGCTTGGCCACTTCGCGGCCCTCGGCGACCCGGGTCACGATCGAGGGCAGGCAATGTCGGGTACGGGAGAAGCGCGCGCCGCGAAAGCCTGGCACCGAGTGCTGGTCATCCGGTTGACGCAGGCCCTCCACCAGCCCCACCGGGTCGATCAGGAAACTGCGGATGATCGAGGGGTACAGGCTCTTGTAGTCCAGCACCAGCACCGACTCGTAGAACCCGGGCCGCGAATCCATGACAAAACCACCGGGGCTGGCCTGGGGCGGCAGCTCGCCGAGATTGGGCGCGACAAAGCCCTGGCGATGCATCAGCGGCATGTACAGGTGAGTGAAGGCCGCCACCGAGCCACCGCTGCGGTCGGCGGGCAGGCCGGTGACCGTGGCCCGCTCCAGGAGAAAGGTCAGCAGCTCGGTCTTGGCGAAGATCCGCGTCACCAGCTCGCAGTCCTTGAGGTTGTAACGGGCCAGGGCCGGCTTGTCCTCGGCGAACATGCGGTTGATTTCGTCCATGCGCTGGTACGGGTTGTCGATGGACTTGCCCTCCCCCAGCAGCGTCTGGGCCACGTTCTCCAGGCTGAAGGACGGGAAACTCCAGGTCGCCGAACGCAATGCCTCGATACCGTCGATGATCAAGCGCCCGGCGGCCGAGGCAAAGTAATGGGTGCGGCTGCCGTGCTCGCGCCATTGCATTTCCTCGCCACCACGCCCCAGGCGCAGGGGCACGGCCAGGCGCCGGGCATGTTCGTGAAGCACCCGCAGGTCGAACTGCACCAGGTTCCAGCCGATGATTGCGTCAGGGTCGTGCTCGGCCAGCCATTGGTTGAGTTTCTCCAGCAACTGCTCGCGGCTGGCGCAGAACTCCAGGTCGAAGTCCACCGGGCTGTCGTCCTCCCGGGCCTTGCCGAGCATGTACACCTGGCGCTGGCCACACCCCTCCAGCGCAATGGAGTACAACTCACCGCGCTCGCTGGTTTCGATGTCCAGGGACACCAGCTTGAGGGTCGGGCGGTAGTCCGGCGCCGGCTTCATCTGCGCCTCAAGCAACAGGCCGTCGGGCCCTGGCTGGCCGCCAAAGGACACCGGCGCGGTAATGAAACGCTCCATCAGGTAGCGCTCGGGCGGACGAACGTCGCCCTCGAACACCTCGACACCGGCACGGCGCAGGGTCTTGTCCAGGCGCATCAGTTGATTGTGCTGCGGGCAGTACATGCCCAGCACCGGGCGCTGGTGGAAGTCCCGCAACTGCAAGGGGCGCAGCTGGACATCCGGGTCGTCGGCCAGCAAACGCTCGGCCTGGGCCCGCTGGGCCGCCGGAATGAAGGCCACGGACGTTTGCAACGGCAAGCGGATACGGCGCGGCCCCTGATCGGTGGCCAGCCAGAATTCGACTTCCGTGCCCGCCGGCGTGTCGCGCCAGTGCCGGGTCAGGACGAAGCCTTGTTGTACATCCACCGCTGCAACCTCAGAACATTTCAAGGCGCCGATTCTACCTGCCCTGACCGGCATTGGGGGGCCTGGGTGATGGCTTTTCGGCTTTTGTCAGACAATATGTAGTGCCTGAAAATTTTCACTACAAAACCGTTGACGAGAGGATTTCGCCCTTGCATGATGCAGGCGTCCCCCCGATCGGGGGACGAGGCAAAGGTGTTATGAGCAAGCTCGTCTGACCGCCGAGCTGTGACCCGGATGTGTACTGCCCACAAGGCAGATTGATGAAACTGACCTGGCATTGACCGTCCAGTACCAAGACGGGAAGCCGGCGAAAACTCTTCAAGATGCTTGTGGCCGATGGTGGGAATGTCGGCAGCTTCATCCAGGTTTACGCTGCTTCTCTTCGTTGTGACGCTATTGCGTAGCAGTTAATCAAGGCAACTACACGCATCAGGCTCTGGGCCTTATCTGTATCCGACAGACACCCTCTGTCGCCCTGTTTCCGGTATCAGGGTTCAACTTACCGACGTAGCAAGATGAATTAGCGAATCAACTTAGATAGATCGATAAATGGTCAAGGGGGCTACAAATGAATCTTAATAATCAACCCACTATTGATGAATTGGCACGTATGTTCGCCGCACAGAAAGACAGCCACGACAGCCACATCCTGTGGATTGCCAAGTCGGGCCAAGTGCATATCGACTGCCTGTCGCCCCATAGCCATGAAGCAGAGTTCGACCAGAACAACCAGGAACTGGCGGCCCGCCTGAAGATGTACCGCCGCGGCCAGGGCTACGTCGGCAAGAAAGCCGCCGCCGACAAAGACTTCATCGGTCGGGTCCTGGAGACCCTGAAAGCCGAATGGCAATCGCTGCGGGACAAGTCGGAAGTTCGGGTGATTGATCGGTTTTGTTGAGTACCTTGTGTGATCAACGGGTTGAACACCCGTTGATCCACCCTCTTCCTGGAACAACTGCAACACGGCACATAACCAACTTCTGCGTGTTGCAGCCCACCTCTAGCAACTTTCACTCCCCTCATGACTTGCCACAGCGTTGCAACAAGTGGCTCGGAACTTCCCTGACGCGCCTGTTTCTCGACCATTCGATCCGGCACCTGGGCATGCTCTTCGAGCACAGCGGCCTTACTTGCCAGTGAGCGACGCCGGAGGGACGAAATACACATCGCGGCGCTTTAGCCCATAGTTGCCCATGCGCAGGTAACGCTCGTTCATGTTCATGAAGGGCTTGATCATCGGCGCGATGATCAATAGAAACGCGATGGTGCCGATGCCGAATGGCCCGCCCATGAACCAGCCGAGGACAAAGACCGAAATCTCCAGAACCATCTTCGCCAGGGTGAAGGACCAACCGAGTTTGTTCATCATGCTGATCACCAGTAAATCGATGACCCGGATGCCGATCCCGCTCATGATGATCAGCGCCGAGGAATAAGCGCACAGCCCCAAGCCAATGGCGAGCAGCACATAAGGCCCCAGGGCCGCCGCCAACACCTCGTCAAACTCCAGAAACAGCCAGAGATCGATGAACAGTCCGGTCAGGGTCGTGGTCACAAAGGGACTGATCGGCGGCCACTGCCTGTTCCACAGTGCCCACCAGAGCAACAAGCCCACCGAGAACAAAGCAGAACAAGCCCCCAGTCCCACCTGCAGATGATTGTTCAAGGCGATGACAAACACATCCAGTGGATCGGTGCCCAATCGGCTGACAATAAAGAACAGTGCCCCCAGCGAAAAGATCATCACGCCTATCAAGTACATCGCCAGCCGACTCGGCGTCAGCCAGGCACGCACAGAGGCGGCCAGGACTTTCTTGAGGCCCTTGGGCTCGTGGATTGGTTCGTTGATCATATCGTTTGCCTTTTCTCAGAATGGATACATCCGTTGTGTCCTGCCATGCGCCCATTCACCTCGAGCTCATGGAGATAAAACTCATACCGTTGCTGACATGGCGAATGCTGACCCTGGAGTTGTCGATGCCACCTTCGCAAATCTCGTTCTGCACTTCGTGGCTGGCCTGGGCCAGATACAACCCGCCCAGCACCGAGGCTTCGGTGCCCTGGGGGGAATGCATCACCAGGGGCGGATTCAAGGAGGGTTTCAGGTAGCCCGGCTCGCGCAGCAGCATGCCCACCTGATGGGGAATTTCCGGGAAGCGTCCGAGCATGCCCCCGCCAAGGCAGATCACCTCCACCCGGAACAGCTCCACCAGGTTGGCCGTGGCCAGCGCCAGGGCCTGTACCGCCCGCAAGCGCCAGTGGTTAAGCGTGGCCTCATCGGAAAAGCCCATCGAGGCGACAAACTTGTCCAGTGAACGGAACGACGCATAGGCCTGCAGACAACCCGCCCGTCCACAACTGCAGGGCGCTCCTCCGGGCCAGACCAGCAGGTGTCCCAATTCGCGATCGGGCAACATGCGGCCCTGATAGACCACACCGCCACCAACCCCGGTGCCCAGGGAAAAATGCACCAGGTTGGAGGCACGCATGACCGTGGCATCGCCGAAAGTCGCCGCCGTTCCGTCATCGCACCAGATCACCCGTTCGACCCCCTCGATGCGAAAAGCCGGGCCGATGGCCAGGCCTTCCCAGTCGGGTCGATTGGGCCAGCGAATGATTGTGCCGTCGGCATTGATCGTCGGCGCGCTGGCAATCACCAGGCAATTGATCGGGCCGTACAGCGCTATTTGCTGGCACAACAGGACCACCGCCTGTTCAAGAATGCTTTGCGGAACACAACCGGCCGGAATCTCGATGCGCTCACGCTGCACAACGCGTCCGGCGATGCTGAAGTGAAGGGCCATCTTGCTGCCGCCCAGGTCGATACTTGCGCAATGCATCAGAAACGCCCTCCGCCATCGACCGCGATCACCGCACCGTTGATATAGGAGGCCCGGGCCGAGGCGAGAAAGCCGACCACTGCTGCCACTTCCTCGGGGCGTCCCAAGCGTCGCAGGCCAATACGCTGGCACACCTGCTGTTCCTCGGCGGCGCTGTAATGGGTCGGTGGTCCGGCCACGGCCCCCGGAGCTACCACATTGACGGTGATGCCGAACCCACCGACCTCAAAGGCCAATGATCGGGCGTAACCATGCAGCGCCGCCTTGGACGCGGCATAAAGGCTTTGCCCGGGCATCCCGCTCTCGCCGGCCAGTGACCCCAGGAGCACCACGCGCCCGGCTCGCTGCCCCAGCATCGGCCGCACAACCTGACGCACCAGGCGGATCGTGGCCTCGACATTGAGTTCGAACAGCGGGTCGCCATCGAGTTGATTGCTGAGCAGGGCAGACTTGCGCAACATCTTCCCGGCACAACAGACCAAGGCATGAATCGGCCTTGAGTCAGCGGCCAGGGTGGCCAGCATCCTTGAGGTATCTTCTGCGCATGTCAGGTCGCAAGCGACCGGAATCAGTGTGCCAGGCAGCTCCGCGGTCTCGGCGACCAGGGCTTGCATACGCTCGATGTTGTGTTGATAGACCCCGAAGACCCAAGCGCCTTCGCGGACCAGCTCTTCACATATCGCAGCGCCCAGCACACCTGAAGCCCCTGTGACAAGGCACACCCGTCCATTCAGTTCCAGCATGATTTTCCCTATCTGCAATCGATTTAAACAGGCAGCTGAACCGCTACCCTGTATGACACCCGGTACTGCGTGGTTCCTGCCGTCGCCACAGGAAGCTGGCGAAAGTACTTGTCTTCGAAGCAGCTCAGGCAGGGAGCTCCGTTGTGGTCGTAGGATTCGACAACGCATAGCCTCAACAGCGCGCCCAGCGGTGACCTGTGCAGCGGCCATTGATCACAGACAAGCCCCGCCTGCTGTGACAGCAGGCGGATCATCAAGGGGTCCACGGCAATCCACTCACCACAGATCTGCAGTTCGGCCCAGTAATGGCCGGTGGCATAGGGGGAACTGAGCAGCAGGCCGAATACCTGCCTGGCAGGCAAGCCGAGTGCCTTGGCCCGCTCAACCAGCAGTTTCGAGAAGCCACCGCATTCGGCCAGCTTGTGCCGGCTCATGAATTCAAGGTCCCAACGAACTCCGTCATGCAGCATGTAGAACTGCATGCCGGCACTGACCTCTTCGATCAGCTCCCGAAACGGACTCGGCAGGAGCCGCATTTGGCCCGGTATGACTAGGCATTGGCGATAGAAGTCACCGCCCTGCGGTGCCTCCAGCACACACAGGCGCTCCGCGGCGGTCAGCACCTGGATCGGCCCCTGGGGCGGCTGTTTCTCGTTGAGCGTATACACCAGTTCAACCTGTCGCTGACGATCGGACTGGCGAAACGCCGTGGCCCAACTGCGCATGGCCAGTTTGTGCAACGACGGCAAGCGCAGGTGCAGGGACAGGCTGTACAGATCGTCAGGATCGAAGAACTCGTCGTGCTCCTGAATACGCGACACCAGGCCGATGGACTTCAGTGCCTGCAGGTCACTGTCGACAAAGCCATAGAGCCCCGCCTCCGCTGCCGCCACGCTGAACCGGCGATGGTGATCCTCGACCTTGCCCAGGTTATCGAGAACAACTTGCGCCATCGGCTGCCGAACAAGCGCCAGGCTGGTCATGCGAAGCTCGTCATTTCACATTGGGCAGCCGCCTGACAACCACTCAGCCCGGCGATTGTCGGGGCGATCTGTTGCAGTTGAAGGGGCCCCGGCGCGGCCTTGATCCTGGCCCCATCCAGCAGCACGAAGCCGCAGTCGCGATGCCATCCCGACTGCGCGGTGCGGCGCACGTGGTTGGCCCAGCGCGGATCGCCCAAAGGTGGGCGCTTGGGGTCCGCCGGAGTCACGATCAGGCTCGGGGCCAGGTGAGTATGGGGGCCCTGGTACACCTCCTCCCGGGCACGGACGCTGGCCAGCGCCGGCTGCCCATCGGCAAAGCGGATGTCACTCAGGCATTGCATCACCGCCTGGCGTTGAGCAGCGCTGGCGTGCCCTTCATTGCACAGGTCGGCGCACAACATTACCCCATGGGAACCCTGCACCGTCTCCAGGGCGACGCTGCGCTTGAGGTCAACCTGCCCCTGCTCGTCGAGCACTTGCAGGCCCGCGGCCCGCAAGTGCTGATCGATGGAGAAGAACCCCGCCAGTTCGCCGAAGCCCATTTCGGAAAACACCAGCATCGACTCTGGAGCCAGGGACTGCAGACGCTCGCAGGCACGGTCGATGAAGTCATAAGCGCGCAGAATCTGCGGGCGCTGCGCGGGCTCGGACTCAAGCATTTCGTACCACATGAAATGTGACAGACGATCGGCCAGGGTCAGGTTGACGATCATCACATCCGCCTCTTGCGCAAGCGCCATGGCGCTGTCGAGCTGATGCTCGGCAATCCGGAAGGCCTGGGCCGCGAACTCGTCGAAGGGCTGCCCGGTGTAGAACAGCGAAACGTCATGGGCGTAGCGCACCCCCTGGGCATTCAGGTCGCGCAGCAGGCTGCGCGGGTGGCTGGTGTTCATCGAGTTGTGCATCGGGTAGGTAATCAGCGTGCCATTGAGCGGCCGCGGCGGATGGGTGAGCTGCACATTGACCACCGCAAAACGCTGACCGGCCATTTCCGGCCACTCCCAAAGCCGGGGCGCCATGACATCGGTGGTTTCGAGAATCCGCGGAATCTCCCCCGAGCTGTGGGCGCTCCAGTAGGAAAAGCAGCCATGCCGACCCGGGTTGACCCCCGAGAAAGCGGTCGCCAGGTTGCTTGGCTCATAGGGCACCGGCCCACAATTCAAATGCCGATAAGAGTGCGCGCCCAAGCGCTGCGAGAACCATGGAAGCCGGCCTTTGGCAACTTCGGACTCCAGTACCAGTGGGTCCATCCCTTCGGCAATGACAATCAATGTCTTCATAATATCAATTAGCCTCTTATCATCCCTGAATCCGGCAAACTTAGTGAATACCGAACCAACACTTAGACATGACCGCAAAGTGACAATCCCTTTGCAATGTCGCGAATGCCACCCTGTCAAGAAAGCGAATAAAAGGCAGAAAGACACAAACCACTCCTTTATTTAAAAAGGAGAGCTGCATATAAATTCCCAGATATGAAACGACACTTCCTTGACGTCAGCTATTCTTATAAAGCGCGCCTAGGCCCGCCACCAACCCACCTCAAAGCCATTCAGAACGGGGGCTTCAGGACAAATCAGCTATTTCCAATTTTTTAACACAGGGATTAATTCGGACACGACAACTGCAACTCCGAGAGTATTTCACAATATTACAAAGGATTACTAAAAATAACCTTGCACCCAGCTTTTAATCCCATGTTATCTTCACGGCGACTCTGAAAATAACAACTAGGGAAGCACCACCCACGAACTATAAAACCTATAGCGCGACACATTTGGCAGCCCAACTACAACTTCAGGAAAGACACTTTAAACACCGGGACTTCTTCCAAAACATCCCGGTAAACATCTGCTTGCCTGTTTATTTATCAACCTTTCCAAGGGAATGGATGTATGACCCTGGCTATTGATGGCGGTACCCCTGTTCGACAAACCCCTTATCCCGGCTGGCCACAGTTTGGCGCCGAAGAGGAAAGCGCTCTGCTGCGCAGCCTGCACCAGGGCCAGTGGTGGCGCATGCAAGGCTGCGAAAACCTGGACTTCGAACAGGCCTTCGCGCAGATGCACGGTGCCCATTCGGCCTTTGCGGTGAGCAACGGCACAGTGGCGATCGAAATCGCCCTGCAAGCCGCAGGCATCGGTGCCGGTGACGAGGTCATAGTGCCGGCGTTCACCTTCATCTCCACCTCGATGGCCTGCCAGCGTATCGGTGCCACCGCGATTGCCGTGGATGTACTGCCCGACACGCTGTGCATCGACCCGGCCGCCGTGCTGGCGAACATCGGCCCCCGCACCCGAGCCATCATTCCAGTACACATGGCTGGGCACATGTGCGACATGCTCAGCCTGTCGAGAATCGCCGACCAGCATCGGCTGGTGATCATCCAGGACGCCGCCCATGCCCACGGCGCGCGGGGCTACGCAGATACCGGGATCGGCGAGTATGGCTCCCTGGCCTGCTTCAGTTTCCAGAACTTCAAGCTGATGACCGCCGGTGAAGGCGGCCTGGTCCTGTGCCCCAACGAAGAGCTGCGCGAGAAGGTCTTCCTGTATGGCAATTGCGGGCGTCCGCTGGGTGATCGCAGCTATCAGCACACCGTGGTCGGCACCAATGCCCGGTTGAGCGAGTTCAGCGCCGCGGTGCTTGGTGTCCAGCTTTCACGCCTGGAGCAACAGACCCGTGTGCGCCAGCACAACGCCCGGCTCCTGAGTGACACCCTGGCCCGCCAGGGACTGGTCACCGCACAGGTGCGCACCCAAGATGCCCACACCCATCCCTATTACATGTTCCTGTTCACCCTCAACGACCTCCCGGGCCAGCGCGCGCTGGATCGCAACCGGGTGGTGGACTGCCTGGTGGCCGAAGGCATCCCGGCGTTCCGCTCCTACCAGGCGCTGTACCGCATTCCCAGCTTCTGGCAGGCACCGGCACCGACCCGGCAGGACCTGGCCCAATGCATCGCCTCCTGTCCGGTGACCGAGCACATGGCACAACGAGGTATCTGGATCCATCACCGCGCCCTGCTCGGCAACGAACAGGACACCCTGGACATCGCCACGGCCATCGCCAAGGTCCACCAGCATCTGGCCGGCGAACGATGATCGAGCCCCGTATAGCCCTCGTCGGAGCCGGCTGGGTGGTGCGCAATGTCTGGGCACCACTGCTGGTGCAACACAATGCGCACATTGTCTCGGTGATCGATCCACAGACCGATGCGAGTACGGCCTTCCCTACCATGTCGCCTGGCCCGCGCTGGCATCGCTGCATGAGTGACCAGGCGTTGCACAATTGCAATCTGGCCCTGATCTGCTCGCCCAACGTGCATCACGTGCAGCAAGCCTTGAGGGCCATGGGCCAGGGATTGCACGTGATCCTGGAAAAACCCGCCTGCCTGTCCTCCGCGGATGCCGAACAGTTGATCCGCTGCAGCCGTGAAACCGGTGCCGAACTCCTGGTCAGCGCCGCGGCGGCCCACCGCAGCGACGTTCGCGCCATGGCCGCGGCCCGGGGCGCGCTGGGCACACTGCACTGCATCGATGTCAGCTGGCGTCGGCGCCGTGGGGTGCCGCGCCCGGGCTCCTGGTTCACCCAGGCCAGCCAGGCCCTGGCCGGCTCGGGCGCGGACCTGGGCTGGCACCTGTTGGAGGTGGCTCTGCATGCACTGGACTATCCGTTGATCGACGCGGCCTTGTGCAACCATGTGCCGGCGACCGCCGATGAAGCTCAACAGCAGGCCACCTGGCGTGGCGACCAGGGCCCGGGAGGCGCGATCGAAGTCGAGTCGCAGTCATTCAGTTGCCTGCAGGCCCGGGGCGGCACGCTGGTGCGCATGAGTACTGCCTGGGCCAGCCACCAGGAGCACGATGAAACCCGTATCACCCTGTACGGCAGCGCTGGTGAGCTGTGTTTGCGCACCACCTTCGGCTTCAGCCAGAACCGCATCCAACAGCCGAGCCTGACCCTGACCGTGGACGGCACCCAGACCTCTCTGGCCTTCGCCGCCGAGGACAACCTCGCGCCCTACCGGGACTTCCTCGGCAGCCGCATCGCCAGCCTGGGCACTTGTGCGCAGACCCGCGAACACGAGTACCGCAAGCTGCGCTCGCTGGCCTCGGCGATGTCCGCCCTCTACCCCCATCTCACGCCATCTTGCACCGCCCGGCCAGGTCACTGACCGGGCGCCGCAGCCAGGAGCCACTCCCATGGCCAGTTCCACACCGCTCAAAGACAAGTTGCTGCAACTCTCCAAACTCTCGGGGCCGATCGTCGTGTCGCGCATCGGCTTCCTGTTGCTGTCCCTGGTGGACACCATCATGGTCGGGCGCTATGCCACCGAATCGCTGGCTGCGATCTCCATCACCCATGCGATTGCCGACACCTACATGCTGATTGCCGCCGGGTTGCTGTTCGGCATCCTGGTCATGGGCTCGATCGCCATCGGCCAGCAGGACCCGCGCGCCGCCGGCCTGGCCGCCCAGCGCGGAGTGGTCCAGGCACTCGGTCTCGGGCTGGCCTGCGCCCTGGCCAGTGTCGCCAGCCTGCCCTTGCTCGCGCGGTTCGGGGTGCAGGCGGAGCTGGCCGCGGCCATTGCCGAACTGATGGTCATCGTGGCGCTGGGGTTGCCGGCGATCCTGATCTACATCGCCTACTCGTTTTTCCTCGAAGGCATCTCTCGCCCCATGCCCGCCACCCTGGTCATCCTGGGCGGCAACCTGGTCAACGCGGTGCTGTGCTACGCCATGGTCTACGGCGAGTTCGGCCTGCCGGAAATGGGCGCCCTGGGCTCAGCCTGGTGCACCACCATTGTCCGGCTGTTGATGGCGCTGGCGATCGTGCTGTATGTGCACCGGATCATGGCTGACCGTGACGATTTCGCGATCAACCAGCGTTTTCGCTGGGCCTGGCCGCAATGGCAGATGCAGCGCCGCATCGGTTACGGCGGCGGCTTGAGCTTCGGCATCGAAGCCCTGGCCTTCATGCTCATCGCGGTCATGGCCGCAGTGGCCTCGCCATTAATTGCCGCCGCCTGCGCGGTGCTGGTCAATATCCGCTCGATCCTGTTCATGATTCCTATGGGGGTCGGCTTTGCCACCTCGATCCAGGTGGGCATGGCCCACGGCAACCGCGACCTGCCGGACATCAAGCTGTCGACCCGCGCCGGGCTGCTGCTGGGGGTGTCCCTGAGCACCCTCTGCGCCCTGGTCCTGGCGGCCCTGCCGGAACCGTTGCTGGCGCAATACAGCCATGACTCGCAACTGCTGGCCGTGGCCCTGCCGAGCATGCTGCTACTGGCCCTGGCGCTGCCCTTCGATGCCTGGCAGGGAATCATGTCCAATGCCCTGCGCGGACGCGAAGACGCCATGGCCCCCACCCTGATCCATGCCATTGCCTACCTGCTGCTGATGGTGCCCCTGGGCTGGCTGCTGACCCTGCACTGGCAGCGCGGCCTCAATGGTCTGGTGGAAGCCATGCTGATCGGCAACCTGATCGCTGCGGTGCTCATGACCCAGCGCCACCACCAACTGAACCACCAGCCCGGCCAGGCTGGCCCTGCCAGCGACTTGCGCGACGAAGGTGCCTGATGCAGCTCTCCGTGATCATTCCGGTGCATGCCAAGGCCGAGCGCCTGCGCCTGACCCTGGCCAGCCTGCAGCGCCAACAGGCACGCTGTGAATTCGAGACCGTGATCGTCGCCGACGGCGCCCAGCCCGCCGTACTGGCCCTGGTCGAATCCTTGCCGGACGTACGGCTGCTCAGCTCGCCGGGCCTGGGGCGCGCAGCGGCGAGGAATCTTGGGGCCAGTGTCGCCAGGGGTGAGATCCTGCTGTTTCTCGACGATGACATCCTGGTCCAGGACGGTTTCTTCGAGGCCCACCTGCAGGCCCAGCAGGCACACGGCGGCCTGGTACACGGCCGGCTGCGGGAACTGATTGCCCTGGGTCCGGTGAGCGATCCGGCCCTGGGCACCGTCGGCTGCCCACCGATCCTGGTGGAAGACTTGCTGGCCGGGCGCTGGACACCACAGAGCGCGCGGACCCTGGCCAATCCCCTGGAGCAGGCCGCAGAACATCCACGGGCCAGCCAGTGGCCATGGCTGGCCAGTGCCGGGGCGAACATCTCCCTGTCGCGCAGCGCCTGGCGCCAAGTAGGCGGGTTCGATGCGTCCTATGGCCGACGCTGGGGCATGGAAGACCTGGACCTGGGCTACCGCTTGTGGCGGGCCGGGGTCAGGCTGAGCCTGGAACCCCGCGCCTGCGGTTACCACATGTCCCATCACAATCCCCAGCGCTGGGAGGACCATCGGCATAACCTGCAACTGTTCCAGGCCCAGGCACCAATCGCCGAGGCCCTGGCCCTGGACGAACTGCTCTCGCCCACCGGCTCGGTGCAGCGCTACATCGCCCGGGTCGACCAGATCCGGCAGAACGCCGTGTCCCCCTGTACGCGGCAGTGACGCTGCAGGGCCTGGAGAAAACGGCCCTGACCGGCGAACAGCATCAGCACCTGGGAGCGGTAGCACAGCGCCGCCTCGCGCCACGCCGGCCAGGAACAGGCAATATCCCGGGCCTGCAGCTGCAGGCCCAAGGCCCGCACATGCCCCTGCAGCGCCTGCTGCGACAACTGCTCGGCATAGGGAAACTCACTGTAGAAATACACCCGGTTAGGCAGCTCGCGGGCCAGGCGATGGGTCAGGCAATGGTCGACATGCCCCCCGATGGCCAGCGGCGCGCAGACCACATCCTGCGGCCGTAGAAAACCTTGCAGCGCAGCCACCAGGGCAGCCTCCGGGGCTGGCCAGGAGCCCGGGGCGCTGTCCAGGAACAGCGACTGCAGGCTGGCATGCGCAAAACCTCCGCCCTGATCCAGACGCAATGCACCATCCGCTGCCTCCAGGTTCGAGCAGCCGTAGCCGAGGACTGCGGCGGCACGCCGATCCTCGGCGCGACGTTGCCCGGGCGTGGAAAAACAGCGCCAGCGCTGCTCCGGCGCACGGGCCCGAGTCAGCCCCGCCGGGGCGTCGCCGGCAAACAGGCTCAACAGCTCAATCTCCTGCCGCGGCGCCCAGCGTGCCAGGCCGCTGCCCAGCGACCAGACCCCATCGTCCGGGTGCGGCGACAGCACCACCACCCGGCCATTGCCGGCCTCACTGGGCATTGGCGGTGCTGCCTGCGTACAACTGGCCCAAGCGCAGGAACCGTGAGATCTCCCGGTCATTGCGCTCCACCACCCGGCAGCGGCCCATCTTCAGGGGCGAGAGCTGGATGTCCGGGAAGTTGCGCATCTGCACCCAGGACAGGTGGGAAAAGGCCTGGTACAGCGCCTGCAGTTCACGCTCGCACGCCTGCACCCGCAACACCGGCGGCACCTCGGCCAGGCGTTGCGCGCTGGCGCTGAAGGCTTCCTCGAAGGCACTGCACACATGGGTTTCGGGACAGGGCACGCAGTAGTCCAGGTACAGACCAAAGCGCAGCAGCGCCTGATGCATCTCGACTTCCTGCCTGACCTGCTCCACTGACAGCACATCGTGACTGCCGAAGTTGAGGTAGCCGCTGCGCATGGCCGGTGGCGCCTTGAGTGCCTGCAAGGCGCGACAGACGAACATCAGCAAGCCTCCCAGGTCCTTGAAACCATTGACCGCAAAGCAGTCGAACTGCCCGACCAGGCTCTGGGGCAAGGGCTGGAAGACATCGTACTGAACCACCTCGATGTTATTGAAACCCTGCTGCGCCGCGACCCGGGCAATGGTCGCCAGCAACTGCGGGTCGATGTCCGCCACGACGATCCGTCGGCGATAACCATGTACCGCGAGGAACAGCGAGAACAACGCGTCATCCCCCAACAGCAACAGCGCCTCGTGATTCAAGTCGCCCAGGCTCTGCATGATCTTGTAACGACGGATCAAGGTTTCGTAGGTCTCGACGGACTGGCTGTACTGGCTCTGCTTGTCACTGATGAGATCGGTGAGGATCTCGCGAAAATGCGGGTTCAGGCGCAGGCTGTCGTCGCCCACCAGATGCAGGCCGCAGCCCGGCAGCGGAGTCTCATCCGGCCCCTCCCGGACAAAGCGCTGCGGCGAGCCTCCCGGCACCACGCGCAGCTGTCCCTCGGCCAGCAGTTGCGCCAGGCACCAGAGCACCTGGCGCACCGTCAGGCGCGACGACAGCAATTGATAGACCCGTTGGGGGGTGGCGAGTTTGGACAGCAGGTCGTCCAGTGCGGCGGGGTCCGCGGGTAAGGCGCTGGGCAGCATCGCCAGTCCTGTCTGTAGATCCGATCGAGTTGCCGCGAGTGTGCGCATGCAGCCTCCTGTATGCCTGGTTGAAGTGAGATGCCGTCAGAGCACGGCGTGCAGAATGTTCCCGGCACAACGGCCGTGAAAGAAGTTGACCCCGACTTCCAGGGTCGCGCCGCGCCGGTCGGAAAACCCCAGCCCGGTGCCGAACAACCCGCGCACCGCTTGGCCGCCCACCGTCAGTTCGTGGCTCTGCGGGTGCTTGCACAGGTTGCCGTCGCGCTGGTCCAGGCGCAGTTGACGGCCCTGGGCATCCAGCAGCCCGGGCAATCGGGGTCGGTAACCGGTGGCATTGATCAACAGCGCACCGCGGGCGAGCCAGGGTTGCGGATCGGTGGAGCCGATGTGCAAGACGACACTGGCGCGCGCGCCAGCCTCGATCTGCAGCAGGGTGTCCTGGGCGGCGCCGCGCAAGCCGCAGAAGCGGTTGACCTCGCCACTGTCCTCATCCACCCGGTCCTGGGCCCCCAATGGCGCGGCAACCCGGGTCGAGGCTGCCCACAACGCCGGGCGGCGACGGCACAGGACCTGGATCGACCCCAGGCCGAGCAGTCCGGTGAAACGCTCAAGCAGGTAGCCGACCACGGAAAAGGCGCTATGACTGCCCCCCAGCACCACCACTGGCCGCCCTTGCTCCAGGGTCTGGCGCAGGATCGGGTCAACCCGCCCCCGCAGCACCCGGTCGGAGCACAGCACCGAAGTGGCCGGCATCGCCTCCTGCGGTTGCAGGTCACGCACCCGGGCGCCACAGGCCAGCACCAGGTAACGGCTGGAACTGTTACCCCAGCCACCACTGACCGTGAAGCCATCCGCCTCGCATCGGACGTCCTCGACCCCGTGGGCAAAATGGATCGCCGCCCTGGGGTGAGCCTGACAGAGCTCGATGATCACCTGCGCCAGTTGACGCAGAAACGCCGAGACCTGCACCAGGGGCACTACCTGCTCCGGAACCTGCAGCCAGCGTTGTACCTGGGGTTGATCCAGGCACTGGGCAAACACCCCGTCGCGGCGAATGCCGCCAAGAAAATCGGCAATCGGCGAATTGGCTTCGATTTCGTAGCCCAGGCCATCCCACTGCTCCAGGGAGGCACTGCGCTCATGCACCTGCAACCCGCAGTCGAGCAATTGCTGCAAACGGCCATTGCGATCTGCAGTAATGAACAGACCCAGGGCCGCGGGCCCGAATCCGATGATCTGTAGCAAGGTATCCATGGCGTTATCCCTTTAAGCAATTGCATGGGATCGGCCCGGCGTGCGCCGGTACGATCAGAATGAATAGGAAAGCTCCAACGCCACGTGGGAATCGCTGGCCAGCGCATCCCAGACCACGTCGCTCGCGGAGCTGTTGATCAGCGCCGCGCTGACACCGGCCCGCACTGCATCGCTGAGCCCCAGGTCGAGGGAGGCGCTGAGCATGTTGTTGCGCAGATCGGACGCCTGCGCGGTGTAGCCCAGGAACACCGAGGACAAATGGGCATCGTTGAGTTCCAGACGCGCCCCCAACAGGAACTTGCGATCAAAGATGCTCACCGGGGCCAGGGGCTGGTCACGGTCGTGGTGGTATTCACCGATCAGGCTCAGGTCGGCATCGCGCCAGGCCCGGGTAATCGCGTATTCGAGCCCCACCGACAGCTTGCGCGAGCTGTAGGCATTGTCGCTAACCCGCTGATTCAGGGCCTCGAGCTTGTACAACCATTGTTCCCTGACCCAGATCGCATCCAGCCCCCATTGCGTGACCTCGGTGTACTGGGCCACTAGGCTGTCACCTTCGGCGCGCAATGCCGGCGACCGATTGGTGCCCTTGAAGTAGCTCAGGCCGATGTCCAGGTCGGCCACCGAGACGAAATAACGCGCCGCCAGATCCAGGGAATCCGGATCGGCACCGTGGATGTACTCGGCCGCTGGCTGGACCCGGTAAGCGGCAAACCGCGCCGGCTCGCTGTAGAACTGCACCGGTTCGAAGCCGTCGAGCAGGTACAGGCTCAGATGCCCAGGCCCCAGAGTGCTGCCCAGCTTGATGGCTTTCTGCGAGAGCTTTTCTTCCGGTTGCAGACCGTCGAGGTTGTCGTAGGTGTTGATCACATCCACCAGTTGGCGGGTCTCCATGACGCCCCAATGCTCCTTGATCCGCCCCACTTTCAGCTCACGGTTGTCCTGCTCGAGGAGCACGAACAGCTCATCCCAATAGAAACTCGGCCGCGGGTCCCTGGACCCGCTCTCCAGGTAGCGCGGGTTGACCACCAGGCGCAGGCGCAGGCTGTCCCAGCTCTGCAGGTACTGGTAGTCCAGGCCCAGTTGCGCGGTGCCGGACAGCTGCCCATCGTCAACGCCCTCGGCCGGCGATGAGCTGAAGAAGTAGCGCTTGAGCGCGATCTTCGCCGACAACCCCTGCTCCGCCTCGGCCTGCACCTGGGTGACGCTCCAGCACAGCCCCAGCATCAACGCCTGGAGCCTGCGGTGGACCTTGCCTGGATTCATTGCGTCAGGTTTCCAAGCCTTGCAGGTTCAAAAGCGTCCTCCCGGATGCCGGTGCGAAACTGCACGTCGGAACTGACCAGCACGGTTTGCCGACCGGTGATGTGATTGACCATGGTCATGTTCAGGGCACGCCAGTAGCGCCCCAGGAACAACTGGTAGTCACCCAGGGTCAGGGTCTTGAACTTGCTGCCCTTGCGGTCGTAGTACTCGGTCTTCATCTGCCGGTAGTCGGTCTTGTTGTACCAGACCCAGATCGACGAATAGCCCGAATACGGATACAGCGGCACCTGCTTGACCACCGCGCACTGGAAGTCGCCGCAGGGTTCGTCGCGCAACCATTGGTAGTCGTAGTTGCCGACTTCCATTGAGCCAATGTCCTCGTAGGAAAACTCGCTGCCCGAGAACGACCCGGAACGGTCGGCCGCCGCCACCCGTTTGACCCGCTTGAGGGCCGGCAGGTACAGCCAGACCTGATCGCCTTCCTTGATCTTGGAGTGGATCAGCACCCGGGAATTCTTGATGTTCTCCGGGGCCTCGAAGGTCAGCAGCACCTTGTCGCCCACCGCCGTGCTGGCGGTTTCGAAGCTGTTCATGCGCATGAAGCGGTCGGTGCTGGCGCCCTCCTTCTCCACCAGGGTCAAGCGGATTCTGGCACTGGTGTCCTGGTAGCCCAGGTCACTGTCGCGCCAGTGATGGGCGTATTGCTGCCCCAGTTCCTGCTCCGGGCTGGCCAGCGATGTCCCCTGGTACAGCAGTGCGCAGAGTGACAGGCAGACGCTCGATACGGCATTGCAGTTCATTGTCGATTCCTTCTCTGAATACGGGTCGGGTTCAGGCTTCGCGCGTGGCCAGTCGCGTGGCGGCGCGGCCCCACAGGAAGCGGTCAAAGGTCAGCAGCACCAGGGGCAGGCACAGAGCGTCGAAGATCAGTCCGAGGAAAATCGCGATGACCGCCAGCAGGCCGAAATCGGCGTTCATCGAAAACGGCGACAAGGTCATCACCATGAAGCCCGAGGCGAGAATCACCGCATTGGCGAACACCGACGGCAGCACATGCTGGTAGGTCAGGCGCAGTGCCTCTCGTGGCGGGTGGCCCTGCACCAGGCGCAGCTCCTTGTAGTGGCTCATGATGTGGATCGTGGCCTCGACGATCAGGCCGTAGACCACCACGCAGACATTGATCGCCGCGGTATTGATCTCACCGCGCCACAGGCCCCAGAGGCCGAACATGATGAAGAACGGAAAGACGTTGGGCAGGATGCTGATCAGCCCCAGGCCGGCGTTGCGCAGGAACAGCGCGACCATCAGGGTGATGGTCACCAGTTCGAACAGCAGGCCATTGACCATGTACTCGATGCTGATGTGCGTGAGGTTGGCAAACACCACCGCCTCGCCGGTGCCCAGGCTCGGCACCAGCGCCGCACGATCGGCATGGGTCTGCCACCAGTCATCGGCCCGCTGCTTGATGTCGCGGATCTGCTGGGTGTCGAGCCGGCTCAGGGTCACCACCAGGCGCGTGGCCGACTTGTCGATGTTGATCTGGCTGCCCAGGTCGAGGCCGAACGGCAGCGACATTTCGTACACCAGCAGCATCTGTGCGGCCAACGCCGGGTCGCTGGGCAAGCGGTATTCCCCGGCCTGCCCGCCGTTCATGGTCTGGTTGAGCTTCTTCAGGGCATCACCGAGGGTGGTGACCGAATCGACTTCCGGCTGAGTCCTGAGCCACTGGGCGAAACGGTCCAGTTCGACGAGAAAGCCCGGATCGGAAATATCGCTCTTGGCCGAGGTGGCGACATATTCCAGGCGATAGATCCCGGACAGGTTGTCCATGGCGAACTCGGTGGCGTTGCGCACCGGGATGCTGGTGTCGAAGTTCTCCACGATCCGGTCATTGATCAGGTTGTTGCGCGCCGGCTCGATCGCCAGCACGAACAGCACCACAAACCCCAGCAGCCAAAGCTTCGGGTAGCGCAACAACGGCTCCATGTACAGCGAATAGCGCCGGCTGGCGGCCCCCTCAAGCGGCTTGAGCCGCAGCAGCGGGATCAGCACCGCGGCCACCGAAATGGTCACCAGCAACGCCATGACCGCACCGATGGCCGCCAGCACCCCGAACTCCTTGTAGGGCGGCGACGCGGCGAACACCAGGCTATAGAAACCCACGGCATTGGTCGCCGTGCCAATGGCAATCGGCTTGATGGTGTCCTTGATCGCCGCGCAGGCCAGGTCCACCCGGCGCTGGCCATACTCAGCGCTCATCTGCCGCGCGGCGGACAGCACGTGCATGATCTCCGCCACCGAGGTCGCCAGAACAATGGTCGGCAGCAGGCCGGTCAAGGCCGTTGCCTCAAAGCCCAGCCAGCCGCTGGCGCCCAGGGTCGCGGCGGTGGCCATGCTGATGGCGATCAGCACCACCAGCAGGGCGCCAAGACTGCGCAGCATCAGCACGCTCACCAGCAGAATGATCAGGTACATCAACGGCGTGAGCACCGCCATGTCTTGCTGCGCCGCTGCCGGATAGGCCGCCTCCACGGCCGCCAGCCCGGTCAGGTGCACCTGCAGTTGCGGGTTCTTGCGGGCAAAGTCATCCAGCAGGCGCTGGCCTTCGGCGGTGGCGGCCAGCGCCGCATCCAGGGTCTGTGGCGGAAACTGCAGGGTGACCAGCACCCCCAGCGTCTGGCCATCGCTGGACACCAGGCGCTTGACCAGTTCGATGTCATTGCGTCCCAGGCGCTCCATCAACTCGATGTGGGACGGCGTCAGGTCTGTGGGCTCGCGTACCAGGGCCTCGACATGCACCGTGTCGCCTTCGGCGAACACATGCTGGAAGTTGGTTACCGAGTCCACCCGATAAGCGTGGGGAATGTGCCAGGCCTGTTGCGTCAGCTCATGCAACTGCTCCAGGTACTCCCGAGTAAACACCGTGCCCTTGGGGTTCTTGATCACGAACAGCAGGGTGTCGGACTTGCCAAACTGCCGGTGCAAGGCGTCCAGTTGCTCGACGGTTTTTTCGCCCTCGGGAAAAAACGCCCGGTAGTCGGCGGCGAAGCGGATCGAGGTCATCCCCCAGGACAACCCCGCGACCAGCGCCAGCACCAGGGCAAACAGCCAGAAACGGTAACGCTTGAGCACGCGCTCGAAGGTCGAAGTGGCCATCAATGCTGTCCTCCACCGATGCGCCCAATGACTTCCAGCAACTGCCCGACGCCGTCGTCGACACTGCGCCCTGCCGTCTCGATCAGGCACTCGCAGGCCGTCGGCGGCTGGTAGGCACTGTCAATCCCGGTGAACTCCGGCAACAGGCCACTGCGAGCCCTGGCATACAGGCCCTTGGGGTCGCGCGCTTCGCACAAGGCCAGAGCAGTGGCGACGTGCACCTCGATGAACGACGGCGCGGCAAACAACGCCCGCGCCCGCTCGCGGTCTTCAATGAATGGCGAAATCGCACTGACCAGGACGATGTAGCCACTGTCGTAGAACAGCCGGGCAACCTCCCCCAGGCGGCGGATATTCTCCTTGCGGTCGGCGGCGCTGAATTTCAGATCGCTGTTCAACCCGCCACGCAGGTCGTCGCCATCCAGGACCCGCACTCGTGCGCCCAACTGCCCGAGCCGCGCTTCCAGGGCCCTGGCCAGGGTCGACTTGCCGGCCCCCGAAAGGCCGGTGAACCACACACACAACGGTCCATGGACGAACCGGCCGGCCGCCTCGCCGAGGGAGGCGATAGCGCCGGTGTGGCCCTTGCCTGTGTCATCGATATTCACTGTCACGTCTCTCATAAACAGATCCAGTAGGTTCACTCGTACACCGAGCGGATGATTCGGCAGGGATTACCTGCCGCCAGTACCCCGGCCGGGATCGAGCGTGTCACCACGCTGCCGGCGCCGATGACGCTGCCATCGCCGACCTCCACCCCGCCCAACAGCACCGCCCCCGCGCCGATCCACACATCGTTGCCCAGCACAATCGGTGCCGCCCGCTGCACGCACTTGAGGCGAGCGTCGATGCGCACCGTACGTGCCCGGGGGTCCAGGGGGTGGGCGGTGGTCATCAGCTGTACGCCGGGCGAGAGGTAGGTGCGATCGCCGATGAGGATCCGGTTTGCGTCCAGAAAGGTGCAGTTCATGTTGATAAACACCTCATCGCCAATCTCGATATGCACCCCGTAATCACAATAAAAGTTGGGTTCTATCCAACTGTTCAGGCCCACTCGCTTGAGTAACTTCGCCAGCAGGGCCTGCTGTTCCTTGAACGCCAGAACAGAGCAATCGTTAAAGCGTCGTTGCAATGCCTGGGAGCGAAAACGCATGCGCGCAAGTTCCAGATCAGGCGTACAGAACCACTCTCCCGCGAGCATCAACTCGCGGGCCGAACGACTTTCGTCGATCACAATGCGTGGTGATTGGGAAACGTCCATGTCCAACTCCGAAGTTCTGGAAAGTCAGGCCTGGGGCAACTTTTCATAGGTCGATATATGTTTGAACGAGCCCTCGACGAAAGGCGTCTTGTCCCAACTTGACCAGCGCTGCACCAGGCGCATGCCCGCCAGCTCGGCCATCAGGTCCAGTTCCGCCGGCCAGGCATAGCGCAGCTCCACCGGAATCACTTTCACCCCTTGCTCCTGCATGCGGATAAAGCGGCAGCTGACCCGCTGCGCGACGGCATCCAGGCGCGAAGCTTCCAGCAGCACTTCGTTGCGCTCCAGGCCGCCGACATAGACCGGCTGGTCCTTGCCGTAGCGCGACAGGTCCGGATAAAAGGTCTCGATCACCAGGCGTCCCTGGTCCTTGAGCAAGGCGCTGGTGGCCTTGAAGCAACTGACCTGGGCGGCCTGGGACAGCAGCAGGAACAATGAACTGAAGGTGCAGAAGGCCAGGCTGAACGGACCGCCCCCGACCCCTTCCAGGGTGGCGAAATCCGCCTCGGTCAGGGGAATGCCGGCCGCACCGGGCTTGGCTCGCAGCTTCTCCAGCATCGACGGTGATGCATCGACGCCATGCACCTGCACACCGCGTGCATGCATCGGCAAGGCGAAACGCCCGGTGCCGATCCCCAGCTCCAGCACCGGCTCGCGGGTGCCGGCCATTGCCACCAGAACCTCGATGGCATTGGCCGGAGCCTCGCCGTACAGGTCGTCATAGATATCGGCCAGGGTTTCGCCGTAAGTGCTGGCATCGTTCATGTGCTCATTCCACTCTGTGGTTTTTTCAGGGCAATAAGGTCCCGTGCGGGGGATATGATCCCCCGCAGGAAACAACCGTTAGTTAGGTGTTCAGTTCAAAAGACTATTGATTGATTGCTTGCCTTACATAATCAGCAAGATGCTTCTTTTGAACATCCGATACAGCAAACAACTTGATATGCCTGCGAAACTTTCCAGAGCCTTCGAGCACCCCGTGCGGGTCGTCGAACAGATAGCCCTGACCAAACTCCACCGATACATGGTCGGTATAGGCATAGACCCCGCAGAACGGCGCTGCACGGGAAAACATGATGCCCCCGTACTTGACCATTTCCGCGACGCCGCCGCAGGTTTCCTCCACCACCTGGCGCACACGCTGGACGATGTCCAGCAAGGCTCCGTGGGTGCTGCCGATGTCCTCGAGCAACGCCAGGACCGCATCCTCGGTTTTAACCATGACCGCGTACTCCCTGGCAGCCCGCAACCTCAAGCCCGGTGCTCACTGGCCCACCGGAGTGCACAACTCGACCAGGGTTCCGGCCGGGCAACGCACATAGGAAACCACCTGCCCCCAAGGCTTGTGCTGAATGGCGGCGTGCTCGGTGGCGCCGGCGGCCAGGGCCTTGGCATGGGCCTTGGGCACATCATCGGTGACCAGGGCGATCTCGATGCCCAGAGGTTTGTGCTGAGGGCTGCAGAACTGGTAGCCGCCTTCACAATTGGAGTCCGCCAGGCCGCGGCTGGCGAAGGCCAGGGTCGTGGCGCCACTGTCGAGTTCACCGTAATCACCGGACTCGTCGAGGAAACGACGGGAGAAACCGAAGGCGTCCTCGAAGAAACGGATCGAGGCTTCAACATCGGGAACATAAACAATCGTGTATCCAAACTTCACAGTGTCACTCCTTTAATTACCCTGTTTATGAGGCTCCTGGCGCCTGGGTGGCAGCCTTGGAGCCGAGGCGAATTTTCCCGGTTAGCGGGGCGATCCGCCAGTGCAGAATCAGCCTGGAACAGCACTTTCAGACACTCCACATCATGGCCCGCAGCCACTAGTGAGCCGCCTGCCGGGGTGGCCACTGGGCGCGCACGCCTGTGTTCACCAGCGTTCATGTCCCTGCCTGGCGGTCATCCGCCGCGCTGACTTCGCGCACCGCCGCCGCCAGGCTCAGCAAAATCTGCTCCAGGGCCGCCCCGGAAAGAATGCTGTAGTGGTCACCAGCCAGGGTCAGGCAATGGGCGTCCCGGTCCTGTCCGGCCAAGGGACGCAGCCCGCTGGACGGCTGCTCGACGCTGGCCTGCAGGTGCCAGGTCGGGCAAGCCGGCGCTCGGTAGCGATAATCGAGCAAGGCGGCGTAGTGCCGACAGAACAAGGCAAAGCGTTCCTGGGTGGCGCTCTCGCAGACTTCGGCTACCGCCTGGCCCGTGGCCTGGATCTGGGCGCAATGCTCCAGGTCGTCCTGAAACAGTTGCTGCAACAAGCTCGGCGGCAATTGCACCACGCTGTCCAGCGGCGCGCCCGCATCGAGGGTCACCAGCGCCAGTTGCTGACGGCCGCGGTCACTGAGCAAGCGGGCCATTTCCACCGCCAGCACGCCACCGAACGACCAACCGGCCAGCACCACCGGACGTGCTGCCTGCAGGCTGTCCTGCAATTGCTCCAGGTACTCCAGAGCCTGATCCTCAAGCGTATCGAAACGCTGGCCAGCGTCGGCACACAGGCCAATCACCTGGAAGTCCTCGCGGGTGGCACGAATCATCGGCCAATAGCACGACAACGCCCCGCCCACCGGGTGCACCAGCACCAGCAAGGGTTGCGGCTCACCGCTGCCGGCGCAGAAATCCACCCGGTTGCGGTGCCGCCGGCCCGTGCCCTGCATATGCCCGAGCAAGGCACTGACCGAGGGATAGGCGTAGATGTCCGCCAGGCTCAGGTCCAGCCCCAGCTCAGTGTTCAACCCCAGCAGGATGTGCACCGCGTGCAGTGACGAGGCGCCCATGTCGAACCATGAATCAGCCGCGCCACGTACCGCCGGCAACACCCGCTGGACGCAGCTCAGCAGCAGTTCCTGCCGGGCCGAGAAGCCCACCTCCTGCACCGGCTCGCCGGGTTCGCAAAGCCCTGGCAGCAAGGCCACCAGCGCCCCCCGATCCACCTTGCCGTTGGCGCTCAGCGGCATCTGCGCCAGCGCGAACAACTGCACCGGCAGCATGTAGGGATTGAGGTACTGCGCCGCGAAGGCCAGCAACTGCGGGCCACTGGGTGCCGGCTGACCGGCGACGAAAAACCCGTACAAGGCCCCGGCAGCGTCTACACACACCGCCACCTGTTCGACCCCGGGGGCGCGTCCCAGCACCGCATCGATCTCCGCCAGTTCCACACGCATGCCATTGAGCTTGACCTGCAAGTCCTCGCGGCCGAGAAACTCGATCTCCCCGTCCATTCGCAGCCGTCCCATGTCACCGGTGCGGTAGACCCGCTGCTGCAACCCGGGCTCGATGAAGAAGGCCTGCTCGGTCCGTTGCCGATCATGGATGTAGCCCGCTGCCAGGCCGTCGCCGGCGATGTACAGCATGCCCTTGACCCCTGGCGGGCAACGCCGGCCCAGCGCGTCGAGAATGTAGAACCGCTGGTTGCTCAGCGGTCGGCCATAGGGAATGCTCGGCCACTCGGGGTGCACTTGCTGGACCTCGAAGCAGTTGGACCAGATGGCCGCCTCGGTGGCGCCCCCCAGGGCCACGAAGCGCGAGCCCGGTGTAAGCTCCCGCAGGCGCTCGGGCAACCCCAGGGCGATCCAGTCGCCGCTGGCCATCCACAGGCGCACACTCGCCGCCGGCGCCGGCAGGCCCACCGCCCTGGCGTAGCCCAGGGCCATTTCCATGATCGCCGGGACCGAGTTCCAGACAGTCGCCCCATGGGTCCGTGCCGCGTCGAGCCAGGCCTGGGGCTCGGCCCGCTCGCCATTGGCCGGCAGGATCAGCGCACAGCCGCACAATGCCGGCATGAATAGGTCGAACACCGACAGGTCGAAGCTGAACTCACTGACCCCCAGCAGCCGGTCCTGGGCGTCGATGGCAAAGCGCTCGTGACAGTCCAGCAGGGTATTGAACGCGGCGCGATGGCTGACCGCCACCCCCTTGGGCGTGCCCGTGGTGCCGGAGGTGAACATCAGGTAGGCCAGGGAACTGTCCACCGCCGGATAAGCCGGTGCGATAGCGGCGCCCTGCGCCTCCGGCGACGCCAGCCAGTGCCGGTAGTCGAGCGACCAGTTCACCGGCGATGCGAGCACCGCCGCGATGTCCGCAGCATCGTCGCCCAGCACCGTGGTGGCCGCTGCCTGGGTGATGATCGAATGCACCCGGCGCACCGGAGAACTCTTGCTCACCGGAACATAGGTCGCCCCGGCCATCAGTACCGCGTAGATCGCCACCACATTGGCGCTGTCCCGACTGCCGCGCACCACCACATGGTCACTGGGCCCCACGCCGTTTTCATTCAGGTGGCTGGCCAGACGACTGGCCAGGCGCAACAGCTCGGCAAAACTCAGACTGCTGCCAGCGCTCAACAGCGCCGGCGCATCCGGGCGCAGCGCCGCTTGCCTGGACAGGCCCTGATGCAGAGCCTGCCGAGGCAGCGGCCGCGTGCAGTGATTGAAGGCATCGACCCGGGCCAGCAGTGACTCAGGCAAGGCCAGCTCGCTCAGCTCCCAGGTCGACGGCTGGTTGGCCAGGCGCTCCAGGGCGCCATGAAAATGCTCGAAGGCCTGGGCGACAAGCCCGGGCTCGAACAAGCCCTCGCGCTCGTCCCAGGACAGGCACAAGCCCGCCTCGCTTGCGAAGGCCTGGGCGTCGATCCAGATCTGCGGCGTCATCATCGCGTGATCGGTCTGTTGCAGCGGTGGCGCCGGCAGGTCCATTTCCAGCAACGAGGAAAACACATAAGGCATCGGCGGCTCGCTGCTGTCGAGACGCTGGTCGTGTTCGCGAATCCATTCGCGGACCACTGACACGCCATCGTAGGCGGCATGCTGTAGCGCACCGTACAGGTCCTGCTGGACCCGCTGGGCGCAGGCGGCAAAGGCCAGGGGTTGGGATGGCAGATCGAGCAGCAGGGTATCGGCGAAATTGCCGATGGTGCGGGCGAACTCCGGCCCCAGCAGCGTCCGGGTGCTGTACATGACGCTGCAGGTCACCGTGGTCCTGCCCGACCAGCGTGCCAGGGTCTGCAGATACACCGTCAGCAGGACCGCATTGAGCGACACGCGGTGATGCCGTGCCGCCGCACTCAGCGCCTGCTGCAGCGCCGGCGTCAGGACCACCCGATGCTCGATGAAGCGCGCCGGTGTTGCACTCGCCTGCCGACGCCGAGCCAGCGGCAGGTCCGGACCCGCAGCCAGTTGGGGAATCTTTTGCAGCCAGTAGTGCCGGGCCTTGAAACGCGCCAGGCGTTGGGCCCGGCTCCACGCCGCGACTTGCGCCGGGGCATAGCCCTGCGCTTGCAGAGGACTGTCTCCGGCGACCAGTGCCAGCAAGTCACCGATAAAAATCTGCACCGCCGGGGCATCGAACAGCGCCAGCCGATAGACCACATGCAAACAGCGCTCATGGGGACCTGCCACCAGCACCAGGCGAAACAGCGGCTGCTCCGCGGTCAACGGCGCAATCGGCATGGCGCTGTCCGCCAGGGCCGTGCAACGCCGTGGGTCCGTCCCCTCTGCAGCGACCTGCTGCTCGACCATCAGTTGCGGTGCGACCAGCGGCTTGAAGCGCGGGGCCTGGGCGTCCAGGGTGTACGCCAGGATCGGGTGCAAGGCCAGCAGGCGGGGCAATGCCGCTTGCAATTGCGCGGCCGTGGGCACCGCGCCGGCATAGACCAGGTGCAGATAGGCAGCACTGCCCTGGCTGAAAGCCGAATGCTCACCCAGCCAGTAGGCCTGGCGCAGCCCGCCAAGGTGAGACGCCAGTGGGTCCGTCGGGGCCAGGTACGCCAGCAGGCGACTCCTCTCATGACCCACTAAATGGCGGATATCTTCAGGCAGTCCGTCTGCGCCGCAGTAGTAGCGCAGGCGCCCGCCATCTTCATAGAGGTGCACACCGCGCTGTTCCCAATGCTCGATCAATGTCGCCATCGCCTGGCTCATAGTTCGCCCTCGCAGATTGCCCCGGCACGCCGGCCGGCCGCCCCCTGCAGGACGGCGGCAACAAACTCGCCGAGGGTCGCGGTGCCGACGATCAGGGTCAGGTCAATCCCGTCCTCGCCGCACAGTTGCGGATGCAGTTGTTCGAGCAGTGCACACAGTTGCAGGGCCTGCAACGAGCTGCCCCCGATGGCGAAGAAGTTCTGCCCGGCATGCAACTGCTCCTGCGCCACCTTCAGCAAACGGGCGCAGAGGCCCAGCACGTCGTCCATCACCTGAGTCTGCAGCGGTACCGCCGTTGCACTACACATGGCGGGCTCCCACCAGTGCCGCGGCGGCCAGGGCATAGCCATCAGTGCCCAGACCGGCAATGAAGCCGTGGCACAGGGGCGCCAGCAACGAACTGTGACGGAAGCTCTCGCGGGCAAACAGGTTGGAAATGTGCACCTCCATCCAGCGCCCCGGGTAGTCCTGCAAGGCATCGCGCAGAGCCCAGCCGGACATCATCAGCGCCCCCGGATTGATAATCATCGCCTCGGCCTGATGCTGGCTCTCGATGAAGTCGATCAACTCGCCCTCATGGTTGCTTTGTCGGGCCAGCACCGTCCAGCCACGGGAGGCGGCGACCGCGGTGACCTCAGCGGTGATCTGGTCCAGGGTCTTGGTGCCATAGACCTGCGGTTCGCGCAGCCCCAGGCGCCCCAGGTTGGGGCCGTTAAGCAGGAGTAATGTCGGCATGGCGAGCCACCTCCAGCAAGGCCAGGATCTGGCCTGGCGCAGTCAGTTGATAGGTGCTGGGATAGCGTCGGATCTCCTCGCCGGGATGATCCCAGAGCGCCAGCGCGGTCTGCATGCCCGACGCCTGGCCGCACTGCAGGTCAGCCAGGGCATCGCCCACGAACAGGCAGCTCGCCGGGTCCAGATGCAACTGTTCGACAATCATCCGGGCCATGTCCGGCGCCGGCTTGGGATTGGCCACGTCGTCGCTGCCGACGATGCAGGAGAAATACTTCAGCAGGCCCAGGTACTCGAGAATCGCCACCGTGCGCCCATGGTCCTTGCCCGTGGCGATCGCCATGGGAATGCCCCTGGCATGCAAGCTCGCCAACAGTCCCCCGACGCCTTCGAACACGCGGATGCGCTGCATTCGCGCGTTGCTTTCACGCATGAACACCGGGTGCATCTGCGCCGGCAGCCCCATGATCTTCATGATCTGCACAAAGCTGCGTCCCAGGTGCTTGCAGTACTCGCTGAACGGTGGTGGCTCGACGTCCGCCCCTACCACCTGGGCATGGGCCGCGTGGTAGGCCTCGCGAATCACTTGCTTGCTGTCGATCAAGGTTCCGTCGAGGTCGAAGATGACTGCACGGATGGGCAATTCAGACATGGCTCGCAGCCTCCATCGCCGCTTGATGATTCAGACCTCGATCCACCGTGGCCGCCATCGACTGCACCGCCAGGGGCAAGGGTGAGAGGAATGCCGCAACCCGGGTGAATTCGCCGTCAGGGTCTTGCAGCACCCGTTGATAATCCAGTTCCAGCAGTTGCATGTTCGGCCGCGAACGGACCCATGCCAGCACCTGGGCCACATGCTCGCGATACAGCCGCGCCAGTTCCTCGACCTCCTGCCCTCCCCAGACCTGACCGCTGTGGTGCTCGGCCATGTCTCGCTGGGAACGGATCACCGCATCGATATCACGGTGCATGAACAACACCCGATACCCGTGGGTCGCTGGCAGGTGCTGGAGAAAGCGCGACACCAGCTTGACCGCACGGCCGCGGGCCTGGTCCATCCACCCCAGGTAGCCGTCGCGGGACTTGACCGCTTCCCATTCGAAATAGCCATGGGGATTGCGTTCATCGCCCTGGCGCAGGTTGTCAGTCAGCGGCGCCAGGCCGGCACTGGCCAGGGCACGCATCATCATCGAGGTGCCGCTGCGCGGCAGCCCGGAGACCACGGACACGAAGCCGCCATCGCCAGCAACGCAGTCCGGTACATTCATGCATTCATATTGCTTAAGCATCCCAGCTCCTTACTCGTTCTTTCCCGGCTGCCCGGTATCCTGGACAGCGGCCTGCGGGCTGCACTGGACCAGGCCCAGGCGGTTGCCGAACGGGTCCTCGATCACCGCCTTGTAACTGCCCCACAGGGTCGGCCCTGGCACCTCGACAAGGGTCACCTGCGGTGGCATCCGGGCAACCAGCGCATCCAGCTCAGGCACCATCAGGTCAAGCATGCTGGCCGGCGACGGTCGAGCCATCAGCGGGTCTTCGATCAGGCCGAGTCCGGCACCGCCCTGCTCGTCCACATCCAGGCTGATCCAGCGGGTCGGGGCAAAGCGCCGGCTGACCTGCAGACCCAGGACCTGCACATAGAAGGCTTCGGCAGCCGCCAGGTCGGGAACCGCCAGGGTGGCGAAACACAGGGTCGACTGATTCAGCATGGCTGGCACTCGCGGGCATCCTCGGACAGCGGCCGGGCACCGACCTGGAACTCGAAACCCACCCGATGGCGAATCAGGGCACACACCACCGAGGCCTCGATGCTCGCCGCCAGCTGTTGCATCAGCGTCGCCAACTGGGCGGCCGGCCAGCCTTCGACTTGCAGTTCAAGCTCGATGTCCTGCAGGTGAACCGGGGTCGGCGCCACTTCACACATGCCGCGGATGTCCACCATGGCCCGCACGTCCAGGTGCACCGCACCCGGCAACTGCTGGCGACGGTTGAGCTGCGCCAGGACATCGGCGGCAATCGCCATCAGCAGGTATTCCTGGGGGTTGGGGCCCCAGTCGATACCAGCCAGCTGCTTGGGCTGGTCGATAGGAAAGCTGCGCAGGTCCTGAGGGTCCTGGTGGACGAAGTCCGCCCGCAGTTGAGTGCCATAGAGCCACTGGCAATCCAGGGACAGGGCCTGGGTCTTGGTCTGGACCGCCGCAGTATCCGCAGGCGCCTGCTCGAAGGGGCAAAACCTGTGCCAGGGGCCAGCGCCCTCGGCATCCACCAGACGTGCCGAAAGCCCCAGGGGCTGGACGAAAGTCTGGTGATTGGGACTGTGGCTCTTCACCGCCTCGATCACTTCCAGGGCTTCGCTGATCTTCTTGTCGGTGCCCGAACGGATCTCGTAGCGCACTTGGGGAGCAGCAGCGGCCGCTTCCTGCAGGATCGCGCTGGTGGTCATGGACAGATGATCGACCGTGGTCCGTCGCGCGGAAAACCCCGACACCGCGGACACCAGGAAACAGCCGGAGAGCGCCGCCAGGGCCAATTCCTGGGGCCAGGCCGGGTCCAGCAGCCCCTGGCATTGCAACGCCGGGCTGGGGCGGATCGGTACTTCGAAATGCCGCGGCGCGCGCAACAGGCCGATCAAGGCCGGAGCCACGCCGGCCAGCATGCCGCCGGCCGGCGAACAGTGCGCATAGGCGGCGTAACGGAAGATCGCCTGGGCCGGCTCTTGCTGGATCTCGTGGACAATCTCACTGAAGCCCGAGATGTTCATTCCGTTTCTCATGGCTGACTCCTTCCTTGGTAGACCTGACGCAACGCCTGCTCGAGATCGGCACACAGGTCATCAGGGTCCTCGATTCCCACCGACAGCCGGACCAGCCCGGGGTTGAGCCCGATCTTTTTCTGCTGCTCGCGAGTCAGGCCGCTGTGGGAGGTGTTGAACGGCAGGCTCACCAGCGACTCGACACCGCCCAGGCTGGTGGCACAGGTGATCAGCTTGAGGTGTTCCAGCAGTTGCAGGGCCGCCGGATCGCCGCCCCGCAGCTCAAAACCGAGCATGCCGCAGGTGGCCTGGGCGGCGTACTGGTACAGATGGGGGTGGGCATACTCCTCGGCATAGACCGAATGCACCGCGGTCACCTGCGGATGGCGTTCGAGAAAACGCGTCACCTGCCGGGCCCCTGCGGCATGAGCCTGCATGCGCACCGCCAGGGTCTTCATGCCCCGTTCCAGAAGGAAGCACACGAAGGGGTCCAGGTTACCGCCAAAGCGCAACAGCTGTGCCCAGACCCGGTCCACCAGCTTGCGACTGCCCGCAACCGCGCCACAGGTGGCGTCACTGTGCCCGTTGAGGTACTTGGTCGCCGAGTGGATGACGATATCGGCCCCCCACTCCAGGGGACGGCAACTGATGGGTGAAAGGAAGGTGTTGTCCACCACCAGGAGAATGTTCTCCTGCTTGCACAAGGCAGCGATGGCCAGCAGATCGATGGCCTTCATCAGCGGGTTGGACAGCAGCTCGAAAAACATGATCTGGGTCTGCGGGCGGATCGCCCGGCGAATCGCCTGCAGATCCAGCGGGTCGACATAGCTCACCGAGCGCCCGGCCTGGCTGATGTCGGCGTGCAGCAGGCTGTAGCTGCCACCGTAGAGATCGTAGGAAGAGATGATGTGGCCATTGCGGTTGGTCAGGGCGAACAGGGTCGAGGCGATCGCCGCCATGCCCGATGACAGAACCAAGGCACTTTGCGCCCCCTCCATGGCCGCCACCTTCAACTGCACCGACCACTGCCCCGGGTTGCCGTAGCGGCTGTAGGTGGGAATGTCACGCACGTAGCCTTCCAGGAACGACTCGTAGGTGGACTGGCTGAAGCGAAAGGTGGTGCTGGGAAATATCGGCGTGCCCACGGCCCCGGTCACCGGGTCCTCGTAGGTGCCGGCGTGCACGCAGAGTGTCGCCGGGGCCTCGCCTTCGGTCAGCCAGCGATTGTTCTCCATCGCCGGCCCGGCCAGACGCTGGCGGTTGAGCTGGTTGAGCCAGGGCAACTGGGCATCGGTGCCGGGACGATTGGCAAACATTGCCTCAGTCTTTTTTGCATCGTTCACACGAATTCCCTCGTCGTTCGGTTCTTCCGGGCGGCCCGGCGGGCGCCGGGCCGCCCAGGTCGGCGCGCACTGCAAAGCGCGCGGCCGAGGTTGGCAAAGAGACACATGCCGTCATCGTCCTCAGACGACCCGGGCCTGGGTCTTGTCGGCGACGAAGGCTTCCAGGCGCTCCAGCGAGTTGACCAGTTCAATGGACAGCTCGTTGTCCTCGATGGAAAAGCCGAACTCGGTTTCCACCTGGATCAGCAACTGCAAGGCGTCGATCGAGTTCAGGCCCAGGGTGCCGATCAGGTCGCCCCCCGAAAGGTCTTCGCGGCTCAGCTCACGGCCCACGGTGCTGGAGAACACTTTGATCAAGCGGTCGGTATCGGTCATTTTCTAGCTCCTGCTGAATAACATCGTGCATTGATAAATCATCGATTCGCGGCGCCAGATTTGCTCGCCGACGAACCCCAGGCGCGCCAGCGCCGCAACCACCTCGTCCTGCCTCGGGTACTGGCAGCCGCCATGGGTCAGCCAATCCACGCCGACAGCTGCCGAGGCCGTGTCGCAAAAGAAAATCTCGTCAATGATCAGCCGGCCACCTGCCCCCAGGCGCTCCAGCAAGGCAGGCAGGGCCTGGGCTACGCTGGGCTGGTGCAAGGTGTTGTCGAGCACGATAACGTCGAACTGGCACTCATCGAGCTCGGCCAATGTCTCCCGGCTGTGCACCGGAATATCCGCCGCCACAGGGTTGAGCCCCCCCAGTGGCACGATCCGGCTGGCGTTGCAGTCAAGGCGTCGGCGACCAAGCAACGCCTGGGTGTACACCGCGCCGGTGGCACAGACATCGAGCAGGCGAATGGCGCCCGTCGTGTGGAGCAAGGCCTTGCGCCAGGTCAGTTGCGCAGCCAGTTGCTTGTCCGCCCCGGACACTGCGCGCTGGTAGCGCCGAAGCAATTGCGGATGCTTGGGACTCTGCTCGAAAGCGCGCCGGTCGAGGCCGTCATGCAGCACCGCCAGCAGCTCGTCCAGACGGTTCCAGTGGCGGTTGTTGAAGGCTTCCAGATCGAGCACCGGAGCCAGGGCCTCAAGGTCCTGCGCATGCGCCTCGGCGCCTGCGGCTTCCTGCACCAATCCGTTGGCCTGGGCGGTGTCGAAGGCCACCGCCAGAGTCTGCGCATGCAGCCCGGTACGCTGGGCAATCTGATCGACGCTCAAGCCCTGGGCACTGAGTTGCAAGGCGCCGCAATCCCACAATGCCAACAGCAATTGCGAACGCTTGTAAGCGTGGGCCGCGTCGAGCAATACCAGGCTGGCAGCCGGGCGGTAGCGGCGACTGAGCAGCGGCTTGCCATTACTGCTACGAGCAATCAATGCCGTGCGCTCGAAGCGGTCGGGGACCTTGGCCGACGCCAGGTTCGCCTGACAGTATTCGCGCAGCAGTCCCGGGTTCCAGGGCCGCTCGGCACTCCAGACCACGAAGGCGAAAATATGGTCGTTGCCTGCCCGGGCCGACTTCACTGCCCGCACCGAGCAATCCAGTACGTCGGGGTGGCTGGTCAGTACCGATTCAATCTCAAACGGCGAAATCCAGCGTTCGCCCCGACGGATCGCACTGCTTTCACGACCGACAATGCTGTAGCCGGCCGGACTCTGTTCGGCGATGTCGCCGGTGTCGTAAAGGCGGCCATCCTCCAGTCGCACCTTGAGGGCAAACGGCTGACCCGCCGCCGGCTCCACGACTTCGATCCCCGGCATGGGAAAGCCGATGGACAACGGCGGCAATGGCGCGACGCCGGCAAACACGGCACCGCTTTCGGTACTGCCATAGTTGCGCGACAGTCCGATGCCGAAGGCCTGCTGAAACTGCTGGTCGAGCTGTCCGTCCACCGGGCCGGCGCCGGACATCACCACCTTGAGCTGGGGCGGACGCTCACCCTGGCCAACCCGCTGGGCCATCAGGGTCGCCAACATCGGCGTGACCACGCAATGGCTGGCGCGCAGACGCAGCGCCTGCAGCGCCGCCCCCAGTTCCGTGGGCTTGCAGATTTCCACCTGGGACCCGGCCAGCAACGCGCCCCACAACCAGCCCAGTGCATAGGCGTGATACACCGGGGCAATAAACAGTACCCGGTCCTCGTGGCTCAGTTGCAACAGCCGGCAATAGCGCAAGCCTTCGTCGCGCCAGCTGTGCAGGTCGCGAAAAACCAGCGACGGTTCCCCCGTGGTGCCCGACGTCAGCAAATAGATGCCACGCCGGTGTGGCTGCACTGCCGGATCGGCAGGCCGCGCAGCGCCAGGCTCAAGCGATGTCACCCGCAGTTCGCCCTGCTCCAGATGGACGCTGTGGCTGATCGCCCCCTGGGCGGCATAGCGCTGCAGTTCCTGGGGCTTGGCATCGCTGGCCACCAGCAACGGCGACAAGCCCTGCTCCAGCAACACCAGCAACAGCGCGGCATGCTCAAGCGTACTGTCGAACACCAGCAGCAGGCGCTGCTGGCCGCTGCTGGCCAGTTCACCAAGCTGCCGGGCCCACTCACTGCGCCGGGTTGCCGGCAGCGAAGCCAGTACCGGCCCCGCGCTCAGTTGGGCAAACCAGCGGTCATCGGTCCGTGACTCAGGCGCCATGTTGATACGCTTCCTTGGCTTGTTCGAGCAGGTTCCTGACGGCCTGGGGCGCGTAGGAAGGCGCACGGCATAACTCGTCCAGGCTGATAGCGTCTTCGAAATACAGGCTCAGGGTGTCCCAGGGCGTGAAGCACCCCTTGCAGGCATCCAGCCGTGGTCGTTCAGCCAGCAGCAACTGATAGAACGGTGAGCGGTTCACCGGCGCCAGAGCCTTGTTCCAGTCCTGTTCCAGCACGTTGCCCATGTTGTGGAACCAGATGTTCGGACAGGGCGTGGCCACGCCGTCGCTGAAGGTCGACAGCACCAGGCGCGGCAGGTGACAGCGCCAGGTGCGCCGCCCCTGGTGATAGAACGAACTGAGGCGGTCCAGGTAGGCCTTGGGTGGCAGGATCTGCGGGTAACGCTCGCGCAGCTCGAACAACGCGTCGATGAACGGATACTGCTCGGGGCGAACCTTGAACTTCTCGCTGTCCGGGCCGCGGACGGGGAACGGAAACAGCTGCGGCGGGTTGTCTGCAAACCCGGAGCACCACTCCACGAACTCGCGCAGATACGGCGCACTGCGGTCATTGAGCACGCCATAGATTTCCAGCGGCAGGCCGGCCTCCAGGACCATCGCGATACGCTCCATGATCATCTCGTGGATGCGTGGCGACAGGACCCGATAGCTGTTGCCCTGATAGTTGCTGCTGTCGAGTGAGATCTGCACCACGACATTGCCCAGTTGGGCCAGGCGCCGCACTTTGTCCCGGGTCAACGGCAGGCCGTTGGTCTGTACGATCAGCACTTCATGCAGGGGCGACATGCTCTCGATGAAGCTCATGATGCCCTTGATGATGAAAATCTCGCCGCCGGTGAGTTTCAGCAGCGGTGGCTTGAAGGTGCGGTTGACTCGCTCGACGATGGTCTGCAGACGCCGGCCCAGGTCACTGTCTTGGCTGTAGACGTCGTGCACCGGCGGCTGGAAGATCAGCTTGCCTTCGTGGGACGACTTCATGTTGCTCTGCCCGGTCAGGCAGTAGGTGCACCCCAGGTTGCAGGAGTCCTCGTTGATGACCAGGTCATTGCCCAGCAACTGGCTGTGACCGAGAAAGTTCACCGGTTCGGCATTCGTCATGGCTCAAGCCCCTTTGCTGAACTGGATGTCGCGCAGGCTCAGCCCGGCGCGGTGGAGTTGCATGCTGATTCCCAACTGGACCTGGCGCAGCTCGCCGAGCTTGACCCGGTAGAACTGCTCGACCTGGGGTCGCCGTTCATGGGCATAGGCCTCGTCGAGGGTCCCCTGCTCGGCCAGGTCGGTCATCTCGGAAATCAGCGCATAGTTGAAATCGCTCATGAGCCGGCGCAATTCGGCGGCCTTGGCTTCGCCGGCTTCGAGAATCGCCATGCCCCGGGCGTCGCCGAGCACCGCACGCCGCAAGCGCGACATGAAGGTGTGCATGACAATGTCGTAGGTCTCGAACTCGAACACCGCCGGTTCCTTTTCGATGACCATTTCCGAGGCGTACTTCTCGCCGTAGAGCAAGGCACTGATGGTCGACAACTGACGCACTCGCGGGTCTTCGAAGTCGTAGCTCAGTGCATTGAGCGACACATCGAAGTCGTCATGCAGCTTGCCCTCGGCGCGCAGGGTCTCGACCGCCTCCGCCCCGGGGTAGAGCTCCAGGCGCACGGTGTAGCGGCGCAGGTTGTAGCCCATGTATTCGCGCAGGAAGAGGTTGTTGTCACGGATCTCCTGGAAGGTCGACCAGGGGTGATAGGCAATGAATCCGAAGGCCACGTAGATGCCGGCACCACGCACCAGCTCGATGGCCCGCTTGTTGTCCTCGACCGTGGACTTCTTCTTCCAGCGGTCCAGGCCGATCTGTGAACCCGACTCGATGCCGATCAGCACCTTCTCCAGGCCGGAGCGGTACAGCAGGTCCAGCAGCGGCTGGTCTTCAGGGTGCCAGTTCTTGGCCTGCATGCAGCAGTTGTAATAGATCTTCAGCCCACGATCGAGCACGCCCTGGGCGATGTCAGCAATCCGCTGCTTGGCGAACGGCGCACCGCCCGGGTCTTCGAAGGTCGAGTCGACGAAGTCGAAGGTGTTGAAGTTGTACTTGTGATAAAGCCGCTCGATTTCATCGACGATATTGTCCGGGGTCCTGGCCCGCCAGAGCTTGCCGGGGTTGATCTTGTTGCCGGCGTGAGGCGCGTTGCAGAAGGTGCAGCGCGCAGTGCAGCCACGGGTGGTGGCCAGGCGCAGGTAGGGCAGCTTGCCGCTGTTGAGCTCGAACTGATCCCGCGCCGGCTCAGGCAGCATGTCCAGCTCCGGCACCGGCTTGCCAATGGGGTTGTCGATGACGAACCCGCCCTCCTCGCGCCAGCTCAGGCTCGGCACCCGGGCGTAGTCGCCGTGATCCCAGAAGGCCTCGACGTAGCGCACCAGCGGCACGTCGCCCTCACCGCGCACCAGGGCGTCAAGGAAGCTCCAGTTGGGGTTGCTCAGCAACTTGGAGCCCAGGAAGGTGGCCAGCGGGCCACCAGCCAGAAACGCCACCTGCTCGGGCAGGGCCGCACGCAATGCCGAACCGAAAGCGGTGGCATGACTGACGGTGACCGTGGTCAGGGAGAAACCAATGAGGTCGGGCTTGAAGGCCACCACTTCGGCAATGGCAATCTCGTCGCCGTGCTGGATCGACTTGACCTCGACCACCTGGCACTCGGCTCCCAGGTCCCGCAGGATCGACACCAGGTAACTGACGCCCAGGTGTTCGGAACTCATCACCAGGTCGCCATCGAGCAACACCGGAAAGCACACGCGCATCGGCTGCGGCTTGCGGAAGTCGACAGTGGAATGCAGCGGATTGGTCGGTGGCGCGTCGATCGGCTCAGCCAGGTTGGCGAGCGGAATCAACCCGTCGGCGGCGTTGGTGAACTGCACGGTTTCCATTAAAAATACCCAATTTGTTGTAATTGGCTGTCCATGAAGCGCTGTTCTTCTTCACTCATTCGTTGCCCGCCACAGCCTTTGCGGCCGGGCTCGCGCTGCGGCTCGTGGGCCGGTTCCAGCAACCAGTGGCCTTCCAGCCCTTCAGGGACCGGCAGCCCCAGATGGGCCAGGATCGTCGGGTAGATGTCTTCGATCCGCGCTTGCAGCGCGGCGTCCTCGGGAAAGGTCGAGCCACGGATAAACACGATGCCGTCGGGCCGATGCACGCCACGCTGGGCCGGTGTACTCCAGACCCGGCCGGTGAGTGCCGGCGTCGGCATGACGCTGAAATCCCTGGGGATCAGCAGGTAGTCGGGAGCGTCCTGCAGGCGTGCGCCGGCATACACCTGATCGGCCTTGACCAGCGTGAACCAGGGGCGCCCCTGTTCGTCGAGCACCTGCTCCAGGGCTTGCTGCAAACGCGCTTCGGCCTCCGGCAACTGCTCGGCGCGCAGCACCCCCTGGGCCTCGCGCCCCATCAGATTGGCATTGACACCGAAGCAGCCAGGGGTGGGCATGTAGAACTCGGTGCGCGACCAATCCACCACACGTCGGTAGCTTCCGGGGGCGTCGAACCAGGAACGCGCCCCCGGGTCGTCGTGGGAGGCCTCGGCGCCCGAGTCCTGGAGTTCATAGCGGGTCGCCAGCAGGCCCTGTTGTTCGAGGAACTCGTGCACGCTGAAGTCCGCTTCACACAGGCCAAAGCCATGGTCGGAAGCCACCACCACCAGGGTGTCGTCATCGGCCAGGGTCAATACCGTGCCCAGCGCCTGATCAATATCGATATAACACTGTTCCACTACTGAACTTGGCGCCGAGTGATCGCCCCAATAATAGTGACTGACACGATCAACTTCGGTGAAGACTACAAACAGTGCATCCACTGGTCGGGTCTGCTGCAGAAAACAGCAAGTATCGGCACGCCCCTTGATAAACTTTCGCGCCTGCTCACAGTAGTCTTCCTGACCGCGATACATCGTGACAATGTCTGAATGATAGTGCAGTCCCGCCTGCATCAACTCATGCATCAAGTTGGCGGGCGAGGTATATCTCAGGGTTTTGGCCAATGGCCAGCTGATCATATAGCCGCCCTGAAGATCTGCCGGCGGATGAGTCATGGGGATGTTGTAGGCACCGACTTTCAGCCCCTGGCGTTCCAGGGTCAGCCAGCAGGGTTCACGCCCATAGTCGGCAGCGTTCATTGCCCGGAAACGATAGTCCGCAGACTGGGTCGACCAGAACTGGTAGATCCCGTGTTCACCCGGAGAAACCCCGGTAAACATGGAGGCCCAGCCCGGTGCCGTGTGCGGTGGGAAGGTCGATTGCAGTACCCCATGGGAGGCGCGCCGGCGCAGTGCGCTGAAGTTCGGCAGCAATCCCCGAGCCATCAGTTGCTGGAGGACAGCATGGGACGCCCCGTCGATACCGAAGACCAACAACTTCAACTTCTGATCTTCCATGATCACCCACCTCCGACACTAAAGTTTAACCAGATAAACTTTCATCAACATTGCAGAACAACATTTCAAACAGCAGCGACGTATAAGAATCGCTATTGCGACGCCATTCGAAAACCAACCGACAAAGTTCGAGACTCACAACTACCAGGCACAGCCGGAACAGCAGCGAAAACAAGCTAACACCGACATCAAACAAAGAACTCCGAAAATAATTTCAGACTTGTAACAAAATCAATCCGAGTATGAATCGATATTTCCAGCAACTAATAAAGGAACAGATTCGCCCCCGGACAGCACGGCGACGCCTGCCGATGGCGATAGCTGAACCGATGAGTGAGTTGATCAAGGCCCATGAATCATTGCCGGTGCCATGCGCCGCCTTGCCTCGGGGCCTGCGCGCCAGGTGCTGATCGCTCCGCCAGGGCCTGCGAAACAATTGGTATCAACCTCTTACATACTCAAATAACCCGCCGGCAATTTGCCTGGAAATCGAGTACCGGCTATCCCATCATCGGCGCCTGCAATCAGGCCTGCGCAGCCTGTCACTCACCGACCCGCGCCATCCGTACTGGTGTCGAAACAGGGAAGTCCTATGAACCCGAACGCCAATGCTTTTTTTGGCAGGCACACGCTGGGCGAGCTCTATCAGATCGCCCCCGAAAAGCTCAATGACCTGGATGCCTTGACCCAACTGCTGTGTGCCGCTTCCGCCGAAGCCGGCGCGACGGTCTGTGGCACGCTGACAAAACGCTTCGAGCCACAAGGCGCAACGGTCCTGGTGATGCTGGAGGAGTCCCACGCCTCCTTCCACACCTACCCCGAGCATGGCGCGCTGTTTCTCGACATCTTTACCTGCGGCACAACCTGCGACCCGGTCAAGGCATTCGACTACATCTGTTCGAACCTGGGCTGCGATGTACGGGCGATGAAGATCGTTGAGCGGGGAGCGACGCAAGCATCCCCTCACCTGCCAGCCAGCCATGCAGCGCCGGTGGTACGGCACCAGACAGAGTCGGTCGATCCCTAGGCTTTGTACGAAGAGCCTTGATACTCGGTGATGCTGCGTGGAAGTTGCCCGGTGTCTGCTGGGGCTCTGTAAAAAAAATCAGACACTTCTGGCAACCAGAAAGCACCGCTCTAGCTCGCACCTCTCCCCGTGGGTGCAGGGCACCCGCCAGGGGACTGGAGCCGTTTACCCCCCTTACATTGGCGGACGGATTCTTGCAGTATTGATCCGCCCTGGGACAACGGCTCCATTGCTCTGCCCCAGCAGCGCCCGGTTCCCATAACCAATAACTACAACGAACTCGACAGCGAGATCACCCGGCGATGTACCCCCTGAGCCCGTTTCACGGATTCGACAGATCAGCTCCCGCGCCCCTGCACAGTGGCCGCGGTGCTGACGTCGACGCTGGGTTCTCGCTGCCCCGCTCGCTCCCCGCCATGCCTCGTGAGGTCCATGAGGACCGCGCCGCCGTCATCGGCTTGTACTTGCTGGACAGGCCCTGCCCATGAAACTCCTGGTCAACCTGCCCATGGCCCTGTGCCGCTCCCGTCTGCGCCACTCCTCACGTCCTCCGGATCACTCGCTTCTGGCCTGATCGCGCCCTCCTGCGCGTGCCGCTCCCAGACCTGATTTCTACCCTTGCAACCGCACCGTGCGCGGCGTTGTTGCAGGACCTGAAAACCTGCGCGCCCCAATGGCGCAAGCGAGAACCCTGATGAAATTTGCCGCCCTCGACGAAGCCCGTGACTTCCTGGCCGCCAACCCCGACATCGACATGATCGAGCTGTTCATCCTCGACGCCAACGGCGTGCCCCGAGGCAAGCTGCTGCACCGCGAAGAACTGCTGGCGGTGTATGAAAGCGGCCGGCCCCTGCCCAGCACCATCCTCGGCCTGACCCTCAACGGCGACGACGTGGAGAACTCCGGCCTGGTGTGGGACGTCGGTGATATCGACTGCCGTGCCTACCCGCTGGCCGGCAGCCTGGTGCGCCTGCCGTGGCGGCAGATTCCCACCGCGGCTGTGCAGGTCAGCATGCATCCGCAGGAGGGCATGCCCGCCAGCATCGCCGATCCGCGCCACCTGCTGATCAAGGTGATCGACGGGCTCAAGGCCGAGGGTTACCACCCGGTGATGGCCTGCGAGCTGGAGTTCTACCTGCTGGACGCCAAGCGTGACGGCAACGGCCGACCGCAACCGGCCCTGGACGCCGACGGCGGTCGTCCGCGCAGCACCCAGGTCTACGGTCTGCGCGAGCTGGAGCAGATCGAGCCGTTCCTCGCCGATCTCTACGCCGCCTGCAAACTGCAAGGCATTCCGGCGCGCACGGCGATCTCCGAGTACGCCCCGGGCCAGGTGGAAATCACCCTGGAACACGGCGATGCCCTGGAGGCCATGGACCAGGCGGTGCGCTACAAGCGCCTGGTCAAGGCCGTGGCCCACAAGCACGGGATGCAGGCCACCTTCATGGCCAAGCCCTTCGACCACCTGGCCGGCACCGGCATGCACATGCACGTGAGCATTGCCGACGCTGCGGGCCGCAACCTGTTCGCCTCCGAGGACCCGGCCGGCACCCCGCTGCTGCGCCAGGCGGTGGGCGGCATGCTCGCGTCCCTGCTGGAATCGCTGCTGCTGTTCTGCCCCAACGCCAACTCCTACCGGCGCTTCCAGGCCAACAGCTACGCGCCCCTGGCGCCGACCTGGGGCGTCGACAATCGCACCGTGAGCCTGCGGGTGCCCGGTGGCCCGGCCAATAGTCGGCACATCGAACACCGCATCTGCGGCGCCGACGCCAACCCTTATCTCGCCGCGGCGGCGATCCTCGCCGGCGTCCATCGTGGCCTGCGCGAACAGCTCGATCCGGGCGATCCAGTGCAGGGCAATGGCTACGCCCAGGCCACCGAACTGCTGCCCACCGACTGGCTGACCTCGCTGATCGCCCTGGAGCAATCGGCCTGGGCCCGGGACGCCCTGGGCCGTGAGTTCCTCGGTGTGTACCTGGCGGTCAAGCGTGCCGAGTACCGCCAGTTCATGGCCGAAGTCGGCGAGCAGGACTGGCGCTGGTACCTGACCCAGGCCTGAGCCGCAGAAACGATCTGCGGTGCTGGACTCATGGGCAAGGCGGCCTGAAACCGCTTTGCCGGACCTGAGCTGCGCCCGGCAGATCATCGACAGTTGCTGAAGCGCTGGCCGCTGCCCCCACGCAGCCGCCGGTTGTTTTTTCCACGAGGATTTTTCAATGACAGCCGCCTTCGATCCGCGGACCCCGGCAGCCGAGCGCTGCCCCAGCTACTACAGCGCCACCCTGAATCAGGAAACCCATTACCCGACCCTGCAAGGCAGCCATCAGGTGGATGTGGTGATCATCGGCGGCGGCTTCACCGGCGTTGCCAGCGCGGTGGAATTGGCCGAGCGCGGCCTGAAAGTCGCCATCGTCGAAAGCCACAAGGTCGGCTGGGGCGCCACCGGGCGCAACGGTGGCCAGGTCACCGGCAGCCTTTCCGGCGATGCGGCCATGCGCAAGCAGATGCGCCGCGAACTGGGCGACGAGGTCGACGATTTCATCTGGAACCTGCGCTGGCGCGGGCACCGGATCATCCAGCAACGGGTGGAGAAATACGCCATCGCCTGCGACCTCAAGCACGGCCACCTGCACGCCGCCTACAAGCCCAGCCACCTGCCCGGCCTGCGCGCCGACTACGAAGAAGCGCTGCGCCGCGGCATGGGCGACGAAGTCAGCCTGCTGGACCGAGCCCAGGTGCGCGGCCTGCTGGAAAGCGACCTCTACCACGGCGCCATCAAGAACACCCGCAACCTGCACCTGCACCCGCTGAACCTGTGCCTCGGCGAAGCCCGGGCCGCCGAAAGCCTGGGGGCACTGATTTTCGAGCACAGCGAAGTGCTGCAGATCGTCCACGGCGAACACCCGGCAGTGATCACCGCCCAAGGCCGGATCAACGCCAAGCAAGTGCTGCTGGCCGGCGACGTCTACCACAAGCTGGAGCCGAAGAAGCTCAAGGGCAAGATATTCCCGGCCATGGGCGGCATCGTCACCACCGAGCCGTTGGGCGACCTGGCCAAGCGCCTGAACCCCGAGGACCTGGCGGTCTACGACTGCCGCTTCGTCCTCGACTACTACCGCATGACCGCCGACGGCCGCCTGCTGTTCGGCGGCGGCGCCAACTACAGCGGCAAGGACTCGCGAGACATCGCCGGCGAACTGCGCCCGTGCATCGAACGCACCTTCCCGGCGCTCAAGGGCGTGGGCATCGACTTCCAGTGGAGTTGCGCCATGGGCATCGTGATCAACCGCATCCCGCAACTGGGCAAGCTCTCGGACAACGTCTGGTACTGCCAGGGCTACTCCGGGCACGGCGTGGCCACCAGCCACATCATGGGCGAGATCATGGCCGAAGCCCTGACCGGCCACCTCGGCCACTACGACACCTTCGCCGCCTGCCAACACATCCGCGTGCCCTTCGGCGACCAGTTGGGCAACCCGATGCTGGCGGCGGGCATGTGGTACTACCAGATGCTGGAGAAACTGCGCTAACCCAGGTCCCGGTACGCACTGACGTACAGCACCGTCAACAAGCCGTTCGACACGATCCTGGGGCTGCTACCGAGCATCCTCCAGGATCAGGTCGGCGCCCTTCTCCGCCACCATCAGCACCGCCGCATGGGTGTTGCCAGAGGTGACGTTGGGGAACACCGAGGCATCGACTATGCGCAGCCGCGCCAGGCCGTGCACCTTCAGCCGCGCATCCACCACCGAGTGCTGTTCGTCACGGCCCATGGCGCAGGAGCCGCACAGGTGGTAGATCGAGCCGCTGTTCTCGCGAAAGTACTGCAGCATCTGCTCATCGCTGTCCACCGCTGGCCCCGGTAGCACTTCATCCACCGTTATGCTCTTGAGCGCCGGGGTCTGCATGATCTTGCGCAGCAGTCGGCTGCCTTGGATCACCTCGGCAACGTCTTTGTCGGTGCTCAGGTAGTTGGGATCGATCAGCGCCGCATCGCGAGGGTTCTTCGAGGCGATCTGGATGCTACCGCGACTGGTGGGCCGGCAGGGGTTGAAGCACAGCAGGAAGCCGGAATACGGCTCGGGTTTGAGGCTGGCCTTGTTGCTCTTGGGGATCTGGTACGACAGCGGGTTGAAGTACAGCTGCAGATTAGGGTGCTCCTGCCCTTCGTCGCCACGGAAGAAGCCTCCGGCCTGGTTGACGCTCATGGCCAGTGCGCCCTTGCGCGTCAGCAGGTATTGCAGGCCCAGCTTGAGCTGGCCGAACAGCGAACTGAGCTGGTCGTTGAGGGTGGGCACATTGGCCTTGTAGTAGTAGCTAACGCACAAGTGGTCCTGAAGGTTCTGCCCCACCGCCGGCAAGTGCCGAACCAAAGGAATCTGGTGCCGGGCCAGCAACTCGCGATCACCGACCCCAGACAGTTGCAGGATCTTCGGCGTGTCCACCGCGCCGGCACACAGGATCACCTCCTTGTTGGCGCTGAAGGTCCGGACCACCCCGTGCTGGGTCACACTGATGCCCGTGGCGCGCTGTTTCTGCTCATCGAACAGCACCCGGTCGACCAGCGCGTAATGCTCGACCTTGAGATTTGGCCGACTCAACGCCGGATGCAGATGGGCAAAACTGCTGGAGCAGCGCTGGCCGTTGCGGGTGTTGACGTCGTAGATACCCGCACCTTCGAACTTGGCGCCATTGAAATCTTCGCTGCGCGAGTAGCCCAGTTCCTCGCAGCCCTTGAGGAACACATCACAGATGGGATGGGTCTGTCCCTTCATCGGAGTGATGCTGATGGGACCGCTAGCGCCGTGGTATTGGCTGTCCCCCAGAGGGTGGCTTTCCAATTTGCGGAAGTATGGCAGCACGTCATTGAAGCTCCAGCCGTCGTTGCCGGCCGCCGCCCAATCATCGAAATCATGGGCCTGACCACGCACGTAGATCATCGCGTTGATCGAGCCGGAACCGCCCTGAACCTTGCCCCGTGGCGCATAAAGGGCGCGGTCGGCGAGCTGCTTCTGTGGCTGGCTGTAGTACATCCAGTTGAAGGTCGGGTTGTAGTACATCTTGGCGAACCCCACCGGAATCTTGAACCAGAACGATGAATCCTTGCCGCCCGCTTCCAGCAGCAATACCGAGTATTGGCCCGAGGCCGAGAGCCGGTTGGCCAGAACGCAGCCGGCGGCGCCGGCGCCGGCGATGATGTAGTCGTATGTCATGCAGGGTTACCGCTCAGATGGTGTTGAAGGCAGCCGCAATGGCTGCCCATGCCCTGCCCGTCACCGGGCGGGAAGTGCTCAGCCCTTGGCCGGGGAGGTGTCCTTGACGTCGACCGGGCTCGCGGCCATTTGCAAGTGCAGGCGTTCGCCGCTGTAGGGCGAGTGCCTGCGTACCACGTCCATGTTCAGCTCCACCCCCAGGCCCGGCTCGCTGGACGGGATGATGTAGCCATCCTCCCATTGCAAAGGCCTGGTCAGCACTTCGGCGTGGAAGCCGCCCCAGGTCATGATGCTTTCCTGGATCAGGAAGTTCGGCGTGCAGGCAGCCAGCTGGAAGCTCGCCGCCGCGCCGATCGGGCCGTTGTATAGGTGCGGGGCGATCTGCGCGTAGTAGACCTCGGCCATACTGGCGATCTTCTTCGCCTCCAGCAGGCCCCCACAGCGCGCCACGTTCATCTGCAGAATCGAGGCACCACCGGCCTGCAGCAGCTTGAAGAACTCGTACTTGGTGGTCAGGCGCTCGCCGGTGGCAATCGGGATGCTGGTCTTGGCCGCCACCTGCGCCATGGCCTGTTCCTGGCCCGGCGGCACCGGTTCCTCGAACCACAGCGGATCGTATTGCTCCAGGCGCTTGGCCAGGCGTATGGCCGAGGACGGCACCATCTGCCCGTGGGTGCCGAACAGCAGGTCGCAGCGATTGCCCACCGCTTCACGGATCTTGCGGCAGAAGGTTTCGCAGCGCTCCAGCACTTCCAGGGACAGCTGGTGCCCGGAGTACGCGGTGTAGGGCCCGGCCGGGTCGAACTTCAGGGCAGTGAAGCCCTGGTTCATGTTCTGCACCGCGCATTCGGCGGCCAGGTCCGGGTCGTCGTAGTCGTATTCGCCACGGCTGTTCTGTGGATACAGGTAGGTGTAGGAGCGCAGGCGTTCGTGGACCTTGCCGCCCAAAAGCTCATACACCGGCTTGTTCGCCGCTTTGCCGATGATGTCCCAGCAGGCCATCTCCAGGCCGCTGACCACGCCCATCATGGTCAGGTCCGGGCGCTGGGTGAAACCACTGGAATAGGCCTGGCGGAAGAAGCGTTCGATGTGGTGCGGGTCCTGGTCCAGCAGGTAGCGTTGAAACACGTCTTCGATGATCGGCTGCATTGCCTGAGGACCGAAGGTGGCGGCGTAGATCTCGCCCACGCCTTCGATGCCGCAGGCGGTGCGCAACTTGACGAACAGCCAGTACATGCCGCCGATATGCGGTGGTGGAACAGCGACAATATGGGTTTCAAGGGCGACGATTTTCATCTCAGGCTCCTGTTTGCGAATGCTGCTGGGTGCGGTTGACGCGAGCGCGCAAGGCGATCGCGGCCAGGGTGCCGAGGGCGCCGACCGCGGCGATATAGCCGAAGTACAGGCGGTAGCCCAAGGCCCCGGGGAAATGTTCGGTGAGATAGCCGTTGATCAGCGGGATAAAGGCGTCCGGCAGGTAGCCCACCACCGAGACGATGCCGATGGCCAGGCCGGTGATGCGCAAGGGGATCCGACAGGTATCGAGAATCGCCCAGTACAGCCCGCGAATGGCGTAGGTCATCAGGCCGATGAAGATCACGGTGGCGATCAACAAGCCCAGGCTGCCCAGGGCCGGGAACAGGATCAGCCCGACGATGCCCAAGGTCGCCAGCAACAGCGCCACGATCAGCACCGAGATATTCGAGAAGCGGTCCCCCAGCCAGCCGCCACCGATGCCACCCAGCGGCCGCATCCACAGCTTGATGGTGGTGATGGTGCCGGCCATTACCGCGGTCATGCCGTTGCCCTGCAGGTAGTCGGAGAAGCTGTAGGTGGCCCAGAAGATGTGGTAGCCGCAGAACACGATGGCGGTCACCAGCCACAGCTCGGGGATCTTCACCAGGGTCGCCAGGTCGCTGAGCAGGTTGAAGCGCCCCTGCTCCACCGGCGCCGTGTCTTGCATGGACTTGGGGTCCTTGAGCAGCACCAGCACGCAGCCGATGGCGATGCAGGTAAAGGAGTACAGGTAGACCACATGCCGGAACCCCTCGGCCGTCGACTCGCCACGCGTCTCGGTGGCCAGGGCGAACAACCCCAGGGCCAGGGTCGCCAGCAAGGCTTCCACCAGGCCACGGCCGCCGTCGAGGATGCCAAAGAAACGCCCCTGCTCGTTGTGGCGGGCAATCATCTTCACCCGCTTGAGCACCGAGGCCCAGAAGGTCAGCCCGGTGGTCAGCCCCCAGCAGCCGAAGATGATCATCAGCGACGTCAGTGATGGCGCAGTGGAGTACCACAGGCCCAGGGCGCCGGTGGCCACCAGGGAGAAGAAAATCAGCAAGCGCGGAGCGATACGGTCCGCCAGCCAGCCGCTGGGCAGGTAGCTGATCAGGAAGATAGTGCCGAGCATGGAGTACAGGTAACCCAGCTCGCTGTGGTTGATGTGCAACACCTCGAGCATGGTGGTCTGGTAGACCTGACGCAGGTAGAGGATCGGGTAGATCGCCCCGGCGGCCAGCACCAGCAGCATCAGTTGAAAGTAGCGACTGCGCTTGTCGCTGTTGTCCAGCGGCAATGCGGCAGAACCCGGGATAGCGGCCAGATCGGCGGCATTTTTTGACATGACGATGCCCTCGGGCGCCGGTATCCGGCGCCGCTCATTATTATTAGTGGGGCAGCGGCAAGCTTCGAGCTTCACGCGGAAAGAACGACTGCGCTGCTCTTGCTTGCAGCTTGCGGCTGATGACTGGCGGCGGCCTTCAGAAAGGCATGACCACCAGGCGGGTCTGGGTGAACTCGAGCATGCCGTGCTTGCCGTCGTCGCCGCCCAGTCCCGAGCGCTTCCAGCCGGCGTGGTAGCCCTGGTAGGGGTCGGCCGGGGTCCGGTTGACGTACAGCTCGCCGGCCTGGATGGCCCCGGCGACTTTCATCGCGGTGCGGTAGTTTTCGGTGTAGAGCACCGAGGCCAGGCCGAACTGGTGGTCATTGGCCAAGGCCAGGGCTTCATCGATATCCCGGTACTTGAGCACCGGCAGCACCGGACCGAAGATTTCCTCCTGCACGATCTCCATGTCCTGGCGACAGCCGCTGAGCAGCGTCGGCGGATAGAAATGCCCCGGCCCCTCGGGCATCACGCCACCGGCTTCGAGCACCGCGCCCTGGGCGACCGCTCGCTGCACCAGGCCATGTATCGCAACCCGGGACGCCGCGCTGACCAGAGGCCCCATGCGGCTTGGGTCCTGGCGCCGGTCACCGAATTGCACGGCGGCGATTTTTGCCTTGAGCAGGGCCAGGAAGCGCTCATGCACGCTTTCATGGACATAGACCCGCTCCACCGCCGTGCACAACTGGCCGCAGTGGGTGGTCTTGGAGGCGATGATGGCGCTGGCTGCCTGCTCCAGGTCGGCGTCGGGCTCGATGATGGCCGGGGTCTTGCCCCCCAGTTCCAACGACGGCTTGGCAATATTGGCCTTGCAGTAGTCGAGCACGATACGCCCGGCATTGACGCTGCCGGTCAGGGTGATCATGCCCACTGCCGGGTGGGTACAGACCGTGGCAGCGGTGGCGTGGTCCATGGTCAGGATGTTCACTACACCCGGGGGCAGGCCCGCCTGCTGCACCGCCCGGGCGATTTCAAACGCCGACAGCGGCGTGTTGTTGCTCGGCCGCACCACCACCGTATTGCCGGCGATCAGCGCCGGCGCCACCTTGCGCAGCAAGGTGTAGACCGGGTAGTTGAACGGGATCAGGCAGGCCACGACGCCAATCGCCTCGCGGTGCAGAAACAGCTTTTCGTCGGGGCTGTCGCTGGGAATGATCTCGCCCTCGATGCGGCGCGCCCATTCAGCGTGATAACGAGTGATCTGCGCGGCATAGCGGGCTTCGTTGCTGGCGTCCGCCAGGCTTTTGCCCGATTCGGCCGCCAGCGCCTGGCCAATGGCGTCGGCACGCGACTCCAGGGCGTCGGCCAATGCGCGCAGGTAATCACCGCGCTGGATGCTGGTCAACGCTGCCCATTTTTTCTGTGCAGCGCAGGCGGCGCTCACCGCTCCACAGGCCTCTTCCTGAGTGGCGGCCGAGACATGCCCGACAAGGGTTTCGTCAGCCGGATCATAAACAGCAATCGATGCACCGCTGGCTGGTTTGATGAAGTCGCCATTAACAAAATTCTGTTCAAGTTGCATGAAAGTTGCCCCGTCGTTGGCAGAGAGGTGGCGCAGGTAGCCTGGAGACGATCCAGGCCCGGCGGTCAAAGGGTCTGGCGTAGTCGAGCGGGCACAGCACAGCGATCCACGGACATGGCGATGACGTGCGGGCAAGGCTGGAAGACGCGGACAAGGGGCAGCGACAGGCAATCGGCAAGGATCGGATATGGCATGGCTGAGCACTCGGGTTGTTGTTATGTGAGTGCTGGCAGTCTTGTCGTCCGGCGCGACAAGGACAAACGATTAATTGTGCGGACTAACATGCAAAAAACGCAGGTTATGACGCACTGATGATGGTGGCCTGAAGGACCTCTTCGCTGGCATGCCAGCTCCTACACAGGTTGCGCATGTGGGCTTTTGTAGGAGTCGGCTTGCCGACGAAGGCGGTCGCGCGGCCTCTAGCCCAGGGGTGTGGAGGCTGTGGAGGGCTCAAGCTGGCGCTGCGCCAGCCAGACTTCCTCTTGCAGCCACTGGCTGAATACCTGCAGCTGCGGCAACGGCGCCTGGGCCGGGCGCGTCACCAGCCAGTAGGACTGGTGCCCCTCCACATGCACGTTGTGCACCTGGGTCAACTGCCCCGCCGCCAGTTCCGCCGCCACCATGTGCCAGTCGGCAATGGTGATCCCCAGGCCCTCGGTGGCCGCGCGGATGGCCAGGTCCAGAAGGTCGAACTCATAGCCGCCCTGAGTATCGACCCCGGTGATCCGCGCGGCATCCAGCCAGTGCTTCCAGGTCAGGTAGCGCTGGTCCTCCCGGGCCAATACATGCAACAGGGTCATGCGCTTGAGATCGACGCCCTGCTCCGCCGATTCCCGGGCCAGCAGCCAAGGCGCGCAGACGGCGATGTGCCGCTCCTGGAACAGCAGCGAACTGTCCAGGCCATCCCACTCACCGTCACCAAAGCGGATCGCGCAATCCAGGGTCGCGGTTTCCGCCAGGCTGTCCTGCAAGCGCGTGGTCAGGCTCAGCTCCAGCTCCGGATGCTGCTCGCGCAGGCGCCCCAGGCGCGGCAGCAGCCAGCGACTGGCGAAGGTCGGCGGCGCATTGAGGTGCAAGCGATTGGTATGGGATTTCTGCGCGATGCCGCGCAGCGTCAGCTCGATCTTGTCGAAGGACTGGTGCAGGGCCCGCAGCAGCACACGCCCGGCGCTGGTCAGTTCCAGATGATGATGGCGCCGTTGCAGCAGGCTTTCCCCTAACTGTTCCTCCAGTTGCCGGACCTGGCGGCTGACCGCGCTCTGGGTGACGTTGAGCAATTCGGCGGCCCGGGTAAAACTGCCGGTGCTGCCGGCGACCTCGAAGGCTTTGAGCGCATTGAGCGCAGGCATCTTGCGTTTCACGACAGTCTCTCTGTAACGGCTGCAGAAGGCGCAGAGCATCGCATGCCATCACAGGCGGAATCTATCTGACTAACATTCGTTTTAGTCATGCCTTGGCGATGAATAAATCGTTTGTCGAGCCAGGAGTAGATAGCAACACTGCAGGCACATTACAAAAACAACAACGAGTACCGCCCATGCCTCCTTTCCCGCTTGTCTCGATGATCGCCAAGGGCTGAAGCCCTAGCGTTCACCCCACTCTCAATTCTTTCACCCTTGGCTGCAGCCCTTGCCGCGGCCGGTTTCATCGCACCCGACAATAACAATCCGGGAGAAAACCCCATGCTTTACAAACGCTCTGGCCTACTGTGCAACTTCGCCCTGCTGGGCAGCCTCGCCACCCCCGCTCTGGCCGTGCAAGTCACCGACCACCTGGATCTGGGCGGCGCGGTTCGCGCGCGCTGGGACTACGACCCGGACCGGGATATCCAGACCTTCAACTTCGACACCGCGATCTTGAGTGCCAAGTACAGCTCCGACACCTGGATCGGCGCCGCCAAGTACCGCTTTTACGGCCGCGCCTACCCCTACCGCTACACCGACAAAGTGGGCGACATCGCTTTCGCCGAGAGCGCCTGGATCGGCTACCGGTTCAACCCCGAGCAGCAAGTGCAGGTCGGTCTGAACCAGATTCCCTTCGGCCTGCAACCCTATTTCGGCAGCACTTTCTTCGAAACCCTGGGCAACGTGGTGGGCCTGGAGGACATCGAGCAAATCGGTGCCAAGTACATCCAGCAGCACGGCGACTGGAACCTCCAGGCCGGCTACTACCTGCGCCCGGCCTGGCAAGGCAAGGGCACCAGCAACGGCCGCACCTATTCCAGCGTGGTGTCTTCGGCCGACAGCTACGTGGCCGACGGCAGTGACAACCGCGAACGCAACACCCTGGTGCTGCGGGCGGCGCGGGCCGTGCAACTGGGTGACTGGGCATCGGAAGTCGGCGTCTCGGGCCTGACCTCGACCCTGAAAAACAACGACACCCACAACGACGGCAGGCGCAATGCCTTGGCCGTCCACTACCGGGGTAAGAACGGCCCGTGGGGCGTGCAATTGCAGGCGGCGCGCCAGCAGATGTCGCCACGCAATCCGGGCACCGATGAGCTGATAACCCTGGGCGGCTACGACGGCACCTTCAACGTCGCCAGCCGCGGCAACCTGTATGTCGCCGACCTGAGTTACGACGTCGACGGCAAGTACCTGTTCGACCAGGTCAGCGGGGTCAAGCTGTACGCCAACTACAGCGCCTTCGACAAGTCGGCCAGCGCCTACAAAACGTCCCAGCGGATGATCCTCGGCAGCTCGTTCTCGCTGAGCAAGCTGTGGATCGCTACCGAATGGCTGTTCGGCAAGAACGATCCGTACATCGGCGGCAGCAGTTATGCCCAGAGCCTGGGAGCCGGTGGCAGCAACCAGTGGGAAAACCAGGTGTATGTGAATATCGGCTACTACTTCTGAATCCTTGCTGGCCCTTTCGCTGGCAAGCCAGCTCCTACAGTTGGCAGGAAAATATGAATCTCTCTGTAGGAGCCAGCTTGCCGGCGAAAGCGATCTCACGGACCTCTTGGCGGGCAAGCCAACCTCCGCAAAGGGCTCCTACAGGCTAAGATGGGCGCCCTAGATGAAGTGCCCTACAACAACAATAAACCTGCCCCGCCACTTCCAGCGCTCAGCCCGCCAGGCGCGGATCGCTACAGCCTGGCGTCAGGTGCGGAGTCTGCCCGCCATGCGTCAACTGCCCTCCCTGAACATGCTCCGGGTCTTCGAGGAAGTCGCCCACCACCGCAGTTTCAGCCAGGCCGCTGTGGTGCTCAACGTCACCCAGGGCGCAGTCAGCCGACAGATCAAGCAGCTCGAAGACTACCTCGGCGTGGCGCTGTTCAGCCGCTCCCCTCAAGGGTTGGCGCTGACTGAGGCCGGCGCGGCCCTGGCGCCGAACCTGGGCCAGGCCTTCGATCACATCGAGCGCGCCCTGCAAGCCCTGCGCGTCCCCAATCTGCGTCAACGCCTGCGCATCATCGCGCCGCCGACCTGGGCCACCCGCTGGCTGTCGGCGCACCTGCGGGACTTCTGCCAGCGCTACCCGGATATCAGCCTCAGCGTGACCCAGCACAACCATCACGACAGCCCGGCCGAAGTCGATTGCGAGATCCGTTTCGGCCTGCAGGCCGCCCCCCATTGCCAGAGCCAACTGCTAGTGATGGAGCGGCATATTGCCGTGGCCAGCCCGGAGCTGTTCAGCGCCGGCCAGGCGCCGGACCTCCGGCGCTTTCCGCTGTTGCACATCCTGCATGCCGGCAAGCGTTTGCAGGTCTGGGAGAACTGGCTGGCGGCCATGGGCCGCAACGACGTCGACGCCCGGGCAGGCCTGGAGTTCAGCACATTGGACCAGGTGATCCACACGGCCCTGGCCGGTGGCGGGCTGGCGGTGATCGACCGGCAGATGATCGAGGGGGAACTGGCGGATGGACGCCTGCTGCCGATCACCCCGGTGGAGGTGATCGGCCCATATGGCTACTGGCTAGACGTGGCGAATGGCAAACAGGGGCTGTCCAAAGTGCAGCTGTTCACCCAATGGCTGGGGCGGGTGAGCAATCCCTGACGGCGCGTGGTTTCTACGATGATGCGGGGCGATATCAGATCGGCGAGGCGACCTTCGGCAGGTCGTTTTTGCTGGAGCCAACAGCGCTGGCGCTACACGCCTGACTCAAGGTCAGGGACTTGGTTTCTGGCGCCCAGGCCCAGGAAATCAGTGCTCCCAGGGCCAGGATCCCGGCGAGGATGCCCATGGTTGGGCTGAGGCCGATCCCGGCCACGCTCACCGGCAGCAGGAAGGTGCTGATGGCCGAGCCCAGGCGACTCACCGCGGTGGCCAGGCCAATGCCGCTGGCGCGCACTTCGGTGGGAAAACTCTCCGCGGGAAACACCCCCACCAGGTTGCTCACCGCCGACAGCACCAGGGTGAACACCCCGAACAGCAACACCATTAGCCACGCCGCGCTGCCCGGCAATACCGCCAGCAGCAACAGTGCCACCGCCAGGATAATGAAGGAGTTGATCAGGAACCCCCGGCGAGAAAACTTCACCGTGCACCAGATACCAATCAGCGCACCAATGATCAGCAGCAGGTTGAGCATCAGTTCGGTGCCGAAGCCCTCGGCCAGGCCCATCTTCTGCAGGATCGACGGCAGGAAGGTGTAGATGGCGAAATACGGCATGACAATGCACACGAAGAACAGGCAGTTGAACGCGGTGCGCTTGCGGTATTCGGGGCTGAACAGCACAGCGTAGCCGGAGCGGCTCTGGCTGCTGGGTTGCTCGTCCAGCACCACGTTGGCTCCCAGGTGCTTGTGCACGATGGCCCGGGCCTCGGCAATGCGCCCGCGGTTGACCAGCCAGCGCGGCGATTCCGGGGTGCCGATGCGCGCTAGCAGGATCAGTCCGGCGGGAATCGCCGAGGACGCCAGCATCCAACGCCAGGCATCGTCGCCGAGGCTGAGCATGGCGGTGCCGACAAAGGTCGCGGCGACATAGCCGAAGGTCCAGATCACGCTGAACGAACCCAGCAGCACGCCACGCTGCTTCTTCGGCGCGAACTCGGCGAGCATCGCGTGGCCGACGCTGAAATCGCCGCCCAGGCCGATGCCGATCAGCACCCGGCAGGCAAACAGGCCCATGGCCGTCTCGGCATAGAACTGCATCACCGAGGCCAGGGTGATCAGCACGAAGCTGACCAGGAAGATCTTCTGCCGCCCCAGGTGATCGGAGATCCAGCCGAAAAACAGGCTGCCGATAAACAGCCCCATCAGCGCCGAAGCACCGATCAGGCCCTGCCAGAACGCATCCAGCTGCATCTGCGGACTCAGCAGGGTGAAAGCGATGCCGATCAGGCCGAGGATATAGCCGTCGGTGAAGTGCGCGCCGAAGGTCAGGCCGGCGATTTTCAGGTGAAACCGGCCAATGGGCAGGTCATCGATCTTGACGGTTGCAGTGCTCATGTTCGTCTCCATTTATTGTTCTTGGATAAGAGATGAATCGAACCACGCAGGAGCCGGCTTGCTGGCGAAAGGCCCCTTGGACCTTGCGCCATTTCGCTGGCAAGCCAGCGCCTGCGTTGGAGGGTGTGAAGGCTAGAGGCCGCCCATCAGCAGGTATTTGATCTCCAGGTAATCGTCCAGGCCGTACCTGGAACCTTCGCGGCCAAGGCCCGATTCCTTGATCCCGCCAAAGGGCGCCACTTCGGTGGAAATGATGCCTTCGTTGATGCCCACCATCCCTGCTTCCAGGCCCTCGGCCATGCGCCAGACCCGGCCGATGTCACGACTGTAGAAGTAGGCCGACAAGCCATATGGCGTGTCGTTGGCCCGCTGCAGCACTTCGGCTTCGTCCTTGAAACGAAAGCAGGCCGCCACCGGACCGAAGGTTTCTTCCTCGGCGATCCGCATCTGGTCGCTGGCCTCGGTGAGGATGGTCGGCTCGAAGAAGGTGCCGCCCAGGGCATGACGACGGCCGCCGCAGAGCAGCCTGGCTCCCTTCTCCAGTGCATCGCCGACATGCGCCTCGACCTTGGCCAGGGCAGCCGCATTGATCAACGGACCCTGATCGGTATCGCCATCCAGGGCACTGCCGACCCGCAGCACGGCAACCGCCTCGGCCAGCTTGGCGGTGAAAGCCTCATACACGCCGTCCTGGATAAAGAAGCGGTTGACGCAAACGCAGGTCTGCCCGGTGTTGCGAAACTTCGAGGCCATGGCGCCCTTGACCGCGGCGTCCAGGTCGGCGTCGTCGAAGACAATGAACGGTGCGTTGCCCCCCAGTTCCAGAGAGACTTTTTTCAGGGTGTCGGCGGACTGACGCATCAGCAGCTTGCCGGTGCCGGTGGAGCCGGTGAACGACAGCTTGCGCACCACACTCGAAGCCTGCAGCGCCTGGCCAATGGCCGGGGCATCGCCAGACACGATGTTCAACACCCCGGCCGGGATACCCGCCTGCTCTGCCAGCACCCCGAGGGCGAAGGCCGATAGCGGGGTTTCTTCCGAGGGCTTGAGGATCATCGTGCAGCCGGCGGCCAGGGCCGGGCCGACCTTGCGCGTGACCATGGCCAGGGGGAAGTTCCACGGGGTGATCGCCGCGACCACACCGATGGCTTGCTTGGTCACGATGATTCGCGCGTCAGCCTTGTGGCTGGGGATCACATCACCGTAGGCACGCTTGGCCTCCTCAGCGAACCACTCCAGAAAGCTCGCGGCATAGACCACCTCGCCCATGGCTTCAGCCAGGGGCTTGCCCTGTTCGCGGCTGAGCAAGGTGGCCAGTTCGCGCTGCTGGCCGAGCATCAGTTCGCTCCAGCGCTTGAGCCGCTGACTGCGCTCCTTGGCGGTGAGTGCGCGCCAGGCCGGCAGCGCGCGTTGGGCGGCGGCGATGGCCAGGCGGGTTTCCTCGGCGCCGGCCTTTTGCACCTGGGTGATCAGCTCGCCATTGGCCGGGTTGTACACCGGGTAGCTGGCGCCGCCGCTGGACCAGTGGCCATCGATGAAATGGCCGGTACGGATCAATGCGCTCATGCCAGTGCCTCACTCAGGGAAAAGCGCTGCAGCCCCGGACGGGCCACGCGCAGGATACGTTTGCCGGCGGTGTAGTCGTTGATCACATCGCAGGGGGTGTAGTTGCGCTCCAGCTCGTGCAGCTCCTCGGCATCCAGGGTGGTCTCCAGGGCCGCCAGGGCACTATCGAACTGCGCGGTGGTGTCGGCGCCCACCAGCATGCAATCGACCCCGGGGTGCTTGAGCACCCAGGCCTGGGCCACCTGGGCGTTGGACAAACCGCGGGCGCGCGCCACGCACTGTACCGAGCGGGCAATCTGCAACGAGGCCTCATCGCTGTACATCTGCTGGGTAAAAAAGTCCGTCTGGTTGCGGGTCGACTGCACGTCACCGGTAAGCAAGCCACGGGCTAGGGGGCTGAACACCGAGATGCCCAAGCCTTGGTCACGGCAGAATGGGATCATCTCGCGCTCTTCCTCGCGGTAGGCGCAGTTCAGTTGCAGCTGCATGTTGATCGGCTTGACCCAGCCATGGCGCTCGCAGGCCATGAGCAGCTTCGCCAGTTGCCCGGTGAGCATGGTGGAGACGCCGATGTAGCGAGCCTTGCCGGCACGGACGATGTCGTCCAGCGCCTGCATGGTTTCTTCCACTGGGGTGTTCACATCGAAGTAATGCAGCATGAACACATCGACGTAATCCATGCCCAGGCGCTTGAGCGAGGCATCGATGCTGTCGAGGATATGTTTGCGCGAATGACCGCTGGCATTGATCCCGCTGCGGGTGCCGTAGCCGACCTTGGTGGTGATCACCAGGTCCTCGCGGCGCGCCAGACGCTTGACGATGCGTCCCACCACCTCTTCACCGACGCCTGCGGAATAGAAGTCCGCCAGGTCGATGAAATTCACCCCGTGATCCAGGGCGTGAGCAACGATGGGCTCACTCTGTTTTTCATCGAAGATCCAGGGTTTCCAGTCCGGGGTGCCCATGTTCATGGTGCCCAGGCACAGGCGCGAGACTTGCAGGCCGGACTGGCCCAAACGAATGTATTGCATGCTGCGCTCCTCAGGCCTTGGGGGTGTAGAACGGGTTGCTGATCTGGTTCACCACGTCCGCCAGCTGGGCGCGCTCGGGCTTGCCGGTCAGGGCTGCGCGAATTGCCGTGCGGCAGGCGCGGTAGTTGTTCTGGTAGACCGCATCCAAGTCGTCGCAGTCCGGGTTGACCCAGTTGGCGGTGACGATTGCCCACTGGTTCTCGGCCTCGGCCGGCAAAGTGCCGTCCAGCAGCGCTTCGAGCACCGCCTTGGCGATCCCGGCCTGAGAGGCGCCCCAAGTGGCCTGGCCGTGCAGCTCACTGACAATGGCCGCCTTGTTCACGTACAGGGTCATGGGCTTGACCGGGATGTTCGGCTGGGCAATGACCATGAATGGGCAATGGCCCTGGCTCGGCGAAGCCAGGCTGCTGGCGAAGGCCTGCCCGGCAGGGCCGTTGCGCGGACCGATGAGGATATTGATATGGGCGGCATTGACGCCCGGGCCTTCAAAACCTTCACCAATGTAGAGGTCGAGTGGTTGCATGGATGCTTACTCTTTGAGGATGCAGGGAACAGGAACCGGATCAGCCAAGCTGAAACCGGACCGGGTGGAAAATGCAGGTCAAAGAGCGCAGCCAGAGATAGGTGCAGCGCGAACCGGGAAGCCCGGCAGGACGGGATGAAGTCATGGCCAAACGCTCTTTGTTGTTATGGATGAGCTGGTTTGGCGCTGTTGTATCACCGGATTTTCAGGCAGCCGTAACCATTAAAAGTCATGTGGCCATGAGCTTTAGTCATACCCCTGGTGAAGGGCGCTCCGCGGCGGACCAAGCGCCCGGCGACCTGCTCGCTCCCCCTACGCCAGCGTCACCCTGGACCTGCTGCCAGTCACGGGACCGGAACTGCCCGCCGGCGTCAAAGCCCTGTTGAGTTACCCATCGATCGGTTACCAGAGATCCCCCCAGGTCCTCGATCAGGTCCTTGCTGTGCCTTGAAAACATGCCGGACGTGGTAAATTCGCCCATCGGCCATCAGCGCCGCATGTTCAGAGACCCAGCCATGAACCAAGCGTTGTACCAGGGCGGCTGCCTGTGCGGGCAGATTCGCTTCGAGGCCCGAGGGCCTGCCGCCAATCCCCATACCTGCTCGTGCAAACTGTGCCAGCGCCACAGTGGCGCGCTGACACTGGCGTGGGTCGAGTTCCCCCGGGAACGGGTGACCTGGACCGGCCCTGGCGGCGCACCGGCGACCTTCAGGTCGTCGGACTATTCGAGCCGGGCCTTTTGCCGGGAATGCGGCAGCACGCTGGGGGCTGTCGATGACGAGCCGACCCTTGCCCTGCTGCTGGGCTGCTTCGATGACAACCGCGACCCAGCCCTGATGCCGGCCAGCCATTCGTTCAGCGACCGCTGGCCCGAGGGCTGGCAGCCCGCGCCGACAACGCAGGATAAAGGCGGACAGCATGAGTGAAGCACCTTCGCACTGCAGCTCCCCCCTCGCCTCGAACGTCTGGACCTGGTACGGCCAGGACGAATACCGAAGGATCATCCTGTTGGGCGAACTGGGCGTGGCCCTGGAATTTCTCGCCCTGGACGCCAAGCGACAACGGATGGAGGTCGGTTGCTGTGCCGAGTGCAATCTGTGGTCTGGCTATCTGGATTATCTCGCTGGTTTTGTGAAGCATTTTCCGCTGTATCTGGCGCCGCATTTGCTGTCGCGCTTGCAAGCACTGTTAATCGGCTGTGAAGCACTGTGCCGGGAGGCCTATGGAATGACCCTGGAAGACAATGGCTTCGAACACCCGCAATGGCGACCGCTGCGAGAAGGCGCCCGCGAGGCACTGGAGATATTGGGTTGGCCGCAGGTACGGGAGCATATGCCGGAGCTGACCGAAGAATGCCGTGTGGCCTTGAAGAAATGGCCGGATTGACCGGCCCTGTCGACAAAGGCCACAGGACCTTGCCTGGCGATTTCCCGACGGACCTCTGGCGGCGTTCAGCTCGCCGCGTCTCCTGCGGAGCCGATCGCAGCCTGCGGCAGCGGCTACAGGACGCTGGGCAGGACCGGCTGGGAGAGGTCATTCGACGCATGCCGATAAGGCGGGGTGCGGGGCAAGGCGCGTTTGTGGGCCGTTCGCAGGTAGGCACGTTCGATCAGGTGGCGCACTGCGTCGGTGACGGGCTCGCCCATCAGGTAGGCATCGATTTCTTCGTAGCTGCAACCATAAGCCGTTTCATCCAGCTTGCCCGGGGCCAGTTCTTCCAGGTCCGCGGTGGGCGCCTTGTGCACCAGTTGGCCAGGAGCGCCAAGGGCGTCGGCCAGCAGTCGTACCTGGGTCTTGGTCAGCCCCGACAGCGGGGCCAGGTCGCAGGCGCCGTCACCGTACTTGGTGAAGAAACCCATCAGCGCCTCGGCGCCGTGGTCGGTGCCCACCACCAGGCCGTTGCTGAAGTTGGCCACGGCGTACTGCGCGATCATCCGCGCTCGGGCCTTGACGTTGCCCTTGGCAAAGTCCGTGAGGGCCGCCGAGGGTTGCAAGCCTTCGATCTGTAGCTGATTCATCATTCCATCGACGCTGTCGGCAATGTTGCAGGTACTGACGCTGTCCGGGCGAATGAAGTCCAGGGACGCCTGGGCATCGCGTTCATCCGCCTGGCTTTTATAGGGCAGGCGCATGGCGATAAATCGCGCCTCCTGCCCTGCCCCCCGCAGTTGCTCCACCGCCAGCTGGCACAGGCGGCCGGCCGTCAGGGAGTCGACTCCGCCACTGATGCCCAACACCAGGGTCGTGCAACCGGACTCGCGCAGCACTTGCTGAATGAACTCCACGCGCCGGGCGATTTCCAGGGCCTCGCCACCGCGCACCAGTTGCCGGTCGATGCCCAGTTCCCGGGCAATGCGTTCTTGGGTTTGGTTGCTCATGTCAGGCCTCCAGGGGCGAGTGGGCAAGATCAACGTTGAACACCTGGGCGGCGTAGCGCAGGAACGACGGGTCTTCACAAACGTTCTTGATCGGGTCGTCGGAGAACTTCACCACCGGTTCGCCATGCACCCGCACCAGCTTCATCACGATGCTCAGCGGCTCCACGCCTTCGACATCGCAGGCCAGGCTGGTGCCCATGCCAAACCCGAACCTGGCCTGGCCACGCACGTGGCGCAGGATCGGCAGGCATTTCTCGAAGTTCAGGCCATCGGAGAACATCAGGTCCTTGGTCCGTGGATCGATGCCCAGTTCGCGGTAGCGGGCCAGGACCTTGTCGGCCCAGAGCAGCGGGTCCCCGGAATCCTGGCGCAGGCCGTCGTAGAGCTTGGCGAAGTACAGGTCGAAGTCCTTGAGGAAAAAGTCGGTGCTGATGCAGTCGGTCAGGGCGATGCCGAGGCGTCCGCGATACTCGTGCACCCAATTCTCCAGGGCCGCATTCTGGCTCTCCCGCAACCGCCCCAGTTGCTGGTGCACCATCAGCCATTGGTGGGCCATGGTGCCGATCAGCGGCAGGTCGAACTCGTAGGCCAGGTGCGCATTGCTGGTGCCAACGAAGACCCCGGGGAAATCACTGCGCATGATCTTCACCACTTCGCGCTGGGCCTTGAACGAGAGGCGCCGGCGGGTGGAGAAATCCGAAACACGGAACTCGGCGAGTTCGTCGCGGCTGGCGTTTTTCTCCAGCCATTCGAACTTCTGATAGAGCCGGCGAGTGACATCCTCAAGCTCCACCTCGGGGTACTTATCGCGGTTGCGCAACTCGCTGACCATGGCCAGCACCGGCTGCTCGAACATGATGCAGTGCAGCATCGGACCACGGACGCGGATGCTCAGTTGGCCATCGACCGCCGCCACGTGGATGTAGCGCAGGTTGAAGCGGAACAGGCCGAGGAACTGTTCGAAGTCCGGGGTCAGGTACTCACGAAAGCGCTTGTTGAACAAAAAACGCTGTTCGCCTTCGCGCATCTGCAGGCCGGCGAGCTTTTCCAGTTCCTGGCGGATCTCGGGGATCAGGTGCACCAGGGACTCTTTGGAGCGGACGATGAACTGGTATTCCACATCGACATTGGGGTGCTGGTGCAGCACCGCCTGCATCATGGTGAAGGTGTAGTAGTCAGTGTCCAGCAGGCTCTGAATCACGCCGTTGTTACGGTCGAATGCACTTTCCATGATGACTCCTCAGGCCTTGGCCAGTCTGGCGGTTGCTTCGCGGGTCGCGGCAACCGCGATGCCCGCTCGTTGCATGTCGTTGATCGCCTGAGTAGCACCCTCGGCGCTGATGGCGCGACAGGCCGGCAGGTGAATGATCACCTTGAAGCCGGCGGCGGCCAGTTGCAGGGCGGTGGTCTTGACGCAGAAATCCAGGGCCAGGCCGCCGACGATGACTTGTTGCACGCCCTGGCTGTTGAGGTACTCGATGACCCCGGTGGAGAGCTTGCCGTGCAGGTCGTGATAGCAGGCGCCATAGGGGTGCAGGTCCGGCTCCACGCCCTTCCACACGAAGTAGTCGTAGTCGTACGGCGTGGGCAACTCGTCCAGCAGGGTGAAGCCTGCGGTGCCCGGTACGCAGTGGCTGACCCAGGTCAGGTCGGCGTGTTCCAGGCCGGTGGGCTGGAGCATCTGTGCGTGCTCGGCCACCACCCAGGGAGCCTGGGGGCTGTGGGCGTCCTTGCTGCCGATGCGCAGGCTGGCCAGGGTCGCCATGAAATTCAGCTCGCCGCCGATGCGATCGCCTTCGGCCACGGGCAACTCGTTCGGGCACAGCGGGGTAAAGCTCTTTTGTGCATCGACATCGAAGGAAGCGGTCTTCATCGTTTGGCTGTTCATGCTGGGTCTCTCCTCTGCATGGAGCACAAAGTACATGTCATGTACTTTCATGGCAAGCCCCTATGGATTTTATTTTTATCAATCGATCTTCAATCAATCCGAAATAGCAAGGTACAAAAGGAGATTCTCCGCCGACAAAAGCGATGCTAAGGTACACGTCATGTACCAAACGAGGAAAAGCAGATGTTTGAACTGGCCCTCTATGGCGGCGCCTTCAACCCGCCCCACGCCGGACACGCCCAGGTGATGCTCGAAGCCGCTCGCCACGCCCGCCGGGTACTGGTAGTCCCGAGCTTTCGCCACCCGGACGGCAAGCGCATGGCCGATTTCGAGCAACGGGCCAACTGGTTGCAGGCGATCACCACGCACTTGCAGCCCGAGTGCCAGGCCGAGTTGGCGGTCAGCCGCCTGGAGCGGCAGCTGGCCCTGGCCGATCCGGGTCCGGTCTACAGCTTCACTCTGCTGCAACGCCTGGCCGACGACCTGGCCCTGGACGGCAAGCGCATCGCCCTGGTGGTGGGTGAAGACGTGGCGCGGCAGTTGCCCAGGTTCCATCGCGGCGAAGAATTGCTGCAACGCTTTTCCATCCTCTGCATCGAGGAACAGCCTGGAGTGCGCAGCAGCGTATTGCGCCAGTGCCTGGCCCGCGGCGAAACACCGCCCAGCCAATGGCTGGCACCGGGCATGAATCCGCTAAACTACGGCCTCTACGCCGTCCACGGAAGTTGATATGCACGATCGCACCACCCTCCCCAGCGCCTACCTGCACACCATCGACCTGTGCCTGCTGCGCTACAACCGCGAGCGCTGCGAGCTGGAAATTCTCCTTCACCAACGGGACAGCGAGCCATTCGCCGGACACTGGGCACTGCCGGGCATCGTGGTCAACGGCGATGTCGAAGACCGCAGCCTGAATGACGCGGTGGAACGCCTGCGCCGTTCAAGCAAAGTGGACATGCCCCTGGCCTGGCTGGAACAGGTGGGCACCGTCGGCGACGCCTTCCGCGACCCGCGCTGCTGGTCGTCCTCGACCTTTTACCTGGGAATCGTCAGCGACCCGGTGCAGCCCGGCCCGCAGCAGGGTTTCTTTGCCCTCGCGGACGTAGCCAGCGGCGCCTTCAAACTGCCTTTCGACCACAACAGCCTGGTGGCCCAGACACGGGAGCGGCTGTTTTCCAAATCCCTGTACAGCAGCCTGCCGCTGATGTTTCTCGGCCAGGAATTCAGCGCCCCCGAGGCGGTGAGCATCTTCTCCCTGGTACTGCAACGGCCAGTGCTCAAGACCAGCATCCGCCAGCGCCTGCTGAAGATGAGCGAGGCCGGTTACCTGCAGGAAACCGGGCGCAAGAAAAGCGGCGATGGCGGCCGCCCTCAGGCCACAGTGGAAACCCTCAAACCCACCGAGTTGTACCTGTTCGATCGTTGTTTTCTGGAGTAATGCCGCCCATGAGTTCCGTCACCGAAAGCCAGTGCCTGCTGCAAACCCCGTACTTCAAGGTGGTCCGCGAAAACGGCTACTTCATCATCAAGGAAGCCCAGGCGGTAAACGGCGTGGTGGCCGTGCCGACCCTGGCCGATGGCCGGCTGATGCTGGTGGACCTCAAACGCCGGGCCATTGGCGGCCAGTCCATCGAGTTTCCCCGGGGCGCCATCGATGCCGGGGAAAGCGCCTGTGACGCCGCAGCCCGGGAACTGCTGGAAGAGACTGGCTGGCAGGCATCGCAGGTCCGCCAACTGGGCTTGCTGCACAGCAACACTTCGCTGATCGCCAGCGCGGTGGCGGTGTGTCAGGTCGAGATCGCCGACCAGCAGAGCGCCGCCACCGATGGCGAGGTGGACCATATACTGTGGGTCAGCCGCCAGGAGTTGCTGGCGATGATCGCCGCCGGCCAGATCACCGACGGTCACACCCTGTCGGCAGCAATGATGTTGCTGGCCGCCGAGTCGGCCTGACGCCCCCACTTCTCCAGGGCGAAGTCGACAAAGCTGCGCAGCTTGGGCAGGCGATAGCGGTCCTGGGCATACAGCAGGTGCATCGTCCGAAACGGCAACTGATAATCCTGCAGCACCGGCACCAGCCGGCCCTGCTGCAGGTCCTCCTCCACCAACGCATCGGGCATCATCACCAGCCCCAGCCCACCCCGCGCCGCCCGGTGCAACCCGGACGAGGTGTTGGTCAGCAACGAGCCGGACACCGGAATCAGCACATCCCCCTCGGGCCCGCGCAACGGCCATTGGGTGGCGGTGGAGCTCCACTCGTCGCCGGCCGGGTAGGCAAATGCCAGGCAGTTGTGCTGCTGCAGATCTTCGGGAACCTGCGGGGTGCCGCAACGCTCCAGGTACTCCGGAGCGGCGCAGATGGTCAGGGTGTAATCCTGCAGCGGCCGGGCAATCAGCGATGAGTTGTCCAGGTTGCCCAGGCGCACGGCCACATCGAAGGCGCCGTCGCTCAAGTCGAAACGCTGATTGGCCAGGGTCAGTTCCACCTTGACCTGCGGACAGCGCTCCCGGAACTCGCTCAGGGCCGGAGCCAGGCGCTCGGTGCCGAAGGTCAGCGGCGCGGTGATGCGCAAGGTGCCGGAGGGCTCGCCTTGAGCCTGCTCCGCCAGGCGCTCGGAGTCCGCTACCAGGCCCAGAACCGCCAGACAACGCTGGTAGTACTCGGTGCCGAATTCGGTAAGGCGCTGGCGTCGCGTCGTGCGGTTGAGCAGGCGCACCCCAAGGCGCTGCTCCAGGGCCCGCAGGTGATTGCCCACCATGGTGGTGGACATGGCGCATTCCCGGGCGGCGGCCGTCATGTTTCCCGCCTCCACCACCTTGACGTACACCGACATTGCCTGGAACAGATCCATTATCAACCCTGACTTCAAGATGATTAAAGAAATGGCGAGTTTATCTAGCCTGAATGGCTAACGATACTGGCAGCACACCCCCTGAGATGGAGTCGCCCGCCATGACCGCCGCCTGCCTGATGAGCACCTACCAGCCCCTCGCCCTGAGCTTCTGCAAGGGCCTGGGCAGCCGCCTCTGGGACCAGACCGGGCGTGAGTACCTGGACGCCATCGCCGGAGTCGCGGTGACCGCTGTCGGCCACTCTCATCCACGCCTGGTCAGCGCCATCCGCGAACAGGCCGGCCTGCTGCTGCACAGTTCCAACCTCTATGACATCCACTGGCAGCAGCAACTGGCCGCCAAACTGACCCAGCTGAGTGGCATGGAGCGGGTGTTCTTCAACAATTCCGGGGCCGAAGCCAATGAAACCGCCCTCAAGCTGGCGCGCCTGCACGCCTGGCACAAAGGCATCGAGCAGCCCCTGGTGGTGGTCATGGAAAACGCCTTTCATGGCCGGACCCTGGCCACCCTGGCCGCCAGCGACGGCCCGGCAGTGCGCCTGGGCTACGGCCAGTTGCCGGACGGTTTTCTCAAGGTGCCGTTCGGCGATCTGGCCGCCCTGGAATCGGTCGTTGCCAAGCACGGTCCGCGCATCAGCGCGGTGCTGATGGAGCCGATCCAGGGTGAAAGCGGCATCCAGCTGGCTGCGCCCGGCTACCTCAAGGCCGTGCGTGAGCTGTGCACCCGGCGCAACTGGCTGCTGATGCTCGACGAGATCCAGAGCGGTATCGGCCGCACCGGGCGCTGGTTCGCCTGTCAGCACGAAGGCGTGGTACCGGACGTGATGACCCTGGCCAAGGGCCTGGGCAATGGCATTCCCATCGGTGCCTGCCTGGCCCGGGGCAAGGCCGCCGAACTGTTCACACCAGGCAGCCATGGCAGTACCTTCGGCGGCAATCCCCTGGCCTGCCGCGCGGCCTGCACCGTGCTGGACATCATCGAGGAACAGCAGTTGCTGACTAACGCCGAGCAACGCGGCGCCCAGTTGCTAGGTCGGTTGCGGGAGGAACTGGCGGGACATCCGGCGGTACGGGAGATTCGCGGGCTGGGGCTGATGGTGGGTATCGAGCTGGTGCAGCCGGCCCAGCAGTTGGTGCAGATCGCCGCCCGTGATCATGGCCTGCTGATCAATGTCACCCGGGGCACGACCATCCGCCTGCTGCCCCCCTTGGTGATCGATGCCGCAGAAGTGGAGATGATCGTCGACGGGCTGCGCCAAACCCTCGAGGCGCTGACATCGCGCCACGCGCTGACGCGATGACGCTGGGCAAGTTCCGGGGCGCGCAGCGCCTGCCCCGGGCTAGCCGGCTATGCAATTCAGTCGTCCAGCGGCTTGGGCGCCGCCGCCGGCTTGGTCGCCTTGCCGGCCTTGGCATTGGCCGGTTTGGCTTCCGGCTCGGGAGCCGGAGCTGGAGCCGCGGCCTGTTTCTCCGCCGCCGGCAACTGGTCGACCGCGCTGAAGACTTCCTTGAGCTCGATGCTTCCGGAGTGCTCGAGCTTTTTCTCGCCGTCCTTGCCCACCAGGATCACCTTGGTTCGGGCCCCCGCCCCCAGCTTGAGGCTGCGGATCAGGGCCATGGTGGATTGCGGGTCGATGTCCTTGCCATCGCGCTGGCCGATGGTGTTGATCACCGTGTACAGGACCATGTTGCGTTCGTTGAAGGCTTGACGGGTCGCCGGCTCATCCAGGGACTTCTTCAGGCTCACCAGGGTCGGGTCCACGGTGCTGGGGGCGATCACGATCAATGGCCGTGACTTGCCCAGGTCCTGAGCCAATGGGCCGTCGTTGTCGGCCGCCAGGACCGGGCCGGCGACAGCGAGCAGAGTAGCGAGGGTCAATGACCGAATGAACATGCGTCTCTCCTTATGTTTTCCACGCAGTAATGATTGCGCATTGCAGGAAAAGGTCCAGGCCGGGACTCAAAATCTGACATTTTTTTGCCCGGCCGGCCGGGCCTGCGCCTCGTGCTCTATAGGCGGCGGGAAACAAGGGCTACAGGGTTGGCAGCGCTCATCGAAGTGCATTCCACGGTAAGGTTTTGTTGCATATAAGCGGGCTGTACGGAATATCGGAACAGCGGTTGCGCCGAAACTTTCACGCCCTCCTCCGGCAGCAGAATATGCCGTCTTTCATACCACCGTCCCTGACCAGCTCGTACATCAACCGTATTGAACGGCAGCATTTTAAAGTTGCTTGCAAAGTGTCATTTCCCAAACGCCAGAAAACAGGCACAACTGCTCACTGACCTTTAACAACCTTTCTATCTCGGGGCTTTCGATCTTTCAGCATCTCGCTGAACCCACCCAGCAATGCAAAGGGAACAACGCATCGAGGCACAGACTGATATCAGCCGAAAGTTGCAACTCGCTCTGCAGTTCAATGCACAGAACAATGATCTGGAACAAATAACTCAATGAACGCCGACTTGTTCTTCCATTGCCGACCGAACTATAGTGCGGCGCGGCACGGACAGCCCGTTACACCACCCTTATTGCGCGGCAACTCGTTACATTCCTGAACGTTATCCAACGGCGGTTTTTTTCGAATGAGCGTCCGACCCCGATGATCCCTCTCCTCGTCTGCGATGACTCGAGCATGGCCCGCAAGCAGGTGCTGCGGACCTTGCCCAGCGAGTGGCGGGTGTCCGTGACCCAGGCCTGCAACGGTCGCGAAGGCCTGGAAGCCCTGCGCCGGGGGCTGGGCAAGGTGGCGTTGCTGGACCTGACCATGCCGGTGATGGACGGCTACCAGGTCTTGAGTGCGGTGCAGGAAGAAGGCATCGACGCACAGATCATCGTCATCTCCGGCGACGTCCAGGAAGAAGCGGTCCGTCGCACCCGCGAACTGGGGGCCCGGGCCTTCCTGAAGAAGCCCTTCGATCCCCAGCAGTTGCGTGCACTGCTCAACGAACTGCAACTGCTGGACAGCCCTGGCGCATCCCCCGTCGCCCCCCCTGTCGCCGCCACCCCTGGTGACCTTTCGCGACGCGTTCCGGGAAACCGTCAACGTCTCCATGGGCTACGCCGCGGCGCTGATCGCCAAGGTCCTGGACGTGTTCGTGCACCTGCCGATCCCTCACGTCAATGTGCTGGAGGCCGGCGAACTGCAGATGCTCCTGGCCGATGCCAATCGCGCCCGGCAACTGACTGCCATCTGCCAAAGCTATATCGGCAGCGGCATTGCCGGCGAAGCGCTGCTGATGTTCTACGACTCGGAAGTGGCCGACATCGCCCAACTGATGGAACAGGGCACCGATCCCTATCAGGAAATGGAAGTGCTGATCGACCTGTCCAGCGTGTTGATCGGTGCCTGCTTGAGCAGCATTGCCGAGCAGTTGGATGTGTTCTTTTCCGTGGGGCATCCCCAGGTGCTGGGCGAACACACCACCATCGATGAATTGATCGTGCTCAACCAGCAACGCTGGAACAGGACCCAAGCGGTGGAGATCAGCTACAGCCTGGAAGAACAGAACATCCACTTCGACCTGTTGCTGCTGTTCACCGAGAGTTCCATGGCCTTGCTGGAACAGAAGCTCGCCTACCTGATGAATTGAGCCATGCCCAAACGAATGGATTTCAGTGAACTGCACTGGCTGCTGGCGGTGGTCCAGAGCATCGATGTGGGGATCGTGGTGCTTGATCTGGAGTGCCGGGTCCAGGTGTGGAACAGCTTCATGGAGAACCGCTCCGGCGTGCCCTCCAAGCAGGCCATCGACCAGTCCTTTTTCGAGCTGTTCCCCGAGGTCGAGCGACCCTGGTTCACCCGCAAGGTCGGGCGTGTGGTGGCCCTGGGCACACCGGCCTTTACCATCTGGAAGCAGCGGCCGTACCTGGTGCATTTCAACAATTACCAACCGATTACCGGCCAGGGCGAGTTCATGTACCAGAACACCACGCTGCTGCCGCTGCGTTCGTCCAACAGCGAGATCCATCATGTCTGCCTGGTGATCTACGACCTCACCGACGTGGCGATCAACAGCCTGGCGCTGCAGAAGGCCAACCAGCAGTTGCAGCACCTGTCACGCGTCGACCACCTGACCCAGCTGTTCAACCGCGGCCACTGGGAACAGCGCCTGGCGTTCGAATACAGCCGCCACGGCAACGCCATTGCCCTGCTGATGCTGGACATCGACCACTTCAAGTCGATCAATGATCGCTACGGGCACCAGGCCGGTGACGCGGTGATCAAACGCCTGTCGCAACTGATCCACGAGCATGTGCGCGACAGCGACGTGGCCGGGCGTTATGGCGGCGAAGAGTTCGCCATCCTCCTGCCCCACACCGATCTGGCCGGTGCCCACACCCTGGCCGAGCGCCTGCGCCAGTCGGTGGAAGCACAACAGGTGATCCACAACGGCCAGGCCATCGATTTCACCATCAGCCTGGGCATCGCCTGCCTCGACCGTCCGGCCCGGGACCACCGTTGCCTGATCGAGTGGGCCGACCAGGCGCTGTACGCCTCCAAGCACGCCGGGCGCAATCGGGTCAGCACCTACGCGCCTTGAACAGGGGCGCTCCGGCCCCTTGAAAAAAAGCCGCCGCCAAGGGATAAACTGCGCGCTTTTCCGGTCCATCCCCCGGTCTGCTACGCCTTTTCCAGCGCCACAAGGAGTCCTGCGCGCATGTCCCAGTCGAATTCGAACCTGTCCCCGCAACAGCAATGGCAGCAAGCCGTGCTGACCTATGCCCGCGACATCAACCACTATGTCGAAACCGGCACCCGCGAGGGCTGGAAGGGCTTGAAGGAACCGAACATGCCCGACACCGAGCACCTGTTGCAGGACTGGCAAGCGGCCCTGGAGGCGAGCAATCAGTGCCCCCATGATGAGGCCGCGCGCCAGGCGTTCCGCCAGGACTGGCCGCCGGCACACTTCCCACTGACGCCGCGCCTGGAAAGCCAGGGGCGGATGATTCCGACCCTGGCCCTGTTGCCGGACGGTAGCCTGCTGGCACGTATCGGCGCGCCCTACGAGGCCGGCTTCGTGGTGCATATCGACGATGCGCGGATCCAGACCCTGGAGCAGGTGGAATGCTTCGGCATGTGCCCGCAGCGGCGTTACTTCGCCTGGGGCCGGGCCGACGGCATCCAGGTCACTGACGGCTGGAACGGGCCTCAGGTGGCAAGCTTTCCCTGGCCCGCCCCTCACGCCGGCCTGCCGGCAGGTTTGGAGCTTGAAGACAGCGGACGCCCCTCTGCCACCAGCCTGATCCCTTTCCCCGACGGGCGCCGGGTGCTGCTGGTGAGTGCCGACGGCATCTTCGTCCTGGCTGCCGATGGCGCCACCCGCCTGCTGCGCAGCCTTGAGGACATCCAGCAGGACCTGGCCGACGGCGTCGCCGCCGAAGACCTGAGCATCGGCCTGAGCATGGAACATGGCGCGGTGTCGCCCGATGGCCAGTGGATCGCCATCGGCGAGCAAAGCGGGATGCACCTGGTGTTCGATGCGAGGTTGCAGCAGGTCGCGCAGATCGGCCCCGCCAGCGAATACCCGCACTTCGCTCACTTCAACCAGCGCGGCGACCGCCTGCTGCTCAATGCTTGCCACTTCTATGGCGGCGCCAGCGTGGGGGTGGCGGTAGCCGACCTGCCGGGGCTCTCCACCGACTTCTACAGCGACGACCCGCGCACCCCGGTGCTGCAAGAAGGCGCCCGGGTGTATGCCGCTGCTTCACGGGGCGACGAGTTCATCATCGGCGACGCCTACGGTTACCTGCGGGCCATCAGTGAAACCGGCGAAGAGCGCTGGCAGCACTACATCGGCTCGACCCTCACCGCCATGGACATCAGCGTCGACGGCAAGACCCTGGTGGCCGCGACCTATGCCGGGATCATCGTCCAGATCGCCCTGGATAGCGGACGACCGGACTGGCAGATCGGCACCGGCGAGCACCACGAACTGCGGCGCTGGCTGTTCTGGAAGGACTTCGCCAAGCCCCTGCTGTGGTGAGCGGGTTTTAAACCGGCGGGCGCGAGAAACTCACCTGCAGTTGCAGGTGATCCGGATCATCGATCGCCCGCAGGTACTCCTCGACACTGACCTCGCCAGCACTGGAACGCGCCCCCGAGACCGGCACATGGCCGGCCAGCAGCTTGTGCACCAGGGCCACCGCAGCGCAACTGGGGATCTCCGGGCCGTGATCGTGGGTGGCGGTCAACTGCGCGTACATCGACAGCGGCTGACCGTCCTGGCCCAGGCCATGCACGTCCACGTACATGGCACTGAGGCCGTCGCCGAAACCTTCAAACCAAGTGCCGCAACGATGCAGACGCGCCGCCCAAGGCGCCGGGTCGTCGATCAGCCCGAGCTTCACCGCCTGAGCCAGCAGGGCGTTGGCCAGCCCGGCGATCTTCAGCCCGGCACCCGCCTTGAAGCTCAAGGTGTGGGCGCCATAACGCTCGGCGAACAGGTCCAGGTCCGGCACATCGACATTGGCCACCAGCCGCGTGCCCAGCCTGGGCAGCTTGCGCAAGGTCAGGCCCTGCCAGCCGATCACCGGGAGCGGCTGGCCGTCCTTGAGTTGCAGGATCGGCCGGCCGGCGTAGGCCAGCACGCCCTGGATGGTGGACAGGCCGGGCATTTTCGCCGAGGAGGAAATACCGTGCTCGATCCGATCGATGCGGGAGAACCGCTCACGGTGCTCATCGATGATCGCCGTCGACAGGGTCGGCACCGAACTGCACCCGCTGAGGAGGGTCACCCCGGCGGCCCGAGCCGCTTCATCCAGGGTGCCGATACCGCGCACGAACTGGCGGCAGTCGGCCAGGTCGCAGTAGTTGACCCCAGCCTCGATGCAGCCCTGGGCCACCGCGTAGGACTGGCCCTGGAACGGCCCTGCGGTGTGGATCACCCAATGCACATCCAGGGCCTTGAGCGCCGGCACCCACTGCGGGCCCATGGCATCGCCGCACCAGCCTTCGCAGGGCTGTCCAGCCTCGGCTTGCAGCGCCTGAACCTTGGCCGCGAGCTTGCGCGGGTCACGCCCGGAAATCAGCAGATGCACCCCGGGCGTCTGGATCAGATAGCGGCAGACGATGCTGCCGAAATTGCCATAACCACCGACCACCAACACCCTGAGCGTCATTACCTGCATCCTTGAACCAAGCCATTGCGCAGCTGCCAAGCTGCCATTCGAGGCGCGGCAGCTTGGTGGATTTGCCAGGGATCGACAAGCCCCCGATTGCCTGCGGCGGCCTCCTCAACCACCCTCGGCGAAGCGTCGTAATATTCAGTTAGAAAAAAAATGCCAATGCCGGTCCGGCATAATGCTATGCAAATTCCTCATCAACTCGGGCCTTGGAGCGTGTTAGCCTCGTCCTGCTATGTCGGCTTCGCATAATAAACTTGCCGGTTCACGCAACCGAGTGAGACCCAGACGCCTTGTTACCCCCCTTTGCTTCACCTTCATCTGCCCAACTAACGTTTCGCTGTGAGCCCATCAATCATCGGCTCGCCAAGGGAACTGATTGCAAAATCTGACTCGACCTCAAGGTCGATCTCTCGATCCTATCTCGGAGCTGTTATGTCCAGGCTTTCCCATCAAGATTTGCGCCGCGGTTTCCGTGAACTGATCGCTTCCAACTCCTGCTACCACACCGCTTCCGTGTTCGACCCGATGTCCGCGCGCATCGCCGCCGACCTGGGTTTTGAAGTGGGCATCCTGGGTGGCTCCGTGGCTTCGCTGCAAGTGCTGGCGGCCCCTGACTTCGCCCTGATCACCCTCAGCGAATTCGCCGAACAGGCCACCCGCATCGGCCGCGTGGCCCAGTTGCCGGTGATCGCCGATGCCGACCATGGCTACGGCAACGCCCTCAACGTGATGCGCACCGTGGTTGAACTGGAGCGTGCCGGCATCGCCGCGCTGACCATCGAAGACACCCTGCTGCCGGCCCAGTTCGGGCGTAAATCCACCGACCTGATTGGCGTTGCCGAAGGCGTCGGCAAGATCCGCGCCGCCCTGGAAGCCCGGGTCGATAACGAACTGGCGATCATCGCCCGGACCAACGCCGGGATTCTCCCGGTGCAGGAAATCATCAGCCGCACCCAGCAGTATCAGCGTGCCGGCGCCGACGCCATCTGCATGGTGGGCATTCGTGATTTCGAGCAACTGGAACAGATCTCCGAGCACCTGAGTGTGCCGCTGATGCTGGTGACCTACGGCAACCCGGCCCTGCGCGACGACGCACGCCTGGCGGAGCTGGGAGTGAAAATCGTGGTGGACGGCCACGCCGCCTACTTCGCCGCGATCAAGGCCACTTACGATTGCCTGCGGGAACAGCGGCAGATCTTCACCCAGGCCTCGGACCTGAGTGCGACCGAACTGGCTCATACCTACACCCAGCCCGAGGACTACATCGTCTGGGCCAAGGAGTTCATGAGCGTCAAGGAGTAACACCGGCGATGGGCCGGGGTGAGGCGCAACGCCTCAACCCTGGGCCGATTTCAGCGCGCCTTCCACGCAGTCGAGGATCTGCCCGATGGTCCAGGGCTTGCGAATGAAGGACACCGGATAACGCACCCCGGAACTCTCGGGGGTCTCGAAACCCGACATGACCACAATGGGCAGCGACGGCCAGTGCTCACCGCACAGGTTGCTCAGGCTGGCGCCATTGAGCCGGCCGGGCATGGTGATATCGGTCAGCAGCAGGGCCACGTCCGCGGCATGTTGTTGCAGGAACTCCCAGGCCCGGTCGGCACTCTCCATGGCCTCGGTGGCAAACCCCTCGTCCTGCAGAATCTCGCACAGGAACTCCAGCACCGTCGGTTCATCCTCCACCACCAGGATCAAACGGGAGGTGGCGTCTGGGTTGACGGACGAGGCTGGGTACATGGGGTAACACTCCCTGAAGGCTTGAGGACTCTACGGACAGGACCGCTGACAAGAGTTATGAGCGGCGGCTTGACGATAAATTCATTCCCGATGCGCCCGCAGTGTTTTTTTCGGACAGGTCCGAACCGACTGGCGATAATGCGACCCCGATATCAGCGTGACAAGGGAGACAGGTCATCCATGGAGTTCGATCCCCAACGCCTGGCCCAGGCCCGACACCTGGTGGTGTTCAGTGGCTCCGGAGTCTCGGCCGAAAGCGCCATCCCGACCTTTCGCGACGCCCTGACCGGGTTGTGGGAGAACTTCGACCCGGCGCGGCTGGCCACGCCCCAAGCCTTTCGCGAGGACCCGGCGCTGGTCTGGGGCTGGTATGAATGGCGCCGCATGAAAGTGCTCCAGGCCCGACCCAACCCGGCCCACCTGGCGATTGCCGAACTGGCCCGACGCGTACCGCGCCTGACCCTGATCACCCAGAATGTCGATGACCTGCACGAGCGCGCCGGCAGCCCCTCGGTGCTGCACCTGCACGGCAGCCTGCACCACCCCAAGTGCTTCGCCTGCAACCGCCCCTTCAGCGGCGAACTGCCAGAACCCCTGTTGCCGGAGCAGGGTTGCAGCCTGGAGCCCCCCCGTTGCACCGGCTGCAACGGCAAGATCCGCCCCGGTGTGGTGTGGTTCGGCGAAGCCCTGCCACCGCACATCCTCAAGGAGGCATTCAAAGCGGCAGGCGAATGCGACCTGCTGTTGTCGGTAGGCACCTCGGGTCTGGTGCAGCCGGCGGCGCAGATCCCCCAACTGGCGCTGGAGCAAGGTGCCTGCGTGGTGCACATCAACCCGCAGCCCCAGGCCTGTACGAAGCCTGAGGAATACAGCCTGGTGGGCAAGGCCGGAGAGATTCTGCCGCAATTGCTGCGTCAGGCCTTTGCCTGATTTTCTGGGGGCTCAAGCCGAGCCACCGTTTCTGTTCAAGGACGCTTTCACATGCTGCAATCCCCCGACTCTTCATGGTTTGAAGCCGCCTGGGCACAACGTGAGGAACAACTCTACCCGGCGCTGTTCGGCGACCTGGGCCCAGGCATCTACCCCCTGGACATGGCGCTGTTCAGCGAGGTCTTCGGTCAGACCGAAATCGACCCGCGCTGGCTCAGCCACGGAGTCTTCGAATCACCGCCTACCACCACGCGCAACAGTTGGCTGTACGTCACTTCAGGGCTGTCCAATGCCTGGGAAGATGCGCAACCCGAAGCCGATGGCTGGTCCGGGATGGGCCAGGAACTGCTGCTGGAAACCCGCGAGCAGGCGCCCTGGGCCCTGCACCTGCTGCGTAAATTCTGCGCCTATCAACTGCTACTGGCCGCCGGCCGTTTCGGCGAGCAGCCGCCGCTGGACGAATGGGACCGCATGCGTACCGGGCAACCCATCGACGGCGGCGACAGCCTGTTGCAGGCATTGCTGTTCATCCCCGCGCCGGCTTTTGCCGGGCCTCATCAATTGCTGAGCGGACGCTTCGAATTCCTGCAGATCGTCGGTCTGACCTTGGACGAACACGCCTGGGGCCAGGGCGCGGGGTATCCGGCCCTGCAGCAACGCCTGACCCAGGCCGCAGCCTCGCCGGTGATGGATCCGGCACGGGCCAGCGTCTGCTGAGACTCGATGAAAATTCACCGCGACCGTGACGGATCGTCATTTTTCCAGCCACAGCGGGCCCGCTTGAGGTAGATTCAGACAGCGAACAATCTCGCGACGACGTTTGCTTTCTTGCCCTGCCGCTGGAAACCAAGCCCCGTACCGGTGGCTCTTTCACTGCCCCGCCGTTTTTCGCCACTGACCGCACATGGCGCGGTGGCGCCGATTTCAGGAAATGGATTAATGCCGCAAAGACAAGTGATCAATGCTTCGGTGAGCCCGAAAGGCAGCCTGGAGACCCTCTCGCAACGTGAAGTGCAACAACTCAGCGCCGCCGGTTCCGGCAGCATCTACACGCTGTTCCGCCAGTGCGCCCTGGCGATCCTCAACACCGGCGCCCACGTCGACAACGCCAAGACCATCCTCGACGCCTACCACGATTTCGAAGTGCGCATTCACCAGCAGGACCGTGGCGTGCGCCTGGAACTGCTGAACGCACCGGCCGACGCCTTCGTCGACGGCGAGATGATTGCCAGCACCCGGGAAATGCTCTTCAGCGCCCTGCGCGACATCGTCTACACCGAGAACGAACTCGACAGCCAGCGCATCGACCTGGAGAGCTCCCAGGGCATCACCGACTACGTCTTCCACCTGCTGCGCAACGCCCGCACCCTGCGGCCCGGCGTGGAGCCGAAGATGGTGGTGTGCTGGGGTGGCCACTCGATCAATACCGAAGAATACAAATACACCAAGAAGGTCGGCCACGAACTGGGCCTGCGCAAGCTGGACATCTGCACCGGCTGCGGTCCGGGCGTGATGAAGGGCCCGATGAAAGGCGCGACCATCGCCCACGCCAAACAGCGCATGAGCGGCGGCCGCTACCTGGGCCTGACCGAGCCGGGGATCATCGCCGCCGAAGCACCGAACCCCATCGTCAACGAGCTGGTGATCCTGCCGGATATCGAGAAGCGCCTGGAGGCCTTCGTCCGTGTCGGCCACGGCATCATCATCTTCCCGGGGGGCGCCGGCACCGCAGAGGAATTCCTCTACCTGCTGGGCATCCTGATGCACCCGGACAACCGTGAACTGCCGTTCCCGGTGATCCTGACCGGTCCCAAGAGCGCAGCGCCCTATCTGGAGCAGCTCAACGCCTTTGTCCTGGCGACCCTGGGCGAAGCGGCGCAGAAGCACTACCAGATCATCATCGACAACCCGGCAGAAGTGGCCCGGCAGATGACCGAAGGGCTGAAGACCGTCAAGCAGTTCCGCCGCGAACGCAACGACGCCTTCCACTTCAACTGGCTGCTGAAGATCGACGAGGGCTTCCAGCGCCCCTTCGATCCGACCCACGAGAACATGGCCAACCTGCAACTGAACCACGCCCTGGCGCCCCACGAACTGGCGGCCAACCTGCGCCGGGCGTTCTCCGGCATCGTCGCCGGCAACGTCAAGGACCAGGGCATCCGCCTGATCGAACAGAAAGGTCCCTACAGCATTCACGGTGACCCGGCGATCATGCAGCCCCTGGACCAACTGCTCAAAGCCTTCGTCGAGCAGCACCGCATGAAGCTGCCAGGCGGCGCGGCCTATGTGCCGTGCTACCGCGTAGTGAGCTGATCCCCAGCCCCTTCGGTGGTTGAACAGCGCCGCGCGTTCCCTGGGAGCGCGCGGCTTTTTCTTGCCCGGCATTTGCCTCCCGCGCCAGGCCGGCCCCTGGGCTTTGTGCTAGCTGAAACCCGGCAAAGGATGGCCGGGCTCCGCTAGGATGTGGCGCCAACCATCAAGGAGTGATTCATGCCAGCACCAGACAGTGAGACGTCCGCCCGGTGGGAAGCCTTCTACAAGACTTTCGAGGGTCGCCCACCTTCGCCCCTGTTGTGCCGCGCCCTGGCCTTGAACCTGCCCGATATGGACCACCCTCTGGCCATCGACCTGGGTTGCGGCTCGGGCATCGAGACCCGCTTACTGCTGGAGCGCGGCTGGAGAGTGCTGGCCATCGACCAGGAAGCGAGCGCCATCGAGCGCCTCAAAGAACGCGCCGGAACCCTCGCCGAAGGTCGCCTACGTGCCGTCCAGGGGCACTTCGAAACCCTCGATGAACTGGCGCCGGCCCAGCTGATTCACGCCGGACTGGCCTGGCCGTTCTGTCGCCCCGACGCCTTCGCCCGGTTCTGGCAGGTGCAAGTCGAGGCCTTGCAACCCGGCGCATTGCTGGTGGGCCAGCTGTTCGGTGAGCGGGACCAATGGGCCACGGCGCCAGACCTGACTTTTCACTCCCGCAGCGGCGCACAGGCACTGTGCGCCGGCCTGCACATCGAGCATTTCGAGGAAAGCGAAGGGCTGGGCAAGAGCCTGCGCGGTCCCAAGCACAACCACAGGTTCGACCTGATCCTGCGCAAACCCTGACGGACGCCACCAAGGCCGCCGCCCCCCCCTTTCTCCTTCCCCTCCCCCTATCCCCGGACAACGCCGCTGCACACGGCGTTGCCACCTGCAAAACGCAGCGGGTTTGACAGCCTCATGGCCACGTGAAATAGTTTTCCAACATTATGGAACGCAATTCCATTTTTTATAAATACACCAAAAAAGGCCTGTCATCGTGAGCGAAGTTCCCGCCGCAACCCTCCCGCCCCTGGATTGTGACCTGTTGGTGATCGGCTCCGGAGCTGCCGGTCTGGCCTGTGCCGTGACCGCCGCCTGGCATGGGCTGAAGGTGGTGGTAGTGGAAAAGGATTCCACTTTCGGCGGTGCCAGTGCCTGGTCCGGTGGCTGGATGTGGGTGCCGGGCAATCCGCTGGCACGCCGCGCCGGCATCCATGAAAACCCGCAGCAACCGCGCACCTACCTCAGGCATGAACTGGGCGAAGGCTACGACGCCGGACGCATCGACGCCTTTCTCGATAACGGTCCACAAATGGTGGCCTTCTTCGAACAGCACACCGCCCTGCAGTTCGTCGACGGCAATGGCATTCCGGACATCCATGGCCAGGTGCCCGGGGCTGGCATCGAGGGTCATCAGGTGATCGCCGCGCCCTATGACGCCCGGGCCATTGGTCCCTTGCTGGCGCGCCTGCGCCGGACCCTGCGCGAGACCTCGTTCCTGGGCATGCCGATCATGGCCGGGGCCGACCTGGGCGCCTTTCTCAGCATGACGCGCTCGTTCAAGTCGCTGTTGCATGTGGGCAAGCGCTTTGTCCGCCATCTGCGGGACCTGGCGCTGCATGGCCGGGCCATGCACCTGGTGAACGGCGTGGCGCTGATCGGCCGGCTGGCGAAGTCGGCCCAGGACCTGGGAGTGAATCTGCTGGAGTCGTCGCCGGCCCGTTCGCTGCTACAGGACGAACAAGGGGTGCACGGCGCCCTGGTCGACACGCCTCAGGGGCCGCGGGAGATCCGGGCCCGTCGCGGCGTGGTCCTGGCGGCCGGTGGTTTTACCCATGACCCGATTCGACGCCAGGCGCTGTTTCCCCGGGCGCCTGGCCCCGACGAGCATCTGGCCTTGCCACCCTTGAGCTGCTCGGGGGACGGCATTCGTCTCGGTGAAGCCGCCGGTGCCGTGCTGGCCACCGACCTTGCCAGCCCGGTGGCCTGGGCCCCGGTATCGCGGGTGCAACACGCCGACGGCAGCATCGGCCACTTTCCCCATATCATCGATCGGGCCAAGCCCGGGGTGATCGGGGTGCTGGCCAATGGCAAACGCTTTGTCAACGAGGCCGACGGTTACTACGACTACACCGCGGCCATGGTGGAAGCGGTTCCGGCCGGCGAGGAAGTGGCGTCCTGGCTGATCTGCGACCACCGCTTCCAGCGTCGTTACGGGCTGGGTTATGCCCGCCCCTTCCCCCTGCCCGTGGGCCATCTGGTACGCAACGGCTACCTGCAACGGGCCGACTCCATCCAGGAGCTGGCACGGCGTTGCGGCATCGACCCACAAGGCCTGGCCGCCACGGTACAAGCGTTCAACCAGCATGCCCGGCAGGGTCAGGACCCTGAGTTCGGTCGCGGTTCGACGCCCTACAACCGCAAGCAGGGTGACGCCCTGCACCCAGGGCCTAACCCCTGTGTGGCGCCTATCCAGCAAGGGCCGTTCTATGGGGTCAAAGTGCTGCCCGGCAGTTTCGGCACCTTTGCCGGGCTCAAGACCAGCCCCCAGGCCCAAGTACTGGATCAGGCCGGGGCAGTGATCCCGGGGCTGTATGCCGCGGGCACCGACATGGCCAGTGTCATGGGCGGTTTCTACCCGTCCGGGGGCATCAACCTGGGGCCGGCCATGACCTTCGGCTACATTGCCGGGCGCCATGCCGCAGGCGTCAGTGACTATGAGGTGATCCTCGAACCGGCCCTTGGCGCAGGTTCCGGACAATGCGCGGCGATGCATTGACCTGGCGCCGCTGGTTCATGGGCTCCAGCCGGGGCCCTGCTCCACCAGGGGTTGCGAGGCCTGCAACTGCGCCTCGATCTGCCGCGCCAGGTAATACACCCCGGCCATAACCCCGTGCTCAGGGTCATGCAACTGCTTGAGCCAGGCCTGATCGAAGGCCACGCCCAGGTCGCGCCGGGTCTGCGCCTGCAGGTACTCGCGCTCATTGTTCTGGACCAGGGCCCGTACGCCCGCCACCCCCACGGAAATCAGCGCTCCGGCCACCCGCCCCACCGCGGCGGCCACGGCACCGGCCACACCGCGACTGGCGAACTGGGCCTGAAGTTTCTCACTGGTGACCTGGGCCACCTGGGACACGCCCGGCGCCGCCTCCCCCTGATCGGTCGCCGGCCCGGCATGAATCTGCTGCAACAGCGGCGCATAGGCCGGCAGACGGGCCACCGGCTCTACCTGCAACAGTTGCTGCAGCGAAGCGCGTTGCCCGGCCTGGGGCCCAAGATCGATGGCGATGATCCGCGCCAGATGCTGATCCAATTGCGGCACGGGCAACTGGTGACGCGCAGTGCTGAGCTGCACCTGCTGACGCAGCAACTGCACATAGAACTCCATGGCCTCGCCAGTAATGCCATCGGCATCGATCTCCAGCGCCACTGGTGCCAGGACCCGCTGCTGATACTGTTCCTGCAGGTAACCGGCCAGGCGCCTGGAAGCCTGTGCGTCATCGCCCCGGTCGTTCAGGGAATACCAACCGACCTTGAGCGCCAGCCATTCCTGGGTCCAGTAGCCACTGAACCAGGGAATGAAGTGTTCGTCGGTCTGCTGATAGATCCGCGTGCGCCAGTGCTCCATGGAGCCCTGGGCATAGACTTCAGCCTGCTGGGTGGCGGAGCGTGAGGCGTTCAGCAGCTCCCCGTCCACCTGACGCCAGACGGCCGGACTGACCGGCGCCTGGGCGACGGGCTCGGCGACACGGCTGGCGCAGCCAGGAAGGAGCAGTACCAGCACCGCCAGCCCCAGGCTGAACAACCAGGACCTGGGGCGACAGCAACGCAGCGCCAGTGAGCACAAGGCAAGTCCCTCCCTGAAGGCAAGGCCAGGCCAGACTCGACTGTCCGGCCTGGCCTACTTGCAGTATAGGTAGCGCCACTGCGCCGCCCGGGGCGTTTTGCCAGGCGCTCGTGCAATCGTCACCCACGACGCCTCCGGCATCGGTATATTGCCCGGGGCGCCTGCGCCACGGACCTGCCTCCCCCCTACAAGGAACCTTCATGCTCTACCGCATCGCCGCTGACAGCCTGGTGCTGTTTCACCTGTCATTCATCGTCTTCGTGCTGCTGGGAGGCCTGCTGGTGCTGCGCCATCCACGGCTGATGCTGCTGCACCTGCCCGCCGCGGCCTGGGGTGTGGCGGTGGAAGTCCTGCACCTGGAATGCCCGCTGACCCGCTGGGAAAACCTGTTGCGCCACGCCGCCGGCCAGGATGGCTACGGGGCCGGGTTCATCGAGCACTACCTGATCCCACTGATCTACCCCGCCGGGCTGACCCCGGGCATCCAGCTCTGGCTGGGCAGCCTGGTTCTAGTGATCAACCTCTCGGTCTACGGCTACCTGGCACGGCGCTGGAGCCGTACCCGCCACGCCTGAAGCCTCCCCCTTGTGACCGCAGCGGCGAACCGGCCCGCACCTTGGCGCTCTAGGACGGATCGGCCTCGCAGGCCTGGGTCAGCGCCTGCCAGGTGGCCTGGTCGGCGGGGATCAGGTGCTCGATGCGCAATGACGCCACAGTGATGTCCTGGGGCATGCCAAAGGTGGTGAAGGTGGAAAGAAAACGCAGTTCCCCCGTGGGCCCGCGCACCCGGGTCAGCAGCAACGGCGTGGCCAGGCTTGCAGCACCCGACGCCTCGCCGGGGCACGGCAGGCTCGCCAGCAGCGCCGCCAGCCCTGGCTGTTGCGCCGCCTCCCGGGCCGCCCGCTGCCAAGCCACCTGACGGATCTCTTCGGCATTGATCAGGCAGTCACCAAAACCACCGGGCAGCAGCAGGCTCGCCAGCAGATTGAAACCTTGCTCCAGCGCCGCCGGCGGCAGTCCCAAAAGCCCGAACAAGGCCGTGGTGGCGCGATTGGCGGCCAGTACCTGCCAGCCGCTGTCGATGACAATGGCCGGCGCCGGGTTGTTGGCCTGGAGCAGGTGCATCAGCGCGGCGCGCACCGGCTCCAGGCCCGGATCGTCCAATGGCAAGGCGGCATAACGGGGGGCATAGCCGGCGGCAAGATACACCCGGTTGCGTATTTCCAGTGGGGTATCCAGGGTGCTCAGCAAGCCATGCAGCAGCGCCGGGCTGGGCTGCGCCCGGCCCGTCTCGACGCAGCTCAGGTGCCGTTGCGACATGCCCACCTGCAACGCCAGATCCAGCTGGCTCAAGCGCGCTTGGCGCCGCAGCTGGCGCAGTTGCGCGCCGACCGGCAGCGCTGGTGCGGGAACGCGTCCAAGGGGTTCGATCATCGGGTTCCATCATCCTTTGGGTGGGTTAGCCGTTGGCGGACAACTCAGCGAACAGGCTTGAAGAAGATCAGTTCGGGATCATCCTCGTCCAGGTTCTCGACCACCCCGCTGGGGCGGAATCCGGCCTTGGCCAGCAGCCCCTGGGCCGCCCGATTGGAACGGTTGGTGGAAGTGAACAGCTTGCTCGTCCGACAAGCCTTCTCGGCGGCGGCGAGCAGCCGTTGTGCCACCCCCTGACGCTGTTGCCCGGGCGCCACAACCACCAGGGAGACGAACCCCTGATCGAAAAAATCATGATTGAGCAGCACATAGCCGGCGATCCTGTCGCACGCCAGCTCAACCCACACCTGGCCCCGCCCGACCGCCTCGCGAAGCGCCTGGCCCCGGCTGGCATGGGATTGTGCATAGGCATCAAAGCCGAGCATGGCCGGCACATCGTCGGGCCGTGCTTCACGGATCACCCTCGAGGTGCCTGGCTCAGGAGCCTGTTCGCTGTCGCTCATTGCTACTCATTCCTTGAAGCTGATTGTTGTCCTGTGCCGCCCAGCTGAGCGCTTGTGCCCCACGCCTGTCTATGACCTGGGAGGTCATTGAGTGGCCCGGGGGTTGCCACTTAGCCTGTTCGCTCCCCGTAGTTCAAGGAGTTTAATGGTGAGAAAAACACTCTGGCGCCTATGCCTGGCCTTGTTCGCCGGCCATGAACTGGACGCCGTGGCCCAAGCCGAGTGGCGCCTGCTGTATGGCTTGCGCGACCTCGATCCGACGCTGGGCCAGCAGTGGTTCATTGCGCTGCATGTACCGCTGTGCGTCGCACTGATGTGGCTGATCGGGCACCCGCGCCAGGCCATGCGCCGGACCAGCCGGCAACTGCTGGCCGCCTTTGCCGTGGTTCACGCCGGGCTGCACTTCAACCTTCAGCAGCACCCGCTGTACCTCTTCGACTCGCTGCTGTCGCAAACGCTGATCTTCGCCTGCGGTGCCACCGGCCTGCTCTACCTGATGCTGGACCTGGGCCGGCAACGCTCCCCGTGCAACGACTGATCACCTCCCGGCTCAAGGAACCCACCATGCCCCGTCCCTACCTCGCGCTGCTGACCCTGCTGGCCTTCAGTGCCTACACCCTGTTCACCCTGCTCCAGGCACAGCAGTCGCTGCTGCAATTCGGCGTGCAACTGCTGTCGCAACCCGACACCGCGCAGGTGGTCATCGACCTGTACTTGATGGCGCTGCTGGCTGGACTGTGGATGCTGCAAGACGCCCGGGCCCGCGGACGCTCGGCGCTGTCGGTGCTGCCCTACCTGCTGCTGACGGCGGTCTTGGTCTCCATCGGCCCGCTGCTGTACATCGTGGTCAACGGCTTTGGCCGAGGCTCGCCCCGCAGCGCCTGAGCGGCAACGGCCTCAGATCAGCCGCTGGATCTGCTTGTGCCGCCAGACCAGCTTGAAGTAGCCGGTCTGCAGCACCAGCATGCTCAGGTAGGCCACCGGGAACGCCATCCACACCCCCTGCAGGCCGAAGTGCGCGTCCAACAGATAGGCCATCGGCAGCTGCACCCCGAGGATGCAGAAAATCGAGATCGCCACCGGCATCAGCACCGTGCCGCTGGCGCGCATGATGCCGCCCACCACCGCCTGGAAGCCGAACACCAGGATGCTCCAGAGCATGATGTGCAGCAGGTGTTCGGCCTGCACCAGGGCTGTGGGGTCGATGATGAACAGCCCCAGCAGCCAGTGGGAAATCAGGTAGCCCAGCAGCACCAGGGCCCCGGTCAGGCACAGGTTGATCGCCAGGCCCGTGCGCAGGATCGGGGTGATGCGCTCCAGGCGCCCGGCGCCGATGGCCTGAGCCCCGAGGATCGACGCGGTGATGGCGATCGACAGCGCCGGAAACTGCACATAGTTGACGATCTGGGTCACCGCGCCATAAGCCGCCGTAGCCTGGGAACCGTGGCGGTTGACCAGGGCCAGGATCACCAGTTCGGAGAGCGAGATCACCACCATCTGCACCCCGGTGGGCAGGCCGATGCGCAGCACCTTGGCGAGGATCGCCCGGTCCAGCTTCATCGCCGCGAACAGCGCCCGATCCGGCGCCAGGGGATGGGCCCGGCCACTCAAGCGCCAGACCAGAAAACCCATGGCCAGGATATTGCCCACCAGCCCGGCGAAGGCCGCGCTCTGGATGCCCATCGGCGGCAGGCCCAGCCAGCCGCGAATCAGCGCCGGGGTCAGGAGCAGGCCCACCAGGGTCGACACGATCAGCGCCAGCAGCGGCGACAGGGTATCGCTGACGCCCCGCAGCAACTGGGTAAAGAGCACGAACACCAGCAGCAGCGGCATGATCAGCATCATCACCCGGGCATAGCCCACTGCATCGTCCAGCACATCCAGGGGCGTGCCCAGGCCCTGCAATGCCGGCCGCGCAAACAGCATGCCCAGCACCGCCCCCAACAACCCGATCAGCGCGCCCAGCAGCAAGGTGCTGCCGGCCACCGCCTTGACCGTGCCCAGCTCCCGGGCGCCCCAGGCCTGGCCGATCAGCACCGAGGCCCCCGCGCCCAGGCCGATCACCAGAGCAATGAAGAAGAACACGATGGGGAACATCCCCGACACCGCGGCCAACGCCTGGGTCCCCAGCATCTGCCCGATGTAGATGCCATTGAGCGTGCCGGAGAACGACTGCAGGAAGTTCGACAGCACCATGGGCATGAGGAAGATCAGGTACACCTGCCAAAGCGGGCGCTGGGCGGGAATCGACATGGGGCAGGCAACCTCGGATCAAGAGGACGAAGGGCCGCGAAGCAGTCCGTGGCACGGGGCTCGCGTCGGTCCTGGAAGGTGCAGCAATGAAGGCCGCACGCGACGTTCCGGCAGCGCAGCGGCCCGAGGTTTATATCAGCGGTTGACGTCCACCACCACCCGCCCGCGGACCTTGCCTTCGAGCAGTTCACGGGCGACGGTCAACGCCTCTTCCAGGCCCACTTCGCGGGTGATCCGCTGCAGGTGCTGCTGGTCCACCTCGGCAGCCAGGCGCTCCCAGGCATGCACCCGTTCGTGGTAGGGACGGGTCACGCTGTTGATCCCCAGCAAGCTCACTCCCCGCAGAATGAAGGGCGCCACCGAAGCCGGGAAATCCATGCCCTGGGCCAACCCGCAGGCAGCCACCAGACCATCGGCGGCGGTGCCGGCACAGACGTTGGCCAGGGTGTGACTGCCCACCGAATCGATGGCCGCCGCCCAGCGCTCCTTGGCCAGCGGGCGTCCCGGCTCGGACAGTTCGGCGCGCTCGATGATACGGCTGGCCCCCAGCGCCTTGAGGTAGTCGGCCTCTTCCGGCCGCCCGGTGGCGGCAATCACCGAGTAGCCCAGGCGCGACAGCAGGCTGATGGCAAAGCTGCCGACGCCGCCGCTGGCACCGGTGACCAGCACTTCGCCGTGCTCGGGGGTCAGGCCGCTGCGTTCCAGGGCGATCAGGCACAGCATGGCGGTGTAGCCGGCAGTGCCGATGGCCATGGCCTGGCGCGCGCTGAAGGCTTCTGGCAGGTGGATCAGCCAGTCCCCCTGCAACCGGGCCTTCTGTGCCAGCCCGCCCCAATGGCTCTCGCCCACGCCCCAGCCATTGAGCAGCACCTGCTCCCCCGGGCGAAAGCGCGGATGACTGCTGGCTTCGACGGTACCTGCCAGGTCGATTCCGGGGACCATGGGAAACTGCCGCACCACCGGGCTTTTGCCAGTGATCGCCAGGCCGTCCTTGTAGTTCAGGGTGCTGTAGGCCACCCGCACCGTGACATCGCCTGCAGGCAGTTGCACCTCCTCCAGTTGGCTCAGATGGGCGCGATAACCTGCAGTGTCTTTGTCGATCACAATGGCCTTGAACATCACGGACTCCTGTTGGCAAGGGAGGCTGCAGCGCTGGCTGCAACGGCGTAGAACGCGAACGCGCCATCCTACGCAAGCCTTCGGAAGGCGTCCATGAACACCCCTGCCCGCCACAGGATTGCTCCGGTGGCCGGGCCGGCGCTAAAGGTCATTGATCGCCCCTCACCCCAGTCCCCGCCCGCGACGCTCGCAATGGCCCGGGCCGCACCCAGCGTCCCGTATCGCAACGTAGCCCAGCGCAACTGGCCTGCCAGAACGGCGATGAGGGGCGTATCGGGCGTGGCAAAAACGCAGCATGGAGCGTTACCATGCCGCGGCGTTTCTACCCTGACCGAACGGATTCTCGACCTTGTCTCACCTACTGGAAAAAGCCGCCGCACGCGGCGATCTCGCGGCCATCGAGCGCCTCCTTGATGCTGGCGCGGACCTTGAATGGCAGCACAAGGGCACCGGCCGCACGGCCCTGCTGGCCGCCACTATCGCCGGGCACCAGCCGGCCGTGGCGCTGCTGCTGGCACGCGGCGCGAATGTCCAGCAACCGTGCAAGGCCCTGGGCTACAGCCCCCTGGCCTGGGCCGCCAGCCAAGGTGATACCGCCATGGCCGAGTTGCTGATCGCCCATGGCGCAGCGCTCGAACACGCCAGCCCCGAACTGCAACGTACTGCCCTGATGAACGCCGCCCAGGGCGGGCACGAGGCAATGCTGAGCTTGCTGCTCAAAGCCGGCGCCGATCCGCTGCGCCTGGACTTCCAGCAGCGCAATGCCTGGTCCCTGGCCGAAGAGAAGGGCCATACCCAGATCATGCAACAGCTGGCGCAGGCCGGTGCCGGAGCGCCGCCAGCGCCCGCAGCGGCCCCTTCCCTGCCCTGGCCGCCACTGGCAGCAGGCGATGACAACAGTGGCGATCCGGTCACCCAGGTGCGGGCCTATACCCTGGCGCTGGAGGCCTGGGAACAACGAGGCAATGCCCTGGGCCACGAGGCTGTCGACGCGGCCTTCTGGGCCGAACCGCAACAGCTCCTCGAACGTTTCTGCACCCTGCGGCCGCGGGCCTATCCCCGAGCCTCCTACGGTTACCCCACAACCTACTCCGAGGCCGACCAACTACTGGGCTGCCAGTTGCTCAAGCCCGCCGAGGCCGAAGTGCTGATGCGTGATCCAGCCTCCCGGGCGCTGTGCTACGAGCATCGCTTCCTGGTCAAACGGGTCGCGGGGCAATGGCGCATCGACAGCGTCAAGCGGCGCCTGGCCGGCACCCCGAAATGGACCAACGCGATTCTGTGACGCCCCTGCAACTTGCACGCCCCTCTCACCTTTCAGGACCTGCCCCCATGAAATACGACGACGCCTCCTGGCACTACGGCGGCGACTTTCCCGACGACCTGCCCACCACGGCCGGAGCCACCCACATCGGCCTGTTCCTGGCCTGGATGCTGATCAACGACTTTGCCAGCGAGGAGCTGCTGGACGATGTCGAAGAGGAGATCGGCCAAGTCCAGGCCCGCACCCTCGATGGCCGCGAGTTCCTGTTGCGGATACTGGATGAAAAGCTCAGCGACGGCGATTTCAACGACGAAGGCAATGCCTTTGCCCTGGCCTACTACAAGGGGCGGGACAGCGGGCGGTTTTCCAGCGACTACGAACAGATCCTGGCCCCTGAGCCGGGCACCATCTACCGGGTGGAAAACAGCTGGAGCAACTACGACCGGCTGGCATCGGTGATGGACGAGCGACTTGCACACTGGCGCGCCACGGGGCGAGCGCAGTACATCGACTGAGCGCCGGACGCCGGCAATTGTGGTTAAATGCCGCCCCCGAAAATCGCCGGTTACCGTGATGACCCCTCAAGCCCTCGCCACCCTCAACCAGCACTTGCTAACCGCCCTGGCCACCGCGCCCACCGAAACCCGGCGCCTGTTCCATGGCCGCGGCCGCTGCTGGCCGGGGCTGGAGCAACTGACCGTGGACTGGCTGCAAGGGGTATTGCTGGTGTCCCTGTTCAAGGCGCCGGAGCCTGAACAACTCGCGGCCCTCAAGCTGCTGCTGGTGGAGCTGGGCAACTCCGCACAATGGGCCGCCAGCGGTGCCCGCAGCCTGATGCTGCAACACCGCTACCTGCCCGACAGCCATGGCGAATGGCTGCTGGGCCAGCCGGTGGATTCCTGCACCATCACCGAGGAAGGCCTGCGCTACCAAGTGGACCTGGGCAGCAAGCAGAACAACGGGCTGTTCCTCGACATGCGCTACGGGCGCAACTGGGTCCGGGCCCATGCCCGGGGCCAGAACGTGCTCAACCTGTTCGCCTACACCTGCGGCTTCTCGGTAGCAGCGATCGCTGGCGGTGCCGAGCGAGTGGTCAACCTCGACATGTCCCGAGCGGCCCTGAGCCGTGGCCGCGACAACCACCGGCTCAATGGCCACGACACCAGCCGGGTGAGCTTTCTCGGCCATGACCTGTTCAAGTCCTGGAGCAAGGTCAAGCAAGGTGGCCCTTACGACCTGGTGATCATTGATCCGCCATCGTTCCAGAAAGGCAGCTTTGTCCTGGGCAAGGACTATGCCCGGGTCCTGCGGCGCTTGCCGGAGTTGCTGACAGCCAACGGCTGCGTGCTGGCCTGCATGAACGACCCGGCGTTTACCGTGGAGTTTCTGCTGGAGGGCATGGCCGAGGCAGCGCCGGGGTTGCGTTTTGAACAGCGGCTGGAGAACCCGCCGGAGTTTCCCGATGCCGATCCGCAGTGTGGGCTCAAGGCGCTGGTGTTTCGTCAGGGGGAATAGAGGGGCCATCGCTGCTGGGAAGGGTGATGTATCCGTGGCTGCGGGTGCGGCTACCTATGGTTTCGCCCTTACGGCGAGGGGGACGGGGTACATATCCGTTGCTGCGGTCACGGCCACTTAGGGTTTCGCCCTTACGGCGAGTCCCTTTTTACAAACGCCTAAAAAGGAACCAAAAACGCTTGCCCCTCCATGGGCCCCTCGCTGGGGCTCGGGGTTCCCTCTCTCCGGCAGGCTGGGAAGGGGCCTGAAGATCAAGATCAAAAGCCAGAGCCAGAGCCAAGCGCGTGTTACGCGCTGTCCGTAGGAGCCGGCTTGCCGGCGAAGAGGCCCGTGAGTCATGCAGCGTCAGGGCGGACGCCTTCGCTGGCAAGCCAGCTCCTACGGGAGGTGGTGGGAGGGACGCCCCACTCCATCTTCAGGCCGGCCGCAAGGCCGCCGTCGCGCTCTTGATCTTGATCTGAACGCCCCGTTAACCACGATGGCCGAACGCAGGCATTGAGCCGTGGGTAACCCGGCAGGACGCCGGGTTAGCCGCCCCAGGCCATGGATGGCCTGTGGCGGCGGCCCACGGATCAATGCCGGAGTGAGGGCATGCCGAGCCTAGGCGAGGCACCGAGTGGAGGGGCAGGAGCCTTTGGTTACTTTGGGCTCTTTCCAAAGTGACTCGCTGTAAGAGCGAAACCATAAGTGGCCCCACCCGCAGCAACGGATATGCCCCCCAAAAAAACCCCAAAGCCCCCGCCCCGCCTCACAACCCCATCCGATACTCAATAACCCCAGGCTTCTGCGCCACCCAGTCATACAACCTCTGCGCCCGCTTGTTGCTCTCCTGCGTATGCCAATACAACCGCCCACACCGCTGTTCCCGGGCAAAGGCCTGCACCCACTCGATCAACAGTTTCCCCGCACCACTGCCCCGCACTGCCGGAGCGACATACAGATCCTCCAGATAACAGAAGTCAGTTACCGCCCAGGTCGAACGGTGCAACACCGAGTTGACGAAACCGATCAGCTCATCACCCTGCACCGCCACCGCTGAAAACACCGGCTCTTGCGGATCACAGAAACGCTCGAAGGCAACCACACTGACCTGCTCGTCCAGCGTCACCTGATAGAAGTCCTGATACGCCAGCCACAACTGCAACCACTGCTGATAATCGCCAGGCTGAATCGGCCGTATCGTCACTGCGTGTTGTTGATCACTCATTGCACTCTCCTGTTAAAACCCACTCCAGACGTCAACCCCTGGATGGTGAGGAGCGCCAGCTTATGGTTTGAATGGAGGGTTTTATCAGGCCATTTCAATCGCAAAGAGCAGACCACTTTTGCCACCGCTCGCGCACCTCGCACCTCGGACTGCTAATGGGCCCCAAAGTGAATCCCACCCGCTTTCTACGCGAACAGAACGTGGACGACCCGAAGCTTCTGTGAGCGATTGCAAGGAGTGCCTGAGGACTCGGAGCCTTAGTCCCAACTGCCGGCGATAGCGCTGAGCTGTGGGTTTTTCTTGACAGCAAAAATTCCCAGCGGCTATTGTCTGACAACCTGACTACCAAGGTTTCTCCATGCTTGAACTCCAGCGTCCCGACTCTCTCGTTGTGCGTGTGGTCAATGCGATCCGTACCGAGATCGACTCCGGCCGCCTGGCTCCCGAGTCGCGCCTGCCCACTGAGCAGCAACTGGCCGAGCAGCTGAATGTCAGCCGCTCGGTGGTGCGCGAAGCCATTGCCCAGCTCAAGGCCGATGGCGTGCTGATCGCCCGGCGCGGCCTGGGGTCGTACATTTCCAAGACCCCTGCCGGCACGGTGTTCCGCTTCCCCCAGGCCGATGGACGCCTGCCGGATCTGGCGCAGATGTTCGAGATGCGCCTGTGGATCGAAACCCAGGCTGCGTCGATTGCCGCCCAGCGCCGCGATGCCGCCGATCTGCAGCGCATGCAGCAAGCCCTGCAGGAAATGCACGACAAGCGCAGCGATTTCGAAGCCGCGGGGTTGGCTGACGTGGAGTTTCACCGGGCCATCGCCGAGGCCAGCAAGAACGACTACTTCGTGGCCTTCCATGATTTTCTGCGCAGCCAGCTAACCAGCGCCCGCAAGGCCGCCTGGGAAAACTCGGCGCGGCGCATGGTCGGCGGCTCCGCCGATGCCACCCAGGAACACCAGGCGCTGTACCAGGCCATTGCCGCCGGTGATCGCCAGGCCGCCGCCGCTTGTGCCGATGCTCACTTGCGTGCCGCGGCCAAGCGCCTGGGCCTGGAGCTGCCAACCCTCGACTGACACCTGCAACACGCTTCAAGCCGCAAGCGCTAGCCTGCGGTTTTTTATCGGAACACTTAGTCTGACAACCTGATAACCAGACTTGAAACCGTTTGATCCAAGGTACCCAGAACCATGATTTATGACTTTTGCATCATCGGCGGCGGCATCGTCGGACTGGCCACGGCCATGGAGATCCTCAAGCGCCAGCCGGGCGCCTCGCTGGTGATCCTGGAAAAGGAAAATGTCCTGGCCAAGCACCAGACCGGGCACAACAGCGGGGTGATCCACGCCGGTATCTACTACGCGCCGGGCAGCCTCAAGGCCGACCTGTGCAAGCGCGGCGCCGAGGCCACCAAGCAGTTCTGCAGCGAGCACGGAATCAAGTTCGAGGTCTGCGGCAAGGTGCTGGTAGCGTCCAACGCCCTGGAAGTGCAGCGCATGGAAGCCCTGTATCAGCGCTCACAACAGAACGGCCTCAAGGTGGAGCGCCTGGACGCCGAGCAACTGCGTGAGCGTGAGCCGAACATCGTCGGCCTCGGCGGGCTGTTCCTCGACGCCACCGGCATCGTCGACTACCGCGAAGTCTGCGAAACCATGGCCCGGGTGATCCGCCGCGACGGCGGAGAAATCTGCCTCAGCCAGACCGTGACCGCGATCCAGGAAAACGCCGACAGCGTCACGGTCAACAGCCATGGCGGCAGCTGGCAGGCGAAGAAACTGGTGGTCTGTGCCGGCCTGCAATCGGATCGCCTGGCGACCCTGGCCGGGGTCAGGATCGACCACCAGATCATCCCCTTCCGCGGCGAGTACTTCCGCCTGCCGGCCTCGAAGAACAACATCGTCAATCACCTGATCTACCCGATCCCCGACCCGGAGCTGCCATTCCTCGGCGTGCACCTGACCCGCATGATCGACGGCAGCGTCACCGTCGGCCCCAATGCGGTGCTGGGCCTGGGCCGTGAGAACTACAAGAAGTTCTCCATCAACTGGCGCGACGTGGCGCAGTACGCCAGCTTCCCCGGGTTCTGGAAAACCATCTGGCAGAACCTGGGTTCCGGCACCACGGAGATGAAGAACTCGCTGTTCAAGTCCGGCTACCTGGAGCAGTGCCGCAAGTACTGCCCGTCCCTGGAAGTCTCCGACCTGCTGCCCTACGAGGCGGGGATTCGCGCCCAGGCGGTAATGCGTGACGGCAGCCTGGTGCACGACTTCCTGTTCGCCCAGACCCCACGCATGTTGCACGTATGCAACGCGCCCTCGCCCGCCGCCACGTCGGCGATTCCCATTGGTTCGATGATCGCTGACAAGATTTTCCAGGCCGACTGAAACACAGACGCGGCACGCCTTGTTGCACAGCGCTGCAGCGCTGTCTGCGGGGCCCCGTGCCGCCGAAATACCCCTCGGCAGTCCCTTTGGGGCACACCGAGCAAGACCCGCGTCAACTCGACAATAAATACAATGATCCAAGAGGATGTACACAATGACCGCAGTTGAAACCGGCATTACTGCAGCGGAAACCCCACAACAAACCCAGAAACGCCTGCGCAAGGTCGCGGCGGCCACCATCTTCGGCTCGATGCTGGAGTGGTACGACTTCTACCTCTACGCCACCATGGCGGCCATCGTCTTCTCGAAGATCTTCTTCGATAACAGCAACCCGAAAAGCGCCACGCTGATGGCCTTCTCCACCTTTGCCATCGGCTTTATCGCCCGTCCCTTCGGCGGCATCCTGTTCGGCTACCTGGGGGACAAGTTCGGCCGCAAGCAGGTGCTGGTGCTGACCTTCTGCCTGATGGGCGTGTGCACCGCACTGATCGGCCTGATCCCCAGCTACGCCTCCATCGGCATCTGGGCACCGATCCTGCTGGTGGCGATCCGCATCATCCAGGGCCTGGGGGCCGGCGCCGAACTCTCCGGCGCGGCGGTCACCTCCTATGAACACGCCAGCGAAGGCAAACGCGGCAGCCAAGGTGCCTGGCCGGCGCTGGGGCTGAACCTGGGCCTGCTGCTGTCGTCGCTGACCATTTACCTGTTGACCATCAACGGCAACGACTTCCTGCTGGCCGGCGGCTGGCGCATTCCCTTCGTGTGCAGCATCGTCCTGGTGGCGGTCGGCCTGTGGGTGCGCAACAGCATTCCGGAAACCCCGGAGTTCAAGGAACTGAGCAAGGAAAGCCAGAAGGCCAAGCCCTCGCCCCTCAAGGCACTGTTCAAGAACGACCTCAAGGGCCTGGCGGTGGTGTTCTTCGTCGCCATTGGCTACAACGCCCTGAGCTACATCTTCAAGACCTTTTCCCTGGCCTACCTGACCCAGTACAAGAATGTCGATGTGCACGTCACTTCACTGTCGGTGACCATCGCCAGCCTGATCGCCATCGTCGCCGTGCCCTTCTTCGGCTGGCTCTGCGACAAGTGGAGCAGCAAGACCGTGCTGATTCTGGGCGGGGTGTTCTCGCTGCTGTTCGCCTACCCGTTCCTGGCCCTGCTCAATACCGGCGAGAGCCTGATGATCTACATCGCCATCGGCGTCGGCACCGGCATCCTGGCACCGATGATGTTCGCGCCTCAGGGTTCGTTCCTCAGCCGCCAGTTCCCCACCGCGACCCGCTCCTCGGGCTTCGGCACCGGGCGCGAGATCGGCACCGCCATTGCCGGCGGCCTGGCGCCATTGGGCGCCCTATCCCTGGTGACCGCCTCGGCCACTCACTCCACCGACGGCGTGGTGATCATCCTCGCGGTGTCCGCCGTGCTGGTGATGGTGTTTGCCCTCTTCGACCAGGGGCGCAAGCACTCGGCGTTCAAGAACTGAAAAACCGTTGAGCCGCCCACAGGTCGCACTGGGGCGGCTCAGGCCAGCAGCACCTCGATCCCCAGCTGGCGATAACCTTCGATATCCACCTCTGGCACTTCCTGCTCGGTCACCAGCCGCTGCAGACGGTTGCAGGGTGCGACCACAAAGGGCTCCATGGCGCCGAGTTTGTCGGCGGTGGTCACGGCGATGACTTCGGCGGCGCTGTCGAACATCGCCTGCTTGATCGGCACTTCATCGAAATGCAGGGAGCTGATGCCGATCTCCGGGTGAATCGCACAGACCCCGGTGAACATCAGGTCGGCCTTGATCCCCTGGATCATCCGCAGTGCTTCATGGCCGCTGGCGGACAGGGTTGCCGGATTGAGCTGGCCGCCCACGAGAATCACCTTGACCCCGGGGTATTCGGCCAGGGCCACGGCAATCATTGGCGAAGCGGTGACTGCGGTCAGGCGGATATCGGCCGGCAGGGACTGGGCGATATGCAAGGTGGTGGAACCGGAATCGAACAGCACCGTCTGGCCGTCCCGCACCCATTGCACGGCAAACTGCGCCAGACGCAGTTTCGCCTCGTTGGTTTCGCCGACCCGAGTGAAGTAGTCCTTGCCGCTGTCCTTGGGTCGCGGCAGCGCACCGCCGTGCACCCGCTGCACCAGGCCATTGGCATCCAGCTCGGCGAGGTCGCGGCGGATGGTGTCTTCTGAAACCGCGAAGTGCCGGCTCAGCTCGGCGGCCATGACCTTGCCGTCGCGCTCCAGCAGCAGAAGGATCTTTTGTCGACGCAGGGAGGGCAGCTCGGCTGCCGGGTGCAGGTTTTGCATGTTCTTGCCCGTTTTTGCGTGTTTTCGCGAGATTAGCCAAGCCCTCTCGCGAAAACAAGCAGCCGCGCTCAGGAGATCAATTGTGGGGGCCGTACGTTGTACAGCGCCGCCTCACCCAGGCGCTCGCGCACCAGGGCCTGGGCCTGCCGGGTCATCTGGTCCAGATGCCGGTCGCGCTTCTTCTCCGCTTCCAGCATGGCCTTGCGCCCGTGCTGGGCCAGCAGGTAGGTGTGAATCTGCCGCACTTCCACCGATTGGTAGATCGGCGCCACGTCCAATACCGCCAGCAAGCCATCGCTGCCATGGTCTCGGGTATTCATCAGCACTTGCGGACCGCGGGCGCCCAGCAGCTGAAAGCCCAGGGCCTCGAAACACTCCACTTTGGCCACCTGACAGGCCAGCTCGGCATGGGGATAGCGAGCACGCAGCGCCTCCAGCATCTGCCGGGCAATGCCCTGGCGCCGATGGTTTTGCCGCACCGCCATATAGGCCACGGCACAGGCCTGGGGATCGTCCTTGAGCGGCAGGTACAGGGTGAAGCCCAGCACCTGCTCAGGGTCCTGAGTATCGGTGGCCACCACCAGCTCTACCGCGATCCCCCGGGAACCGTCCATGGCCTGCAGGTACAGGTGCACTTCGTAGCCGACGCCGTACTGGTACAGGTTGTACAGCGGGTTGCTCGGGGCAATGGCCACCGCGCTGATGTCGGTGATGTAGTCCACGACCATTTGCTGGATCTGGCTCTGGATGGCTTCGGGCGGCGGGGCTTGGAACAGGGTGATGCTGGACATCGAGGCAGTGACTCCGAGGGTTGAGGCGTGCCCGCAACGGCGGGCGTGGCAATCATACCGCGTCACGGCAAGACACAGGCAGCCAACAAGATGCTCGAGTCGGGCTCAAGCCTCGTTGAGAAAGATACGGAGATGCTGCTTCAGAAGCACCGGCAAGGCCGGCCGGTTGCGACGACATCAGGGATATCGCCGCAACCCATGCAAGATACGGCTGCACGGTGGCAGCCGCTGTGCCCCATCCGACGAACGCGGACGGGGCCGAGGCTTACAGCGCCATGTCGGCCGCTGGGTTGCTCTCTGGCTTGGCCATGCTGGCCGGAGCCTGAGGTGCAGCGCCCTTGACCGCTGGTGGCGGGGTCAGTTGCAGCACTTCGGCGGTGTAGGCCCATTCTTTGGCCACACGCTCAGGGCTGTCGTTCAGGGCAGTGCCGTAGCTCGGTACGATCTGGTGCAGTTTTTCCTGCCAGGCCGGGGTCGCCACTTTGTCCTTGAACACCTTCTGCAGCACGCTGAGCATGATCGGCGCGGCGGTCGAGGCACCTGGGGAGGCGCCCAGCAGGCCGGCGATGCTGCCGTCCTGGGAAGCGACGATCTCGGTGCCCAGTTTCAGCACGCCGCCCTTCTCTTCGTCACGCTTGATGATCTGCACGCGCTGACCGGCCTGCCACAGGCGCCAGTCTTCTTGCTTGGCGTTGGGGAAGTATTCCTTCAGGGCGTTGAAGCGATCGTCATCCGACAGCATCAGTTGGCCGGCCAGGTATTCCACCAACGGGTACTGTTCGATACCGACTTTGGTCATCGGCCAGAAGTTGTGGGTGGTGGTGCTGGTCAGCAGGTCGAAGTACGAACCTTCCTTGAGGAACTTGGTGGAGAAGGTAGCGAATGGGCCAAACAGGATGACCCGTTTGCCGTCCAGCACGCGAGTGTCCAGGTGCGGAACCGACATCGGCGGAGCGCCCACCGAAGCCTTGCCGTAGGCCTTGGCCAGATGCTGCTCGGCAACGCTGGCGTTCTCGGTCACCAGGAACGAGCCACCCACCGGGAAGCCGGCGTATTCGTTGGCCTCGGGAATGCCCGACTTCTGCAGCAGGTGCAGGGCACCGCCGCCAGCGCCGATGAACACGAACTTGGCGTCGGTTTCGGTTTTCGAACCGTCTTTGAGGTTCTTGTAGGTCACGCGCCACGAGCCGTCTTCATTGCGCTCGATGTCCTGCACTTCGCTGGACAGCTTGAGAGCAAAGTTCGGCTGGGCTTGCAGGTGCGCGACGAACTGGCGAGTGATCTCGCCGAAGTTGACGTCGGTGCCGATCGGGCTCCAGGTCGCAGCGATCTTCTGCGCCGGATCACGACCTTCCATCATCAGTGGTACCCACTTCTTGATCTGCTCGGCGTCTTCGGAGTACTGCATGCCGCTGAACAGCGGGCTGGCCTGCAGGGCCTCGTAGCGTGCCTTGAGGAACTTGATGTTGTCATCGCCCCAGACAAAGCTCATGTGCGGCGTGGAGTTGATGAACGAACGCGGGTTCTTCAGCACACCGTTCTTGACCTGCCACGACCAGAACTGGCGGGAAATCTGGAACGCTTCGTTGATCTCGATGGCCTTGGCGATCTCGATCTTGCCGTCCTTGCCTTCCGGGGTGTAGTTCAGCTCAGCCAGGGCGGAGTGACCGGTACCGGCGTTGTTCCAGCCGTTGGAGCTTTCTTCAGCCACGCCATCCAGGCGCTCGACCATCTCCATGGACCAATCGGGCTGCAGCTCATTGAGCCAGACCCCGAGGGTCGAACTCATGATGCCGCCACCGATCAGCAGCACATCCACTTTCTTCGGCTCAGCCGCGTGCGCGGACGTGAGGCCTATCGACATCGCCAGCCCGATCAGGGCCGTGTTCACTTTCTTCAACATTCTGTAGTACCTACGATAGAACGCCATCCGCCGCCCCATCCTCGATCCTGCGAACTCAGTGCATTGCGAAACAGGCATTTCGCAGGTCCTGGATGAACGCATTCAAAAGAACTGGAGGGTGGGCACACAAGGCCGACGAGACTGGCTCGACCTCAGTTTTATATCGCTCCGGCGCTGACTTCTTGTCGTTTTTGGCTTCAGCTACTTGAGTGACACTTGTTTCTCAGGACACGTCACGGGACGTAGACCAACGGGCAATAACGCCCCACTCCTTTCACCGACACCGGACTCGATTCGACGCACAACACTGACACCCGTCTACACGGGGCCAGCAGGACAAAGAAGGGTCGGGGTCAACCAAAGGAGGTAGACGAACACTGCCTGACATTGCATTCGGCGAGTTTGCCCAGACACTCCCACGCGCTTGCAAGGACCCGAACAGGCCACTTGAAGCAAAGCATAGGGGAGGTATTTCTGCACAAACGATGAACCGATTCAGCGCAAGAATATCATTACGGCATCAGCCTGTCTTGGCCGGAGCGGCTGCCCTGGCCCTCGAAAAAACCGCGACGCACTACGACACTCGCCACAATCAATGCGTCACAAAGACGCTGGCCGGTCGCTACGCCTCGGCACTGCACTGAGCCTTGGCGGTCAGCAATGGCACAGGCATCATGACCGGCTGCAAGACCTGCCAGACCATCGTCAAGGACAAGAAGAACAACCATGCACGAGACTTCCCTGCAAGACACCACCGCCCCCGAGGGCGTCTGTTTCGGCTGCGGCAGCAGCAACCACCACGGCCTGCAGATCAAGAGCCACTGGCATGAAGACGGCGAGCATGTGATCGCCGAGCACCTGCCGCAATCCCAGTACTGCGGCTGGCCGGACCTGGTCTACGGTGGCCTGATCGCCATGCTGGTGGACTGCCACTCCAACTGGACCGCCATGGCCTACCACTACCGTAACGAACAACGGGAACCGGGCAGCCTGCCGCGCATCGACTGCGTCACCGGCAACCTGGGCATCAAGTTCATCAAGCCCACGCCCATGGGCGTACCCCTGACCCTGCGGGCCAAGGTCGAGGGCGACGTGGGGCGCAAGAGCCGGGTGATCTGTGAGGTGTATGCCGGTGATGTACTGACCGCCATTGGCGATTCGGTGTTTGTTCGGGTCGATACAGAGCAGTTGGCCGCCGCCGCTCATGGACGTGGTGCCTGAGTATGGACATTCAGGAAATACAGCTGCACTTGGCCAAGCCAGCCGTGAAGTTCAGTGCCGGCGGCTTTCGTCCGACTCACAGCGATGAGGAAAGCTGGCTGGGCCGAGTCTTTCTGTTTCGCGAAGACGAAGAGTTGCCGCGCAACCGCGCCGGTGAAACCCTGCTGCCCTTCGCGCAGCTCTATCTCCCGGCCCTGCCCTTTCACAGCCCGCTGCTAAAAGGCGTGCGGGTGCTGAGCGTGTTTGTCGCCAATCCCTTTCCCGAACCCTTGGAGCCCATGGGTGAACGCTGGCTGATCCGCGAATACCGCGACGACGAGGTGCTGGTGCGCAAGGAGCTGGCCGCTCCCGGAGCCTTCCTCAAACCCATGCCGATCAAAGCCGAAGCCGTGGCCGAGGACTTTCCGCTGTGGGACGGTGGCGGCATCCCCGATGAGGTGGAGCAGGCCATTCTCGACCTGGAACGCAGCGGCCGGATCGAGTGTTACTACGACCTGATCAGCCACTGCTATGAACACAAGCTGGGGGGCTATCCGTCCTACTGCCAATCAGGGATCGATGTCGGAGACGGTTTCGAATTCGTGATGCAGATTGCCTCCGACGCCAAGATCGGACTCAACGTGGTGGACGGCGGCAAGTTGATGTTCTGGAAGCATCGCGACACGGGCGAATGGGCGCTGTACTTCGACTTCTATTGAGACCGGTCGGTGAATAGCGATTTCATCTTCCCACGGATGAAAAGCCCGGGCGCCAGGTGCATCATGAGCGCTGTCATTTTTCGGGAGACCTTCATGCCCCTGCGTCCATTGCTCTTGCCCGCCGCCGCTCTGGCGCTGGGCCTGCTGGGTTCGGCCAGCGCCGTGGCCGATGATCGGTCGCAGTTGATCGAATCGATCAACGCCTACCGCAGCCAGCCACAACGTTGCGCCAACCAGGCCTCCTCGGAGCTGCCGCCACTGGCCAGCGATCCGCGCCTGATCCTGCCCGTAGACAACGTCGGTGACCTGCAACAGGCCCTGGCACGGGCGGCCTATCCCATGGTCAATGTGCAGGCCATCAGCCTCTCCGGCCCCCGGGACGCCCAGGCGGCGATGCAAGCGGTGCGCGAGAGCTTCTGCCAGGTGGTGCTGGACCCGCAGTTCGTCGATATCGGCGTCAATCGCCAGGCCAACCAGTGGCGCATCGTCCTCGCCCGGCCGTTGCTGGCCGCCCGCCTCGGGGATTGGCAAGCTGAGGGCCAGCAACTGCTGGCACAGATCAACAGCGCCCGCAGCCAGCCCCGGCAATGCGGCGGCCAGAGCTTTGCCGCCAGCGCACCGCTGGCCTGGAATGCCACCCTGGGCAGCACCGCCGAAGCACACAGCCGGGCCATGGCCAACCAGAACTATTTCGATCACAAGGACCATGACGGCCGCACCCCGGGTGATCGCGCCGAACTGGCCGGTTATGCCGGGCAACAAGTGGGCGAGAACATCGCCGCCGGCCAGGACAGCGCGCGCAAGGTGCTGGACGGCTGGCTGGCCAGCCCCGGGCACTGTGCCAACCTGATGAACCCGGCCTACCGCGAGCTGGGTGCAGCTTATGCAGTGGACCCGAAAAGCGATGCGGGCATCTACTGGACTGCAATGTTCGGCGCGCCTTGAGGCGCCGGCTTCAGACAGGGCCTGCCGAGCACAGTGGCCGGCCAGTCCCCGTCTGGGTTCGAGCCCGGCCATGAACGCAAACGCCCCGATCAACCGGGGCGTTTTTTTCAGCCAATGGCGACCTTACTGGTTGGTCGCCACCTGCCCAGCATCACCCTGGCTCACCAGCGCCTTGAGGGATGCGTCGAACTGCTTCAGCGCATTGACCTGCAGCTCGGTCTGCTGGTTGATCTGCGCGGCAATTTCCGGTGCGGCCTTGCCCCGGACCCAGACCGAAGGCAACTCCTTGGCCTGAATGCCTTCGGCCTTGCCGATGTATTGCAGGTTGGCGTCATAGAACTTGGCGATGAACCGCGCCTCCACCTTGCGGTTGGCCTTGGTCACCAGTTGGTTGTAGGTATCGAGCATGACCACCACGTCAGGCCGGGCCTGGACCACGGCATCGAGGCTGTCATACAGGGTCACGGTACCAAAGTGTTTCTGCAACGACGCCGTCAACCAGTTGATCGCCCGTTGCGGGTCGGAGCTGTCGACAAAGGCGGCACTGATGCGCGGGTCGAGCCCGGCATTTTTCGCCCCGTTCAGCGCCACCGAGTGGTAGTGCTCCAGGTAATCCAGGGTATTGAGGGTGTTTTCGCTGTACAGCAGCCCTACCGACTGGGCGTGCCGCAGATCGGCGCTGCTGTCGGCCATGGGCAAGAAGTGGCAGGACATGTCATCGGCGGCGAAGGCTGTCGCAGAAGCACCGGTTCCCGCGATCAAGACAACCACAAGGGTCAATAGAGTCGAGATTCTCATCGGGTGTTTCCTTCTGCAGCCAGCACGGTGTAAGCGCCATCTTCCTCCTTTGCTGGAAAAACGGAACCTGCACTTTTTGATGATAACTATCGATTGCAGCAATGATGTAAAAGGCCTGGACACTTGAGCTGCTTTTGCATTGATCGCCCGGGCCAAGGACTGCAAAAACAGACTCTGCTTTACCGTTCCCGTCGATACTGGATAATGGCAACTCGCCATAACCGGACAGTATTCCTCTGCCATGAGGTCCACAGGAAAAACTGCCTGACAAACGCCTGCAAGAACGCATGATCCGACTACGGAACAAGGAGCCAGTACCGTTGATGTCATCTCAAGATTCAATCGCACCGTCGACCCGCACCCAGAAACTCACCTCATTGATCACTCGGGGAATGGCGGGCCTCGGGGTCGTACTGAGCGGTCTGTGGGCCCTGATTACTTATGCGGTCCCCGATCCCAGCGTCTTCGGTTTCAGCTTCATCAGCTGGAAAAATGTAGTGTTGCTGGTCAGCACCTTCCTGTTCCTGGGGGCGGTATCCCTGGGCTGGCAGATGCGCAACCTCACGCCCTTGCTGAGAGGCGTACTGCAGTTCGGCCTGGCCTGCATCCTCTCCTTCGGCTTTTTCATCCTCGGCACCGAGTACGCCAAGCCCTCGTTCGAATTCGCCAAGCTGCAGGCCAAGATTGTCGAAAACGAAGGCAACAACCTCCTGGGCCGACGCATTGAAGTGTTGGATAACGTACGTTTCGAACTGGAAGGCTGTGAAAACATCGGCCGCTTGCCGACCTGCTCATTCGAGCTGACCAACCTCAACCTTGATCGCAATTTCAGTTTCGACAATGGCACTCGCCTGTTCGACGAATCCGGCGGGCCACTAACCTTCAACTCCATTCGGGTGGGTCAGGTCGAGTCCCATTCCTGGCTGGACTTCCAGCTGATTCGCAATGTGCCGACCCGGGTCACCCTGATCTTTCAGCAAAGTAATAACAAAATGAGCAAAACCCCGGCCATCAAGCTGGTATTTCGTGATGGCAACAATGACCCGCTGACCCTCAAGTTCAGCGACGTGGCCATGCAGTAAATCGACCTCGACCAACCAGCCGGTGCCTGAACGCTCGATAAATCAGGAACCGTCAGCGGAGCCCCGGATGAATACCTCGCACCTGGACATCTTGCGTCGCACCATCGCTCAATGCCCCATCAGCCCGCCTCCGGAACCTTGGAAGCTGGTCACTGAGCGAGCCGCCGGCAGCCTGCTGGAAGTCGGTTTCGATCGTGAGTCTGAGCTGTTGCTGGTGACCTCCAGTTCAGGACGAAGTGTCATCGACTGCCTGACGGGTGAAAAAATTGCCCGGGACTATACGCAGGACGTCGAAAGCAACCGTTACCTCGAGGCCCAGGGGATTGGGCCTCTAGCGGGCAAGACCATCGCCATGGCGGGTATCAATGGCGGCAGTCTGCCCCTAGGTAGCAACGACGGCTGGAAGGTCGAGAGTATCTCCCTGGCATGGCCCGAACATCACCTGCTGCTGGTGGAGCCTGGATCTTGGCTGTATGGCGCCCAGATCAATCGACCGGCGGTTTTCCACAAGCTGGCCATTGAAGCCGGATACAGAGCTTTTGGCTTTTCCTACAGCGGCCTCACGCTGATCATTGCGTCGTCCTGCGATCTGACGGTGTATCACCGCAATGCCTTCTAGGCGCTACTGACAATTGCCAACCGAGCGTGGCACTTGCAGTCCAAAACCGCCCAGACGCAACCTGGAAGTTTTTGGCTTACAGCCTTGTGCTGCCCCCTATAGAATCGACCCCCCTTTTTCTGCAAGACGAGTCCGAACCATGGATGCTCACTCGATATTGACCTACACCCTGGTGGCAGCCATCGCCATCGCCAGCCCCGGCCCTGCCACCCTGGTGGCGCTGCACAACAGCGTGGCCTACGGCGCCAAATCGACCCTGTGGTCGTCACTGGGCAATATCAGCGGGCTGTTCTGCATGTCCGCCGCGGCCATGCTGGGCCTAGGAGCGCTGATCGCCAGTTCGGAGTGGATCTTCAACGCGGTGAAGATTGTCGGTGCCGGCTACCTGTTCTACCTCGGCGCCAAGCAGTTGTTCAGCAAAAGCCAGCTCCTGAGCCCGAGCAGCGCCGAGCACAACAAGCTCGCCCCGCCGCCACGCCTGAAGCTGTTCAAGTCGGCCTTCCTGACCGCCGCCACCAACCCCAAGGCGACGATTTTCTTCACCGCGCTGTTCCCCCAGTTCATCGACCAGCACGCCGCGCTGCTGCCGCAGTTCTTCATCCTGACCCTGATCTTCATGGCGCTGTCGCTAGTCTCCCTCAGCGTCTACGCCCTGCTGGCCTCCCGGGCCAAGGGCGTGCTGACCCGCCCGGCGCTGTCCAAGTGGGTCAACCGCGTGGTGGGTTCGACCTTTATCTTCTTCGGCACCACCATCCTGGCCATGCGCCGGCAAACGGCTTAGGCAATCAGACGCTATGCAAATCGATCTACTGAATGGGGCGATGCTCGGTCACTGGGAGACCGGTACTGGGGTGATGCAATGTGAGTTGCAGTTCGGCGGGCGCCTGGTCTATGTCCAGCACCCCGACAACGAACCACCGCAGCGCAGGCTCGCGATTGCACAGCAAGGGGTACAGGCCGCCTGGGACGACATCCCCCAGGCCCTGGCCTTTGCCGAACAACTGTGTGAACCCGGAATACGCCAGGTCTGGCAGTTGTATGAACAAGGCAGCGTCTCGTGCCCGCCGTTGGAGGTCTATTCGATTCACTTCGAGATCGATAGCCCTTATCCGTCCTACAGCATCTCCCAGACTCCACAGTTCGATTGGAACACAAGGGTAATTGTGGAGGATGAGCTGGGTGACGAGCACTCCATCCACTTGCTCCAGTTCGAGCCTCAGAAAAACTTCTGGCTAAGCGTGCGACGCCTGGGAGCAGGACAGTTTCAGGGCTGATGCCTGGCAAGGTCGCGGGGCAAACACACCGCCCTCAACCCTTCTTTTTCTGCAAGGCCTTGAGCCGCGCACTGGCCCGCTGCACGGCGGCCATCTTTTCCGGGCGCTTCATGCGCTTCCATTTGCGGATGTCCTCCTTGGTCCGTCCGCAACTCACGCACAGGTCGCCGCTGAGCTGGCACAGGGCGATGCAGGGGTTGTCGATTTCCTTGGCCATGGCTCAACCCCGTCCCGGGCGCAGGCGCTTGAGGCGTTGCGCCCAATCACCGGCGTTGACCCTGCGGCACTGTTCTTCGCTGTCGAAGAACACATGGGCGGCCAATGAGTCCAGGCACACTTGGGCCTCGTTCAAAGCTCGGGCCGTCAACTCGATCATCAGTGGGCCCTGGCCCGCGGCCAGAGCGCGCTCCTTGTGCGCCTGGGTGTCGAAGACCCAGACCACCACCAGGCTGGCGGGAAAGGCCGCGTAATCCGCCTCGTGGGTCAGCCAGGCAAAACCCTCGATCTGCGCCTTGGCGCTTTCGCAAGCCTCGGTCAGGGTGACGGCCAGTAGACGCTCCATGGCGGCCTGCTGGCGTTTGTTCAATGGCATGACGACCCTCGAGAGGCAAAAAAGGCCGCACACGATACCTCAAGCTTCTCCCTCGGGACGCATCTTTGCGTCTAGGCTTGTGCCCTCCTTCATACCTTCAAGGAAGACAGGTCATGTCACGACCCTCTCTCACCCTGCTCCTGGCCGCCATCCAGCTCGCCTGCGGCAGCGCCATGGCCGCCACGGGCGCCCCGGTGGCCGACGCCATCTGGTTCAACGGCCCGATCATCACCCTCGACGACAAACACCCCAATGCCCAGGCCGTGGCGGTGAAGGACGGCAAGATCCTCGCCGTGGGCGAGCGCCAACAGGTACTGCAGAATCAAGGTCCGACCACGCAGATGATCGACCTCAAGGGCACCACCCTGCTGCCGGGCTTCATCGACCCCCACGGCCATGTATCGATGGTGGGTTTCCAGGCCGCCAGCGCCAACCTGCTGCCACCGCCGGACGGCACCAACGACACCCTCCCCAAGCTTCAGGAAACCCTGCGCAACTTCGAACAGCAGTCACCGATCCCCAAGCAGTTCGGCGTGCTGTTCGGTTTTGGCTATGACGACTCCCAACTCCAGGAACAGCGGCACCCGACCAAGGACGACCTGGATGCCGTGTCCAGGGACGTGCCCATTGCCATCGTCCACCAGTCTTCGCACCTGGGGGTGCTCAACAGCAAGGCCCTGGAACTGGCGAAGATCGACGCCTCGACCCCCGACCCGGAAGGCGGGGTGATCCGCCGGGTCGAGGGCAGCCAGGAACCCAACGGCGTACTGGAGGAAAACGCCTTCTTCAATGCCCTGATCAAGATCTTCCCCAAGCTCACTGCCGACCAGGCGGTGGACATGCTCAGCGCCGGGCAACAGCTGTACATCAGCTATGGCTACACCACCCTGCAGGACGGCCGCTCCTCGCCGGACCAGGTCAAGACCGCAATCAAGGCCGCTGGCGACGGCAAGCTGCTGGCGGACATTGTTTCCTACCCCGACATCCTCACCCCGGGCACCAAGGAACTGCTGGTCGCGCCCTGGTATCACCCGACCAACCAACCGGTGAGCTATGACCGGCACTTTCGCATCGGCGGGGTCAAGCTGACCCTGGACGGCTCGCCCCAGGGCAAGACCGCCTGGCTCAGCCAACCCTACTTCAAGCCGCCTCAAGGTCAGGACGCCAGCTATGCCGGCTACGGCGTGGTCAAGGACGACGACGCCCTGACCATTTACAAGCAAGCCCTGGCCAATCGCTGGCAGATCCTCTCCCATGCCAACGGCGACCGGGCCATCGACCAGTTGCTGAGCTCGATGCGCGCCGCGGAAAAAGCCTACCCCGGCGTCGATGTGCGCCCGGTGCTGATCCACGGCCAGACCCTGCGCCAGGATCAGGTGGCCGAACTCAAGCAACTGAAGATCTTCCCGTCACTGTTCCCCATGCATACCTATTACTGGGGCGACTGGCACCGCCAATCGGTGCTGGGGCCGGAGCGCGCAGAAAACATCTCGCCCACTCAATGGGTGCTCAAGGCCGGCCTGAAGTTCACCACCCACCACGATGCCCCGGTGGCCCTGCCAGACTCCATGCGGGTGCTGGCGACCACAGTCAATCGCACCACCCGCAGCGGCTATGTACTGGGACCGGAGCAGCGAGTAACGCCTCTGCAAGCGCTCAAGGCCATGACCCTGTGGTCGGCGTACCAGCACTTCGAGGAGGACCGCAAAGGCTCCATCACCCCCGGCAAACTGGCGGACTTCGCCGTGCTGTCGGCCAACCCGCTGACCGAAGCGCCCGAAAACCTGAGCGAGATCAAGGTGCTCAAGACAATCAAGGAAGGCCGGGTGATCTATGAGCGGCCGGCCAAGGTGACACCGTTGCCAGCGCCGCTGGGCATGCATGGCGATCCATCGCTGCCGCTGCCCCAGGGAATCAAGGCCGTCGCCCAGGGAGATGGCGACCTTGGACCGGCACTGGATGTGATCTACGACCAGCTCGCACCCGCGCAGCCCTGAAACCGCGGCGACACGGCCCTCTTACAGGCACACGCTTGCTCGCGAACCCGCGCTTGCCGATTGAATGCGACGCTCACCGGTTCATCACGAGCAAGCTCGCGGCTACAGGAGCTTGCTGCCCAAGGCGCTGGACAGGACTTCGTCGTGCCCATAGATATCCGGCGCATACAGCAGTTGCCCATGGCTGTCGGCCTGCACCGTCCAGTAGCTGAGCAGGATCGGCACCGGCCTGGCCAAGCGAAATTCGTGGGTCAGGCCGGTGGCCAGAAGTTCGTTGGTGCGCAGTCGCTCCGCCGGGCTCAGCAACCAGTCGCGCAGTTGCAGCGCCTGTTCGACCCGCACGCAGCCGGAACTGAAGGCGCGGGGCCCCTTGCTGAACAGCGCCTGGCTCGGGGTGTCGTGCAGGTACACGGAGAACGGATTGGGAAAACGGATGGCGATGCGCCCCAAGGGGTTGCGCGGGCCCGCCCCCTGGCGCAGAAGAATATTGCCCGGACGCTCCCAATCGACATCCTCGGGCGCCAGGGGCTGGCCATTGGCATCCAGCACCTGCAGGTTCTGACGATTGAGGAAGCCCTGGTCACGGCGGATTTCCGGCAGTTTGTCTTCCTTGAGAATGGTCGGCGGCACCGTCCAGGTAGGGTTCAGGGTCAAGCGCGTGACCTGGGACTTCAACAGCGGGGTCTGACGCTCGGCTCGGCCGACCTGGGTGCGGGTCTGCCACACCACCGCATCGTCCTGATAGAAGGTCAGTTGCGCGGCCGCGACGTTGACCAACACGATATTGGGTTCGAAATCCTGGGCCAGCCAGCGCAGGCGTTCAAGGTTGATGCGCAGTTGCTCACGGCGCTGGGCCGGGCTGATATTCAGCTCCTTGAGGGTGCCCGCGCCAATCACGCCATCAGCCTGCAGCGAATGACTGAGCTGGAAATTTTTCACCGCGTTTACCAGGTCACTGCTGAAGGTATTATCGGCACTGACCTCGGGGCTTGGCAGAAAGCCGCCCAGGTACAGGCGCTGGGCCAGTTCCGGGACTCGCTTGTCCTGCATGTCCGGACGCAACAGCGGGCCACCGGCTACCGCCTGCCAACTGGGTAATGGTTGCTGGCGTTCACGGGCATAGACCTGACGCAGGTTGCGGTACTGCTCAAGGTTCGGACGGGCCTGATCGAAGGCGCCGGCGAGGTTTTCCAGCCCGGGCACGGCCATCGCCAGCAACGCCGCCTGGCGATCGTCTGCCGGCGGCTGGGCCCGCCACAAGGGCTCGAAGCGGCTCTGTGACAGGCGACCGTAGTGCAGATCCTGCAAGGCTTGCAGGTACTGATGACTGATCGCGATATCGGTGCACAGCTCATCCCCTGCTGCGCTGCTCACCGGCAGCCGATAGCGCTCCGGGTCCAGGCCGTCATCGATCACCTGGGCCAATTGCGCCTGCAAGCTGGCCAGCCGGTGCTCGGCGGACCACACCGGCTGTTCGCCGTTCTGGCGGTAGAACGCCTGCAACAGCAGTTGCGCGGAAGCATCCAGGCGTGGACTCTGTGCCGGGCAAGCCACCGCCAACTGGGTCAGCGTCAGTTGCAGCGCACTGGCCGGCGCCAGCGCAGGGTCCTCGGCCAGCGCGACCAATGGCGCAGCGAGCAGGCACAGGCTCAAGTAACATGCGGTTTTTTTGAACAACTGCTTTACTCCAATCCGTGGCCTTCAGTGCGTTGGCCAATCGTTACGGCAGATGGGGAACAATCAGGCCTGGGATCTAAACATATAGACCAGACTGCCGGGGGAACGACAGGACGTCAGGAGCCAAAGTGATCATGGGGATGCTCTAAACATGTTGAACTTCTTGTGCCGAATCTGCCTGGCGACTATCGCTCTGGGCGCCTTTTGCAGTCCTTCCTTCGCCGCCAGCAAACCCGCTCCCGCGCTGTACAGCAGCCTCGCTCACGCCGCACCGGAACTCAATCCCCAGGCCCTGAAAAGTGCCCTGAACGCCATGCAATGCGCGGTCAACAGTGGTGCCCGACAAGCCCGGCACCTGGCGGTGATCGACTACTCGCAACCGTCCACCGCGCGGCGCCTGTGGATCTTCGACCTGCGCAGCAAAAAACTGGTGCTGCGCGACCTGGTGGCCCACGGACAGAAGTCCGGGGAAAACTTCGCCACCCAGTTCTCCAATCGCCTGGGCAGCTATCAATCCAGCCTGGGCCTGTTCCGCACCCAGGAGAGCTACGAAGGCACCCACGGCTACTCCTTGCGCATGGACGGCCTGGAGCCCGGCTTCAACGACCGGGCCCGGGACCGGGCCATCGTGATCCATGCCGCCGACTACGTGAACCCCTTGTGGAGCCAGCGCCAGGGCCGCATCGGCCGCAGCCAGGGCTGCCCGGCGGTGCGACCCCAGGTGGCGCGCCAGGTGATAGACAAGCTCAAGGATGGCCAGTTCATGTTTTCCTGGTATCCGGACCAGCGCTGGCTGAAATCCTCGCCCTACCTCAATTGCCAGCCGCGTCAGGTCGCGAGCATCCTGAGCAGCAACGGCGGCTGATTGCTCGGTGGCGCAATGCCGATCAGCGAGGGCGCCCGTAACCGGGTTAGACTCGCTGCTCGTCCCTCTAGCACTTGAAGCCGCCCCATGACGCCACCTGCAATCGATCTGTTCCCTGACTTCATCCCGGCCCCCGACGCCCTGTTCAACCACCTCAAGGACAGCGTGCTCTGGGATGAACGCATGCGCGCACGCAAGACCGCCAGCTTCGGCGCGCCCTACGACTACTCGCAGATCACCTACCCGGCAGTGCCGATGCCCGAGGCGCTGGAGCAGCTGTGCGGGCCGATCGAGCAGCTGCTGGGCTTTCGCCCCAACAATTGCCTGCTCAACTTCTATCCGGACGGCCAGTCCTCCATGGGCTTCCATTCCGATGCCAACGAGCAACTGGTGGAAGGCACCGGGGTGGTGATCGTCTCCCTGGGTCACGCCCGGGCCATGGTCTTTCGCCACAAGGAAAGCGGCGCCACCTTCGACTACAGCCTGGCCAGCGGCTCGCTGCTGCACATGTCGGACGAACTGCAGAAACACTGGCTGCACGCGATCCCCAAGGCCCCGAATGCCGGCGAACGCATCAGCCTGTCGTTTCGCCAGCTCAAGACCGCGTAGTGCTGGACTCGGTCAGGATCGGCCCTTGACTCAAGGGCCGCGCCATCGACAATGCCCGGCTGTGATCACCGCTCGAATAGAGGCCCCATGCAGTTGCTTCCCTGGTCCTACCCCTGCCCCGAAGGCTTCACCCTGCGCGGCCTGCGCTCAGAACCTTCGGGTAAACCGTTGCTGCACTTCCTCCACGGCAACGGCTTCTGCTCCATGGCCTATCGTCCGCTGCTGGCCTTGCTGGCCGAATCCTTCGACCTGTGGCTCAGCGACGTCCAGGGCCATGGCGATAGCGATCATGGCGGCCCGTTTGTGGGTTGGAACCGCACCGCAGAACTGGCGGCCGAAGCCTTCGAGGCCGGGCTCAAGGCCTACGGTGACGTGCCCCGCTACGCCGTCGGCCACAGCTTTGGCGGCGTGCTCACCAGTCTGATCGTGGCCGAACGCCCCCAGCTGTTTGCCAAGGCAGTGATGCTCGACCCGGTGATTTTCAGCCCGTCGATGATCAGCTCCCTGAGGCTGCTCTCGGCCCTGGGCCTCAACCGTCGCCATACCCTGGCTCGCAAGGCCGCTGCCCGCCGCCAGCATTGGCCGGACCGCGCCTCGGCCAAGGCCGCCCTGGCCAACCGGGGGATCTTCAAGGGCTGGAGCGACGAGGCCCTGAACGCCTACGTCGAGCACGGTCTGAAAGACGACGGTCAAGGCGTAGCGCTCAAATGCTCCCCTGAACGCGAGGTGGACATTTTCAGCAGCTTCCCGCGGCGCCTGTGGCGATCCCTGCGCCGGGTGCAGACCCCGACCCTGGTGATCCACGGGCGCGACAGCTACCCCTACGTCGCCCGCTCGATCAAACGCTGGGCCGCCCTCAACCGGCACCTGAGCACCCAGGTGATCGACGGCCAGCACTGTTTCATGCAAGTCGACCCAGTGACCAGTGCCCGCTCCATCGCAGGCTTCCTGCATACCGAAGCCCATTGAAAGCTGCGGGCCAGGCGCCCGCAAATAGATGTCATCGTGATATCATCGGCGGGTTTTCCAGGCCGGCCGTGCCTCCTGTCCCCCCTGGAAGACCCTGGCAAAGGCGCCGATCAGATGCGCCTACCGCCGACCTTGTGTGCAAAAACCGACGGTGCCGTGAAGCCTCGCTCCACAGCGCACCGCACAGATGCAAACCGCGACTCGCTTCGCCGGTTGTACTTTTTGCCGCCACAAGGAACACAGTCATGCTCTTGAGAACGATGAATATTTCCCGCCGCGCAGGGTTCAGCTTCGCCCTGATCGCCCTGCTGGCACTGGGCCTGGGGGGCTTCTCGTTGCTGGAAATGCGGCGCATGAACCAGCAATCCCTTGAGGTCGACCAGAACTGGCAGCCATCGATTGTCGCCGCCAACGCCCTGGCCCTGACCAGCACCCAGATCCGTACCATCACCCTGCGCATGCTGGTGGTCCGTGACCACGACGATGTACAGGCCCTGCTCAAGCGCGTCGGCGAACTCGACGAGCAACTCAATCGCCAGCAAGGCGTCTACGAAAAGCTGATCACCGAGGCCGAGGAGCGCTCGGCCTATGAACGCTTTCTCAGCGCCAAGGCGGCCTACATCAAGGAACAGCACCGGGTGGTGGAACTGGTGCGCCAGGGGCACAAGGAAGCGGCCATCGATGTCGTCGACGGCGGTTCGTTCCTGACCCATGCCGACGCCATGCTCAAGGAGCTGCTGGACATCATCGACACCAACACTCGGGGTGGCGTCGCCGCCGCGCAGCTGAGCAGTGAGGTGTTCCAGGGCGCCATTGCCATGGTCGTGCTGATCATGCTGATCGTGGTGGCCCTGACCATCGCCCTCGCCCTGCTGCTGACCCGCAGCATCGTGCGCCCACTGGGCCAGGCCGTGGCCGTGGCAGAAACCATCGCCAGCGGCGACCTCGGCCAGAGCATCACGGTCAGTGGCAAGGACGAACCGGCACGCCTGCTGCAAGCCCTGCAAACCATGCAGGCCAGCCTGCGGGGCACCCTGCAGCGGATCGCCGATTCCTCCAACCAACTGGCCTCCGCCGCCGAGGAACTGCATGCGGTCACCGAACACTCCAGTCAAACCCTGCACCAGCAAAGCAATGAAGTGGAGCAGGCTGCCACGGCAGTCAACGAGATGACCGCCGCCGTGGAGGAAGTAGCGCGCAATGCGGTGAGCACCTCCGAAGCCTCCCAGGAAACCGACCGCACCGCCCACCACGGCCGCGAGCAGGTGCAACACACCGTGGACTCCATCGGCCAACTGGCGGCAGACGTGACCCAGACCTGCGAACAGGTCGAGCACCTGGCAGTGGACGTGCGCAATATCGGCCAGGTGCTGGAAGTGATCCGCTCGATTGCCGAACAGACCAACCTGCTGGCCCTGAATGCGGCCATCGAAGCGGCCCGGGCCGGGGATGCCGGACGGGGGTTTGCCGTGGTCGCCGACGAAGTGCGGGCCCTGGCCCATCGCACCCAGCAGTCGACCCAGGAAATCGAAAGCATGATCAACACCATCGAGGAAGGCACCGAGGGGGCGGTCAGCGCCATGCGCAACAGCAACGAGCGCGCCCATCTGACCCTGGAAGCCGCCCGCGCCTCGGGGCTGGCCCTGGACCAGATCACCCAGGCCATCACCGCGATCAACGAACGCAACCTGGTGATCGCCAGCGCCAGCGAGGAACAGGCCCAAGTCGCCCGGGAAGTGGATCGCAACCTGATCAACATCCGCGACCTGTCGACCCAGACCTCGGCCGGGGCCAACCAGAGCAACGCCGCCAGCCAGGAACTGTCGCGGCTGGCGGTGGACCTGAACGGGCTGGTGACCCAGTTCAAGCTCTGAGAAGCCGCCGTACCTATCGAGCCGCAAACCTGCAGCAAGCGGCTGGTAGCGTCAGAACGCGTAACGGGCCATCACTTGCCGGACCTTGGCCAGCGCCTCGGGCAAATCCGCCAGGTCCACCGAGCCCAGGGCCAGGCGAATGGCGTGGGGCACCGGCCCGGCGCAGACAAAGGGCTCGGCGGTGGACACCGAGACGTTCTCGCGCAGCAACGCCATGGCCACCTGATCGGCGCGTACTTCCTCGGGCAAAGGCAGCCAGAGGAAGTACGAGTTGGGGTGGCCGATATGCTCCAGTCCTGCCAACAGTTCCCGAGCCAGACGCTGACGGGCCTGGGCGTCCTGGCGTTTTTCCTGCTCCAGGCGCGCCACGGTGCCGTCCTCAATCCAGGCACAGGCCATGGCGGTCATCACCCCGGGGGTGTTCCAGGTAGTGGCGCGGATCGCGCGTTCGAGCAAGGGCGCTCGGTCTGCGGAGGTCACCACGTAGCCGACCCGCAGCCCGGCGGCCACACTCTTGGAAAAGCCCGAGATGTACACCGTGCTTTCCGGGGCCAGGGCCGCCAGGGGCACAGGTGGATCGTCCGCCAGATAGGCGTAGGCCGCGTCCTCAATGATCAGCAACCCATGCTGGCGGGCCAGGGCCACCAGACGCTGGCGCCAGGCCAGGTCAAGCACCCAGCCCATGGGGTTGTGCAAAGTCGGCATGGCGTACACCGCCCTTACCCGCCGACGCTGGCACAAGCGCTCGAAGGCATCGAGGTCCGGGCCTTCTGCCGTCAATGGGATGGCCAGCAACTCCAATCCGTGCGCATCCGCCACCACCTTGAACCCCGGGTAGGTCAAGGCATCGGTGGCCACCACGTCGCCGGGCTTGAGCAGGGCCATGACCGTGGTCGCCAGGCCGTGCTGGGCCCCACTGACAATCAGCACCTGCTCGCCCTTCACCGCCAGACCGCGACCCGCCAAATGCTGCGCCACCGTGGCCCGCTCATGACTGCGGCCAGCGTGGGGTTGATAGCGCAGCAGGGCCTCCAGGTCGCCGCAGGACGCCAACTGACGCAGGGCTGCGCGCAGTAACTCTGCCTGCCCGGGCAAGGACGGGTAGTTGAAGTTCAAGTCCAGGGTTCCGGCCGCCGTGGCCTGCTGATCTACACCTTGTCCGGGCGGTAGCGCGGTTTCCCGGACAAAGGTGCCACGCCCGGTTTCGCCGCTGATCAAGCCCATGGCTTCCAGCTCGGCATACACCCGCGAGGCGGTTACCAGCGCCAGCCCTTCCCTGGCCGCCAGCTCTCGATGGGTGGGCAGGCGGGTGCCAGGGGCCAGCACACCGCGACGGATATCGGCGGCAAACACATCGACTAACTGCTTGTAGCGGGCGCGGGCCATTGACGCTGTATCCATGACAATTTTTTGATTGTGCTGATTTTCAATCCTAGGATGAGCTGGACGCAAGCCCCACCCCGGGCCTGCCCCTGCCAATCGTAGTGAGCACTTGTTGAATGGAACGGACATCGCACCTGCAATCCCCCCCGCTGGAAAATACCGCCGGCGGCTGGCTGAACGGCTTTATCGGGGTACTGATCTTCAGCGGCTCACTACCGGCGACCCGGGTCGCGGTGCTGGAGTTCGACCCGCTGTTCCTTACCGTTGTCCGCGCCACCCTCGCTGCGGTCCTGGCCCTGTGCATCCTGTTGCTGTTCAAGGAACGACGCCCCAGCAGGCAGCAATTGCTGCCCCTGACCATCGTCGCCCTGGGCGTGGTGCTGGGCTTTCCCTTGCTGACCGCCCTGGCCCTGCAGTACGTGACCTCGGCTCACTCCATCGTGTTTCTCGGCCTGCTGCCCCTGGCCACCGCGGTATTCGGCGTGTTGCGCGGCGGTGAACGACCGCGTCCGGTGTTCTGGCTGTTCTCGGTGCTGGGCAGCCTGCTGGTGGTGGGCTACGCCCTGTCCCAGGGTCTGTCGGCGTCGCCCCAGGGCGATTTGCTCATGCTCCTGGCGGTGCTGGTGTGCGGCCTGGGTTACGCCGAGGGCGCGCAACTGTCCCGGACCCTGGGAGGCTGGCAGGTGATTTCCTGGGCCCTGGTTTTGTCGTTGCCGGTCATGGCGGTCCTGACCCTGTTCAGCGCTCCGGCCTCCTTTAGCGGCATCAGCCTGCCGGCCTGGTTCAGCCTGGGCTATGTCTCGTTGTTCAGCATGTTCATCGGTTTTGTCTTCTGGTACCGCGGACTGGCCCAGGGCGGGATCGCCGCCGTCGGCCAACTGCAGTTGTTGCAGCCATTCTTCGGCCTGGCCCTGGCCGCCGGCCTGCTGCATGAACAGGTCAGCCTGGGCATGCTCGGGGTCACAGTGGCAGTGATCCTGTGCGTGGCCGGAGCGAAGAAGTTTTCCAGATAGCAGTCAGATTCAGTGGCAGTGGCTGATCTGCCCTGCCACTGATGGTAAAGGGAAATGAAACCGGAGCCGCGAACGGCCCCGCTCAAGTCGGAGAGATAGTGGCAAGCGCACCGATAGCGATGGTCAAGGCTAAAAATCCAAACAAGAAAAACGCCATCTTAGTCATCAGGCCTCCTGAACATTAGGTTTGCGGTGCAGCGGACCGGATCTCCAGCCAGGAGACCCAGTGGGCGCGCCATTTTCAAACCTTGGCTGTTCTGATAACAGATGCAGATGAGCGAGAAAAATACGGATCAGAAACCTCAATCCCGTTACGCAGCACTCAGGCTAGAGCCTGTAGCAGCGACTATCGACGGGCCAGTTTGTAGCGCACACAGTCGTCGTAAAAGCTTTTGCGCAAGGCTTCGGGCCTGATCCGCGAGGGGCTGTCGTAGGTCTGCTCGGTGATCCCCAGGGCCATCATGCGCATCCAGCCCTTGCTGAACTTGTAGACCTGGATCTTCTGCCGCGCCGCGTACAGCGACACCCCGGACAACTTCAGCTCCTGGGCCCTGGCAGCCGTGCCTGCGCCCCAACTGCAAACATAACGATCATTGGCCGCCAGCTCCCGGGCCTGGGCCGCACAAGCCCCGCCCAGGAGGGCAAACGACGTCAGCGTAATCAACACATGGCGCATTTTTCGGTCACCTAACCACCTGAAAATAAAGCGATTTTGGCGACATTTCAGACTGTCCGGGGCCAGTATTCTGCCTGACCAATCAAGGCAATATGCCTGCCGATACTGGCCACCCAGGCGATCCCCCCAGTGGCGGCTCAGTTGCCCGAGGCCGATACAGCGCAGCATGACACCCGCCGCGCCGGCCGCTCGCCAGTATTCCCACGAGGAATGCCAGGATAAAAATAGCGCATTTTATTTATCGAACAGGATCTCTTAGCGTGTCGGTTCCCCCTATGGAGATACCGCCGTGACCGCTTCCCGCCCGCGCCTGTACGTCGATGCTCAGTTCACCAGCCCTTATGCCCTGTCCGTGTTCGTGGCACTACGCGAGAAGGGCATCGATTTCGACCTGCTGCCCCTGGATCTGGACGCCGCGCAACACCGCGAACCCGCCTATGCCCGCCTGTCTCAGACCCAACGCGTACCGACCCTGGTGCATGACGGCTTTGCCCTGTCCGAATCCTCGGCCATCACTGAATACCTGGAGGAGCTGTTCCCCGAACCCGCGATCTATCCCCAAGACCGACAACAGCGAGCCAAGGCCCGCCAAGTCCAGGCCTGGCTGCGCAGCGATTTGCTGCCGATCCGCCAGGAGCGCTCGACCCTGGTGGTGTTCTATGGCTGCAAGGGCGAACCTCTGTCGCCACCCGCCGAAGCGGCGGTGGCCAAGCTGATCGATACTGCGCAAGCGCTGTTGGCCGATGGCCGTGACTGCCTGTTCGGCCAATGGTCGATTGCCGATGTCGACCTGGCACTGATGCTCAATCGGCTGATCCTCAACGGCGACCCGATGCCGGCGCGCCTGGTGGACTATGCCCGGCGCCAATGGCAGCGGCCGGCAGTGCAGGAATGGCTGCGTTTGCCGCGGCCGGCGCTGTAGCGGCCGCGCAACGCCAGAACAGTACCCCTGGACCGATCCGGCTGGTATGGTGCGGCCCTTGAAAAACACACCGCCAGACACTGAGGAAAATGCCCTTGAGCAGTGAAGCAAAAATGACCGGGGACCTGTTCGAAGTCGACAAGCGCCTGGCCCTCAAGCCCATTGTCGATTTCAACAGCTACCTGCGCGCCGCCTTCGCCGACGGCCCTTGCTCCTGCGGTCGTTGCGTCGCCAGCCAGGGTGACGAAACCGGCTACGAGCACCCGCACAGCTTCAACTTTGCCGGCAAGGTCGCCAACCGCCGCTTCGCCACCACCGCCGGCAGCGACGTGCTGCTGGCCCTGAAAAAGGCCTGGCTGTCCTTCACCAAGGCCGAACTGCCAGCGAGCGGCGACCTGGACCTGGCGACGGTCAAGGACTTCGTCGACCCCGAACTGCACAAACTGCTGGTGCCGCTGTTCGTCGCCAGCGGCCTGACTCGCGAAGTGGACGGCCAGTTGCAGATTCAGGCGCAAGTGGCGGCTTGAGAGCCGCCAGCGGCCAGCACTGATTGCCCGGCGTCCCGCACCGTGCCGAGGCGCCCCCACGCAAACCCGGCACAAGGTCACACACCTACGGCCCCCCCTGCGGCATCAGGAGCTAGGAATGGATTCCCACCTGCCAACGTCCGATCAAGAAGCCCTGATTCCCATCTATCAGGGCTGCCTGTACTTCCTGCCCATGGCCAACGTCTTCGACTTGCTCCACATGCCGGCCCTGCAGAGGAATCTGTACGAGCAGGCGCATCGACCTGGCTGGCTCACCTGGAAGACCTTCAGCAAGTGGTTTGCAGACCCTCAGCCCAAGGAGGAGATGCGCCCTACCCAGAAGCTCAAGCTGGACAAGATGCTGCAAAGCCGTCCGGAGCTGGCACAACTGCAGCAAGAAATTCTGCAGAAGGAGGCGCTCTGGCGCCCCTACGCCGAATGGCTGGGTTTGATGGCTAGCCCGCTCTTCAATAGCCCGCGATGCGGGGACTACTGGAAAGACAAGCTCGAGACAGAATGGCACCTGGCCTGCAAGCTGTTGCCCGGTGCCTCCGGCGTCGCGGCAAAGCTGGCACTACTGGCCGACTCCACATTGACCGAGGATCTCGGCCTTCCTGGTTCAAGGGCACGGCTCAAGGCATTGCTGGCAAGCACACGCGATGAGCAGGCCCTGACCAGCCATGCGGATTTCATGCAGACGAGACTGGCCGACAGCGTCGCCACATTGCTGCGTTTTGCGGCCTGGCTGACCGCCGATGCCGTGGTGCTGAACTGGGACCTGATGCAACACAACGCAACCCGGAATAGCCAGCCACTGGAACGCTGGCTGCCCAGGCTGACGCCTCCCCAGTCCGACTGGAGCAACCCTCTCGGCGACTGCCTTGAACACTTTGCCAAGCTCGCGGGATGCTCTAACACGGCAGCCCTTGGCGAGCTCTGGGCGCAGCATGAGTACCATCAGGGCAAAGTCCGTGACATCACCTCCAAACAACGCTTGCTGCGTGACTGGATCAGCGGCGGCAAAGGCCGGCCTACCCTCGCCAGCGTGCGCTCACTTGCCGAGGCGGTGGCGATCAGGGCGGCCGCCTTGCAAGGTGTGGCGGACTACCAGGGAGGAAGTGAAATCGATGCACTGCGGCAAATGCTGCACTTTGCCGAAACAACGCGTTTTCTACAGAAGGAACTGCAACGGCTGGGCCTGCCCGCGCAATTGATCGGCGAGGTGTTCGCCAGCTATCCGCAGGAGTACCGCAAAGCGCTGATGATCCTGGGCCATCCGCTGCCCTGAAGAAAAGGGCCGGCACGTCGCCGGCCCCAAAGCCTTGGTCATCTAGGTTTCGACGGAGACTGATTGGGATTCAGCTGCTTGCCACGATTGCCCTGGCCCTTGTCATAGATGGGATTGGTACCTGCCGTGCCCTTGTTGGCGTTCTGGATATCCCCTCGCGCATCCTGGGGGTGTTTCTTGCTACTGCCCATCGCTGCCCTGGTATCCCCCCGTGAGCGCCGGTAGGCAGGGCTGTTGGGGTTCAGTTGATTAGCGCGGTTGTTGCGGCTTTGCTGGTTCATGAGGTGTGCCTTTAGTGAGTTGTCTGGCTGATCTTGAAGATCGAGCACAGGATCAACCCCAGGCCTGAAAACACCGAGGAATTGGCGAGGAAAAAAGTCGCCTATTGCATGCAACTTCAGCAGAAGCTCACAGCCAGCGCCGCACGCGCTGTCGATACGCCGCAAAATCCGCACCAAACAACCGCCCGAGCGCCCGTTCTTCGGGAGCGATCTGCAAGCGATTCATGTACAGGACAAACCCCAGGACGCCCAGCAGCACTAGGGGCGAGGCCAGGTACAGCCCCCAGGCCAGCAACCATAGGGCAAAGCCGACATACATCGGGTTGCGGGTGTAGCGGTAGATGCCTGACGTGACCAACGCTGAGGCCGCTTCGGGTTTCAAGGGATTGACCGTGGTCCGGGCACGCCGGAACGAGATCCCGCCCGCCAGAACGAACAGCAGCCCCGCCCCGATCAGCGGCAGCGCCAACAACAGGCGTGTGCCCCATGCCAGGTCAAGTCCCGGCAGCCCCAGCGATGCACCGCCCATCAGCCCGCCGAACACCAGCGCCACCAGCGGGGGCGGAACCTTGTTTTCCAATGCCTGCAGCATGATTCTTCCCTCGACATGTTGCGCAATAGACAGGCGACGGATCTCTAGCCCCAGAGGTTGCCCGTCACCCGCCACAGCTTACCGTCGCTCAATAATGCGACAAGACATTCCTGGGAAGCCGGCACTGCCCACTTGAGCATCAGCGCGCATTTGTACATCCTCCGGGCCTCGACCTGATTGTCCCCATCCACTCTGAACCCCCAACTGGACTGGTTCCAGCGCGAATGGCCCTGAAACCTCGGAATTCCTCACAACATGCAAATCCCCCATCAAGGCAGTTGCCTGTGCGGCGCAGTCACTTACCGAGTGTCCGGCGCACTGAAAGCCGTCACCCACTGCCACTGCCGCAAGTGCCAGAAAGGCCATGGCGCGGCCTTTGCCTCCTACGCCAGCACCCCGCGCGCGAATCTGCACGTCAGCGACGCCGGCACAGCCCTCAAGGGCTATGAGTCCTCCCCCGGCGTACTGCGCCAGTTCTGCTGCCACTGTGGCTCATCGTTGTTCTGGCAAAATGTGCGAGGCGAATACGCCGAGTGGATTTCAATCGCCATCGCCACCCTGGACACGCCATTCACGGCCCCCAAGCAGAAGCACCATTGCGTGGCCATGAAAGCCAGCTGGCATGCCATCACCGATCACTATCCGCAACTGCCCTGACCCCGGGCGCAGCCGTGCCCCTACCTGAAGGATCGGCCAATAGATGAGCCAGCACTTGTGCTACGTATGGCTACTGCCGCTGCTGGAAAGCCCTTATGAGTCGGTAGCGGCCAACCTGCCCAATGCCCTGGCCGAGCGGGACATCAAGCACCCGCTGCCCCAGGCGGTCGACCTGCGCCAGTTGCTGCTGACCGCCCTGGAGTCCGACTCCGAATACTGGGCGCAATGTGCCGTGATATGGCTGGAAACAGGCTTTCCACTGGATCACGAGCTATGCGAAACCCTGCTGCATCAGGTGTCTCGCAAACGCTTCAGCCAATCCATCCGGCACAGGCTGACGCCCCTGGGCAAGCGCTGGCTGCGTCAGCACCGCCCGACGACCTGAACACCACCGGCCCCGGCGCCGCTAGCGCGCCGCCAGATCCTTGGGTTTGTAGAACAGGAAATGGCCGATTTCGGTGGTCTTGATATAGCTCTTGGCCCACTGCGGTGAAACGCTGCGGTCGTGAAAGTACAGGGCGCCGCCGGTGCGGTCCTGGAGCTGCTGATTCAGCGCCTTGCGCGCAATCTCCTTGGCCAGGCTATAGCGCCCCTCCTCTTGCACCTGATCCGGGCGACCGTCGCACCACCAGGAGAACTGGCACGGACTTTTTTCCGAGCCCTGCTTGACCACTTCGCACACGGTAGACGGAAACCCCTCATGGCCCAGGCGGTTCATGACCACATCGGCCACCGCTTCCATATCGGCAGACTCCCCTCCTTTGGCTTCCCAATACAGAGTTCGCGACAGACAGGTGATGGCATCGTCCACCGGTGCCTGGCCGGCGGGGTCAACGGCCTGGACTTCAGGCTTGGTGATGGCTGCCGCCTGGGGCTCGGCCTTGGGGCTCTCTTTGTCCGCGACTTTCTGCTCCAGGACCTGAGCCTTGTCCTTGGCCACTTCCTGGACCACCGATTGCGGCTCGGCGGCCAGGAGCTGGGCGATATAGAGCATCAGACCGTAGCAGGTAAGCCTTGCGATGAAGTGCATGATCGACTCTTCCAACAAGTCATGGACCCTGTGTCAGCGCCAGCCCTGAGCCATTGAGCCACAGCGCCGCGCACCGAGGCCGGCGCACGGGCTCGTAGGCGACAACCGACGGGTCATGAGCGGGCCATATCGAGTCGACCATGGCGCCACTAAAACATTCCCTTGAAAAACGCTGACCGGACCAGGGACGCTGGACCTCGGCGCAGCGCCCCGGCTCAGCACCTAGAACTTGTAGCCCAAGCCCACCATGTACACGAACGGGTCGACATCCACATTGACCTTGGAGCGAACCCCAAGCTGGCTGTTGTTCACATAGGCATCGGTATTGATGTCGATGTAGCGCATCTGTGCGTTGAGCATCAGCCGATCGGTGAGCATGTAGTCCATGCCCACTTGTGCCGCCCAGCCCCAGGAGTTGCCGGCGCGGAAGTTGTCGAAGCCTGCGGCTGAAGCCCGGCTGCCGACCTTTTCATCGTAGATCCAGGTGTAGTTGATCCCCGCCCCTACATAGGGCTGGAACGCCGATTTGCTGTGCATCGGGTAGTACAGCAGGCTCAGGGTCGGCGGCAGGTGCTTGAGGGAACCGAGCTTGCCATCGGCAATGCCGCCAGCGGTGCCACTGAGGCTCACGTTGTGTTCAAAGGGGGTCGCCGCCAACAGTTCCACCGCCAGGTTATCGGTCAGCATGTAGGCGAAGTTCAGGCCCAATTGGGTATCGCTGCCCAGGCTGGCCTTGCCCCCCAGGCTGGTGCCGGCCAGGGCGCCGCGATCGACCTTGACGCTGGAGCTGCTCTCACGCGGGTCCACCGTCACCGCGCCGGCGCGGACAATAATGTCGCCAGCCTCGAAGGCCTGGGCCGTGGAAACGGCCAGGGCAGACAACAGCAGGCTGGTACTCAGAAGGGTCAATTTACGCATGCATCACTCCACTACTCGAACAACGGCCAACCCGCCAGCCGTGATCACGGCGGGCTGTGCCAGGGAGGCTTGAGTATCGAGAAGCAGGTGAACGCGCACATCTGCCGAATGACATAGGCCGAGGCCGATCAGGCGCCGGATGCGTTGCGGGGTGTTTCGTTAATCAAGGCCGCGGCCGGGCGCCTGCGGCCAATCGCGGCCGGAGCCCGGTCAGTCCAGCAAGCCGGCGTTCTTCAGCAGTTCGCCCAACCCCTGGGGAACCAGCGGCGTATGCTCGGTGAAACTGGCGCTGCCCTGCCAGCGGGCCACAAAGGGCGCGCCGTCGCTTTCCTGGGCGTCAAGTTGAGCGCGCTGATAGACCGTCGCATCCTCGAAGCAGGCGTCGTACACCTGGACGATTTCATGGCCGGGTTTGCCGTCGTAAACAAACAGGCTTTCCAGAGTGCCGATCAGCCGCAGGTTGTTGATCGACTGCCCCAACTCCTCCTGCACTTCGCGAACAATGGCCTGGGCACTGTGCTCACCAAAATCGATCCCACCGCCCAGCGGCCGGAACAGCGTCTGTTGCGTGTCGGCATCAACGAACTGATTGACCAGGATCTTGCCCTGGTGATGGAAGACACACAGCGCCAGGGCGCGGATACGGGGTTCAGCCAAGGGATGAAGTCCATTCAAAGGGGGCAAGGCGCGGCATTAGAACATGGCGCAATGAGCATCAGCCAGCGTAGAAATACTTTACCGCCAGCGTCGGCACCTCCTCCATCGCCGACCACAATTGCTCGTCCAGCTCGCCACCGATCAGCTCATATTGCTCGTCACTCAGCAGCTCGGGAATGTCCCACAGCCGCTGCAGTTGCGGGTGATCGTCAAGAGGCCCGATCAACTGCCGCTGGCGGCTGACCACGGCATGGGTGCTACGCGCGCCAATGGCAACCAGCGCCTTGAGCGCCAGCTCGCAGCAATGCTCGCCCCAGTTGCAGAAGAACTGCAGGAAGCCCCCGTTGTAACCGTCTGCTTCCAGGCGCCAGAGCGCCACGATCAACTGATCGTCCTCTGGCAATTGCTCCAGTTGCCACTCCAGAGCCTGCAGCCGCCCCATGGATTCCCGGCACAGGTGCTCCCAGATCCAGTCGAAGGCATCGATGCCGACATCCGCGTCTCCCAGGTGCGGCCAGGACACCGAGATCCCATGCGGGTGAATCCGAAAATCCGCACGCTGCTCGGGTGTGGCGCTTTGCAGCTGGCTGTAACGGCTCAAGGGTTGGCGCAGGACCAGGCCGTCGGCCCAGCTCAGGCAGAGCGCGTCATCTTCGAAGTGGACATGGAGGATGGGAGGGAATTTCAAAACGCTACCTATTTTTTCCTGAAGGTCTTGGCCTTGGCCTTTTTCATCTGCTCGTGTTTGGCGATGCGTGATTTTTCAAGCAATGAAAAGACCGTGCTGAACACCACAATGGCCAGGATCAGGAAAAACAGTCCTATTACCACAATCGCCATCAAGGAGTTCCCCGGTTCTGTTTGTCCGCTGCCATCTTGGCCTCCATCTTGTTCAAGGTTTCATCGAGCCGGCTTCTGCGCTTGCGCTCTCGATGGTCGGAGGCGAGCTTGCCCATCAGCCCCGACGTACAACTGACGACGATGGCGCCCGCAGCTATGAACAGGCCCCGGACGACTTTATCCGACATAGCCGTAAGCCTTGTTCAACGCCTTGTAGAAGGCTTTTTCCAGCTTGCCGTTGTCGAATGGCTCGCGGTGGTGATGCTCAATCAACTCGTTGCGCAGCCGCTGAATCTCCTTGCCATGCTCGGCAAGACTTTGCCCGCTGTGGGCAAAGTCGTGGCGAAGACGCTCCAGGTGCACGATGGTCGCCAACTGAGCCAGGTCGGCCGCCGTCAGGCTCATGTTCTGCTTCAGCGCTTGGGCAACCTGCTCCACGAGATCGGGAGAGCAGTACTCGTCCGACGACTCGAAGTGATATTCGGTATCGGCATTTTCGGCATGATCGATCATTGGCATTGAACTCTGATCCAGTCATCGAAGGTGGTGGTTTTATCGTCAAGCAGGCGGATGGAGCGCTCGTAGTCCATCACCACTCGCTGGTGCTGACGATGGGTAATCAAGGTCGACTTGCCGGCATTCCAGAGAAAAGGCCCGGCAATCAGGTAGTTCATCTTGCCCGTACGCCCCCCTGCCCCGGCGACCAGCAGCAACATCTGGATCATCAACCCCGTGCCGTAGGCGATGGTGCTCATCAGCGCCAGGTGCAGGTCCTTGTCCTCCTGGGTCACCTCGGACTTGTAGAAAGCGATGGCGTGCCGTCCGCTCAACAGCAGCTTGATGGTGGCGTAGGAGCTGATATCCGCCGCATTGATCGTACCGAACTCCCTGCCCAGAGCATCCATCAGCGGGTTCGAGGCGCTGTAGCCGGACGCCTTGCTTTCATCCTTCACCCACTGGGTGAACAGGGAGCTGAACGGCAGGGGAAGACCATCCTTGGTGGGAAGGTCGCTGAGGCAATGGGTAAGAATATGGGCAATCGCCTTGAGGTGCTTGAGCACCGGTCCTGCGCCCGGGTACCCCGCCTCGATGTAATCGACGACCAGAGAATAGAGAGTCTTGCCGCCTACGGACTCGCCACCGAAGGTGTAGTCGTCCGGCAGCTTCTGGAACACATTGAGGTCATGCCCGAAGATGTAGCGATGCTTGGCGCCGGTCCGATAGTCGAGGGGGCTGGTGGTGCCTTCCGGCTTGAAATACTCATGCAACTTGAGAAACAGCTCCTCCAGCTTGTCGGCGTGCAGATTGGTCATGTACGCCGAGACCACCCCCGCAATACCGATGCCGACCGCGCCGCTGATCTGCGCCGCCGTCAAGGTGCTGTAGCCGGTATCGACCTCCAGCTCAGCCAGCAGCTCGGTAAAGTTCACCGGTCCCACGGCGGCGATGGCGCGCTCTTGAAGGCTCTGGCCCGGGCGGCTCTGCTCAAACTCCAGCTCACCACGATGAAGCTTGCCCAAATAGGTCAACTCCGTGGCTTTCTGGTCCCAGTACTCATCCGAGGGTCCGGCAAACACGGTTGATAGGCGACTGAGCAATCGACGCACGAAAAATCCCTTGATCGGCAGGGTAAAAGTGGCGCAACGCTATCATATTTGCCCCATCGAAGTATCTAGAAGGCGGCAAGGTCACCGAATTCAACCGGGGCCCGCCTTCTCGCGCTGGAGCATCCGGTTGCAGGCCGTCATCAGCATCCCGCTCAACAGCCCGATCAGCAGGAACGGAAAGAAACCATGGGTCAGCAGCGGCACCCAGAAGCCCAGCCCCGCGGACCAGCCCTGAGGATTGACCATCAACCCCTGTGCCCCGGACAGCAGCCAGACCACCAGACCACTGAGGCCGCCACCGATCACGTAGCGCCAAGGGGTGACCAGTACCCGCTCCACCAGCCACAGCATCGGCCAACAGACCAGCACACTCAGCCACGCGCCGATCAACCCGCCGAAGAAAAACATCGGCAGGCTTTCCACGCCCCTGGGATAGAGCGCCGTAGCGATGCTGCCCAGGGTCAATGCACCTGACAGTGGCACCATCAGCACCCGTGACCATCCCTGGCGCTCTGGCCCTTCACCGGCAACCGGCAATGCCTCGATCCCGCGCACCAGCAGAGTAAAAAGCCCCCCCAGCGCCAGCCCGCCCAGCACCGCCAACAGCAAGTGCCTCGTTGCAGCCCCCAGCAGAACCGCGGCCGCCAAGGCCTGCACCAGGCTGCTGAAAAAATGTCGACCGGGCAGCGCCGGGCAACGTCGGTCACCCCATAGCAACAGAGGAATACCCAGGACAATGGCGATGACACTGCCATACACAAACCCGGAGAACAGCTGTGAAGCATTCCAGCCATTGACCAGCCCCTTGGTGACGGCATAGATCAGCCCGCCGCACAGGGGGACGGCAAACAACCGGAGTTCGGCATTAGGTTTCATTGGCTTGCACCTGGAAAACTGGCAGGGTCACGGAGCTGAACAAGCGAGGGCTTTTACACAACTGTGGCGCAGTAATCCACCGCAGGATAAGGATTGACCGACATTCGCAGCACTGTGGCTTATAGAACAGCAACGAGGTATACAGCAGGACGAAAAAACAGCACCACACTCACTGTCGAAGATCACGGACCGATGCTATCCGCACAACAAGCCTGCAATGCCGTACTTGCCCTCCATGACGGCACCCTCAGGGATGGCAAGCCCGAACGCTTTGCCATTCAATCCTGCGAGCTGTCCGCCAAGGGTGATTACTGGGCGGTGCGCTGCAACAGTGAGGACTATGTGGTGCACGGCATGACGCAATACTGCTATGTCGGCGTCAATGCCCATCTGGTCAATGTACTCAGCGGAGAAATCGAGACGGTCGCCAACTGCTTCAGTGTTGAAGAGTACCTGCAAGACAAGTACGACCTGCGTGCCGCAGCAGGCCAGTGCTATGTACTGACCCCGGCATTCAGTCGTGACGACAAGCCGGCAATGATCAACCTGCGACAAAAGCTCGACTGCTCCTATCCCGAGGCCATCCGGTTGCTGACCGATGAACAGCGTCACTGGCTCACCGGCATACGCCGGCACCTTGAGGTGGCGCAGCAACTGCTCGCCCAACAGAACATCGCGACCTGCGTCGAGATGGTTCCTGAAGCGGCCGGGACGGTTGCCATTGGGGTCGAAACCTGGCATCGGGATGCCGCCCTCAAGGCATTACGCGACAGGCTGCATTGATCGACCACTTCCAACTCCTGAAAAGCCGCTTCTAACGCCCATGAAAATCTACCTCGACGACGAACGCCAAACCCCACAAGGCTGGATTCGCACCTACTGGCCGGACGAAGTCATCGCGTTGCTCAAAGCCGGCGGCGTCGAAGAGATCAGCCTCGACCACGACCTCGGAGATGACCTGCGCGGCACCGGTTACGACGTGATCCTGTGGATCGAAGAGGCCGTGGCCCTGAATGGCTTTCGTCCACCGCGTATTCACATCCACTCGGCCAATGCCAGCGCCGTGGAAAAGATGCGCGCAGGCGTGCAAGCGATCGATCGACTGGCCCGCAACAACGGATGCCGCCCATCAACCGACAACAGTGGCAGTTGACCCCATCGAGGACCGCGCGGCAGCGAAATCGGGCAACAGCTAAGGGCCCCCTAGCCTGCCAACCGCCGGCCCAGGATCTGCGCATACTCGCCCTTGATCTGCTCAAAGCCGTACTTGCGCTCCAGGCGCCTGACGATGAAGTGCCCGCGGGCCATGTCCTGATAAAAGTCGGTGAACAGCGCATTGATGGTGGCGCCGGTCAAGGCGCCGATCACCGGCACCGCCTGGGCCGCAAACTTGCTGGAGATGGTCACGCCATAACGGCTGGCGACCTTCTCGATCAACAGCGCCAGCCACTTGCCCACCTGCCCCGGCGACAACCTGCCAGCCGCGCCCACCCCCTGCTTGGCGGCAATCGCCGCCAGTTCCTTGGACAGTTGCTGCATGGCCTGGGTGGTGAAGCTGCGGGTGAGGTAGTAGCCGGTCTCCGTGGCGTCATCGGCCTGGCTGTTGCCGCCCATGGCGAACACTTCGATGCAGGCTTGCTTGGTGGCCAGGTCGTTAAGGTCGAAGCCTTCGCTGCGGGCCACATCGGCCACCGAGCGCATCATGATGGTGGTGGAGATGGGCAACTCGACAAACAGCGCGGCAAAACCAAAAGCCCCGCCCACCGCACCGGAGGTGGCGGCATAGACTTTGTGCAGCAGCGTCGATGCCTGTTTTTTTGGCGTGTTTTCCAGGCTCCACAGCGCCGCATCGGCGGAGGTCTGCAGCGCGGCCACCACCGCATCGTTGATTTTTCTGGACACCCAGTTGGGCAAGGCCTTGACCGCGCTTTCAATGGGCGAGCCGAGCACGCCGGACAGGCGCGCCGTCAGCGAGGGTGACTCCAGCAAGCTCACGGCACGCTTGAGGTCCCCATAATCCTGCGGATTGTCTTTGATATTCACGCACTTCTCCTGCCGTTAAACCGCCCACGACGTGCAAGGTAATGGGTTTGCAACGCTCGGGAAAGTGAGGCCGGGGCCTGCCCGCGAAAGGACTGCAACGTCCTCTCGCGGGCAGGCCCCGGATCATTGCCGTCAATCCTGCAACCAGACCCGCACTTCCCGTACCGCGCCTTCAATGAACACCAGGTTGGCGACCTGCCCGGCCTCGATCAGGTCCTGGCGAGCCCATTGCAGGGACTCCAGGAGCGGCCCGAGCTCCACCAGTTCGACCCGTTCCACCGCGGCCTTCATCGACTGCCGGGCATCGGACTTGGCCTTGCGAATGGCGGCCAGCGTGGCACTGACCGCCTCCAGCAGCGGCTCGACAAAGTCCTCGGCTACCTGCGCCTCGGGCCACTGGGCCCGGTGCACCGAACCCGGCTGCCAGCAACGCCAGACCTCCTCGCAGACAAAGGGCAGAAACGGTGCGAACAAGCGTTGCAGCACACTCAAGGCCGCCGCCAGGGCATTACGCGCCGAATGCCCCTCGGGCCGATAGGAACGACGCTTGACCAGCTCGACATAGTCATCGCAGAACCACCAGAAGAAGCCCTCGATGCCCATCAGCGCGCTGCTGTAGTCGTAGCCCTCCAGAGCCACCTGGGCGTCCAGGGTCACCGCACCCAGGCGCTGCAGCATGGCCTGATCCAATGGCTGATCGACACGGCCTTCGGGGTCTCCCGGCACCGCGAAAACCAGCTTCGACAGGTTGAACAGCTTGAGCGCCAGGCGCCGGCCGATCTTCATTTGCTGCTCTTCAAAGGCGGTGTCGCTGCCCGGGCGCCCGAGGGCCGCCCAATAGCGCACGCCGTCGCTGCCGTATTGCTCCAGCAAGGCTTGCGGCGTGACCACATTGCCCCGGGACTTGGACATCTTCTTGCGGTCCGGATCGAGGATCCAGCCCGACAGCGCCACGTGCCGCCAGGGCACGACGGACGCCTCGAAATGGCTACGCACCAGGGTCGAAAACAGCCAGGTACGGATGATGTCGTGGCCCTGGGGGCGCAGGTCCATGGGGTAGACCTGCGCCGACAGGTCGTCGTCCTCCTCCCAGCCGGCGGCGATCTGTGGGGTCATGGAACTGGTGGCCCAGGTGTCCATGATGTCGCGCTCGCCGATAAAGCCATGGGGCTGGCCGCGTTGCTCGGGGCGGTAGCCCGCTGGCGTGTCCAGGGTCGGGTCCACCGGCAGTGAGGTTTCGTCCGCCAGGATCGGCCTGGCGTAGTCCGCTACGCCCTGGGCATCCAGCGGATACCAGAACGGAATCGGCACGCCGAAGACCCGCTGGCGGCTGATCAGCCAGTCGCCATTGAGGCCGCCGACCCAGTGCTCGTAACGACTGCGCATGAACGGCGGATGCCACTCCAGGGACTGTCCGCGGCCGAGCAACTGCTGGCGCAGTTCAGCGCTGCGCCCACCGTTGCGCAAGTACCACTGGCGCGTGGCGACAATCTCCAGAGGCTGGTCGCCCTTCTCGAAGAACTTCACGGCGTGCCGGATCGGCCGCGGTTCGCCAAGCAAAGCGCCACATTCACGCAACATCGGCAGTATCAACTTGCGTGCCTGGGGCAAACTGCACCCCGCCAGGGCCTCATAGGCCTGACGCGCGCCCGGCGTGGTCAGCCAATCGGGCGCCTGGGCCAGCAGCCGACCGTCCGGCTCGATGATCGAGCGGGTGGGCAACTGCAGCTCGCGCCACCAGAGCACATCGGTCAGATCGCCAAAGGTACAGACCATCGCCAGCCCGCTGCCCTTCTGCGGATCGGCCAGGGCGTGGGCCAGCAACGGCACCTCGACCTCGAACAACGGCGAACGCAGGTGTTGGCCGAAGCGTTTCTTGTAACGCGGGTCATCCGGATGCGCCACCAGCGCCACACAGGCCGCGAGCAATTCGGGGCGGGTGGTGGCAATGCGCAGGTCTTCACCCTCGACGCCCTGGAACCGCAGGTCGTGATACGCCCCCGCCACCTCCCGTTCCTCCAGTTCAGCCTGGGCCACGGCGGTCTGGAAGGTCAGGTCCCACAGGCAGGGAGCCTGCTGGCTGTAGAGCTCGCCGCGCCGGTAGTTGCGCAGCAAGGCGCGCTGGCTGACCCGCTGCGCACGCTCATCAATGGTGGCGTAGGTCAGGCCCCAGTCCACCGACAGGCCCAACTGCATGAACAAGCTGCGAAAGGCCTGCTCGTCGAGGGCCGTCAAGCGGTGGCACAGCTCGACAAAGTTGCGCCGGCTGATCGCCGCATAGTCGGCACGCCGCTCGGCGACCCGGGCCGGTGGCTGCAACTGCGGCTGGTAAGGCGCCTGGGGATCGCAGCGCACGCCGTAGTAGTTCTCGACCCGGCGCTCGGTGGGCAAACCGTTGTCGTCCCAGCCCATGGGGTAGAACACGGCCTTGCCGCGCATGCGTTGAAAGCGCGCGATGATGTCGGTGTGGGTGTAGCTGAACACATGGCCGACGTGCAATGAGCCCGAGGCCGTGGGTGGCGGTGTGTCGATGGAGTAGACCGCGTCCCGGGTGGCACTGCGATCGAAGGCGTAGGTGCCCTCTTCCAGCCAGCGCTGGGACCAGCGTGTTTCGAGGTGTTCAAGCGAGGGTGTGGCGATGGGGCAAAGCGTTGGGGTTACACGTTTAACGGTGACATAGCATCCTCCTGTTATCACCCGATGGCGCCGCAAGAATCGGCGCCGAAGGGGAAATTTATAGAGGATCGCGCCGGATTAGTAAATTGCCCAAGCGCCCCTTTTTTGCATCTTCGTTCAATCGAACTGCAGGTCCGCAGCCCATGCCGGGTACTGGCTTTGCAAGCGCAGCAGGCATTGCTCCAGCAGTCGCGCATCGTCCGGCAAACGCTGAGAGAGGCTGTGCCAGCCCCTGATCCGCAACTGCAGCGGCATGTCCACCAGTCCGGAAATGGCATCCCAGAAGGCATCCCAATTACAGCCATACCACTGGGGAAAACCCAAGGCATCACGCAAGGCCAGGTGCAGTTCACGGGCCGTGCCAAGGTCACGCACATCAATTTCCAGCCACTGCAGGCGCGTCATGTTCTGTGCCTCTGCTCCGGTTCATGGGCCGCCAGCATAACCGATGCCATCGCTTGCGGACGCTTACGCAAGCGCTTCAACCAAGCACGGCAGCGTTCACGGCAATCCCTTGCCAGCTTCGGCCAGCCCCTGCCACGGCCCTGCTCCGGCAACGCCACGGACACCGCACAGAACGGCACAGCACAAGACTGCCGGATCATGGCCCGACTTTTGCTCCGTCTGCCGCTACCAACCAGGGAGTCGTCACATGACAGGAAGCATCTCAAGCACCACGTCACTCGTCGCTATGGGCCTCAAGGGAATCACCCGGGCTTTGGAGAGTGGCACGGTGAAGTCCATGAAGATTCAAGTCGAAAACGCAACGCCGCAAATCCAGGCGCAGATCGACGCCAACTTTCTGGAGTCGCAGGCTTCGAACGCAAAGCTGATAGCCCAATACAGAACCACCCCTACCTGGGCGACCTTCGACGACAAGAGCAACAGCGTCGAACTGCCCGATGTGGCATCGCTCGACAAGAGCGACGCCACCCACGTGCTCAAGGGCCTGCAATACCTGATGGAAATCGGCCGCCTGGACGGCAAGACCCTAATCGCCAGGAACGCCGGCCAGTCCACGGACAGCCCCTTGCTCTACCAGGATTGGCTGCAGGCCAGGATCGGCGTTGATGCCCATGCCTGAGTAGTGCGACCCGCTCAGCGGCCGGCCTCGCTGAAGCCTCGGCGCAACCTAGTGACTGATGTACTGCTGGGTCTTGCTGTCATAGACATAGGTGAGGTTGTCGGCCGCCACCAGCGGGCGGACTTTTTCCGGCCCCTGGAAGGTGGTGCCGCTGACCTTGACCTGCACCTGCGGCAGCGACTCCTGGCCGGCGACGAAACTCAGCTCACCGTCACTGCCGATGCACGGCATCACCGCGCCGTCGTCGCAGGCCGCCGAATTGTCCTCGCCGGTGCGCACCTGGCCGACATGGGACCAGATCCAGCCGTCGTCTTCGGGTTTCTTGTTCGGATTGAACACGAACAGCGTGTAGCCCTTGGTGACGATGCCGTCCTCAAAGGTCGCCGTGGGCACAGCCAACAGCAGCCGTCCATCGGCAGTGCGGTGTTCCAGGGCCTGGCGCTTGGTGTCCACTTCCTCGGGTTTTTCCCGACCGCCAAAGAAGCCGATCTTGCGCTCGATACTGAGTATGGAATAGGCCGGCGTCTGGCCTGGATGGGTGAGTTCGAAGGTGGCATCGGCCAGCCGCACCTGGACGTCGGGCGCGGCAAAATCCTCGCCCTGGCGGGCGGCGCTGTCCCGGGTGTGCCAGACAAACGCCGCGTAGTAATGCTTGCCGTCGAAGTCCAGCTCCTTGCCGTACCAGAACGTGGCGGTGACACCGTCCTCCAGCTCCACCTCCTCATTCGCCGCGGGAACCTCGACGTTCTGCATCACCGCCAGCACCGCGCCTGGGGGAATCGGTGCGTCCTTGGCCTGGACCAGCGCTGGCGCCGCCAGGGTGAAGGTGGACAACAGCAAGCCTGCCAGGCCTTTGCCCAAGCAGCCTTGCATGAGCGAACCGGCCTTGATCGTGATTTTCATCGCTTGAACGTCCCTGTGAGCCTGTAGAGAACCGCGGACTGCGTCGGCGGCGTCGTGCATGACGCGACGATCATAAAGGCAGGCTTTCGGCACCGACAAGATGCTGGCAAATGGCAAGTGCGGGCGCTCATTGCGGGTCTGGACTGCTCGGGGGCGGCACCAGCGGGCTTTGCTACTCCCATGGCTTGCATGAAACATATGGATTTCCGTATATTCGATTTCCCATATATTCAAGCCAGCACCATGATGACGCCTGCCGACGTATTCAAGAGTCTTGCCGACGAAACCCGCGCCCGCGCCACCCTGCTGATCGCGCACCAGGGCGAACTGTGCGTCTGTGAGCTTATGTGCGCCCTGAACGACAGCCAGCCGAAGATCAGCCGCCATCTGGGCCAACTGCGCAGCAGTGGCCTGTTGCTGGATCGCCGCCAAGGGCAGTGGGTCTACTACCGCCTGAATCCGGAGCTACCCGCCTGGGTGCACCAGATCCTGCAAGTGACCCTGCACGCCAACGCCCACTGGCTCCAGGACAACGCTGCCCGCCTGCAGAACATGGATGGACGCCCGGTCCGCGCTGCTGCCTGTTGCTGAATCCGCTACCCAAAGAGCCTTTGACGTCCGCCGCAGCGGAAGGAGCAACCCATGCGAGTCCTGTTCATGTGCACGGCCAATAGCTGCCGCAGCATCCTCTGTGAAGCCCTGTTCAACCACCTGGCGCCCGAGGGATTTGCGGCCCTGAGTTCCGGCAGTTTTCCCAAAGGTCAGGTGCTGCCCCGCAGCCTGGCCACCCTGGAGCAGGCCGGCATCGCCACCGCCGGCCTGTACAGCAAGGGCAACGACGCCTTCGCCGACAACCCGCCCGACATCGTGATTACCGTCTGCGACAAGGCGGCGGGCGAGGCCTGCCCGGTGTACTTCGGCCCCGCACTCAAGGCCCACTGGAACCTGGAAGATCCCTCCGACGTCCGGGGTGACGAAGCCTGCGTCGACGCCGCCTTCCGCGCCACCCTGGCGCACATCGAGCTGCGTTGCCGGGCCTTCCTGGGCCTGCATTTCAACCACCTCAGCCGTGAGCAACTGCAGCACGAGTTGAACCGTATCGGCACACTCTGAGCCGGAGGACACATGTCAGAACACCTGTCAGAACACCTGCCCAACCTCGACCTCTCCCTGCTCGATGGCAAGCACGCCAGGCCCGAGCACAAACCGCGCATCCTGCTGCTGTACGGCTCGACCCGGGAGCGCTCGTTCAGCCGCCTGCTGGTCGAAGAAGCCGCGCGCCTGCTGCAGCACTTGGGTGCCGAAACCCGGATCTTCGATCCGTCCGGATTGCCCCTGCCCGACGACGCTCCCGTGGACCATCCCAAGGTTCAGCAACTGCGGGATCTGGTGCAATGGTCCGAAGGCCAGGTCTGGTGCTCGCCAGAACGCCACGGCGCTATGTCGGCGGTGTTCAAGGCACAGATCGACTGGATTCCCCTGAAGCTCGGTGCCGTGCGCCCGACCCAGGGCAAGACCCTGGCGGTGATGCAAGTGTGCGGCGGCTCGCAGTCGTTCAACGTGGTCAATCAGCTGCGGGTGCTGGGCCGCTGGATGCGCATGTTCACCATCCCCAATCAATCCTCGGTGCCGAAGGCCTACCTGGAATTCGACGAGTCGGGGCGGATGAAACCCTCGGCCTACTACGACCGGGTCGTCGACGTGATGGAGGAGCTGGTGAAGTTCACCCTCGTGCTACGGGACCAGCAAGCGTTCCTGGTGGATCGCTACTCGGAGCGCAAGGAAAGCGCCGAGCAACTCATGGCCCGGGTCAACCAGCGTTCGATCTGAGAGCACGATCCCCCTGCCCTCTCGCTAGGTTCCGGACATTGCGGCCCACTTGAAGCGCCGGCTCAAGCCAGCAATTCGCTGATCCATTGCGTCTGGCGGACGACCTCTTGCACCTTGTCCTCGGGCACGGCCTGGGCTTGAGTGAAATTGGCCAGCGTGCGCTGCTTCAGCCGCAGCAGACGCTGCCACTTGGCCAGGAACGCCGGGCTGCGGGCCTGCATCTGCAGCGGGCCGAAGTACAGCTCCCGGGCACTGTACTGCACTGGCCCGACGCGCTCGGCGACGATGATTTCGTAGTCGAAGCGGTTCTCTCGCAGCACTTCCTCGGCGAGGATCTGGTAGTCATGTTCCATCAACCATTGGCGCAACGGCTGCTCGCCGCCGTTGGGCTGCAGGATCAGACGCTCCTCACCGCTCAAGCGCGCCTGGCCGCTGTCGAGGATGTCACGGATAGTCTCGCCGCCCATGCCACAGAGGCTGATCGCGGTGATCCCGTCTGCCGGTTCGATCGCGGCCAGACCGTTGGCCAGGCGCACGTCGATCTGCTGCTCCATGCCGCTCTCGCGCACCGCGCGCTGGGCCGAGCGAAACGGCGTCAACGCCACCTCCCCGGCCACCGCTGCAACGATGGTGCCGCGGCTGATCAAGGCCAACGGCAAGTAGCCGTGATCCGAGCCGATATCGGCCAGCCGCGCGCCGGCCGGCACATGTGCCGCCACACGCGCCAGGCGCATGGACAATGTCTGTTGCTTCAACTGCTGCCCCTTTTCACCACGAACGTCCGCCAGCCAGGGCCGGATCGGGGGGCGATTCTGGCGGGCAATGCCGGGCATTTCAAATTTATGCGACCGGAACCTGGGATGCGCTGCAGAAAAGGCCCGCTCCGGACAGGGTCGAAAGCACCGTCCTGCATGGCGGGTTTCTGAGCAGAAACAGACCTTCGTTGCTGGCAGCGTGCACCCTGGTCAGTGATAGACTCCCCGCCCATTTGGGGGCTTAAAAAATGCTCTGTCCAGAATGTGAACAAGGCGACGTGACCAAGGTTCAAGTGCGGGCGACGCAGGAGATTCTGTACGTTTGCCAAGAGTGCGAGTCGCTGTGGCTCACTGCCGAGGTCATGGCTACCGAGCCGTTCAACTGTTTCACTTCCTACATGGAGGAGCTGGGTTTACCGCCGCTTTGGAGCTCGCTGTATGTCCTTGAGCCAGTTAGCGAGTTGTTGAGTCTTCACCCACCTTCAGGAAAATCATGGACATTCGATTGACGCAAACCAGGGACTGGATGCTGTTGAAGCGCGTTCGTCTCGCGGCACTTCAGGACACCCCGACTGCCTTTGGCGTGAGTTACCAGACTGCCGCTAACTACAGTGACCAGCAGTGGCAGGACCGCGCCTCGTCAACCGGTAGCCAATTCTGGCTGGCCTTCAAGGACCAGCAGCCGGTGGGAATGATCGGTGCCGCAGTCAGTGGCGCGAACCGCTACAACTTGATCGGCATGTGGGTAGCCCCCGACGCACGGGGCAGTGGCGTGGCCGCGAAGCTGGTGGACGCGGTGAAATCCCGTGGGCGAGACAAGGGCCATGAGTGCGTGTATCTGGACGTCGCCCCCGAGAACGCAAGAGCCGCACACTTCTATCTGAAGCAGGGATTCGCCTTCATCGATGAATGGGAACCCCTGGAAAGCCATCCCCATATCAAGGTGCAGACCATGCTCTGCCCTCTGTAGAACTGACCCGGCCGCGCCTCTGCTGGCCAGAGGTGTGCTAGGCCCGAGAAAAGATAGCGTCGCGCAAGTCGGCCAGATAAAGGTCCGTCGGGCTTCAAGCGGACGGATCAGCTCTCAGTGACAACCACTGCGTCGTCATTGGCCTCGGTGGCCAGCTTCGCCCGATCAGCCTTGCTGATGTACTTGGACTTTTTTTGCGGAGCCAGTTTGGCGCTGGCCTTCTTGGCATGAGCCTTCAATAGCTGTTGGATTTTCTTGCGACGATTCATGTGGGGCTACCCGGCTTTTTAAGTGCAGGAATGATATCAGCCGCCACTCGACGGGGCTGGTAACTCTTTGCCGATCCAGCGAATGATCCTCAGCGCCCTTCCTCGGCGATGCCTGTTGCTTCAACCACCGCCCCTTCGGTGGGAGGCGGCAGCTGAACGTCGCACTTAACTCCCGATGGCCATCACGAGCACCCCCAGCAGTAGGCAGGCGCTGGCCACGATGGTCAGTCGCAAACGCATCGGCAGGTACCAGGCCGGTAGGTGCATGACCTGCGAGAGCTGCCGGTCATGCCACCAGTGCGCGAAGAATCCGCCAATCAATAACAGCCCGCCCCATGACAGCGGCAGCAAGGTGGCGACCCAGCCCATCAGCGCAGGGACGATGCTCCAAACAAAGCGTGTGTGACGCTGCTGCGCGTTCATGCCGGGAGCGATCATGGCAAAGCCCCAATGCAGGGCTCCGACAAAACTCAGGATCACCGCCCCGTAACTGACCAGTGCCTGGCACCACAACAGCCGCTGTCCGTGCGCAACCACGGCCAGCAACGCCAGCCCGAGAAACGGCAGCAAGCCGCCATAACCCAGCAGGGCAACGGGCTTGGGTGGCGATACAGAAGACAAAAGGTTCATCTGGATTCCTCTCAATTAGGGCACTGAAAACTGTAGCCGCAAAAGCGCCCTCTGAATGGCCGTCGCGTTGACTCACCGCAACCGGCTGGCCACTGCCGGCCCCTCAGAACTTCGCCTGCATCCCCACCCGCAGCGTGCGCCCCGGCGCCGGCATGAAGCTCTGCGCCAGCGGGTCCAGGTAGTAGCGATCCGTGAGGTTTTGCAGCGACACATTGAGGCTGGCGTCTTGCTTCAACTTGTAATTGAGGAACAGATCGAACAGCGCCACTTCGCGGTAGTTCAGCTGCGGCGTGGTGGCACCGGTCTGCCAGGGCTTGTCGGCGGTGACGGTGGGCCCCGAGGTGTAGGTAATCCGCGTGCCGAGGGTCAGGCTCTGGTCGAAGAAGCGCAGGCCGGTGGTCAGGTTGCCGGCAAAGCGCGGCGGGTTCTGGGTGTTGGTGTAGGACCCCATGAAGCTGCCCGGGGTGCAGTCCGGGGTGTCGGCGGTTTTCCGGTAGGGGTTGCTGGTGGCCCGCAGGGTGGCGGCGAAGGCCGCGTCGCAGGTTTCGGTCTTCAGGTAGTAGGTGGACGACAGGTCGGCAAACACCCGCCCGGCGTCGTAGTGGGTCTGCAGTTCCAGGCCGCGGGTGGTGTAGCTGTCGGTATTGCTGAAGCGCATCAGGCCCCACAGGCCCGGGCTCGGATCGTAGTAGCGGGTGATGTAGTTTTTGATGCTGTTGTTGAAGTAGGCGAGCTTGATCGCCGCCGAATCGTCATCCACGAACAGCCCCTTGTGCAAGGTGCTGGCGCCGATCTCCCAGTTGCTTGAGCGCTCGGGCTTCAGGCCCTTGCCCGGCGTGGTCTGCTGCACACCGTAGCCGGTTTCGAACAGCGAAGGCATGCGAAAGCCCTGGGTGTAGGAGGCATAGACGAAGGTGTCTGGCAGCACTTCTAGATTGATGCCGAAGGCCGGAGCAAAGGCGCCACCGCTGTTGCTGTCCTTGCCCGAATAGTTGTAGCCGGTGACCACCCGGCCTACTTGCGCGTCGCCCACTTCCGTCTCGGTCGCGCCGAATTGGTTATAGGGCGTGCCTTCGAATGGATAGTTGGTGTTGTTGAAAACAATGCCGTTGTTCAAGCGTGGGTCGGTCGCATCGGTGTACAGCCCGTTCTGGTCCGGGAACCACATCAGGTAGCCATAGTCGCCGGGCCTGGAGACGGTCACGTACTTGTGTTCGCGCTCCTCTCTGCGCGCCGTGGCATTGGCCACATGGTCCTTGCTGCGATAGTGGGTGTAACGACCGCCGCCCCACAGCGTCAGGCGCTCCACCGGCTGGTATTCCAGCTTGCCGTTGAAGCTGAACTCCTGCCGCGAGCCTTCGCGCAAGCTGCGGTTGGCGTTGATGTCGTCCTGGGTGGTGACCACGCCTTTCTGCGGACGCAGTTCTTCCAGCTGGAACGAGCCGCCCAGGTCCAGCTTCAAGTCGCCGTAGTCGGTGCTAAAGCGCGAGGTATTGGCCAGACCGCCGCCCGTGCGGCGGTTGGCCTGGCGGGCCCAGGAACGGTCCGTGCGATAGGCCTGGGAAGCCGGTGCCGACCAGGCGCTCAGTTGGCTGGTCTGCGCATCGGTCAGCCACAGGTCGGCAGTCAGGTCCAGCAGCGGGTTGTCCGAGGGCAGGTAGTTGTAGCGCGCGGTGTAGGTGTCGATCTGGGTGTGGCCCAGAGGGTACTGGTAGATGCCACCGGTGCCGAAACGGAAGATGTCCGAGGGCATGATCTCGCCGATGCGCCCATCATAGCGCCGGTAGCCGAGGTCGAAGCTGTGGCCGTCCGCTGGACGCAGGGTGGTCTTGAGCAGCCACGATACGGTCTTCGACGAGGAGTTCAGCACCTCTTCCCCGGCGTTGTAGGTGGTGGCCACGCTGGTCTCTTCATCGCCGTAGCGGTCAAAGGTGCGGTAGCGATCCTGGCCCTTCTTGCCGGCGAAATAGTTGCCCTGGTTGCGCTGGGCGTAGGCTGCCACCACATCGAACAAGTCATGGCTGTAGGCAAACGCGGCACTGCCGGACTCCGCGTCCGAGCCGAACAGCCCGCCACGGCTCTGGTGCGGCTCCGCATACAGGTCCTCGGTCTTCGAATGGGGGTCGCGACGGGCAGGGGCCACGCCGTTGTTCCAGACATCGCCCTTGAGCCGCAGACCGACATTCTGACCGTCCTTGAGGATGTCGCCGACGCCAAGGGTGCGCATCTTGACCGTGCCGCCGATGGCGCTGGAGGTCAGGCTCGGGCCCTTGTCGATGGCGATGTCGCTGATCATGTCCGGGTCGATGTAGCTGCGCTGCTGAGTGCCGGCATAACCGCGATAGACATCCAGCGCCTGTTGCGAACCGTCCACTGTCACCGCCACTCGGCTCTGGCCCTGGATGCCGCGAATGTTCACATCCAGGCCGCCGCCATTGCGGCTGTCGCCGACCTGCACCCCGGGCTGGCCCTTGAGCACGTCGCCCACCGACACCACGCCAAAGCGCTGCATGTCGTCGGCGGAGATGTACACAGACGAACGCGGTGCCCGATACACCTCTTGCTCGTCAGGGTTCTCGCCCTTGACCTTCTGCGTCGGCAGTGAGACCGCCTCCAGGCGCAGGCGCAAGGCATAGCCGCCGTCGGCCTGACGCACGTAGCCCAGGCCGGTGCCCGCCAGCAGCTGGTTCAAGCCCGCTTCGGTAGTGAAATCCCCTTGCAGGCCCTGGCTGGTCTTGCCCGCCGTGAGCAGCGCACTGCCGGCCATGCTGATCCCCGCCTCGGCGCCAAAACGTGACAGCACCTGGTCCAGGGGACCGGCGCCGATGCTGTAGTGACGTTCTCCGGCCGCCAGCACCATCTCGCTGTAGAGCGGTTGCAGGCTGAGCAACAGCAGGCCGAAGGTATGGGTACGCAAGACACGAGCGGGGAAAATCATGCAAGGCTCCTAAGGATCGAAACCCACCTGTGCCGGTGGGTAATACCTGAAGGCCAAGCCAGATCGAAAAAACTATCGCGCAGGTGAAAAAAAACTTTCAGGCCGGCACCACCGTCACCCAATAACGGGTTCTGCGCTCGATGCGCACCGGTAGGGTATTGGCCACCAGGGCCAGGGCGGCATCGGTGTCGTCCAGCTGGAAACTGCCGGTCACCCGCAACGCGGCAACCGCTTCGCTGCAACGTAAAAAACCCGGGCGATAGCGCGAAAGCTCTGCCAGCAACTGATCCAGGCGCATGCGCTCGGCGGGCAGGATGCCGCGCATCCAGGCCTGGGCCAGAAACACATCGATGGAAGTCGGCCGCCCTGCTCCCTGGCCATCGACCCGGGTTTGCCAGCCGGCCTGCAATGACAGCGGGGTCGACGGCTGCCGGGCACTGACCTGCACCAGCCCGCGCAGCACGGTCACCTGAGTGCCCTGGCGATCATGGCGCACCAGCAGATGGGCGCCCTGGCTGTACAACAGCGCATCCGGCGTTTGCAGTTGCAGGGAGGCCGATCCGGCCAGGGTATCCAGGGCCAGTTCGCCCTCGATCAACTGCACGCTGCGTTGCCCCGCACCCAAGTCCAGATTCACCGCACTGGCGGTGTTCAGCCACAGCGAACCGCCGTCAGCCAGGGCCCAACGTCGCCGCTCACCGATACCGGTGCGATAACCGGCCAAGGCTGAACGCACCAGGGTGGAATCCGCCCCCTGCCAGGACACGCCTCCCAGCAGTCCCAGCGCCAACAGGCACTTGAGCACCTGCCGCCGCCGTTGCGGATCGGCGCCCGCCGCCTGCAAGGCCCGGCGCGCCGTGGCATCCGCCAGCAGATGGGCCCCCGGCTGCAACATCAGGGGCAAACCGCTGACCCGCTGCCAGGCGTACTCATGCTCGGCACTGGCCTCGCGCCACTGCTGCAAGGCCTGATGGTCCGCGGCGCTCATCAGCCCGGACTGCATCCGCACCAGCCAATCAATGGCGCTGTCCCGCACCCGGGGATCGACCGCGACGCCACTCATTCAAACAGGCTCGCATAGCAGACGCTGAACGCCTTGCCCATGGCCCGCTGCACCTGGGCCACGGTCAGGCCCAACTGCGCGGCGATCTGCGGGTAGGTCAAGCCATCGAGCTGGGACAGAAAGAAAATCTGCCGCACCCGCGCCGACAAACCCACCAGCAGCGAATCCAGCTGCAGCAGGGTCTCGATCATCAGATGCCGCTCTTCCGGCGAAGGCTCCTCCCCCACCGGCCGTGCCGCCAGCGCCTCCAGGTAAGCCCGCTCGATGGCCTGACGACGCCAGCGATTGATCAACAGACCATTGGCGATGGTGGCCAGAAACGCCATGGGCTGGCGCAGCTCACGCACATCTTCCTGGGACCGCAGCACGCGGATAAAGGTGTCGTGCGCCAAGTCCTCGGCATCGGCGCTGTGCCCCAGGCGCCGATGCAACCAGCCGCGCAGCCAGCCGTGATGATTCGCATACAGCTGAGCGACAGGCGAAGAGAGGCTGTGGTTGTGCATGGGAGATTCGCATTAATGATAATGCTTCTCATTTTATGGTTTGCAAATGGGAGTTGTACAGCACGGCACGTTGCGATTGCCGTAAAGAGCCTGGCCCGACTTCACGGATCAGGCCACTGGGATCAGGTGCCAAGCGTGGATTGCAGCTGCGTTTGAGCGGTGTCCGGCATTTCCCGCAGGCACACGCCATCAAGACTTGCCGCGGCGGATCAGGAGGTCTGTCGATCGATATCGCGGCGAAGGACCACGGCGGTGGTGATGTCCTCGACCGATTCGTGGCTGGCCACGGCATCCCGGACTCGGTTCAGGTCATCAATGGTGCGTGATTCGATCTCGATCACCAGGTCCAGCTGGCCGCTGACCGAGGAGATGCGGCGCACCTGCGAGTGCTGGGCCAGCATGTCCAGCAGGCTGATGGCCGGGGTGCGTTTCAGGCACACCAGAAACATGGCGCGAATCACGTTGGCGTCGATTTCGCCAATATCCGCCCGGTAGCCGCGGATCACACCATTGCGCTCAAGGTTGCTGACGCGCTCGCTGGTGGCGCTTCTGGACAAGCCGATTCTCGCGGCCAGGGCCTTCAGGGCGATCCGCGCCTCTTTAGACAGAATGTCGAGTATTTCCCGATCTTTCACGTCCAGCTCGCGCATTGAAACTCCTCACATTGACTGCCGATTTTGTGTCGGTCGATTCCGACAATATGCAGGCCAAAGCCGACCGCATACCTACTGCCCTCGAAGATTTCGCATGCCAAGCTAACTGAAAAAAATAACCAGGAAAACCATTACCATGACTGACCTTTGCCACCCCGCCCCGCAGTTCTCGCCCCGCGATGCCGAACAATTGGCTGCGCAGCTTTTCAATGTCAGCGCGAGCGCCTCGCCTCTGGACGGCGAGCGAGACTGCAACTTCCGGCTGAACACAGCGACCGATGCGGGATGGATTCTGAAAGTCGTCAACGCCAGCGAACCGCGCATTGAAAGCCAGCTGCAGACCGCCATCCTCAGCCATCTGGCCCATCACAGCCCCGAGCTTGGCGTACCGCAGTTGAAGAAAAGCCTGGCCGGCGATTTACTCGCCTCGGCCGTGGCGCCCTCTGGCGAAACCCACGCGGTGCGCCTGGTGAGCTGGTTGCAAGGAACGCCGCTGGCCGAGGTCCCGCGCACCTTCGAACTCATGCGCAGCCTGGGTCAATCATTCGCCGACATGGACCATGCCCTTCAGGGCTTCATGCATCCCGGCGCGGTCCGCGATCTGGACTGGGACCTGCGGCACGCCGCCCGTTCCCGCGCCCGCCTGCACTTCATCAAGGACCCCGCCAGACGCGCCATTCTGCAGCGCTTCATCGATGATTTCGAAACCAGGGTCGAACCCAAGCTTGCGCGCTTGCGCACACAGGTCATTCACAACGACGGCAATGACTGGAACATCCTCGTCGACCCGCAGAACCACCAGCAGGTCTCGGGCATCATCGATTTCGGCGATGCGGTGCACACGGTGCTGATTGCCGAAGTCGCCATCACCTGCGCCTACGCCATTCTCGACATGCAAGACCCAATAGGCGCGGCCGCCGCCCTCACCGGCGGCTTCCATGAGCGCTACCCGCTGCAGCCGCAAGAGCTGGACGTGCTGTTCAATCTGATCGCCATGCGCCTGGTGATCAGCGTCACCTTGTCGGCCTCGCGCCACCAGCAGACCCAGGACAACCCCTACCTGGCCATCAGCGAAGCCCCGGCCTGGCGCCTGCTGGAAAAGATGGATCGCATGAACCCGCGCCTGGCGACGGCGATCCTGCGCAAAGCCTGCGGTTACGACGCGATAGAAGGTGCCGGGGCCATTCGCCGCTGGGTGGATGAAAACCGCCAGTCCTTCGCGGACATCGTGCATCCCTCGGCGGCGACCCTGAACAAGGCCATTGTGCCGTTCGCCGATGCCGCCCATGAAATGACCATCGCTTCCGCCGCGCAGCGCCCGGCAGAGGCGACCCAGTGGTGGAATGATTTCTCAGCTGAACATCAGGTGCCGCTGGGCATCGGGCCCTGGGGCGAAGCCAGGACCATCTACACCGACAGCGCCTTTGAATCGCGCTTCATTGCAGGAGAGCGTCGGATCATGCACCTGGGTGTCGACTTGATCATGCCGGCCGGAACGCCGCTGTACACACCGCTTGCCGGTGTGGTGCAGAGCGTCGAGGTCGAGCCTGAACCACTGGGCTATGGCGGCTTGATCATGCTCAAGCACTCGCCTGAAGGCTGCCCGCCCTTCCTGACCCTGTGGGGGCACATGGCCCACGAAGCGCTGACACGCCTCAAGCCCGGCGACCACCTGGCCGCTGGCGCGCTGGTGGGCTACATGGGCGCGGACACGGAAAATGGCGGCTGGCTGCCCCATGTGCATTTCCAGATGTCCACCGACACCCAGTTGAAGGCGAGCGAGTTCATCGGCGTCGGTGAGCGCGCCTATCTTGAGGTGTGGGCCGACCTGTTCCCGGATGCTTCGACCCTGGCCGGAATTCCTCCGGAAACCTATAGCCAGGAAGGCAGGAGCAAAGCGCAGATCGTGGCCAAGCGTAAGCAACTGCTGCTGCCCAACTTGTCGATTTCCTACTCGGACCCGATCAAGTTCGTACGCGGTGATGGGGTCTGGTTGATCGACAACTTTGGTCGGGCCTATCTGGACTGCTTCAACAACGTCTGCCACCTCGGCCACTGCCATCCCGATGTGGTGCAAGCCCTTGCGCGTCAGGCTTCACGGCTGAACACCAACACCCGCTACCTGCACGACAACATCGTGGAATACGCCGAGCGGCTCACCGCAACATTGCCCGAGGGCCTGGCGGTCGCCTCCTTTGGCTGTTCCGGCAGCGAGGCCAACAGCCTGATGCTGCGCATGGCGCGCAATCACACCGGGCGCAATGATGCCATCGTGCTGGATTGGGCCTACCACGGCACCACCCAGGAGCTGATTGACCTGAGCCCTTACAAGTACAAGCGCAAGGCCGGCAAGGGCCGTGCAGAGCATGTATTCGAGGCGGCCGTGCCGGACGTTTACCGCGCAGCGGATGACTGGCCATTGGAAGAGCTGGGCAAGCGTTTCGCGCAAAGTGTCGCCGAGCAGATCGACAGCATGCGCCGGCAAGGCCGAGCCCCGGCCTTCTTCTTGGCGGAGTCCATTCCCAGCGTCGCCGGGCAGCTGTTCTTTCCGGAAAACTACCTGCAAGAAGTCTATGCAATGGTGCGGGCCGAGGGCGGTCTGTGCCTGGCCGATGAAGTTCAGGTCGGCTTTGGCCGAGTGGGCAGCCACTGGTGGGCCTTTGAAACCCAGGGCGTGGTGCCTGATGCGGTGTCCATGGGCAAACCCATTGGCAACGGCCATCCCATGTCGGCGGTGGTGACTACCCGCGAGATCGCCGACAGCTTCAACAACGGCATGGAGTACTTCAATACCTTCGCCGGCAGCCCGGTTTCATGTGCCGTGGGCCTCAGCGTTCTCGATGTGATCGAGCGCGACAACCTGAAACTCAACGCACTGACGGTGGGCAATTACCTGCTCGATGGCTTTCGCACACTGCAGCAGCGCTACGATGCCATTGGCGATGTACGCGGGCTGGGGCTGTTCCTCGGGATCGAACTGGTCACCGACCGCCAGAGCAAGGCTCCGGCCACGCAACTGGCGAAAAAGGTCGCCGATGGTGCCCGGGAGCGCGGCGTGCTGATCGGCACCGAAGGCCCCCATGACAACGTGCTGAAAATGCGCCCGTCGATGATTTTCAGTCACAAGAATGCCGACTTCCTGCTGGAGGTGCTGGACGACAGCTTCCAGGCGGCCCTGCGCTAGAGCGCCCGGATCGGCGCACGAGTGACAGCCTGCGTGCCCGGCCGACATAGTGTCGGCCAACTCCGGCAATGTGTCCGGCTGGCGGACACCTTGCCGGGTGCTTTCCAGAACGGCCTATGCAAAGCTTTTCCCGAGGCCTGGGTGAAGAGCCCAAAAACAATAATTAATAATTCTTCAAAGGTGCCATCCAATGCTAACCAGAACGCTCAAGGGTCTGCTTGCTGCATCCACCGTCGCGGCCGCGGCGCTCCTCTGTCCTACAGCCGTTCAGGCTGATGATTTGCAGTCGATCCAGGACTCCAAAGAGATTCGCATTGCCATGAGCGGGCAATATTCGCCCTTCAGCTTTGCCAACGAGCAGAACCAGATTGTCGGCTTCGACGCCTCCATCAGCGAAGCCCTGGCCCAGCGGCTCGGGGTGAAAGTCAGCATTGTCACCACGCCCTTCGACGGGATCATTGCCGGGCTCCTGGCGAAAAAATATGACGCCATCATCGCCTCCATGACCATTACCCCGGAGCGCCAGAAGGCCGTGGATTTCGTCGGCCCCTACTACCACGCCGGCCGCACCATCGTGGTGAAGGAAGACTCGCCGATCCACAGCCTGGATGACCTGAAGGAGGTGAAGGTCGGCGTCACCCTGGGCGATGCCCACGACAAATGGGCCAGGACGCGCGGCAACCTGAAGGTCAAGACCTACAAAGGCCTTCCCGAGATGCTGGTCGACCTGGACGCCGGGCGCCTCGATGCGCTGGTGATGGACAGCGTTCCGGTGCTGGTGGCCGTCAAGGAAACCGGGCAGAAGGTGCGCATCATCACCCCACCCGACAGTGACGGTGGGGTTGAAGGCATGGGCATTGCCCTGCGCAAGAACAACCCAGAGCTCAAGGCCGCGATGCAGCAGGCGCTGAACGACATGCTCGCCGATGGCAGCTACGAAAAGATCTCGATGCAGTGGATTGGCAAGGACATTCGCTGACTCATCTGCAGCCTGGCTCGACCTGGGGTCGGGCCAGTCACTCCGACCTTTTCGAGCCTGCCCATGGATCTGACACTTATACAGCGCACCCTGCCGTTTTTTCTGGAGGCGGCCTGGGTCACGGTGCACGTTTCGCTGCTGGCACTGCTGCTGGGTTTGCTGGTTGCCGTCGTGCTGGTGGCGGCGCGGCTGTCCGGCTTTTTTCTGCTTCGCTGCCTGGCCAGGGTCTACATCAGCGTTTTTCGCGGCACACCCTGTCTGGTCCAACTGTTTCTCATCTACTTTGGCGGCCCGCAAATCGGCCTTGAGCTGGAGCCGTTCTCCGCAGGTGTCATCGGCCTGGGCCTGAACATTGCGGCCTACATGGCCGAATCCATTCGCGGCGCGATCAGCAACATCGATCCCGGTCAGGTCGAAGCCGCCCGCTCAATCGGTTTCGGCAAGGGCCAGACCCTGTGGCTGATCACCCTCCCGCAAACCGCCAAGTTGATGATCAGGCCACTGGGGGTCAATGCGGTCGCGCTGATCAAAGGCTCGGCCCTGGTGTCGACCATCTCCGTGGTGGAACTCTCCTACACGGCGCAGCGTTTTATCAGTTCCACCTACAAGCCATTCGAGATCTTCATGGTGTCGGCCATTTTGTACATCGCCATGGTCTACACGGTCAGGCTGATGGTGGACCACCTCGATAAACGCTTCGCGGCCAAGTGAGACACCTCCATGCCAAGCCTTGACCTGAGTATCGTGTCCCCCTATTCCGAGCTGCTGGCCACCGGGCTCTGGTGGACCATCGTCTTGTTCCTCTGCTCCAGTGTGCTGAGCCTGATCGCTGGAATAGCCTTTGCCCTGATCGTGCTCTACACCCCGAAACTGGTCTCCCTGCCCATACGTTTCCTGACCTGGCTGCTGATGGGCACGCCCCTGCTGCTGCAGCTGTACCTGATCTATTACGGCCTGGTGCAAGTGGGGATCGATATCCCGGCGCTGATGGCCGGCATCATCGGCCTGAGCCTGCATTTTGCGGTCTACAACGCCGACGTGATTCGTGCCGGGGTCCTGTCGGTCGACCCCGGGCAGATTGAAGGTGCGCGCTCCATTGGCCTGAGCCGCAGTCAGGCCCAGCGCTACGTGATTGTGCCGCAGGCACTGCGCAGCACCCTGGCGCCGCTGGGCAACAACCTGATTGTGCTGCTCAAGGACACCTCCCTGGTGTCGATCATCGGCATTGCCGAGCTGGTCTACAGCGCCCAGCGCGCCGTGAGCGAAACCTACAGCCCGTTCGAATTCTATCTGGCCGTCGCGGTGATTTATTACGCGGTCAATCTTGTTCTGGAAGCCGGCCTGCACCTGCTTGAAACCAAGGTAGAGATGTCACGATGACCACAGAAAAGTTCATGGTTGAAGTCAAGGGTGCGCGCAAGGCGTATGGCGCACTTGAAGTGCTCAAAGGCATCGATCTGTCTGTCGCGCGCGGACAGATCATCGCCATCATCGGCCCCAGTGGTTCGGGCAAAAGCACCCTGCTGCGCTCCATCAATCACTTGGAAGTGCTGAACGAAGGAGAGATCTGGCTGGAAGGCGAGCACGTCAACCGGCCGTTGAAAGGTCGCGCATTCGAACAGCACATCAACAGCGTGCGCCAGCAGATGGGCATGGTGTTCCAGCACTTCAATCTGTTCCCGCACCTGACCGTGCACGAAAACATCGCCCTCGGGCCGATCAAGCTCAAAGGGCTGAACAAAGCCGCCGCTGGCGAGCTGGCCATGGAGTACCTGTCGAAAGTCGGCCTGGCCAACAAGTTCGACGAGTACCCTTCTCGCCTGTCCGGCGGACAGAAACAGCGCGTGGCCATTGCCAGGGCCCTGGCGATGCGTCCCAAAGTCATGCTGTTCGATGAAGCCACCTCGGCCCTGGACCCGGAGCTGGTGGAAGAGGTCAACCAGGTGATGAAACAACTGGCCGCCGAGCACATGACCATGTTGATCGTCACCCATGAAATGCGCTTTGCCGGTGAAGTGGCGGACCGGATCGTCTTCATGGACGGTGGCGTGGTGGTCGAGGAAGGCGCGCCGCAAGAGATCCTGCAAAACCCGACTCACGAACGCACCCGGTCGTTCTTGAAAAAGCACCTGCACGCCTAGAGCAATGGCGCCCGCGCTGGCCGAAGGTGCTGTTGCGCCAGGGGGCATAGGTGCCTTCATGGACGCAGCTGCGACACCCGACTCGCCACCGCTCATCGCTCAAGGTGTCGGAAAAGCTCATCTGGCTCATGGGGGGCGCGAATCTGAAAGTCAGGCGTATTTCAGCAATTCTGCAAACTTGTTCGGAGAATCCCTAGACCTGCTTCGGCATCGTCTTACTTACATCCTCCCTTCCCCTTTCTAGGATAACCCAGCCTCAACGGTGCACAGATACCGGAGCAGCTTGTGTGCTCCATTGAGTACCTTCAGGGATCTAAATTTCAACCTAGGAGTATCAAATGAAAGTTCGTTTGTTGGCTGGTGCAATCATGACCGTCACCTTGGCAGCAACTTCGGCTATAACCTTTGCCAAAGATCAAGGCCACGGTGTGATTACCTTTAAGGGCGCTATTATCGACGCACCATGCTCCATTGCTCAGGAGTCGCAATACCAGACCGTAGATCTGGATCAGGTTTCCAACGTCGCCCTGAAGAACGGCGGTAAATCAAGTCCGAAGACCTTCAAGATCGAACTGCGCGGCTGTGAACTGGGTGCTCTGAAATCGGCCACTGCGACCTTCACTGGCTCGCCTTCGTCCAACCCTGACCTGCTTGCAATTAAAGGCACCGCACAGGGCGCAAGCCTGGCAATCGCAGACCACACCGGCGCGCTGCTCAAGCTGGGCAACGCTTCGCCTGCACAAACACTGAGTAATGGCGACACCTTCTTACAGTTCAGCGCCTATCTGCAGGGCGACATGGTTACCCCAGAGGGCGGCGGCGCAGCAGCGCCTGCCGAAATCGTACCAGGCAACTTCGAAACCTTCGCCAACTTCACCCTCGCTTATCAGTAACGTATTGCGTCACTGAAGTGCCCCTCAGTACGCGCTGGCTGCGTACTGCGGGGGAGCTTGCGGAGGTTTTGATGATTCGCTCTACCGCACTGCTACTAGTTTCCCTCTGCCCAGTGGGCGTGCCCATCTGTGCTGCCGGTGCACTCAAAAGGCGTGTACAACTGGCCGGGAGCACCGTCGACAGCGCCTGTACCACCGTTTGGGTAATAACAATCAGACGGTTGCGTTCACCCCTTGGCACTTAATGGATTAGTCAGCGGCAATACGTCATCCCAACAATAACTGAACATCTATATCAACAATTGCATTACGTCGACCACAAAGAACAACACCGCCCCCTCCCAGCGTTTCTAACTGAAGTTCGAAAGTCAGCCTGATGGTAAACATTTCGGCATTCAGGGCGGCGCAAAAGGCATCGCATTGCAGATTAAAGATGAACAAGGGCAGTTGATTTCGCCCGGCATGTTACTTGAGCGCAGCACACTGTCCACAGACAGTTAGATGCTCAACTACTCACTGACGCTCGTGGGGAGCGGACATGCGCTGGAAGCGGGCAGCTATCACGCCACGATCAAGCTGAGTATTCAGCACTTCTGAACTGCATCACCCGGTGTGCAGTTTCGCTCAAGGATTAAGTCACGTGGATCACCGTAAGGTACTGGCTACCACGGCGCTATGTTGTGTCGCGACGTTGGTAAGTGCAGCCGAAGAAATCCAATTCAACACCGATGTACTAGACCTCAAGGATCGCGAAAACCTTGATCTTGGGGTGTTTGCTTCGGCCAACTTCATCATGCCCGGCCAGTACAGCCTGATGGTCCACGTGAACCGCAATACGCTGACGGAGTTTGCCGTCAACTATTTCCCGGCCCAGGACGATCCGAAAAGCAGCGTTGCCTGTCTTTCGCCAGCATTGGTCAATGAACTGGGTCTGAAAGAAAAAGCCATCAAGCAGTTGGTCTGGTGGCACGATGGAGCCTGCCTGGACCTGACCAGCGTTCCCGGCATGCAGGTACGTGGCAACCTGGGCAATTCGGCGCTGTACGTGAGCATCCCCCAGGACCAGCTGGAATACAGCTCACCCAACTGGGACCCGCCCTCGCGCTGGGACGACGGCATTTCCGGGGTGTTGTTCGACTACAACTTCAACGCCCAGACCACCGAGCGCAAACGCGGTAAAGGCCGCAGCGACTCCCTCAGCGGCAACGGCACCACGGGGATCAACCTAGGCGCATGGCGCCTGCGCGGTGACTGGCAGACCCAGGTGCAACGCAGTGACGACCAGCCATCAAACAACGAGTTCGCCTGGAGCCGTTTTTATGCGCAACGCGCCGTGCCTTCGCTACGTTCGAACCTGATCGTCGGTGAAGACTATCTGGACTCCAGCGTGTTCGGCAGCTTCCGATACACCGGCGCCAACCTGAGCAGCAACGACAACATGTTACCTCCCAACCTCAGGGGGTATGCCCCGGAAATCACTGGTGTGGCGCGGACCAACGCGCGCGTGGTGATTCGCCAACAAGGCCGGGTGCTCTACGACACACAGGTGCCACCTGGGGCTTTTCGTATCCAGGACCTCAACGATGCAGTCTCCGGCCAGCTTGACGTGCGCGTCGAGGAACAGGACGGCAGCGTCCAGGAGTTCCAATTGGACACCGCCAGCATCCCCTACCTGACCCGTCCCGGTACCGTTCGCTACAAGCTGGCCGCCGGCAAACCCTCCGACTGGGAGCACCAGATGGATGGGCCGGCGTTCGCCACCGGTGAGTTTTCCTGGGGGGTGAGCAACGGCTGGTCGCTGTATGGCGGGAGCCTCGGCGCCGAGGACTACGGTTCGCTGGCCGTGGGCGTGGGCCGCGACCTGATGGCCTTCGGTGCGCTGTCGTTCGACGTCACCCAGTCGCGCGCGACGCTGCAGGACGACACGCTTAGCGGCAAATCCTACCGTGCCAGCTATTCCAAACGCTTCGATGAGTACGACAGCCAGGTCACCTTCGCAGGCTACCGGTTCTCCGAGCAGAACTACCTGAGCATGAGCGAATTCATCGAGGCCCGGCGTGACAGCCGGTCGTTTAACCAGAGTAAAGAGTTGTATACCGCGACCTTGAGCAAGCAGTTTCGAGATTCCGCGCTCAGCCTGTACTTCAACTACAACCACCAGACGTACTGGAACAGCCGGGCGAGCGACCGCTACAGCCTGTCGTTGTCACGCTACTTCAATGTCGGCAGCCTGAAAAACCTCAGCCTGTCGCTGACCGCTTACCAGAACAAGGGCAACGGCACCGCCGATGACGGTGCCTACCTGTCGGTCAACATTCCCTGGGACAGTACCGGCTCGATCAGCTACAGCTCGTCGGTCAACCGCGGCGACACCTCCCATAGCCTGAGCTATTACGACCGGATCGATGAGCGCAACCACTACATGATCAGCGTCGGACAGGCTTCAAGCGGTCAAACCGCCAGCGGCTACCTGTCCCATGACGGCGACCAGGCAGAGGTTGTGGCCAGGGCCAGCTACCAGGCCGACGAGTACACCTCGGCCGGGTTGTCCCTGCAAGGCGGTGCGACGATTACCGGCCACGGCGCAGCGCTGCACCGCAGCAACATCATGGGCGGCACCCGGCTGCTGATCGATACCCAAGGCGTTGCCGACGTGCCGGTGCGCGGAAACGGCGCAGTCACACGTACCAACCGTTTCGGCAAGGCCGTAGTGACCGACATCAACAGCTACTACCGCAACCAGGCCAACATCGTGTTGGACAGCCTGGCCGAGGATGTCGAAGCCACTCAGTCCGTCACCCAGGCGACCCTGACTGAAGGGGCGATCGGTTACCGCCGCTTTGATCTGATCGCCGGCCACAAGGCCATGGTCGTGATTCGCATGACCAACCACCGCGTGCCGCCCTTCGGCGCCTCGGTACAGAACAGCCGCGGCCAGGAAACCGGCATCGTCGGCGAGGATGGTTCGACCTACCTGAGCGGTATGAAACCGGGCGAGCTCATGTCTCTGCATTGGGATGGCAGCGCGCGCTGCCACTTCACCCTACCCGAACAGGTGGTTTCGCCCGACCGACAACTGGAGCTGCTGTGCCTGCCGACCAGCGACCCAGATAACGCCACTGCTTGATTCACTACACCAGGTAACCTCATGAAAACTTGCTACAAACGCACCACCTTGTCCCTGCTCGCCCTGCTCAGCACCTGCGCTGCGCAAGCCAGCATGGCCGCCGTATCGCTGGACCGCACTCGGGTAATTTTCACAGGAAGCGAGAAATCGGTCAGCCTCAGCATCAGCAACCAGAACACCCAGTTGCCCTACCTGGCCCAAGCCTGGATCGAAAACGAACAGGCCGAGAAGATCACCAGCCCACTGGTGGTGGTACCGCCAATCCAGCGCCTGGAAGCCGGAGCCAACAGCCAGGTGAAAATCCAGGGGCTGCCGGAGCTGGCCCGGTTGCCCCAGGACCGCGAATCGCTGTTCTACTTCAACCTACGGGAGATTCCACCACGCAGCGACAAACCCAATACGCTGCAAATCGCCCTGCAAACGCGGGTCAAACTGTTCTACCGGCCCGCAGCGATTGCTCCACGGGCCGGCGTCAACGAAGCCCCCTGGCAGGAAAAACTTACCCTCACCCGGCAACAGGACCGCTACCTGGTGAACAACCCGACGCCCTATTACGTCACGCTGATCGATGCAGCGCCCAACCTCAAGGCCGACGGAGCAGCCGGCTTCAAGCCACTGATGATAGAACCCAGTGGCCAGCTCGACCTGGGCGTGAGCAGCAAAGTGCTGGGCAACAAGCCAGTGCTGACCTATGTCAATGACTACGGCGGCCGCCCACAGCTGCAGTTCAGCTGCGCAATCACTACCTGCACTGCCAGCCCCGTGACCAGCAAACGCTGACGTTCAATGACTTGTTCCTGTGAGTGCCAATCATGAAGCCCAGACTCCGCGTATCCCTGGCAGCACTCCTGTGCCGTGCCAGTGTCACCACTCATGCCACCAGCACGGCAAGATCGGCCGAGTTCCAGGTCACCGGCACCTTGCTTGAAAGCGCCTGCTACCCGGACCCAAGTTCCGCCTGCCAGCGCTTGTCTTTGGACGGACTGAGTACCGCTCGCCTGTCGCACATGGGCGACCAAGGCACGCTCGTGGCCCTGCACCTGAAGCTGCAAGGCTGCGTGCGCAGCGACGGCGGTCGTTATGACGAGCAGCAAGGTGCACAGGTCTGGAGCGCCATCAAGCCGGTGGAGGCAGTGACATTCAAGGCGGTGGGAGACGCCGACACGCCCAGGCTGATCAAGGTGATTGGCACCGAGGGGGTCGGCCTGCGCCTGCTCGATGTCCAGGGCAATGATGTGCGTCTGGGCCGCACCGCCCCCGCCTGGTTCGTCTCGCCCGGCGACAGCCAGCTGACCTATTACATCCGACCCGAGCGCACTGCCCCCCGCTGCGCCCGGGCGCATTCCGCGCCAGCCTCAACGTGAACCTGGCGTATGACTGAGGCCCTCATCATGACTGTCGCACGTCCCACGCTGCTAGCGTTGCTACTTGGGTGCGGCCCCTTGGCCCAGGCCGCCGAGAGCCGGGTGACGATAAAAGGTGTCATCCATGCGGCGATTCCCTGCGTGATCAACAGAAACGCGCCCATCAGCGCCCCGTTCAGTGATGTCCAGATTGCAGACATCGATGGCCACTACAAGACCATCCCCATCGACTACACGCTCGACTGTAGCCGCTCGGCGACCAATGAGCTGCGGATGCAAGTGCGCGGCAATCCTGCCTTCGACCGCACGATGCTGCAGATACCCGGTTACGACAACATCGGTATCGCCCTGAAAAAGGACGGCGAGCGGTGGGCACTCAACACCTGGTCCAACTTCGATACGCGCAAGCAGCCCGTGCTGCAAGCCGTTCTGGTCAAACGCGACGCCAGCGATATCAAGGCCGGCGCATTTAAAGCCAGTGCAACCCTGGTGGTGGACTATCGATGATCCTCTTGCATCGCACCTTGGCCATTCTTTCAATTACTGCACTGCCCCTGTCATGCGTTGACGCGGACAACTTGGTGTTCAGTGGCAACCTGCTGGCCCCGCCCGGCTGCACCGTCAGTGACAAGGGCGGCCGAATCAACGTGCGCTTCGCGCAAAACATCGCAGTCAACCGCATCGATGGCGAGCGCTATCGCCAGGCAATCCCCTACCAGATCGACTGCCCGGGGGCGGCCGGCTCCACCATCACCTGGCACATGCGCCTGACCCTCAAGGGCACGCCCGCGCCTTTCGACACCACTGCGTTGAAAACCTCGGAAAACGATTTGGGCATCAAGGTCCTGCTTGGTGGTACCGCATTAGCGCCAAACGAGCCGCGAGAGATCGATGTCCGCGCATCGACACCGCCGGTGCTGGAAGCCGTACCGGTAAAGCTAGCCGGCGCGGCGTTGCCCAGCACCGAATTTACCGCCTCGGCGCTCTTGATGGCCGAGCTCTACTAGGAGGATCCATGAGCAAGTGGGCCATGAACCTGGGCGCCTGGATCGTAAGCCTGTGGTTGCCGGCGATCCAGGCTGCAGAAGACAACCTGTACTTTTCTGGCACCTTGGTGAACGAGCCTTGCGTGCTCGCCGAAGGGGATAAGTTGATCGAAATGGACTTCAAAAGCGTGATCGACAAGGACCTTTACCTCAACGGCAGGACCAAGGGGCGCCCCATCGAGCTGCACCTGCAGAACTGCGAGCTGGACGTCGGCAAGCGCATGGTCAGCATCACCTTCAGCGGCAACGAGAGCAGCGCCTCCCCCGGGTTTCTGATGCTGCGAAGCACAACCGTGCAAGGCCTGCTGGTAGGGCTGGAGACAATGGGTGGCGTGCCGCTGCCACTGAACAAGACCCACCGCATGGGCGAGCTGATCCGTGGTGAAAACCTGATCAGCTTTAATGCCTACCTGCAAGGCGAGCCCAATGTGCTTGCCAATCGCACTCTTGGACAGGGCGACTTCGAAGCTTCCCTGACCTTTGCCCTTAGTTACGAGTGATCATCATGAAGAAAGCCTATATGACAGCGCTGCGCTGTGCCCTGGTAGCGATGCTGCTGTGGGGAATGCCGGCCCAAGCCCGCGATATCGTCATCACACCGACAAAAAGTGAGTATGTCTCAGGAGGGGTACGTTACTATTTCGTGGTGAACAGTTGGGGCTATGAGTTCATGTCTAGCCCCTGCTCAACGACCGAGCCGATTTATACTACTTGTACTATTAGTTTGACTGCACGAATTAGTTCGAGCTACCACGAAGGAGTAGGATATTACGACAGATGGGAGGTCCCGGTTCGCCGTAACTCTTACATGGGAGATCTGTTAAAAGATTTGGAAAGTAAGGGGTTTCGAATTCCGCTCAGTGGATCAATTTTTGTAGCTTCGAAATATGAGCCTTCTGACCTTTGCATCGGTTTTGGAGCTGTGAAAACTGGACCAACCATTGGTGGTGCTGTAAATCCCCTTGGCCCTTGTTACCGAGTAGCTGCACCGTCACTGCAATGCGATATCACAGGATATGCCGTGATCGACCACAAGAGCCTGATGGATAACGCAGTGGACGGGGCGACGGCCTCAACGCAGGTCTACGTGCAATGCCGTGGCCCAGCCAGCATGACTGTCTCGACGTCACGGAGCGATTCCTACGGCGTACGGCTCAAGAGCGATGGCAGCCTGTACAGCAAGATCACAGTCAATGGCAAAGATGCCACGGCGGGTATCAATGTGCCAATCACACAAGACCAGTTCACACCGCTGACCATTACCTCGACCCTGGTCAAGCGCGGGAACGTTACGCCTGGTCAGTTCAGTGGGTCCACAGTGGTAACTCTATCACCGCCCTAAGATCACTGTATGTACGAACGCCAAGATCGCCAGATATATCTTCATGCCGTGGGACGACAGCTGAGTGAAGTTGAATTTGCCCAACCTTAAGTTTTAGGCTCAATCCGGAGTTCTCAGCAGATCTAACATAGGGCTTTGCTTTTTCGATCCTCGTCCGTACGACTTCATAGACACTAAAACTTGATATATGCGACTGGGCAACGAGAAAAATCGAATCATATGGAGCTGACGTCTCGTTAAACTTGGCTCGCAAGTAGTCATACTCCAGGCCTATTACTAACTCATCAACAATAGTCAGACTATCAAGATTCATGTCTGTATTGAACCGTTTCAGTGATCTCAGAGCATCACCTAGGGATGGTCCGATCAACTTGCCGCGCAACGGCGCCAGGTCAAAACTCCGGCGCCACGAAGCGTCAATTTCCGAACATCGGCCGACGCATTATGTTTGCCTGGTATCACGTGTTAAGCGCGTAACTCGCCCATACCCATCAGTTGTTTTCGAGCCACCCACAGGTTTTAGAGGGCGAACAGCGTCGTCAACTAGCTGTGTTTTTCATCAGTCCGCGAGAGCACACTTTCACCTAACCAAACTGCCGTTTGATCACCCGAAGTGGATGCTCAACCTTGGCCCGCATCTGCGTTTTAAGTATTCGATCTTGGTCGAACTCGGGGCATGAATAATAGTGATATCAACGATGATGCCTTAGCGCAGAGAGAGCCCCTTTTCCTGCAAAAAATCGTTGATGACCGCAAGGATCACAGGCGCCAGTTGGTACTTTTCTAGCAGGTGCCTGAAGTTCATGGTCGTGGCGCCTTCGGGGATCGGCGCGCTCAGCGCCAGACATGCGAACTGGCGCATGGGGATGATTTTGTAGAGCGATTCTTCCATGGCCGGATCGCTCAAAGAGAACCAGTTCTGCAACAGATGGATACGCAGCATAACTTCCAACGGGTAAGTTTTAAGGAAGCGTTAGCGGCATGTCTGCTTGCGCTTGCCGGCGTATTAGACGTCGGAAAAGCTTATATGGCTCATGAGGGCGCGGATCGGGAAGCCAGGCGTATTCAGCACATCTGCGGACTTGATCGGAACATCCCTAAGGATGCTCCGATCCCCGCAGTTCAAACTGCACTGCCGAATATCAATATTGCCGCTTTGCCATCTTTCAGAGAATCAGCCCATGGCGCTTGGCGAACTCTGCCAGGCCAACTTGCGAGCCCTGACCAAGCTTTTGCAACAAGCGAGCCTTGTAGGTGCTGACGGTCTTGTTGCTGAGAAACAGCTTCTCGCTGATGGCCTTGTTGGAATAGCCCTGAGCCAGATACTGCAGCACGATCATTTCCCGATCGGTCAGTGAGCCAATCAGCTCGGTCTCGGACAACTGCTCGGCAGCCGGCTTGGAAACATCGTTCACCAGCGAAGGATAAAAGGTATAGCCGGCCAGCACCGCATTTAGCGCCACCACCAGATTGCTCAGGTCTTCTTCCTTGTTGACGAAGCCTCTAGCGCCAAGCTGGATACAGCGCTTGCAAAAGCTTTCGACAGACTGCGATGTCAGCACCAATACCTCGGTGGGCAAGCCCAGCGCCTTGATCCGGGACAGCACCTTGAGGCCATCGAGTTTGGGAATGCCGATATCGAGAATCACCACACTAGGAACATGCTCGCGCACCAGTTCTATCGCATCCAGCCCGTTATCGGTTTCGCCCACCACCTGCATATCGTGCTTTTCCAGTAGAACCTTCACCGCCAATCGAACGACGGGATGATCATCCACTATTAATACGCTGTGCATAATGTCATTTCACCTTATAACTTGCCGCCGGGCAGCAACTGCGAGGGCGCAAATTCCTCGGATTTGACCCGACTTACAAGTGGTTATTGACGATCATTGGAAAATTCAGACGCTCTGATTTTTTCATTAGGAAATTTCCTACAAGGCATGAGGATACATCTAATGGACCCGTATCAAATGGCTTAAGCAAGATATCCGACGAGTCAACAACACGAGCCAGCAATGCAACACCTGAACGTTCTAGTTTTGGAAGATGAGCCCCTGCAACGCCTGGTCACTATCACCGCGTTAAGGAAGGTAATACCCGGCCAGATTCATGAAGCCATCAGCGGCAGTCAGGCATTGGCGCTGTTGGAAAGTTGTGAAGCCATCGACATTGCCATCTGCGATTTGAAAATGCCCGGCATGGACGGCCTGGCTTTCCTTCGTCACGCCAGTCACAGCGGCAAACTGCGCGCGGTCATCCTCTGCAGCCAGATTGACCTGGCGCTGCGCAACACCACCGTGTCCATGATCAAGCGCCTGGGTCTGCATTTTCTTGGAAGCCTGAGCAAACCCTTCAACCTGGAGCGTCTGACCACCTTGCTGAAGCGATACCAGTCCCTGCGGCATGACCTGGCCAGCCCGCTCAAGAGCATTGCGCTGCCCACGCTGGGTGATGTGTTGCGCGGTCTGGACTACGGAGAGTTCGAGCCCTACTACCAACCCAAGGCGGCACTCGATACCGCTGCCGTGCTGGGCGCCGAAGTCCTGGCTCGCTGGAACCACCCCCAACTGGGGGTGCTGCCGCCGTCACACTTCCTGAACATCATGGAAGACCACAACCTACTGGATCGACTGTTCTGGCAATTGTTCGATCAAGGTCTGGCGCTGCGGCGCAAATTGGCAGGAAACGACCTACCGCTGAATTTTTCCTTCAACTTGCACCCCTCACAATTATCCTCCGCGACTCTGACTGAATCCGTAACGTCCTTGTTGGCGCTCTTCCAGGTGCCTTCAAGTTGCATCACCTTTGAAATCACCGAAACCTCTGTGATGGGCGCTTGCGCGTACAGCTTGGAAAATATGGTGCGCCTGCGGCTCATGGGCTGCGGTTTGGCCATGGACGATTTCGGCGCCGGCTTCGCGTCTCTGGAACGTCTCTACGAACTGCCCTTCAACCAAATCAAGTTGGACCGCAACTTCGTGCGCAAGATGAAACATCACCCCGCAAGCAGCGCCATCATCCGCTATACCTTGGCCCTGGCGGGCTCCCTGGGAATGTCAGTGATCATCGAAGGAGTGGAAACCCCTGAACAGCAGGAGCAACTATTGAAGTTGGGGGGCTCGATTGCCCAAGGTTTTCTATTTGCCCGCCCCATGCCGGAAAGTCACTTCATCGCCTATTGCAGCAAGCCCTCAAGTCCCCCCACTAACGACATAAATTGATAGGCCAAAGCAACCCGCGACAGCTACTATTTTCACTCTGTATTTTCAGCGTTCTCGACTCAACTAAGCCTTCCTCATTTTCTGAAGAGACCATGCACTCACGACTTATCTGGCTACTTGCCTGCTTAGTGACCATTGCCGCTCAGACGGCAGCGGCCCAGCCACCCCTATTGCCCAATACGCTGTATAGCGAGGTGCGCCTCGATCACCACGAACTGGTACTTGAACAAGAGGACTGGCACTGGCTACGGCATAAGTCGGAGTTGAAAATCGGTGTGGTCGCACAAGAGTCGCCTCCCTTCAATGTCGATTACAACGACAGTCACTACGAAGGCATTACGGCGGACGTCAGTTCATTGATCGGGCAGATGCTCGGAGTCGGCATGAAGGTGGTTCCCTTCGCCACCCGAGAACAAGCCCTACAGGCCCTGCAGGCCTCCGCCATCGACTTGATGGGCAGCTACAACAGCCCCGGGCAATCCAGCGATGCCGTCAGCTTCACCCGACCGTTCGCCGATGGGCGGTTGGCCTTGTTCAAGCGCAACGCCGAACTGCGCCAGTCCCCGGCAAACCTGGCCGGACTGCGGGTTTCCGTCGTCAAGGAACACAGCGGCGAAGCGCAAGCGCGCTTTCCTCGTGCCCGCTTGATGATCTACCCCACCCATAACGAAGCCATAGCTGCGGCGGCATTTGGCCATGCCGACATGTACCTGGACGATGTACTGAGCGCCTACTTCCAGATCAACCGTTCTTACTACGGCTTCCTCAAGTTCGAGCGCTTCGTTGACCTTGCCACGGGTGGCTATGGCTATGCGATCAACAAGGACAACGCTCGTCTTCAGCGCATCCTTGACCGAAGCATCGAGGCCATTGGCAAGGAAAAACTGAGCCATCTGAGCCAGCGCTGGGTCGGCAGCGGTTTCGTGCCCACCGGCGAAAAGATTGTGTTGACGCCAGAAGAATCACGCTGGATCGATCGTCACCCGGTGATCCGCCTGATCATCAACGATGACCTGGCGCCAGTGGCGTTCTTCGACGCCAACGGAGTGTTCTCCGGAGTTGCCGCCGAACTGCTGGAGATCATCTCGCAGCGCACCGGCCTGCATTTCCAGGTGACTGTGCGTAATGGCGGCTATCCGCAGCAGATTGAAGCCTTGAGCAACTCCGAGGCGGACATCGCCATCATGACGGCAGGCCCGCAGCGCGAGGACAAGCTACGTTTCACCCGGCCCTTTTTGACCAGCCCTTTTGTCCTGGTCACACCCAGTGGCAGCAAGGACAAGGGGCTGACCGCCGAAGACCTGGCAGGCAAGCGTCTTGCCATTCCATCAGGTCACGTGACCCTGCAACACGTCCGCGAGCTTTATCCGAGCACGCAATTGATCGAGGCCGGCACCACTCTGGACGCCATGAACAAAGTCTATGACGGCAGCGCCGATGCCGCCCTGGTGTCGTTGCCGGCCGCTCGCTACTACATTGTCCGCCTGTTTCAAAATCGCCTGGGCATCGCCGACCTGATCCACACCAGTCGGGCAAACGCCAGCTTTGCTCTGCGGCGCAGTGACTCCGAGCTTCAGTCGATTCTCGACAAGGCCCTGCTCAGTCTCCCGGCGGACGATCTGAACGCTATCGCCAACCACTGGCGCTCACCACCGGGCATGAGTGGCGAAACCTGGCGCGACTATGCGCTGCTGATCGCCGAAATCATCGCCGCCGCGGCGCTCCTGCTGTTGCTGACACTGGCCTGGGCCTTGTATCTGCGACGTCGGATCAAGGCCGAGAAAACCCTGAATGAGCAATTGCGCTTCATCGAGGCCCTGGCCGAAAACATGCCTCCGGTTCTCTACATTCGTGACATGGACGGCAAGATGCTCTCGTGCAACCGCAGTTACCTGCAGAGTGTCGGCCTGACCGCCGAGCAGGTTCTGCACAAATCCGTGCAACAGCTGCCCAAGGAGCATTTCTGCGCTGAACCCGACCTGCATCACAGCTACCTGCAAGCCATACGCGACGGTCAGACCATCAGTTCGGTGTACAAGGTCAAGTTGCAGGGCAAGGATGTCTGGATCGATCACTGGATCCAACCCTTCCAGGACAACAATGGCGTCACCAAAGGCGTTATCTGCGGCTGGCTGGACATCACCAAGCATCGGCATCTGGTCCAGGAATTGAAGGAAGCGAAGAACCTGGCCGACCAGGCCAGTCGCACCAAGACCACGTTCCTGGCCACCATGAGTCATGAAATCCGTACCCCCATGAACGCGATCATCGGCATTCTGGAACTGGCGCTCAAACGCGCCGATAGCGACCGGATCGAGCGCTCCAGCATTGAAATCGCCTACAGCTCGGCCAAGAGCCTGCTGGACCTGATCGGCGATATTCTCGACATCGCCCGCATCGAGTCGGGACGTCTGAGCCTTTCGCCCAAACGCGCCAACCTGCGCGAGCTGGTGGAATCCATAGCCCGTGTGTTCGAAGGTCTGGCACGCCAGAAATGCCTGAGCTTCATCCTCGAAATCGACTCCAGCATCAATTGCGATGTGCTGGTAGACGGCATGCGCTTCAAGCAGATTCTGTCCAACCTGATAAGCAACGCCATCAAGTTCACCGAAGCCGGCTTCATTAAAGTGAGCATCAGCGGCGATCTGGTGGAGAACTCGTTGCTGCAGGTCAAACTGCGCGTCGAAGATTCAGGGATAGGCATATCTCCTAGTAACCAGCAGCGGCTGTTCCAACCCTTTGCCCAAGTCGAACGCAATGTCCTGAATACCGAAGGTACCGGCCTGGGACTGGTGATCTGTCGCTCCCTGTGCGAAATGATGGGCGGCACTGTTTCAATGAGCAGCACCCTGGGCCAGGGCACCCTGGTGGAGGTGGATCTTCGCCTTCAAGTGCTGGAGCGCCTGGCCGCCGTAGAACCTGCTCCCAGCATCAAGCGACGGCAGATGTACCGCCTGCAGATTCTGGTGGTGGACGACCACCCGGTGAACCGTCAGGTCCTGGGACAGCAACTGGCGTTTCTCGGGCACGACATAGTCGAGGCGGAAAATGGACAACAGGCACTGAAGACCTGGCGCGAGCACGCTTTTGACCTGATCATCACCGACTGCCACATGCCCGTCATGAACGGTGCCGAACTGGCCCGCTCAATTCGCCAGGATGAACGCGACACGCACGACGAACCGATCGTGATCATCGGCCTGACTGCCGACGCCCAGCCCGAGGAAGTGGAACGCTGCATCCAGGCCGGAATGAATGACTGTCTGATCAAGCCCATCAGCCTGGATGAACTGGAGGCGCGCCTGTTGGCCCTGGGTCAAGTCGAGGAAGAAGAACGCGCGCCCCTGCCGCCCGAAGAACGCGTCAGCAGCCAATCCCCACAGGTATTCGATCTGGAGTCGTTGCATACCCTGGTGGGCAGCGAGCCGACCATGCTGCAGCACATCCTGAGCGAATTGCTCAGCAACAATCGCACCGACCTGCAGACCCTGGAGACACTGCTGCGCGACCAAGCAACAGCGGAACTGTCCGAGTTGGCGCATCGCATCAAAGGGGCAGCACGAGTCGTCAAGGGCGAGCAACTGGTGGAAAGCTGCCGGCAATTGGAAGACGCCTGTCAGAGCCCGGACCTGAACATGCCCCTGGTGAGCGACTGTGTTGAGCAGGTTAAACAGGCCATCGTGACCCTTGAACAGCAGCTGCTTGAGCAGTACGACGGATCGGCACCACTTGCCGGGTGATATCGAGGAGAACGCACGGACTGCCCCGCTTCAGCGGGGCCAAGGTGATTTTCAAAGGCGCTGAACGGCGCTGACCGCGCCAGTGAGTCGACCGCTGCAATGGCAGCAGGCTCGGCCGGCTTGGTGGCCAGGTTTGACTCATTGATCGCGGATTACCGGATGCCCGGTAGCCCCTCAAGAACATAAGCCGCCTCCACTCTTTTCCCAGGGGTGGCACACAGAAAAAAATCGGCAAAAAACCCGTAAAACGCAGCACCAACGCCTGCTAGACTCCCTTCCCCCAACCCACTTGAAGGTGACCACAGGTCCTGGTCACCCATTGAAAGGACTCTCCCATGAACAAGCTGATCTACAGCCTTTTTGCCTCGACACTGGCCCTGTCCGTTGACGTTGCCCATGCCGCCTCCGTGGCCCAAGTCTTCACCGGCGACATGCTGGGCACCAATCAGCGGTACTTTGAATCCGTCGCCGGAATCCCTCGGGAATCCTTCGGCGATGAGCACAAGTTCAAAGTCCAGGGCTGCAACATCACCGCCACCATAGAAGGCGGCACAGTCAGCAAACTGCGCATGGAGCTGACGCCCAAATGCCAGGCTGACCTGACCCAGTTCGTCGACACCTTCGCCCCCGCTCCCGGCAAGCCGCTCACCGTAGGCGCGTTCACCGAATCGTCCGGTGGCGGCCTGAGCTACAGCGCCAGTTGCCTGAGCATGTGCGGCAACGCCGCCGACCCTTCCGTCTACGCCCACTGGGAAGGCCCACGCGCCATAGGTTTCAGGGAGGTGCTGCTGGAGGTGGTGCTGGTCTCGGATGCCGCGCTCAGCGCCGCCGACCAGTGGGAGTCGCAGATGCGCAAAGCAGAAGGCGAAGACTACGTGATGGAAACACGCTTCAACTGCGACCAGAAATACAACGCCGCCGCGCAGAAGGCTTTTGAGAAAGTGCAGGTCAGCGCGGTGACCATCGGCACCGGGCTCAAAGCTTCCGGCTGCTGAGCGTCAGCACGAGAGGCCACCCAGGCTCTGTGCATACCCTGGTGGGCAGCGAGCCGACCATGCTGCAGCACATCCTGAGCGAATTGCTCAGCAACAATCGCACCGACCTGCAGACCCTGGAGACACTGCTGCGCGACCAAGCAACAGCGGAACTGTCTGAGTTGGCGCATCGCATCAAAGGGGCAGCACGAGTCGTCAAGGACGAGCAACTGGTGGAAAGCTGCCGGCAATTGGAAGACGCCTGTCAGAGCCCGGACCTGAACATGCCCCTGGTGAGCGACTGTGTTGAGCAGGTTAAACAGGCCATCGTGACCCTTGAACAGCAGCTGCTTGAGCAGTACGACGGATCGGCACCACTGGCCGGGTGATATCGGGGAGAACGCACGGACTGCCCCGCTTCAGCGGGGCCAAGGTGATTTTCAAAGGTGCTGAGCGGCGCTGACCGCGCCAGTGAGTCGACCGCTGCTATGGCAGCAGGCTCGGCCGGCTTGGTGGCCAGGTTTGACTCATTGATCGCGGATTACAAGATGCCCGGTAGCCCCTCAAGAACATAAGCCGCCCCCACTATTGTCCAACCTGCATTGTGTATTAGTCCGGGGTTGTGTTTTGAGCCTTGCGATTAAAATTTATTATGAACCGATTGCACTATCTTTGTAGTTCTGGCCTAAGTAATGCTGGAGAGATTCTCTCCAGCCATTATTATCTGAGCCCGACAAAAAAACAGAGAATGGCTTAGCTGCGCCCTCCAAGGAATCGATTAAAACTACTAATAAAATCTTTCCTCAGACCCGGCAATATTTTTTTCAGGATCAAAAAGTAAAGATAGATAGGGGTTGGACCATCGCCCTCCTCTTCCCAAACCTCCTCTGTACCATAGCAATAGAGCACACCTCGGATGAAATTTGCAAAATCTTCATCTTCCTTGCGACTTTGCTGCTCCATTTTCCAGAGATCGACAGTGAGCTTCTTTCGAAGTACCTCATCACTTTCGATACGCTCGCGCAAGATGGCCTCTTTCAAGAACGGCACCAACTTTTCCAACTTGCTGGCAGCAATAGTTTTTAATTCACCTCTTTGGATAAGACCCATTAGATAACTAGCGTACTCACGCGTCATCTCGCCATAAGAAACATTCGCATCAAGCAACTGCCCCTCCAGACCATCAAACTCTTTAACTTCTATACTATCAATCATTGTGTGGCTCCATCTTCCATTTCTAGCCTACCCATAACTTGTTTACATGACTTACAGAATGACTTCAAAACGCCATCATTCCTGTGCGTCGTTGATCTGCCACCTTTAGTTAGAGCCTTCAACTCATCGACTGTCTTAACGTTGTATTTTTTCGCAATATTGCTAAGGGCCCAGCAGCCGGAAGTGGACAACGACCGGCTGCGACACTGCCGTCTCCACTCTCAACCCACGCCCCCCCAAAAAAATACGCCCAAAGGATGGAGATGAAACTCTGGCCCCTCCATGCAGGCACGCGCCGGCCCTGGTACGTAAAGCTGCTCTGGATAGCGCTGCTGTTTGGGCTGGTCACGCATTGGGACATCGCATTGCCAACGGTGAATGTGCACTACTCCCAAGCCGGCCGGGATGAGCTCAGGTACATCTGGAATATCCAGGATCGGATTGATAAAGGAGGAATGCTTCCCGGAGGCGGCGCAACCGATCATGGCGTGCTCTTCCCGGACGACGAGTTCTTCATGGAATTTTCCTGGTGGAGCAAGAACACGGGGCGTAATCACTGCATCAGCATCACCCCGCAATGGCCCAACACCCATATCTACCTGAACGCCGACGGCGACATCGACAGGCGAGAAAAGAGCGGAATCGATGAGCACCGGTTGGCGGAATGTCGCTGGGATCGGGCCAAGCCTTAGGTCGATATAACGGGCGCAACGGTAACGGCAGCCTGTGTGACCGGTAACCATGGTTTTTTGCCCGGCGATGCCCCGTCATCTGTTTGCGGTGGCGGCTTGAACTGCCGAGTGGCCAGGCACCTGAGAAGGCGAATGTCCCGCCTCCGCTGTTGGCCGTTTCTCAGTCGAGACGCTCGATGGCGCGGGCAAGATTGGCGCGGGCTTGCTGTTCGAATGCATCGAAGTACGGTGCGGTCGTATAGATCCGCCCGCGTGCCAGGAAGCCTTCCAGGACCTGGCGCCGCTTTCGGCGGTACACAAACAGAGGCACATATCGGTACTCGCGACGGACTTGGCGGTCGTACTCCTCAAACCGCGCGGCCGATGCCCCAAGGATCGCCAGATCCGTGTCCACCAACACGGCCTCGTCTGCCGAGGCTGGAGCGCCGTCGTGTCGCGTCACCATGATCAGGCCGTAAAGCCTGCGTCGGGTTTCATCGTCCAGGCCGCTATCGCGTGCCACGTCGTCCAGCCATTGCGCACTGCGCAGCTCGTTGTCGCTGCGAAGGGGGTCGTATATGGCGTCATGAAACCAAAGTGCGAGGTCGACTTCCGCGGGGGCGTGGCAGGCTGCGTTGATGAGTCGACGCACCTGGAGGCATTCCTGCAAATGCAGGCAGTTGTGGTACGCACGATGGGGCTCGCGGTAGCGTCGCAGGAGCTCTTCGTAGGTTTCTCGCGGCGGGCAGCCGGCGCCAAGCTCCGCCCAGAGGCGAGTCCAGGCGGCGAAATCCACACCATCAGGCACCTCAGGGGCGCCGTGCGCGCCGGCCGGAAAGAGACTGTGCCCTTCTGGCGGTTTCGTCATCGCTCCTCCTGCGTATCAATGTAACGCTCTACCCAATCGATCAACGTCGGTGCGGCGAAGGCCGTCGGCAGCAGCGGCCGCGCCGTGGTGGACAGCGTGAACGCCCCCTGGATAAAGCATGTAATGCCCGCCACCAGCGCGTCGAGCCCTCGGGCGCGGCGTCCGCGTTCGGCGAATCGCTGCCGGAGCAGGCCCTTGAGAAGCTTCATCTGCGCCGCTAGCACAGCCTGATAGACCTCACGCACGTCTGGGTCGTGGGCGGACTGTTCGCCGATCATCACCCATGCTGCCACCGCATCGGGCTGCGCGTCCGAACCGTAGGCCAGGTGTGCTGCAATATAGGCTTGAAGCCTTTGCTCGGCCGTCTGGGCCGCAGCAGCCCGGGACTCGTAGCGCTGACGGGCGTAGCCGGCCAGTGAGTCGACCAGTGCCACCAAGATCTCGCGCTTGTCCTTGAAGTGGTAGTGCACGAGGCCAGGCGCTAGCTCCGCGTGCCGGGCGATGGCCGCTATGGTTGCGCCTGCGTAGCCGGCCTTGGCCATCACGGCCTGGAGTGCCGCCACGATCTGGCCGCGTCTTTCATCAGTGTTCGAGCGCCGTGCCATGTCACCTTCCCAATATTGGTTGCACGACCAGCTTAGCATTGACATCGACCCCGTCGCACCCTAGCTTTCCAAATATTGGTTATCAGACCAATTTTGGAGATCACGATGAATTCCTTCGCTGAAAAACTGGTGGCCGGGGCCACTGCTCCGTCGGCCTCGGTCGAGCTACCGCTGGGTGAGCAGGTACGCTGTGTGCTGATCCACGAGTTTCTTTCGGCCAGCGAATGCGAGGCGTTGATAGAAGTCACGGAGCAGTGCGGGTTCGCCAGCGCAGGGTCTGACTACCCGTCCTCCTACCGCGATAATGACCGGATCGTCACAGACGACCCAGCTCTGGCCGGGCGACTCTTCGAACGCTTGAAGCACTGCGCCTTGCGGATGCCGAGGCTGGGGACGGTGATCGATGAGGACGGCTGGCGTCTGGTCGGCATCAATGAGCGGCTGCGCTTCTGCCGCTACCGGCCCGGCACCCAGTTCCGTGCCCATCAGGATGGTGTACACCATCGTCAGCGCCAACAGTCACGCCTGACCTTCATGATTTATCTCAACGACGATGCATTCAGCGGCGGAGAGACCGTGTTCTTCGAGGGGCGGTCCGCAGCCATGTCGAACCGGAATTCCACGCTCAGGCTGCGCCCCCGAAAGGGCAGCCTGATCGTATTCGACCACACCCTCTGGCACGCCGGCGCCTTAGTGGACGCAGGCCAAAAATACATCATGCGCAGTGACCTGATGTACGAGCCACAGCATGCCTTGCACGTCGATGGTCCCTTCCAGCCGGGCCACCGCGGTTACGTATGGGCGCTTGCCGACCTTGACGACAGGGGCTTGGCAAGCGCCGGGCGTGACGCAACCATCCGGCTTTGGGATCGCGAGGGCCGCTGCCTGGGTCAGCTTGACGGACATACACAGTCCATTCTGGGTCTGGTGGAAGTGGCGCCTGGCGAGCTGGTTTCTCACTCGCGGGACCGTACGATCCGGCATTGGTCCTTGGCGAGTGGCAAGTCAAGGTTGGTCGGCACATCGGATTCGGCCGTCCTGTCCTCGGCCAGGTTAGACGCTGGCCGCTTCGTGACCGGGGCTGCTGACGGTCGCCTGACAATCTGGAACCTGGCGACAGGTGCCGCGGACAGGCGTCAGGCCCACGCCTGCTGGGTCTGGGCGATAGCACCTACGGGCGACGGCGGTTTCGCCAGCGCATCGGAGGACGGAACCGTCAGGCTGTGGCAACCCGAGGAGCAGGACTGCGTACAAGTGCTCGATCTGGGCCGCCCCCTGAGGACGCTGGCGAGCTGGATCGACGCCGATGGCAGCGTCACCTTGGCCGCTGGTGATCTTGACGGCGCGGTGCACCTGCTAGCGACCGAACCGATGCTGGCGCTTCTGGATTGCCTTGCCGCTCATGACGGGCCGGTCCGGCGCGTGCGCTTCGAGGCGCGACACATGCTGCTGACCTGCGGCGAGGATGGATTCGTCAGGCGCTGGAACCTGCCCTCACGGCAAGGGGCGATCATCGGCTCACACGACAACTTTGCAACCGATGTACTCCCCACCCGCTCCGGTCGCTGGATCAGTTGTGGGTATGACGGCCGGATATTGGTGCATGGCGACAAGGGCGGGACGGACGATGAGCTGGGTGAGTTACTTGAAAAGTTCAGCAGACTCGCAGGCCATCCAGATGGCTACGACCTGATTTTCCACCCTGAACTCGGTGCGGATAACTCCGCCGAGGGAGTTACTAAAACAGTGAAGGAATGGCGGAAAGCCCAGGGGCTGCCGGGATTCAAGAACGACTGATTGAAGCGCTTACCCACATAAAGAGACACGCTCATAGTTAAAAACGGCCATAAGCAGACGGTCGTGATCTGTTGCCTCTAACGATTGGCAGAACTCGCCCAGTATCCACCGATGATCAGCGCTGGCGTTAAAACCAATATGGGGGGCATTCCCGGGGTGCAACCGCAGTATCTGCCGAGCAGAATTCGCAGAGAACCCCAACGGTCTATCCTTCAAGACTTGACTCCAATTGATCAGGGCTGATGTATGGACTCTCTCTGGATCGCACTGGCCATTTTTGGTTGCCTCGTTGCTGCCTCGCTTCTCATGATGCAGTGGTACCCAAAGCTGGCATCCCACCACAGGGATGAAGACACCAACTCCGTAATTCGCCTAGTAGCCAACATTTTTGTGGTTATGACATCGCTGGTCTTTGGTTTGATGATCAATTCTGCCAAAAACACTTTCGAGTCCATTGATGCAAACTTCCATGGGTATGCAACCAGCATGATCATTTTTGATCGGACACTGCGGGGCTATGGCGATGCGGCACAAGACACGCGAAACCGTCTGATAATCTATCTTGAGCGCGCTATCGAGACCCCATATCGAGGAGACGAGGCGCTGCAGCATCGTAACAGCGAGGCGGCTAAACACCTGGATGATATAGGCAAGTCTTTGGCTCTTATAAAGCCCCCGGACCGCTACCATGAAACGATGCTTCAGGATATTCGTCAGCAGTATCATTCGCTCATCGAGCAACGCTGGAGGATCGTAGAGCAGTCAGAGGGAGCGATTCCTGGTCCGCTTATTGGGATGCTTGCTGCCTGGTTGACGCTCATTTTCGCCAGTTTTGGATACCGCGCTCCCCGTAACTCGATGGTGATAGGAATGTTCATCATCTCGTCATTGCTCATTGCGGCTTCCGTTTACCTTGTTTTGGACATGGACGTGCCATTTCATGGCCCTATCCAGATATCCGACGAGCCCCTGCGCAGGGCGCTCGCAGTAATGCAGCTCTAGGGGCGCGTAAAGCTCTGGCGTTCTGATTCGCGGCCTCGAAGCGGACCAAGCCGAAGTCCGCTTCTGGCCGATTGCTGCCCGTCAAGAACGGCACTAATCGGCCAGAAGCGGTCATCCAGGTTGGGCATCATCCGGGTTGATTTTGTCTTCGACGTTAAATCTACTCAACAATGCGGCTCCATCCGAAACACCAAGAATCTGATCAATTACGGCTATTTTCCGGGTCGCACAGTCGAGTTGAAAGTCAGCATTGCTGTATGTAGCCTCCGCCTCATTGTGGAGTGCATAGGCCATATGGGCCGCAACACGGACGCTCATTGGAGCATCTACATCACTGCCCAGATAATCTGCAAGCAACGTCCTGATCTCTATCAGTGCAAGCGCGAGTAGCCTGGTTTGAGCAGTCTGCATAAAGGTATCCCGGGTATTACAACGAATTTGCGAACGGATTTCGCGAGATTACATAAACTTTCAGACTGTCAAAAGCGAAAGACCTTTATGGGTCGGCGTCTGCTGGTCACGACAGGCAGAAACCGGCCAATAGCGGACGTTTAGGCTAGAGAAATAAATCTGTCTGTGTCTCTTGGGGCGACCACTACAGTTCAGCTTTCATGTAGAAGAGCGGGTTTCGATTTTTACTTGGGCTCTTCACACCGCCTGGGCCGGAAGCAGACAGCTGTAGAGATGGGATTCGATAGCCGAGTTAAAGGGCCACCCTGCCTTTCTGCGCCTTTGGCCAACAGGTCGCTGGTATGATCTGCGTCCGGAGCCGCCTGCTGGAGGCGGTGTGTTTGAGCACAGGAAGTCCCATGAAAAGAATGCTGTTCGGTGTGTGTCTGCTTTCACTGGCCGGTTGTGTCAGCTCGCCCGATACCTCCTTCACCCAGGCCACCCCAGGTTGCAAAGCGGCCACCGCTGAGGTCAATGGGAAACCGGTCACCACGCAGTTCTGCATCAAGACCATCGCCTTCAAACCCTCACAATACCGAGTCACTGTTAACGACCAGGTGCTGTTCACCGGTACCGACTACCAACGCGTCGCCTTTACCAAAACCATCAAGGAAGGTCCGGCCAAGGGCACATGCAACGAGCTAATCGAGTTGCAGGGCTCCGGCTCGACAACAGTGCCATTGAACGAGTTGCCCACCGAATTGGTGGCAGGCTGCCGAATTACGGCAGACGCGGCCGGTAACTCCCAAGCCTTTAGCAAAGACGACGCCTGCGACAAGGTGTTCTACAAGTCGCTGGCGCCGTTGCTGGGCAAGGTGATGCCGGCTGAAGTGGCCCGCCAATGCAGCGTGACGGTGGGCGAGCAGACCGTGTTTGACCAACGTTTCAACTTTTAGAACAAGGCACTGGAGCAAAGGGGTAGATTTCCTTTCTCTGCTCTAGCCGATACCGGCCTCTCCGCTGTCCCTGCGCCACCCACCACCAGAACGGCGGAGCCCTAAGGTAGTTTTTAAAAGTCAGTGAGCGGATCTGAGGCCAACGGCAGAAGCAGGACAGTGGGCAAAGAGCCGATCGCTGAAAAGCGCCCCGTTCAAGCAAAAAGGCGACGCATTGCGTCGCCTTTTTTGTTGCTTCATTACTCAACCAGGGGTCAGGCAGGATCAGCCTGTCTCAAGGTTCTATCACCCAAGGTACGCAACAGATCGAAGCCATCACTGAGCAACAGGCCGATGGCAAAGCGGATCTGTAAGAGGTCTTGCTGACCAGAAGCGCAGTCAAGAATTTCCAGCAGGTTGCGGGCTGCGCCGATGCGTTGCTGAGCGCAGGTATACAGATCGGCCAACGAGGCGTTGGCGTCCAGATAGAGGACGGGATGGTCGGTGTCGTTGCGGGTGAGCGGGATGGGGTTGCAGGTATGTGTGCGGGTCATTGGTGAAACTCCATGAGAGACAAGTCTTTACCGCCGTCAAACAGCCAAATGGAATCGGCTAAGAGACGAGGTTTATGCCCATAGTTTTTTGGCCCGCGATGACCAGTCACTGAGCTGCGGTGACGTGTTGGACTATAGAAGTGATATTCGCTCGATGACAGTTTCTGGGTAAAAGATCGTTCGGTTTATCGTTTCAAAAACACACAGTGATCAGCTTGTGACAGGCTGCATTCGTCCGATAGCAGCCCTCCGCAAAGGACAGCTATCGGCCGGAAGCACGGAAGATGACTAAACGCATGAACCGGCTATCGGCCCTGCACGCAATAATGGCAATATGACTCCTCTTGGAGAAAGCAGCATTCGGCACGAGACGAAGCCGGATGTCATGCGTATAGGGATATGGAATATGGCTTCGATTCAGGTGGATGGTGAGGACAAGACCGCAAAAATCAGCGACTGGGCGATTCGCTGGAGCGATAAGTACGAAGCCCTGGAACTAACCTGTCACTTCCCCTCCAAGAAAAAATACACCCGCCCGCTCAGTAACTGCCAAGTTTTGCCCACCCGCGTGTTGACCAATGTATTGCTGCACAAGCCCGGCAGCACGATCGTCACGTCCATTGCCAAAGCTACGATTTACGGCGAGCGATATGCCGTCGTGCACTACCCGGGTGCCCAGAAGCCCTATGTCTACAAGATGGACGGTATCAGCTTTACCGCCCCGACATCGATGAAGGAAACGCCGGCCTTCCGCTATTTCACTATCGTGGCGAATGCCCGACGGGATCACGCTGAGTCGAAGACTGATCGTGAAATTGCCGACAATGTGGTGCGCCAGCTCGGAAAGCTGCCCGCCATCGCTGACACTGCCTTGCAAGCCTACTGTACGGGGCGCAACGGTACGTTGGCGCCGGGTCAGGGGCTCATCTATCCATTCGGGCTTAACGAGAGTCAGCTTCAGGCGGTCGAGCGGGCGTTCAGCGCGCAAATCAGTGTGATCGAAGGCCCGCCAGGGACCGGCAAGACCCAGACGATCCTCAACATACTCGCCAATATTCTGTTACGTGGGCAGACAGTAGCGGTGCTGTCCAACAACAATGCGGCCGTGGAAAACGTCTACGAAAAGCTGGAGAAATACGGTCTGGGCTACTTGGTCGCCAAGCTTGGCAACCAAGAAAAACGTGAGGCCTTCTTCGCCAACTTGCCTGCTTGGCCATCAAGCGCGCCCGAGCTGGCACCGTCTCTGGATGAGATCCAGGCCTTGCTGACCCGTTTGAAGCAACACCTGCAAGACCACAACAGGGCGGCACAACTGCAAATCGAGCTGGACGAGCTGGTCATCGAGCGACGCTACCTGCAGCAGTGGCAGGCAGAAAACGATGTGCAGGCCACAGGCTCGCTCGACAAGTACGGCCTGACACCGCGCAAGACTGCGGACCTCATGGCCTACCTGGCTTACCTCGGCGAGCAGCGCATTCATCTAAAAGACCGCATCGAACTACTGTTCAAATTCAGAATCTTTCGCACCAAGCCATTCGCCGAGGGCGAGGCGCGTATGGCCGTTTTCCATGCACTGCAGATGCATTACTACGATAAGTCGCTACGGGACAAGGAAGCTGAGCTGAGAACTTGCCGTGAATCGTTGGCACGCGCGAATTTCACGGCACTGCTGAATGAACTGACAACAGCATCGATGCACCATCTGAAGCAGCATTTGCAACTTCAGGTACCGCCGTTGGACAACTTTGAAGTCAAAACTTACTGCAGGCATTTCGATACCTTCGTGCAACGCTTCCCTATCCTGGGCAGCGGCACGCACTCCATCGTCAATTCGATCGCGCCGGGCGCGGTCCTCGATTACGTGATCATCGACGAAGCCTCTTTGCAGGACATCGTGCCGGGCATCCTGCCACTGGGCTGTGCAAAGAACCTGATCGTCGTAGGAGACAACCGCCAGTTGCCGCATATCCCTGTGGCACTGGGGCTTCAAGCACCCGCCGAGACCTATGATTGCGAGCGCTACAGCCTGCTGGATTCGTGCATTGCCGTGTTCCAGGACGCGCTGCCCAGAACCCTGCTGAAAGAGCATTACCGCTGTCACCCCAGGATCATCCAGTTCTGCAACCAGCAGTTCTATGACAACGCACTGGTGCCGATGACCGAGGACAAGGGCGAAGTCCCACTGCGCCTAGTGGTGACAGCCAAAGGCAACCACGCCAGGAAGAACACCAACCTTCGGGAATTGGACTCCTTGCTGAAGGTGCTTGAAGACGAGGGGCAGCCTGTCGGAATGGACGGCGAAGGCCGCGGTTACATCGCCCCGTTCCGGGCGCAAGTCAACCTTTCCGATACGCACTTGCCAACGGATTTCGTCAAGGACACCGTGCACAAGTTTCAGGGGCGCGAATGCGACGAGATCGTCTTTTCTACCGTGCTGGACAAGAAGCGCTACAACCAGGCGCAAACACGCCTGGATTTCGTCGACGACCCACGCATGATCAACGTGGCAGTTTCACGGGCCAAACAGCGCTTCACCCTGGTGACCGGCGACGAGGTGTTCACTGACAATAATGGCCACATCGCTGCGCTGATCCGCTACATCAGCTATTACGCACAGGACGAGCAGATCGTGCGCGCGCCGGTGGTGTCGGCATTCGACTTGCTGTACCGCGAGTACGACCAGTCTCTGGCACGCTTGGACGCCCGACTGCGGCCCGAGGATTCACGATATAAGTCCGAGCAGATCGTGGCACAGCTGCTGCGCGAAGCGTTGTCAGCCCCGGCGTGCCAGGCATTGAAGTACCACACACAGATCCAGCTGGATAAGCTTGCATCGCCGAGTAGCCTCGACTGGACGGAGCCCCAGCGGGCGTTCATGCGGCGCGCCAGTTGCGATTTCGTGATCTATTTCAAAGTTGGCAAGAAACCGATAGGGGTGATTGAGGTCGATGGTGGATACCACGACCGGCCCGTGCAGGCAGCTCGGGACGCCATGAAAAATGAGATTTTGGCTAGAAGTGGCATTCCTATTCTGCGCCTACGGACAGTTGAGAGTGACATTGAGCGGAGAGTTGGCGACTTTATCGGGCAGTGGACTAGTCCTACGCATGGCGCATAAGTACTGGGTCAGAGGCCGTCAGTCGCTGATTGTAGCAATCGACCTAGGCTGTGTGAAAACGCACTAAATACGTCGCAAACTGAAAGTCGCGATGGTGCCAGTGGAATCAGCGCACGTAAGCGCGAATTTCCTTGATCAGTTGCATAGGCGGTCGTATTGCCGTTTGGGCCGCGTCAGCGACCCAAACAGTCGCTCTCGAACCGCCAAGCAGCTTGGTTCACGCCCTGATCGCCTCGTTTCAGCCTCGATTTCTTCACGCGCCAGGTTCGCCATATTGCTCAGTTGCCCACGATCATTACCAACGTTGGTCACCTCATGGGCAATGATCAAATGGCGCTTGTCGTCGACCGCTGTTTGGACGTTATAGCCAACCGTTCCAGTGCCTCGTCCGCTCGTGGCCATTGAGCGTGCATCTGGGTCTGTGAGGGAGATTTGCTGGTCTGGACTGTCGTGGAGCTGCACCTCGATATCCTTGAGTTTCTGCATCTGCTTTTTCAGCGTTTCGATTTTTTCTTTCAACCGCTCGGCCTTGGCCTCGGCCACTTCGGGCGTTGCCCGATCCGCCGAATCCATCGCTGCCAGATAACGGTCAATGCTCTGTTCGATCTGCTGCATGCGTGCCTTCACTTTGCCCTGGGTGAAGTTACGGTCACGATTGTTGACGGCTTTGAATTTGCTGCCGTCGATGGCGATGATCGACTGAGAGAAGAGATTGAGGTTGCGGTAAAGAACTACGAACTGACGGCATACGCTGCGAATGGCTTTGCCATTGTCTTTGCGAAAGTCGGCAATAGTTTTGAAGTCCGGGGCCAAACGCCCCGTTAGCCACATCAACTCGACGTTGCGCTCAGCCTCACGCTCAAGTCGGCGGCTGGATTGAATCCGATTGAGATAGCCGTAGATATAGATCTTTAGCAAGACCGCTGGATGATAGGCCGGACGACCCGTTGCAGCAGGATCGACGCCCTCAAACCCAAGTGCCCCCAAGTCGAGTTCATCGACGAAAACGTCGACCACTCGGACTGGATTTTCTTCGGTTACGTAATCGTCCAGGCACTCCGGCAGCAGAATCATTTGGGTCCGGGCCTCGCGCTCAATGAATCGCTTCATGATCGTCCTCGATACGATCTAAAGGATCAAAAGATTATACAAACACTGGCATTTTCACCCGGTCTGCTCGACTTCTACCTGTCATGAAAAGCCGTTTCGATCTAAACAACCCCCGTCATCGTCTCTAGAGCGATGTTCGGTCGACACCTTGTACAATCTCGCTTGTTACAAAACCCACCCCGCAATGATCGCAATAAAACCCATCAACCAGTTGCTCCAGCGGCGCTACTTTCAGAAGGGCAGGCTTGCATTCATCAACTGCTAGCTGATCCAAGCGTTGATAGCCTGCTTTTTCTTCCCCATTGAAGCGTTTTTTTGGGCTTGCTGCTCCTATCAGAATTCCCTTTGGTCTGACGTGTTGGACGGATCCACAGCGGGGGCAGGATTCCATAGGGTTTTGGTTCATGGCATGACCTGATTTGAGAGGGGCGAGAGCAATGACACCGAAGAACTCAAGAAATCCTTTAACCAATGTCGTAAGAACTGACTTCCAGAGCAGTGAAAATGATTCCGTATATCTACGGACTTCACGTAGAGACTCCCCGTCCCTATCGATGCTGACGTTTTCACACAGCCTGGGTCGATAGCTGTCTCCCGTGAATGTCTGCTTTTGGCCCAGAGTGTGTAAAAACGCTTTGACCTCATGACCCAGCCCGTCCCAGTGAGCTAAGTGAGCTAAGTGAGCTCTTTGAGCGCGTTGTTAGGAGATAGTGAGGACATGCTGGTAGACAGTGCTTCTTTCGGTATCACAGAATAATTTTTTATGAGCTCCTGTCAAAACGTTTGCCTCGACGTTGCCTGCAATTGCTCTGTAATGAGCTCCCCTCATGTTTTTATAAATATCGAAGAAACCACTTTCGGGGAGTCCAGTGTCTTTTTTTGAAAGCAACGCGCCGTAGATTGCTGTTTTGCTGTCGCAAATACCTCTGCACGCCTCCTCAAAAGTATCCCATACCTCGTTCTTTGGCGTGCCTGTTTTGAAGACATTGTAAATTTTCGGGTAAGAAACAGTTTTCCTGTCTCTTGCAGCTGAGATCAGAATTTCTCGGATTGTCTGAATCGGGTCTTGCATAGTTTGGCCATTCCCTAACTGTAAGTAGACGACACACGCGGGATAAAATTTTCCGCCACTTGTGTCTGATAAAGTTACTTCCCCTTCAGCAGCACCTTAGGTACGGCTATAACGCGATAATAGCGGGGGAAAAGCGACATGAGTCTTCACGGAGATTACGAAGTCGCTAGCAACGTGTCCATGGCCTGTTACTGCTGCTCGTAACGAGCCACCCTCCCCGAGGGTGACGCTTCTAGCCGAAAACTGTCAGTCAAAGTAGGAAAATCAACCCTGCTCCATTGCTTCCTTCGCTCCCCCCCTACCGGCTCACGCCTCCTCAATTTTCCGGTGAATCGCGATTAGATCAGGAAGGAATTTTAGACAATTCCCTGTAAAAAACTCTCGGGACTTATTGATCCGATATTTATCAAACAAACAATGCAAAGCCTGCTCTAGCTTTGAATAGTTTGTGGTTTCAAGCTGGCTTAAGATCGTGAAGCGAAAAGGTACCCCCGTCGTATAGAGCTGTGTGATGCGCTTGTCGACTGACCCACTGGTTATTCCAATCTTTACGATCTCGACTTGCTCAGCGGTATAGAGACCGGTGGAGAGCACGTACAGCGTCCCGATATCCGCCTCTAGCTTGGCAAGGTCCTCCCCCTCAATGAAATCATCAGCCTTGGTGTCCACTGAGGCGGCGTCTGCCAAGAGAGTCATTAGGTGAGGCTTACGACTTTTATCTGCCGCGATGTCTGAGGCGCCTCTGCAGGCTAAGTAAATTCGGGCAAGAACAGCATGGTCAACATCTTTGTAGTTACCTGCAGCGACGTTTTTCAAATGGCTTGGCGTGCCAACGTACTGAGGGTATCCGGTCTTCACGAACTCTCGGATCTGTTGCGGTGTCAGTCCCTCAGGATGCTGCCGAAGAATCTCCCGTACCACATCGGTGAAGCTTAGTTCGCCCTGCATACTCAATCCTAGAAAATGCTGATTTACGTTGATGGTAGCAGCGGATCAACCAATGAAACATAACTCACGCACATCGCAGAAATACGCTTTTCTTCACAACTTGGACGACTCCTGTTGGCCGATAGGTGCCTCTCGCAAAGGGCAGCTACCGGCCAAAAGTAGCCCTTCGTAGGCGGCAGCTTTCGTCCCCTGTAAACGGCATCTCCAGAGTCTTTGCGATTTGGGCCAAGATCTTTGTGCATTCTTCAGAAATAACGAGCGGTGGCTCATTAATCATATAAAGCAGGTGTTCGAACGCTATTCCAGCCTCGTTGCGATCGACATAATCCAGAACGATTTCACCACCATTCTCTAAACCTGCCTGAGCTAAAGGATGGTCATCCGGTACTGGGCCGGTTTGTTCGTATGCAATGGACATCAGCGCGCTGATTTCCTTGAGCACCTCTATGAAATCGGCCCTCAAATCGTTGTTAGGGTGATTCATTACAAACATTCCTTCGATTACGGTGACCTGCGGACCACGCGCTCTTGGCCGATTGTTGCTCAAGGCCGGGGCCATGCATAAGCGCTTCGGATCACGCTCTGCTCATTTCCTCGTACGAAGCATCGACGACCGAGCTGTGCTCACCCCAAACAGTTTCAGCAACGTCCTGGATAATTTCCGCTAGCGTCTCAACATCCACACCCTCGGCCTTGATGCAGGCCAAGCGTCCCGCCGACCAATCGATAACCGTGCATTCTGGGTACTTCTCTAGCAGTTCAGACAACGCTTTCTGAGGTGGTTTTTTGTGGGCGTACATGAAGTCAAAGCACGAAGCCCTGGCATCCCGAAGCGAGTACACCAGAACCCAGGCATTCGATGGGCCGGGAAACCACAGGGTGACGTTACGGTGTGCCCATTCAGGTTCACCGTGTTTAATGCGTCGAAGTACTTCAATGATCGAATGGCAATCGGGTATTTTGGTCATGCGATCAGGGTCGAACGTCCAGCCAGGCTCAGACAGGGTCCTGGTTTTGCTAGCCAAAAGTGCAGCCATTCTTGCTTTTCTCTTCATCGTATTCCTTTGGGGCCGAGCGTCCGTTTCTGGCCGAAAACAGCCCACCACGAGAAAGCTTTTCAACCCATAGCTTTCATTGAATGAAGGTCACGAAGCTGGTTTCAACTTCGACGCATGCTGGCGGGAGCGTATTGACCAGCATGGCGGCATCATCGCCTTGGTTAAGAAAAACCAGGAAGTCCCCGGACTCAAACTCGATCCTAAATCCGACTAGCCGAGATGCCTGGCCGTTGAGGCAATCGAGCATGCCCTTGACCTCGAGAACTTTCTCGCCTTCGAGGTGGGACGCTGATAACGCTGCAAGGAGGTTTTCCCTCTTCCAGGCGCAAGTCACGCCAGGCTCTATCTCGAAGGAAACGGGCGTGTTGATGGGGTATATGTCAGCCCCAACACTCTCACCATCACTCAAGAGGTACATGGATATCACCTCTTGCCCGCCGAAATGCCATTCAATAGAGCCTACATATCCCAGACTCCTTTCGCCGTTGAAATAGTACTGGTCATGCATCAGCGCGCTCAGTCGCTTACCCACCAGCAAACGTGCCGTGTGCAAGTCTTGGGCTGCTCTCGTATGAGAAAAGCAATAGCGGCTATCCATTAAGCACCTCATGTACGTCGGACGAGGGGCAGTCCACTGCTGACCGAAAACTGCCACTCAAGGACGATGCCGTTGAGTCGATAGCAGCCCCCTTCTGCGTTCGACCAGAAACAAGGGTTGGAAAACGCTGCAACGAATGGCGGCCCACCCCTACCCCTACCCCACCCAATACCAAACCGCTCCCCCCTCAAACTCCGGCATCACTTCCCCCTGTGCAAAGCAGCGCCGCGACTCCGGCTGCGCCGGGGTAAACCAATAACCGGCCTTGCTACAGGACTGCCCCGCCACCACCGGCGCTACATGCTTCGGATCGCTCGGCCGAAGGTTCCTCGCATAGGCCACCAGATCCTTGGGATAGACCCTATGCTCGACCCCGCTGTCATCGATGCCATAAAGGAAGGCAATAGCAGCCGCCTCGAACGCCCAATACCCGCAATAGCTGCCCTCGTCCCCTTGCAGGTGGCTGTCGTGCCAGGGCGCTTGCTCGAACGCGGGGTACCAGTCGTCACAGTACTGCTGCAGAAGGTCGCTGGCCTCGGTCGGGTCGTCGGCGTAGATGGCTTGTATCAGCGGTGTGTAGACGTCGTGGTACCAGTCATCGACGTCATATCGGTCGGGCAGCAGTTTGCACAGCAGGTCTTCGTAGAGGGTGTCGTCCCCGGCGTAGCCTGCGGGGTCGATCAGGGCCACGAAGCGTTGGAGCAGGTCGGCGCGGTGCAGCAGGATGCACAGGCTGAACACCTGGACGCACTCTTGGTACTGATCGAGCCAGTCGTCAATCGCCAAGGGGGTGATGTTCGGAATCTGGTTGTACTCGGCCAGTTGTCTTTGCAGGTGTTCGTAACTGTCCACCAGGGTTTCCAGCAAGGGAATCAACAGGTCGATGCTGTGGCCGGCGGTGTAGCGGATGAGGATTTCCTTGAAGATCCACTTCTGGAAATGCCGGGCCCTGAGGGACTTTTCCTGGGCTTCGGAGTCGGACTCAAAGGTGTTTTCGGCAAAGAATTCCACGCTGTGCTGGTAATTGCTGAAGAAGTTCTCCAGGCGTGCTGCGCTGAGGAATGCTTGTCGTCTGTCCTTGATCATGGGTCTTCCTTGTCTGAACGGCGCCCGCTCCAGGCCCTGCCCGCAAGCGCGGCAACGGCAGTCACCAGTCTAAAAAACAAAGCCCGCGACACAAGGCGCAGGCTGGATAAGGTTGCAACAGGTCGAGCCGGATCAGTCACCCAACCCCTTAGAAGTTCGCCGGGGTGTTGGCGCTGATGATTTCCGCCTCATCCTGGCCAATGTTGCGAAAGCTATGAGGCAAGGTGGTGGGGAAGTAATAGCCATCCCCAGGGTTGAGCACGCTGACTTGCCCGTCCACGGTCAACTCCACGGTGCCGCGGGTCACCAGCCCGCACTCCTCGCCTTCGCTGTGCACGATGGCTTCTTCGCCGGAGCTGGCGCCGGGAGCGTATTGCTCGCGCAGAAAGCGCATCTGCCGGTTGGCCACCGGGGCGCCGATCATCAACAGGCGCAGGCCGTCGCGGCCCAGGTCGGGCTGTTCGTTGGCGCGGAATACGTATTGATGCTCCCGGGGCGGCTGGTCGAAGGTGAAGAAGTCGGCCAGGGACATGGGGATGCCTTCCAGCAGCTTTTTCAGGGAGCTGACGGAGGGGCTGACGCGGTTCTGTTCGATCAGGGAGATGGTGGCATTGGTGACGCCGCTACGACGGGCCAGCTCGCGCTGGGAGAGTTTGTAGCTTTCGCGAACGAGTTTGAGTCGGGTGCCCGTGTCCATAACAGCCTTATGTGAGAAGTACTTAAGGGTATTTTTGCGGCGGTTGGGTCGCGAGGATCGCGATTTGGCTGCCCTGGAGCCTGAAAAGGCGGCTATTTAAACATGTTTGACAGGCAAGCTGTAAAGGCTGGCGATGAGGGGTGCCGCGGGGGAAATGTGGGCGCTGTCGGAGGGCGTCGGGAGGTCCTGGGGACCTCGTCGCAGCCTGCGGCAGCGGCTACAGGGTGGAGGCTGTAGCCGCGTTGTGCATTCAGATGCCGAAGCGGTCGCGCAGGGCGTAGTAGGCGGCGCCCAGGGCGGTCAGTGGGGCCTGGAAGGTGCGCCCGCCAATCATCGGCATGTGCGGCAGGGAGGCGAAGGCGTTGAAGCGTTCGGCGTCGCCGCGGATCATTTCGGCAATCAGCTTGCCGGCCAGGTGCGAGCAGGTGACGCCGTGGCCGCTGTAGCCCTGCATGTAGTAGGCGTTCTTTTCGATCCGGCCAAATTGCGGCATGCGCGACATGGTCAGCAGGAAATTGCCGGTCCAGCGGTAGTCGATCTTCACGTCCTTGAGCTGGGGGAAGGTCTTGAGGATCTTCGGCCGGATCAGCTGATCGATGTCATCCGGTTCCCGGGCGCCGTAGACCACGCCACCGCCGTACAGCAGGCGGTTGTCGCCGGTGAGGCGGAAGTAGTCCAAGAGGTAGTTGCAGTCTTCCACGCAGTAGTTGTTGGCGATCAGGCTGCGGGCCAGTTGTTCGGGCAGTTGCTCGGTGACCACGATCTGCGAGCCGCAGGGCATGCTCTTGCGGGTCACTCGTGGATCGAGGTCTTGCTGCAGGTAGGCGTTGCCGGCGATCAGCAGGTACTTGGCGCGCACCAGGCCCTTGGCGGTACGCACCACGTTGGGTTCGCCGTAGGTGATTTCCACCGCCGCCGACTGTTCGAAGATCTTGCCGCCCAGGCCGATGATGGCGCTGGCTTCGCCCAGGGCCAGGTTCAGCGGATGCATATGGCCGCCCTGCATGTCCAGCAGGCCGCCGATGTAGTTCTTGGTGCCGACTTCGCGGTCGATCTGCGCCTTGTCGAGCATCTTCAGGTTGTGATTGCCCAGACGCTCCCAGTTGCGTTTCTGTTCCGCCAGGCCCTTGAGCTGCTTGTTGTTCAGGGCGGCGAAAATGCCACCGGGGCGGTAGTCGCACTGGATGTCGTAGTGCTGGATGCGCTGGCGGATGATGTCGGCGCCTTCGAAGATCATGCTGCCGAGCACTTCGGCGCTTTTTTCGCCGTAGCGTTCTTCGATCACGTCCACGTCGCGGCTGTAGGAGTTGACCAGTTGCCCGCCGTTGCGCCCGCTGGCGCCGAAGCCGACCTTGGCCGCTTCCAGCACGGTGACGCTGTAGCCCGCTTCCGCCAGGAACAAGGCCGAGGACAGGCCGGTGTAACCGGCGCCGATCACACAGACGTCGCACTCCACACTCTCTTCGAGTGGCGGGTAGTCGGTGGTCTGGTTGCGGGTCGCGGCGTAGTAGCTGTTCACGTAGGTTTGCATGAGAAATTCCCCAGCGGGTACGGGCCCAGGCCCGCCGCCGCTGTTGTTATAAGAGTTAGAGCTTGATCCAGGTCGCTTTGAGCTCGGTGTATTTGTCGAAGGCGTGCAGCGACTTGTCGCGACCGTTGCCGGACTGTTTGAAACCGCCGAACGGCGCGGTCATGTCGCCACCGTCGTACTGGTTGACCCACACGCTGCCAGCCCTCAGGCCACGGGCAAAACGGTGGGCGCGGCTGAGGTTGGCGGTCCAGACCCCGGCCGCCAGGCCGAAGATGCTGTCGTTGGCAATCTGCAGCGCTTCTTCTTCGGTATCGAAGCTGATGACCGACAGCACCGGGCCGAAGATCTCTTCCCGGGCGATGGTCATGGCGTTGGTCACGCCGTCGAAGATCGTCGGCTCGACATACAGGCCGCCAGTGTTTTCCAGGGTGCGGACGCCACCGGCCAGCAGTTGGCCGCCCTGCTCCTTGCCGATTTCGATGTAGCGCAGCACGTTGTCCAGCTGGCGCTGGTCGACCACGGCGCCAACCCGGGTTTCGGGATCGAGGGCATGGCCCGGTTTCCAGCCCTTGAGGGCCTCCACCAGCAGCGGGATGAACTGTTCGCGGATCGAGCGTTCCACCAGCAGGCGCGAACCAGCGGTGCAGACTTCGCCCTGGTTGAAGGCAATGGCCGCAGCCGCCGCTTCGGCCGCTGCGCGCAAGTCCGGGGCGTCGGCAAACACCACGTTGGGGCTCTTGCCACCGGCTTCCAGCCACACCCGCTTCATGTTGCTTTCGCCGGAATACACCAAGAGTTGCTTGCCCACGGCGGTGGAGCCGGTGAAGGCCAGCACATCCACATCCATGTGCAGGGCCAGGGCCTTGCCGACGGTGTGGCCGTAGCCCGGCAGGACGTTGAACACCCCCTTGGGGATGCCGGCGTCCAGGGCCAGCTGGGCGATGCGGATCGCGGTCAGCGGCGACTTTTCCGACGGCTTGAGGATGAACGAGTTGCCCATCGCCAGGGCCGGGGCGAACTTCCAGCTGGCCATGATCAGCGGGAAGTTCCACGGCACGATGGCCGCCACCACGCCCGCCGGTTCCCGGGTCACTAGGCCCAGCTGGTCGTGAGGGGTGGCCGCCACTTCGTCGTAGAGCTTGTCGATGGCTTCGGCGTTCCAGCGGATGGCGTTGGCCGTGGCCGGAATATCAATAGCCATGGAGTCGCCAATCGGCTTGCCCATGTCCAGGGTTTCCAGGAGCGCCAGTTCTTCCTGGTGCGCAAGGATCAGGTCGGCGAAGCGAATCAGGATGCGCTTGCGCTCGGCCGGGGCCTTGCCCGACCAGACGCCACTGTTGAACGCCTGGCGCGCCACGGCCACCGCACGATCGGCATCGGCCTGATCGGTGCTGGCGACGTTGGCCAGAAAGCGCCCGTCCACCGGGCTCAGGCATTCGAAGGTGGCGCCGCTGGCGGCGGCGCAGTACTGACCGTCGATAAAGGCACGGCCTTCAAGGCTGAGGGACTGGAAGTGCTGCTCCCAGTCGCTGCGGGATTTAGTCATGACAAATACTCAAGGCAGGAAGTGACACGGTCATCAGACCGTGTGCAGGTACCAGTTGTATTCCAGGTCGGAGATGGAGTTTTCGAACTCCGCCAACTCACTTTCCTTACAGGCCACGAACACGTCGATGTACATCGGGTCGATGTACTTGGCCATCACTTCGCTGTCGTCCAGTACGCGCAGGGCGTCCCGCAGGTTGGTGGGCAGGCTTTGTTCGTTCTGCTCGTAGGAGTTGCCTTCAACCGGCGCTCCCGGGTCGATCTTGTTGGTCAGGCCGTGGTGAATGCCCGCCAGTACCGAAGCCATCAGCAGGTAAGGGTTGGCGTCGGCGCCAGCCACCCGGTGCTCGATGCGCACCGCATCGGCGGAACCGGTGGGCACGCGCACGGCCACGGTGCGGTTGTCGATGCCCCAGGTCGGCGAGTTCGGCACGTAGAACTGCGCGCCAAAGCGGCGGTAGGAGTTGACGTTAGGGCACAGGAAGGCCATCTGCTCGGGCAGGGTGTCGAGCACACCGCCGATGGCATGGCGCAAGGCTTCGTTGGTTTCCGGGTCTTCGCTGGCGAAGATGTTGTTGCCCTGCTTGTCGAGAATCGAGATGTGCACGTGCAGCCCGTTGCCCGCCTGGCCTGGGTAAGGCTTGGCCATGAAGGTGGTGTCCATTTCATGGTCGTAGGCGATGTTCTTCACCAGGCGCTTGAGCAGTACTGCGTAGTCGCAGGCTTTGATCGGGTCGCTGACGTGGTGCAGGTTGACTTCGAACTGCGCCGGGGCGCTTTCCTTGACGATGGCGTCGGCCGGGATGCCCTGCTCTTTCGCGCCTTCAAGGATGTCTTGCAGGCAGTCGACGTATTCGTCCAGATCGTCGATCAGGTAGACCTGGGTGGAATGCGGACGTTTGCCGGAAATCGGCGAACGGGGCGACTGTGGACGGCCGTTCACGTTGTCCTGGTCGATCAGGTAGAACTCCAGCTCGAAGGCGGCGCAGATGGTCAGGCCCAGCTCGTCGAACTTGGTCACCACCTGGCGCAGCACTTCGCGGGGGTCGGCGAAGAATGGCTGGCCTTCAATCTCGTGCATGGTCATCAGCAGTTGCGCGGTGGGACGCTTCTGCCAGGGCTCGACGCTCAGGGTGCCGGGGATCGGATAGCAGATGCGGTCGGCGTCGCCGATGTCCAGGCCCAGGCCGGTGCTTTCCACCGTGGAGCCGTTGATATCCAGGGCAAACAGCGAGGCTGGCAGGTTGATGCCCTTCTCGTAGACCTTGTGCAGCGCGGTGCGCTCGATGCGCTTGCCGCGCACCACACCGTTCATGTCTGCAATCAGCAGATCGACGTAGAGAACCTCGGGGTGTTTTTTCAGGAAGGCATTGGCTTCATTGAGTTGAATGGCACGCGGGGGGACCGACATGATGCACCTATTGTGTTAATTATTATGTTCACTGCTGTGACACGCCAGCAGTCAACCCGAAAGAAAAACCGGAGTCAATAGCCAACAGCAGCGGCTTCTCGTCAATTATTTTGCTCCACCAGAGACAAATAACCGGCGCAATCCGCGCCACCTGCGGGTTTCGGACGATTAACGTTTAGAATTTTTTACATGGAAGTTGTTAATTAAAATCAACGAGGATAAGCTCTGGAAAAACTCGTTCCAGCGTGAATTTCGAGGTGATAAAAATGGCATTCAAGCCATTGATCGGCGTTACTGCGTGCGTCAAAGAGATCGGCCTGCACCCCTACCACGTCAGCGGCGACAAGTACTTGCGTGCTGTCAGCGTCGCGGCCGAGGGCCTGCCCCTGATCATTCCTTCCCTGGCGGATCTGATCGATATCGACGATCTGCTGCACAACATGGACGGGCTGCTGTTTACCGGCTCGCCCTCCAATGTCGAACCCTTCCATTACCAGGGCACGCCCAGCGAACCGGGCACCGCCCACGACCCGCAACGCGATGCCACCACCCTGCCCCTGCTGCGCGCGGCGATTGCCGCTGGCGTGCCAGTGCTCGGCATCTGCCGCGGCTTCCAGGAAATGAACGTGGCCTTCGGCGGCAGCCTGCACCAGAAGGTGCATGAACTGCCGGGCTACATGGACCACCGTGAAGCCGACGACCCGCGCATCGAAGTGCAGTACGCCCCGGCGCACCCGGTGGCAATCCAGCCCGGCGGCGTGTTCGAGGCCATGGGCCTGGCCGGCGAGATCCAGGTCAACTCGATCCACAGCCAGGGCGTCGACCGCCTGGCCCCCGGCCTGCGGGTCGAGGCCGTGGCCCCGGATGGCCTGATCGAGGCGCTGTCGGTGGAACACAGCACAGCCTTCGCCTTCGGCGTGCAGTGGCACCCGGAATGGCAGGTGCTGTCGAACCCGGCCTACCTGCGAATCTTCCAGGCCTTTGGCGACGCCTGCCGGCAACGGGCCGCGCAACGCCGCTAACCGGCAAACCCCGGCCGCCAAGGCGGCCTTCCAGGCATTCAACAAGATCCACCACGCCCTGCCCCACGGCGAGCGCGCCTGCGCGCGCCCCGTGTTCGGCGTGAGCAGCAAACGGCAAGACCACAACAACAAATAGCGTCAGGCCGCCAGGAAGGCAGCGCCGAATCAGCCCGCACCCCCTGCGGGCTGGCAATCAACCTTTAAGCCCGGCCGAATTGGCCAGGCTGCTGACACCTGTTGGGAGTTTCACATGGCAAACGCCTCCAGCACTTACCGCAAGGCCCTCGAAGGCACCCCGAGCCCGCAGAAGGTCCTGGTCAAGATCGACCGCGTGACCAAGAAGTTCGATGAAACCGTGGCCGTGGACGATGTCTCCCTGGAGATCCACCAGGGCGAGATCTTCGCCCTGCTGGGCGGTTCCGGCTCCGGCAAATCCACCCTGCTGCGCATGCTCGCCGGCTTCGAACGCCCCACCGAGGGCCGCATCCTGCTGGATGGCGTGGACATCACCGACATGCCGCCCTACGAGCGGCCGATCAACATGATGTTCCAGTCCTACGCCCTGTTCCCGCACATGACCGTGGCCCAGAACATCGCCTTCGGCCTCAAGCAGGACCGCCTGCCGGCCGCCGAGATCGACGCCCGGGTCGAGGAGATGCTCAAGCTGGTGCACATGACCCAGTACGCCCGGCGCAAGCCGCACCAGCTGTCCGGTGGCCAGCGCCAGCGGGTGGCCCTGGCCCGCTCGCTGGCCAAGCGCCCCAAGCTGCTGTTGCTGGACGAACCCATGGGTGCCCTGGACAAGAAGCTGCGTTCGCAGATGCAACTTGAGCTGGTTGAGATCATCGAGCGCGTGGGCGTGACCTGCGTGATGGTGACCCACGACCAGGAAGAAGCCATGACCATGGCCCAGCGCATCGCCATCATGCACCTGGGCTGGATCGCCCAGACCGGCAGCCCGGTGGACATCTACGAGGCGCCGGTCAGCCGCCTGGTGTGCGAATTCATCGGCAACGTCAACGCCTTCGACGGCACCGTCACCGAAGACCTGGAAGGCTACGCCATCATCGACTGCCCGGACCTTGAGCAACAGATCTACGTCGGCCACGGGGTCAGCACCTCGGTGCAGGACAAGTCGGTGACCTACGCCATCCGCCCGGAAAAGATGCTGGTCACCACCGTCAAGCCCGACGCCCGCTACAACTGGTCCAGAGGCAAAGTGCACGACATCGCCTACCTGGGCGGCCACTCGGTGTTCTACGTCGAGCTGCCTGGCGGCAAGATCGTCCAGTCGTTCATGGCCAACGCCGAGCGCCGTGGCGCGCGGCCGACCTGGGACGACGAAGTCTACGTCTGGTGGGAAGACGACAGCGGCGTGGTGCTGCGGGCATGAGGACTTCGACCATGAGCACGTTCAATCAGAAGTTGTTCCGCATGCTGCCCAGCGGTCGCAAGCTGGTGATCGGCATTCCTTTTCTCTGGCTGTTCCTGTTCTTCATGCTGCCGTTCTTTTTGGTGATGAAGATCAGCTTCTCGGAAGCGGCCCTGGCAATCCCGCCCTACTCGGAGATCTACAGCTACGCCGAACAGAAATTCCAGCTGCTGCTGAACCTGGGCAACTACGCCATGCTGGCCGGCGACGAGCTGTACCTCTCGGCCTACCTGGGCTCGCTGAAGGTGGCGCTGCTGAGCACCCTGATGTGCCTGGTGGTGGGCTTCCCCATGGCCTACGCCATCTCCAAGGCCAGCAAGGAAACCCAGAACGTCTTGCTGCTGCTGATCATGATGCCGACCTGGACCGCGATCCTGATCCGCGTCTACGCCTGGATGGGCATCCTCAGCAACAACGGCCTGCTCAACAGCTTCCTGCTGTGGACCGGGCTGATCAGCCAGCCGCTGGAAATCCTCAACACCAACATCGCCGTGTATATCGGCGTGGTCTACGCCTACCTGCCGTTCATGGTGCTGCCGCTGTACGCCAACCTGGTCAAGCATGACCAGAGCCTGCTGGAAGCCGCGTCCGACCTGGGTTCGAGCAACTTCAACAACTTCTGGAAAATCACCGTACCCCTGGCCAAGAACGGCATCATTGCCGGTTGCATGCTGGTGTTCATCCCGGTGGTCGGCGAGTTCGTGATTCCGGAACTCTTGGGCGGCCCGGAAACCCTGATGATCGGCCGCGTGCTGTGGCAGGAATTCTTCAACAACCGTGACTGGCCGGTGGCCTCCGCCCTGGCGGTGGTGATGCTGGCAATCCTGATTATTCCGATCCTGCTGTTCAACCGCAGCCAGGCCAAAGAGATGGAGGCACGGGCATGAAACGCTTCGAATTTTCCAAACTGATGCTGGTGCTGGGCCTGCTGTTCATCTACCTGCCGATGCTGATCCTGGTGATCTACTCGTTCAACGCCTCCAAGCTGGTGACGGTGTGGGGCGGCTGGTCGATCAAGTGGTACGTCGGCCTGCTGGACAACCAGCAACTGATGGGCTCGGTGATGCGCTCCCTGGAAATCGCCCTGTACACCGCCGTAGCGGCGGTGGCCCTGGGCACCCTGGCGGCCTTCGTGCTGACCCGAGTCACCCGCTTCAAGGGCCGTACCCTGTTCGGCGGTCTGGTCACCGCGCCGCTGGTGATGCCCGAGGTGATCACCGGCCTGTCGCTGTTGCTGCTGTTCGTGGCCATGGCGCAATTGATCGGCTGGCCCATGGAACGGGGCATCGTCACCATCTGGATCGCCCACACCACATTCTGCGCCGCCTACGTAGCCGTGGTAGTCTCCGCGCGCCTGCGGGAGCTGGACCTGTCCATCGAAGAAGCGGCCATGGACCTGGGAGCGCGCCCGTTCAAGGTGTTCTTCCTGATCACCATCCCGATGATCGCGCCGTCACTGGCAGCCGGCGGCATGATGTCCTTTGCCCTGTCCCTGGATGACCTGGTGCTGGCCAGCTTCGTCTCCGGCCCGGGTTCCACCACCTTGCCGATGGAAGTGTTCTCGGCGGTGCGCCTGGGGGTCAAGCCCGAGATCAACGCCGTGGCCAGCCTGATTCTGCTGGCGGTGTCCCTGGTGACCTTCCTGGTCTGGTACTTCGGCCGTCGCGCCGAAGCCGCCCGCAAGCGGGCGATCCAGGAAGCCATGGACTTCACCGCCAACGAATCCTGGCAGCCACCGGCGGCAAAAAAACCTGCGGTACGAGCGCCGGCGACGGCCTGACCGTGACCGCTTCGCCAGCCCGCTGACGCCTACAGGTTGATGTTATCCGTAGGCGCCCGCTGGCTGGTGAAGCGGGTAAAAAGCTCCCCCAATATCCACCTTGCACACGCAGCAATCTGCACAATAAGAAATGGAGTTGTAGTGATGAAAATGCTTGGCAGGACTCTGTTCGCCAAAACCCTGCTCTCACTGTCCTTGATGGGCGCGATGGTGACCGGCGCTCAAGCCAACGATAAGGTGCTGCGCGTTTACAACTGGTCGGACTACATCGCCCCGGACACCCTGAAAAAGTTCGAGACCGAAACCGGTATCCACGTCACCTACGACGTCTTCGACAGCAACGAAACCCTGGAAGCGCGCCTGCTCACTGGCAAGTCCGGCTACGACATCGTGGTGCCGTCCAACAGTTTCCTGGCCAAGCAGATCAAGGCCGGGGTCTACCAGGAACTGGACAAGTCCAAACTGTCCAACTGGAAAAACCTCAACCCGGTACTGCTGAAAAACGCCTCCGCCAGCGACCCGGACAACGCCCATGCCTTCCCCTACATGTGGGGTTCGATCGGCATCGGCTACAACCCGGACAAGGTCAAGGCGGCCCTGGGCACTGACGCCCCGACCAACTCCTGGGACCTGCTGTTCAAGCCTGAGAACGCCGAGAAGCTCAAGGCTTGCGGCATCAGTTTCCTCGACTCGCCCACCGAGATGCTCCCGGCCGCCCTGCACTACCTGGGCTACCCGGTGACCAGCAAGGACAAGGCGCAGATCCTCGAAGCCCAGGAGCTGTTCATGAAGATCCGGCCTTCGGTGACCTACTTCCATTCCTCCAAGTACATCTCGGACCTGGCCAACGGCAACATCTGCGTGGCCGTGGGTTACTCCGGCGACGTGCTGCAGGCCCGTTCCCGCGCCGAAGAGGCCGGCAACCAGGAGAAGGTCGCGTTCAGCATTCCCAAGGAAGGCGCCGGCAGCTTCTACGACATGATGGCCATCCCCAAGGACGCCGCCAACGTCGACAACGCCTACCTGTTCATGAACTTCCTGATGCGCGCGGACATCATTGCCGAGGTCACCAACAGCCTGGGCTACAGCAACGCCAACGCGGCGGCCACGCCACTGGTGGACGAAGCGATCCGCAACGACCCGGCGTCCTACCCACCGCAAGAGGTGCTGGCCACCTTGTATGCGGTGCCGGATCAGCCGATTGCCATCCAGCGCGTGATGAACCGCGGCTGGACAAGGATCAAGCTGGGTAAATGATCCAAGCCGCCCGCCGAACAGGCGGGCGCTGCTGCCCTTTTTCCGTTCCTGTCGCGCCTTACCACCGCGACACCCCTGCGAACGGCTTCACCCGGCTCCCTCGGTTGGGGTGAATCCTTGGCGCCTTCGGGCGCCTTTTTTGCGTTCCCTGTAGCCGCTGCCGCAGGCTGCGAACGGCTTGGGCGGCGTACCGACGCAGCAAACGCAGCGATCCTGAAGGCAGCAGAGGGTCCTGCGGCCCCTGTCGCAGCCTCGCTAACGCTCGGCAGCGGCTACAAAGACTCCAGATACCTTCTTGAGCACTCTGTAGCCGCTGCCGCAGGCTGTTCCCCGCCCCTAGAAGTGGTATTTTTTGCCGCTTCTGGCGTGACTGATCGGCATGAAGCCAAAGCCGCCAACTTTCAAGGAGCTGCACCGATGAAGTCCGCCGTACACCCTTGCCCGTTGCCCCATGATTCCAGCATCGCCTCCCTGGCCCCGGGCGCGACCTTCGTCGACTGCCGTCGCACCCTGGCGACCGACCCCGAACGCAGCGCCATGCGCCACCTGCTGAACCTGATGAGCCAGACCCCGGCCTGGATCGACCGCCTGATGGGCCTGCGCAACCGTGTGGTGCAGTTGTTCGGCCTCAAGGACCTGGGACGCCTGACCCGCATTGACCTGTCGCGCCCCGACGAGGATTACCAGCCCGGCGACCGGGTCGGCATCTTTACCCTGATCTCCCAGAGCCCCGATGAGGTGCTGGTGGTGGATCGCGACAAGCACCTGGACGTGCACCTGTCCCTCAACCTCCAGCCCCTGACCGCCGAGGGCCTGCGGCCGATCGTGCTGTCCACCGTGGTCCATCCGCACAATCGCCTGGGGCGCCTGTACATGCTGCCGGTGGCGCCGTTCCACCGGATCATCGCGCCCATGACCCTGGCCACCATCAATAATAACCGCTGAGCCTTCACCCCCAAGGATCTTGCCGTGCAGACACCCGAATTTGATGTTGTCGTCGTAGGCCTGGGCGCCATGGGCGCCGCCACCCTCTATCAACTGGCCAAGCGCGGGGTCAAGGTGGCGGGCATCGACCGCTTCGCCCCGCCTCACGACCAGGGCTCCAGCCATGGCGACACCCGCATCACCCGCCAGGCGGTGGGCGAAGGCGCGGCCTATGTGCCCCTGGCGATCCGCTCGCAGCAGATCTGGCGCGAGCTGGAAACCGAGCTGGATGTGCCGCTGTTCGAGCAATGCGGGGTACTGGTGATGACCGCCAGCACCGATCCGCAACGCCCGGCGGATGCCCTGGACTTCACCGACAACAGCATTGACCTCGCCCGGCGCTACGGTATCGAGCATGAAGTGCTCGACGCTGCCGACATTCGTCAGCGCTTCCCGCAGTTCGCCCCGCTGGCGGACAGCGCCCGTGGCTACTTCGAACCCGGCGGTGGTTTTGTCCGCCCGGAACGCTGCATCGACGCGCAACTGACCCGGGCCCGGCAACTGGGCGCCACGCTGATCAGCGGCCAGACGGTGCTGGAACTCAAGCCCGGCGCCGAGGGCGTGGAGATCATCAGCACTGGCTCGCCGATCAAGGCCCGGCAAGTCATCGTCAGCGCCGGCATGTGGTCGGCGCAGTTGCTCGGGGCGCCCTTCGACACACTGCTGCAGGTCTGTCGCCAGCAGCTGTACTGGTTCCGCCTCGATGAGCCCCAGCACTACCCGGCCCGCTCGCCGAGCTTCATCCTCCACAGCGCCGGCGATGTCGACGCCTGCTACGGTTTCCCGCCGATTCCCGGCGAAGGCAGCGTGAAGATCGCCACCGAGCAATACCGCGTCAGCAGCCAGCCGGACAGCCTCGACCGCCAGCCCAGCCTCGCCGACGCCCAGCGCCTGTTCCACGAGCTGGTGGCGCCGCATATCGCCGGGCTCGCGCCGGAGCTGGTGAAGGCCAGCGTCTGCGCCTACACCGTGACTCCGGATTCGGGCTTTATCATCGACCGCCACCCGCACCTGGCCCACGTCACCGTGGTCAGTGCCTGCTCCGGTCATGGTTTCAAGCATTCGGCGGCGATTGGCGAAGCCTTGGCCCAGTGGCACGTGGACGGGCACAGCGAGATCGACCTGGGCAGTTTCTCTCTGCAGCGCTTCCTCTGAAGGCAACGACCCCTTTATCGGGGCGCTGATGAAAAAAAATCCCCGGGCTGACGTTTTTCGCCGTTTATCTGCCGTTTTCAGCCTTGCCGACGGGCCCAGTCTCTACGATTCTTTAACAAACCCTCAGGGCGGCGCATCGCCGCCCCACGTAGAACCACCGGAGCGCCCCATGAAGAGCGTCGCAGAACTGCTGAAACTCAAGGCCAAGCACAACCAGCAAGTGCACACCATCGCCCCGCACCAGATGGTCCTGGAAGCGCTGATGCTGATGGCCGAAAAAAACGTCGGCGCCTTGCCGGTGATGGAGAACGGTCAAGTGGTCGGGGTCATCAGCGAGCGCGACTATGCGCGCAAACTGGTGCTCCACGGGCGCTCCTCGGTGGGCACCCCGGTCAGCGCCATCATGAGCTCGCCGGTGATCACCGTGGACTCCCACCAGAGCGTGGAAACCTGCATGAGCATCATGACCGACAGCCACCTGCGCCACCTGCCGGTGGTGGAGAACGGCCAACTGCTTGGCCTGCTGTCCATTGGCGACCTGGTCAAGGAAGCGATTGCCGAACAGGCCGACCTGATCCGCCAGCTGGAGCAATACATTCGCGGCGAGTAACCCCGCAAACCTTGCATCGCCCCAAATGGCGCCATCGCTGGCCAGCCCGCACCTGCAACAGCGCGGCGCCATCAACTTGGAGCAGATCCAGCGGTGCTGGTTTTTTCACACTCTGAAATAGTAAATCCCGCCACTGACAGCCTCGTCCACAACAGCCGTCAGACGCCTGAGTACTGGCCTTCAGCTCAATCTGAAGAGCATCCGGGCCAATTCTCAACTCGGCCAAAACTGAATTCCCCCCATGAATAAGAAACGTCTTACCTTAAGCTCTTGTTAAACTCGCGCACATTTGCGTGAAGATTTAATGACAGGCAGGTTATTTGTGAAGTTGATCCGTCGTTGCCTCCAACACCCTCTTGCTCCCCTGTGCACCTTGTTCGGCTTGCTGTTGCTGGTGCCAATGGGCGCGCGCCTGGCCCTGGGCTGGTCCAATCCGCTGGGTTACCTGTCCGACCTGGCCAGCGCCAGTCTGCTGACCCTGCTCTTGTACCGCCGCCGCTGGTGGCTGGCGCTGCCGGTGCTGCTGGTGTGGGCACTGCTGACCCTGGTCAGCGCCGAGCTGGTGAGCGCCGTGGGGCGCATGCCCAACCTCGCCGACCTGCATTACCTGGTGGACCCGCAATTTGTCGGCAACTCCACCGGTGGCGGCCTGACCCACCCTGAGCTGGGGCTGACCCTGCTGCTGGGGCTGATGCTGTGGCTGGTGGTCCAGCGCAGCAGTCGCGCGGTGAAAACCCCGACACTGCCACGCACGCTCTGGATTCTGCCGCTGGGCTTGCTCCTAACCCACGGCGCCACCCAATACCTCAAACCCAGCGAAGCCGATCAGTGGCAGCTGTTCAACCTGCCCCACCAGGCCCTGGCCACCGCCACCGGCCAGGCGCAGATGCAATTGGAAGACTGGCTGCAAGGCGATGTCGCCGATGTGCCGCCGCCCATGGCCGGCCTGACCCGTCTCGACCTTGAAGGCCAGCCGCTGCTGCCCAGCGCCGGCCGCGCGCGTAACGTGCTGCTGATTACCCTGGAAGGCATTCCCGGGGCCTATATCCGCACCAACCGCGAGGCCCTGAACAGCCACTATCAGGAAGACCTGATGCCCAAGCTCAGCGCCTGGGCCGAGCGTGGCATGAACACCCCGGACTACGTGCTGCACAGCCACCAAACCATTCGCGGCCTGTACGCCATGCTCTGCGGCGACTACGACAAGCTCGACAACGGCACCCCCAAGGGCGTCGAGATGCTCACCCAGAACCAGCGCAACCAGGCCTGCCTGCCGGCGCAGATGCACAAGTTCGGCTTCAACACCCACTACCTGCAGGGCGCCGGCCTGCGCTTCATGGCCAAAGACAAGATCATGCCGCACATCGGCTTTGACGCGACCCATGGCCTGGAGTGGTTCAAGAACGACAACTACCTGGAATTCCCCTGGGGCAAGGACGACAAGGCCTTCTTCGAAGGCGCCCTGAGCTACGTGGATCAGTTGAAGAAGAAAAAGCAGCCCTGGATGCTCACCCTGCTGACCGTCGGCACCCACCAGCCCTACTCCGCGCCCGAGGACTACCTGGAGCGCTACGAGACGCCCAAGCAGGCGGCGGTCGGCTACCTGGACGACGCCATCGACCAGTTCCTCACGGAGCTGGAACGCAAGGGCGTGCTCAAGGACACCCTGGTGATCATCACCTCCGATGAATCCCACGGCATCGACGGCGTGCGCCTGGCCTCGTCCTGGGGCTTCAACCTGATGCTGGCCCCGGACCAGGACCTGCTGCCCCATATCAAGTCCGGGACCTACGGCCACGTCGACCTCAGCGCCTCGGTGCTGGACTACTTCGGCCTGCCGGTGCCCGCCAGCCTCAGCGGCCGCTCGTTGTTCCGCGACTACGCCCAGGGCCGGGAAATCATGTCCTACACCAACGGCAAGCTGCGCTACCACGACGGCCAGGGCACCTTCACCGAATGTGATTTCCAGCAGCGCTGCCGCTACTACTCAAGCCCCGGTTTCATCGCCGACAGCGCCAGTCTGCAGGGTCAGTACGGCGGCCTGCGGGCCCGGCAGATCAGTGCCCGGGGCGCCTACCTGGATCGCAGCCTGCTGCAATCGCCCCTGAACCAGCACTATCAGTTCGGCAGCCCGGCGATCATCCCGCTGCAAGCACAGATCAAGGATGACTGGGCCGACAACCTGATCGGCGCCCAGTACCTGGAAATGCCCAAGGGTTCCCAGACCCGGGTGCGCTTCACCGTGCGCTCCGCCGACCCGCAGCAGAACGCCTACATCCTGCTCAAGGGCAAGGAACTGGAACAGGACGTGCCCCTGGGCCTGCCGGAAGAAATGCTGGTAACCCCCGACCAGCCGCTGCAGGTGGACTTCAGCTTCGACAACCCGGAAACCCGCAAGGCGTTCTCCTTCCACCTTCTGGGCTACGGCCTGGGCGCGGTGGAAGTCAGCGACTTCAGCGTGATCACCGAGTTGCCGGGGCAACCTGAAAACGTCGACGCCGAAGAAGACAGCAGCGCCCATTCCAGCTGAACCCTGCCGGACATCGAGCATCGCCCTTTCGGGCGACGCTCGATGCGCCCCTCTACACGCCCCGCAAAAAATATTTTCCTGTACATGAAACTTTTTTTGTACAGGAAAAGTCGGACCGTTGATGTCATTTGAACATCATTGAGCTATCACGCTGCCTCGTCGAGACACAGCCCTGTGAAGCATTCAGTCAACGGTTTAGGAGCGGTCCTTCCTATGTTTTCCAATCTGAGCATTTCACAAAAGCTCTATGCCGGTTTCGGCGTCGTCCTGCTGATCCTCCTGCTGCTGGTACTAGCGGCCCTGCGCGGTTTCGATCAGGTCAGCAGCAGTGTCAAAAGCAACATCCACAGTTACGAGGTCCTGAGCCAGTCCGACGCCCTGCTGCGCAGCCTGATCAATGTCGAGACCGGCATGCGCGGTTATGCCCTCACCGGTCGCGACAGCTTCCTCGAACCTCTGGAGCAAGGCGAAAAAGCCTTTGCCGACTATTACGCCCGGATCAAAAGCAGCACCTCCGACAACCCCGAGCAGCAGGCGCGCCTGGAGCGACTCAAGGCCCTGCACGACCAGTGGCTGCGCGACGACGTCCAGGGCAACCTGGACCTGCGTCGGGCGATCAACGCCGGAAGCCAGCCTGCCGAAGCCATGGCGGCACAAATCAGCGCCGGCCGCGACAAGGCCAAGATGGACGCCATGCGCCAGCTCACCAGTGAGCTGCGCGACGCGGAAAAAAGCCTGCAGGACGCCCGCAGCCAGGCCATGGACGACGCCAAGGCCTCGGCCCTGGCGATCCTGATCGGCGGCGGCTTGCTGGCGGCGGTGCTGGCCATGCTGGTGGCCTGGTCGCTGTCCAGCAATCTGGTGGGCCGTATCCGCCAGGCCGTGGACGTGGCCAAGGCCATCGCCGCCGGCCGCCTGGACAGCAGCATCAGCGCCACCGGCCGTGATGAGGTGAGCAACCTGCTGCAGGCCTTCGCCGCCATGCAGGAGCGCCTGCGGACCATGATCAGTCAGATCAAGCAGGGGGCCGACCAGTTGGTCAGCGCCTCCCAGAGCATTTCCAGCGCCTCGTTACAGCTCTCGGCCTCGGCCCAGGAGCAGTCCCACTCGGCCTCCTCCATGGCGGCCACGGTGGAAGAGCTGACCGTGAGCATCAACCATGTGGCGGACAACGCCGGGGATGCCCACGCCCTGTCCAGCGAGTCCGGGCGCCAGTCCGAGGAAGGCGGCAGCGTGATCCAGGACACCCTGGGCAGCATGCGCCTGATCGCCGATACCGTGCAGGCTTCGGCCACCCAGATTGGTGAACTGGGTCAGCACGCCGAGCAGATCTCCAGCATTGTCAGCGTGATCAAAGGCATTGCCGAACAGACCAACCTGCTGGCCCTGAACGCGGCCATCGAAGCCGCCCGGGCCGGGGAACAGGGTCGCGGCTTCGCCGTGGTGGCCGATGAGGTGCGCCTGCTGGCCCAGCGCACGGCCAACTCGACCCAGGAGATCACCGAGATGGTCGGCAAGATCCAGCTGGGAACCCGAGAGGCGGTGAGCAGCATGGACGTGGGGGTCAATCAGGTGAAAAACGGCGTCGAACTGGCCCAGCAGGCCGGTGAGGCCATCGTCAATATCCGCACCTCGTCCGGCAATGTGGTGCGGGTGGTGGACCAGATCTCCCTGGCCCTGCGGGAGCAGACCGCCGCCAGTCAGGATGTGGCGCGCAATGTCGAACGCATCGCCCAGATGTCCCAGCAGAACAGCCAGGCCGTGGAGGAAACCACCGAGACGGCCCGCTCCCTGCAGCAACTGGCGCAGAACCTGGAGCAACAGGTGAACGTGTTCCATCTGTAGGTTCAGCGCCCTGGCCAGGGCGACCGCCCAGTCATCGACGCAAAACCCTGGCATCCCCGGGGTTTTGCGTTTATTTCTGATCACCGTCCCCTCTGCAAAGGAGAGCAGCCCATGATTGATCGACCCACCGCTGCGCCGTTCGAACAAGTCGCCGCCGCCATGCACGGCCAGCCGTTCATGGTCCTGACCGGGGCCGGCATCAGCACCCCGTCAGGCATCCCCGACTACCGCGACAGCGAAGGCGTGCGCCGCGGCAAGCAGCCGATGATGTATCAGGAGTTCCTTGGACAGGCCAACGCCCGTCGTCGCTACTGGGCCCGAGCCATGCTCGGCTGGCCGCGCATGCGCCAGGCCCGGCCCAATGCCGCGCACCAGGCGTTGGCGCAATTGCAGGCCGCAGGCCGGATTGCCGGGGTGATCACCCAGAATGTCGACGCCCTGCACGATCAGGCCGGCAGCCTGGACGTCATCGAACTGCACGGCAGCCTGCACCGAGTGCTGTGCCTGGATTGCGGCCAGCGCAGTCAGCGTGATGCCATCCAGCAGCAGTTGCAGGCGCTCAATCCCTACCTGGCCGGCGTCGACGCGGTGCAGGCGCCGGATGGCGACACCCTGCTGGACCCGTCCTTCGAGGAACGCTTCCAGGTCCCCCGCTGCCCCTATTGCGACGGCGACCGCTTGAAGCCCGACGTGGTGTTCTTCGGCGAGAACGTGGCCCAGACCACCGCCGCCCGGGCCTTGAGTGCCGTACACGAGGCCGCCGGCCTGCTGGTGGTGGGTTCATCGCTGATGGCGTATTCGGCGTTTCGCTTGTGTCGCGCCGTGGCTGAGCAGGGCAAGCCGCTGCTGGCCATCAACTTCGGCAAGACCCGCGCCGACGAGTTGCTGGACCTCAAGCTCGGCGAGCCCTGCGACCGGTTGCTGCCGCTGTTGGCCGAACGCCTGCTGCGCTAAGCCTCAAAGCATGGCCACGCGCTGGTCGAGGTTTTCCTCGCGCAGGATGTCGAACAGCGCCTGGGCCGCGGTGGACAACTCCTCCCCCGGCTTGGTCAAGACGCCGATGGCCCGCTCCACCACCGGATCATCCAGGGTCAGGCAATGCCCGCCCAGCTCGCGCATGTGCTGGGCACACAGCGCCGGCACCGCACTGACACCCAGGCCGCTGGCGACCATGCGCCCCACGGTTGCCAGCTGATGGCTTTCAAATTCCACCGGCAACTGCACGCCTCGGGCCCGCAGATGGTCCTCCAGCATCACCCGCACCGTGGACGGCCGCTGCAGGGTGATAAAGGGCTCCTGCAGCAGCGTCTGCCAGTCGATGCGGCTGCGCTGCGCCAGGGGCGAATCCTTGGGCACCACGGCCACGAAACGGTCGATGTACAGCGGGGTGAAGAGCAAGGAAGTGCTGTCCTGAGGCTCGAAGGCCACCCCCAGTTCCACCTCGCGGTCGCGGACCATCTCCAGCACCTGCTCGTTGACCACGTCATTGACCGTGACGTTGACCTGGGGGTAGCGGGCGCGAAAGCGCTTGAGGATCGGCGGCAGCAGATTGCCGGCAAAGGACGGCATGGCCGCTACCGTCACCCGCCCGCGCTGCAGGGTGAAACGCTGGCGCAGTTCGTCCTCGGCATTGTCCCAATCGGCGATCAGGCGCCGGGCCAGAGGCAGCAGAGCCTCGCCTTCCGGGGTCAGCGCCACATTGCGTGTATTGCGGGTAAACAACCGTCCGCCCAAGCCTTCTTCCAAAGCCTTGATGGTCAGGCTCAAGGCCGACTGCGACAGGTGCAGGCGCTCGCAGGCCAGGGCAAAGCTCAAACTGTGGGCCACCGCCAGAAAGGCCCGAATCTGTTTAACCGTCATCTGTCATCCTCAGGAGGCAGCCACAAGCTATAAACTTCAGGCCGCAAGCTTGGAGCCGATTATGCTGTTTTTCAAATCAATCAACCTTAAAAATCAACTTAACAAATCAATCCTGCAGCGCAACACTGATCCGCAAACGGCTGGCCAGCCGCCAACGAACAAGAAAGAGGATGGTGCAAATGGCAGGTTTCGATAAGCGCGTGGCGTCCTACGAGGAAGCCCTGGAAGGTCTGCAAGATGGCATGACCGTGATCGCCGGCGGCTTCGGTCTGTGCGGTATCCCCGAGAACCTGATCGCCGAGATCAAGCGCCGCGGCACCCGTGATTTGACCGTGGTCTCGAACAACTGCGGGGTCGACGGTTTCGGCCTGGGCGTACTCCTGGAGGACCGCCAGATCAGCAAGGTGATCGCCTCCTACGTCGGTGAAAACGCCCTGTTCGAGAAACAGCTGCTCAGCGGCGAAATCGAAGTGGTGCTGACTCCCCAAGGCACCCTGGCGGAAAAAATGCGCGCTGGCGGCGCCGGCATTCCGGCCTTTTTCACCGCTACCGGCGTCGGCACCCCGGTGGCCGACGGCAAGGAAACCCGCGAGTTCAAGGGCCGCACCTACCTGATGGAAGAATCCATCACCGGTGACTTCGCCATCGTCAAGGGCTGGAAGGCCGACCATTTCGGCAACGTGGTCTATCGCCACACCGCGCAGAACTTCAACCCCCTGGCGGCCACCGCCGGCAAGATCACCGTGGTCGAAGTGGAAGAAATCGTCGAGCCGGGCGAGCTGGACCCGACGCAGATCCACACCCCCGGCATCTACGTCGACCGGGTCATCTGCGGCACCTTCGAGAAGCGCATCGAACAGCGCACCGTGCGCAAGTGATCGCCCTTCCCCAGCCCGACTAAAAGGACAACAAACATGGCTCTTACCCGCGAACAAATGGCTCAGCGCGTCGCCCGCGAACTGCAGGACGGCTTCTACGTCAACCTCGGCATCGGCATTCCGACCCTGGTGGCCAACTACATCCCCGACGGCATGGAAGTCATGCTGCAGTCGGAAAACGGCCTGCTGGGCATGGGCGCCTTTCCTACTGAAGACGAAGTCGACGCCGACATGATCAACGCCGGCAAGCAGACGGTGACCGCACGCATCGGCGCCTCGATCTTCTCCTCCGCCGAATCCTTCGCGATGATCCGCGGCGGCCATATCGACCTCACCGTGCTCGGCGCCTTCGAAGTCGACGTGCAAGGCAACATCGCCTCGTGGATGATCCCCGGCAAGCTGGTCAAGGGCATGGGCGGCGCCATGGACCTGGTGGCCGGTGCCGAGAACATCATCGTCACCATGACCCACGCCTCGAAAGACGGCGAATCCAAGTTGCTCAGCCGTTGCAGCCTGCCGCTGACCGGCGCCCAGTGCATCAAGCGCGTGCTCACCGATCTGGCTTACCTGGAGATCGAGAACGGCGCCTTCATCCTCAAGGAGCGCGCCCCCGGGGTCAGCGTCGAGGAAATCGTCAGCAAGACCGCCGGCAAGCTGATCGTGCCGGACCACGTGCCTGAAATGCAGTTCGCTTAAGGAGCCCCCAACATGCAAGACGTCGTTATCGTTGCCGCTACTCGTACCGCCGTGGGCAGTTTCCAGGGCTCCCTGGCGGGCATTCCCGCCGTCGACCTGGGCGCCGCCGTGATTCGCCAACTGCTGGCCCAGACCGGCATCGACCCGGCCCAGGTGGACGAAGTGATCATGGGCCAGGTGCTCACCGCCGGCGCCGGGCAGAACCCCGCCCGCCAGGCCGCGATCAAGGCCGGCCTGCCCCACGCCGTGCCCGCCATGACCCTGAACAAGGTCTGCGGCTCTGGTCTTAAAGCCCTGCACCTGGGCGCCCAGGCCATCCGCTGCGGCGATGCCGAAGTAATCATCGCCGGCGGCCAGGAAAACATGAGTCTGTCCAACTACGTGCTGCCCGGCGCCCGCACCGGCCTGCGCATGGGCCACAGCCAGATGATCGACAGCATGATCAGCGACGGCCTGTGGGACGCCTTCAACGACTACCACATGGGCATCACCGCCGAGAACCTGGTGGAAAAATACGGCATCAGCCGCGAAGCCCAGGACGCCTTCGCCGCCGCCTCCCAACAGAAAGCCGCAGCGGCCATCGAGGCCGGGCGCTTCGTTGACGAGATCACCCCGATCCAGATTCCCCAGCGCAAGGGCGAACCGCTGACCTTCGCCACCGACGAACAACCGCGCCCCGGCACCACCGCCGAAACCCTGGCCAAGCTCAAGCCGGCGTTCAAGAAAGACGGCAGCGTCACCGCCGGCAACGCCTCGGCGCTGAACGACGGCGCCGCCGCGGTGATGCTGATGAGCGCCAGCAAGGCGCGGGCCCTGGGCTTGCCGGTACTGGCCAGAATCGCCGCCTACGCCAACGCCGGGGTCGACCCGGCGATCATGGGCATCGGCCCGGTCTCCGCCACCCGCCGCTGCCTGGACAAGGCCGGCTGGACCCTGGACCAGTTGGACCTGATCGAAGCCAACGAAGCCTTCGCCGCGCAATCCCTGTCCGTGGCCAAGGAGCTTGCGTGGGATGCGAGCAAGGTCAACGTCAACGGTGGCGCCATTGCCATCGGCCACCCGATCGGCGCGTCGGGCTGCCGGGTGCTGGTGACCCTGCTGCATGAAATGCTCAAGCGCGACGCCAAGAAAGGCCTTGCGACCCTGTGCATCGGCGGCGGTCAGGGCGTGGCATTGGCCATCGAGCGCTAACCATCCAGCCCGCGACCTGCGCGGGCCTGTCCCTCAGAAACATCCCGTTGTGAGCTGGCTTGCCAGCGAAGGCGTTCGAGAGATCGCCTTTGCCAGCAAGCGGGCTCCTGTAGCGAGGGTGTCGGTTTTCATAGGATGTTTCGTAGCTGCCCCTCCAGGCGCCGCGCTTCCTCTCGCAACGACTGGCAAAAGCCCTCGACAAAACTCGATGACGGCCGGTAATCCGGGCGGATCAGCATCACCCGATACGGCACCGACAGCTGCAACGGACGGATCGCCAAGCCACGCCCCACTTCCTCCATGGCGCTCAAGGGATTGATGATCGCCACCCCCAGTTTCTGGCGCACCATGGCGCACACCGAGGCGGCGTTGGTGGTTTCCACCACCACCCGGCGATCGACCCCGGCCTGGCGAAAATGCTCGTCCAGGGTTTGCCGGTAGATATCCAGGCCCGAGAGATTGATGAAGTTCTGCCCGCGAAAATCCTCCGAAGCCAGCCGTGGCCTGGCCAACAGCGGATGATCGTCCGGGAGGATGCAGACCATATCGGCGCAGAACAGCAGTTCCCCTTGAGTACCTCGTGGCAGGTGCTCGCTTTCGGTGAGGCCCAGGTCATGGCGCTGGGCGCTGAGGGACTCTTCCAGCAGCGGCGATTCCTGGGCAGTGATGCTCAGGCCGATTCCCGGATGCGCTTGCAAAAAGCGCTTGCACACCCGCGGCAGCAGGGTCTGGGAGAACAGTGGCAGGCAGCTCAGGCTCAACTGGCCGTGCTCGAAACGGCGGATCGACTGGGCCACGCTGTTGATCCGCTCGAGCCCCACATAGGCCCGCTCGACCTCTTCAAGCAACAGCAGGGCCTGGGCCGTGGGCAGCAGGCGCCCGCCTTCGCGGTCGAACAGGCGCAGACCGGAAAGCGCCTCCAGCCGCGCCAGTTCGCGGCTCACCGTGGGCTGCGAGGTGAACAGCAGGCGCGCGGCGCCGGTGACGCTGCCGGCCTGCATGATGGCGCGGAATACTTCGATGTGCCGCAGGGAGATGTCCATGAACAGAGGCTCGCTTGATCGCTCAACCCATATCAGATCTGAATTAGGCTACAAAGAATAGATATTTTATTGAATGACCGGAAATCGGCATGCTGCAACCACTCTCACTGACCACAGACAGCAATCGCCATGGCCATTCCCTTCTCTCCCGCTCAACTCGTCGCCGCTGCCCGCCAATATGGCACTCCACTGTGGTGCTATGACGCCGCCACCATCCAGGCGCGCATTGCCCAACTGCAGGCCTTCGACGTGGTGCGCTACGCCCAGAAAGCCTCGTCCAACCTGCACCTGCTGCGCCTGATCCGCGAGGCCGGGGTACGGGTCGACGCCGTATCCCTGGGGGAGATCGAGCGTGCCCTGCTGGCCGGTTTCAGCCCGGTGGATGCCGGCATCGTCTTCACTTGCGACCTGTTCGACGCAGCCACCCTCAAGCGCGTGGTGGAACTGCAAGTGGAGGTCAACGCCGGCTCCATCGACATGCTCCGTCAACTCGGGGAGCGGTCCCCGGGGCACCGGGTCTGGCTGCGGATCAACCCGGGCTTCGGCCACGGCCACAGCCGCAAGACCAACACCGGCGGCGAGAACAGCAAACACGGCATCTGGCACGATCAGGTCGGCGAAGCCCTGGCGGTGATCCGCCAGTACGGCCTGCACCTGGTGGGCCTGCACATGCACATCGGTTCCGGGGTCGACTACGACCACCTGGAGCAAGTGGGCGCGGCCATGGTGACGGCGGTGAAATCCCTGGACCACGACATCGAGGCGTTCTCCATTGGTGGCGGCCTGTCCACCCCTTACCGCGACGGCGACACCGCGGTGGACGTGCAGCGCTACGCCAACGCCTGGAGCGTCGCGCGCCGGGAGATCGAGGCCTACCTGGGCCACGGCGTGCGCATGGAGATCGAACCGGGGCGTTTCCTGGTGGCCGAGGCCGGTTGCCTGGTCAGCGAAGTACGGGTGGTGAAGACCGCCGGCCAGCATCACTTCGTGCTGGTGGACACCGGCTTCAACGACCTGATGCGCCCGGCCATGTACGGCGCCTACCACGGCATGAGCCTGCTGGACGCCAGCGGCCAGCCGGTGCAGCGCCCGCAACAGCTGACCGTGGTCGGCGGCCCGCTGTGCGAGTCCGGCGATATCTTCACCCAGGACGACGAATGCCTGACCCCGCGCCTGCTGCCCCAGGCCCAGGTCGGCGACCTGCTGGTGCTGCATGACACCGGCGCCTACGGCGCCAGCATGTCCTCCAACTACAACAGCCGGCCGCTGCTGCCGGAAGTGCTGTTCGCCAACGGCCAGCCACAGCTGATCCGCCGGCGCCAGCCCCTGGCGGACTTGCTGGCGCTGGAACTGGGGTTGTAAGCCCCCTCTGGATACCGATCCGGATAGCGACACAGGGAAACAAGGCCCTGTGTTCGCCCAGCCAGGTGCTCGTCCCTTTCCCTGCCATCGCGCTACTGACCGGCTTAGCCAGCCTGCTCCATGGACAAGGCAATCCCCTTGAACTAATAGTCAGTAGCCAGGAGTTCCGAGCACAAGGGAGAGAGCCATGAGCGATGCAGACAAGGGTAAGAAAGAACCCGGCAAGAGCGAAGGCGGCAGCGGACTCACCTCGATCTTCAACCTCATTCCCAGCATCTATTACGACCTGATTGCGCGAATCTGCCCAGGCATGGCGTTCTGGATCGTCCTGGCCTTCAAGTACCCGCTCCTGCCAGGGGTTGAACCGCAAAGTGTTCCAGCAATGCTCACAGGCACTCTGCTTATCGTATTGATCATTCTTAGCTACGTATCCGGCATCGTCTTCACAGGTTTTGCCGTCCTCTGGGACCTGTTGTCCATCGCCCTCTTAGCCAGCAGCCGGAACATGAAACATCAGGCGATGTTTCTTGGTCGCGTAGATGACTTGCACGAAATCTACATAAAAGGCCACGAGGTCTAAGCGCCCAAGATATCAATTGTCATAGTAGATACTCTGGATTCCAAGAATCCGCACGACTTGAGCGCCCTGCCACTCTCGTTTGAGCGCTACCACTGCCAGCAACTTGTTCGATGTAGCATCCAGGTTCTTCTTGGCCACAGGAAGAAAGATCGACACCTGACTGGCAAGCGTTGCCTCTACAGGGATCTCATACTGCTCTGCGCGATAGCACTCCATGTGCAAGACGTTGCCAATCAAGTCTTTGATAATGAAATACTCTCGTGAAAAGTCCTCATTCTGAGGCAATTCGGCTTGGCTCTTGTCCCACAGCAACTGCCCTTGGGGGGTCACCTTCGACAGTGCGAGCCGCACATCCGCACTTGAGATCCGGTGCTCTGCGGTGAAATCCAGTTTTGCAATCAAATTGTTCAAGAGCGCATTGATTTCGTTCTCTCCGGGCGTGGCGCCATCCAGGTGATGAGCCAGCAAGGATACGGCCAGAAACTTGCTGCCGGTGCCTTTGCCACCCCATCCGAACTCTCCTCGATTGGCATGCAGGTCTCGTCGTCCTTCCAGCAGATGCTTACGTGACGATTGGAGATCAAAGCAGATAACCAGCCTGACCCCTTCGACAATCCTCAATGAATACTCGAAATCAGGCTCTTCCTGATAATGCTGTGTAGGCATGACAATACGTTCGTATATTTTGTTTATATACACTTTATTGTTCGCTACATCGGCCTCATACATGCCATTTTCAATGCTATTGAAGATCACCTGCGAACTAAGATTTCGGTACTTTTCATAGGTTCTTTTCTTGGTGACAGAGAACACATAATTATCCCCCCTGTCCTCGAAGCATTGAACAATTTCTTTGGCCGAAAAGAAGTAGGTCAGGTCATTACCCTGATCATCCTGGGAGTGGATCAAGCAAAAAAACTCGCAGCGGGGAACCTGTTGATCCAATACATAATGCTTTTGGATACGCACCGGATTTTTCTTCTGGAAGTACTTCGACTGCACAATACCGAAGCACTGGATGCCACCAGCGGCAGCCCTGATGGACTCAAGATCGGTCTGCGGAAACTGCACCAGAAAATCTGCGCCATCCACATCGGGGGTGCGCTTCAAAACCCAGAATCGTTTCAACAACAGCGCCGATGTTTTCTGCTCACCGATACTGCCATTGATCTCCTGTACACCTAGCCCCATGCCTACGCCCCTGCCCGCCTGATTGATGGAAACTCCATTGCCTCCCCCGGCCGGAGCAAGCGGTCAGGGGAGGTTGATTATCCATCAATCGGCATAGCTGAGGACGCCCCTGCTACCAAGGCATCAGTTGCAGCCGTTCCTCCTGGTTGTTCACGCTGTCGTCCTGCTTGCGGGTCAACAGCGGCGCACCGTCGGCGCCGTAGAACTGCACCACCAACTCGGCGCTGCCGGGATGCAAGTCGAGACGGGCGAAGTTATCGGCCTGGGTAAAGGCCCAGGTGTGGTAATCCATGGTGTGCGTACCGTCGAGAAGCGCAAAGCTATCGGGCGTCTGCGGCGCCGTTGAGTCGTGCACGTAACCGGCCGGGTCACCGTCGGCAAAGGGAAAAGGCCAGTAGAAGGCCGACGAGGTGACGGCATAGGACTTCAGGGCCTGCCCCGCGGCACTGAACGCCAACCGGGAAATGTTCGAGCAGTGAATGTCTCCGGACAGGAACACCACGTTCTGCACCTGGTGCTCGATCATGGTTTCCAGCACGGCGCGCCGCGTGGAGGGGAAAGCCGACCAGGAGTCGCTGTCATTCTTGTGGCGCACGGCATCAGAATCTGTGCCCACGGTATCCACGCCGTTGGGCACAAAGACGCTGGAAGTGACCACGAACTTGGGGATGTTGCCCCGATCCTCCTGCATGTGCCGCAACCAGGCACACAGCCGGTCGAGCTGACCCGGTTCGCTGGGGTGCAGTGAAGGACGGCCCAGCAGATGGTTGTCCTCCAGGGCATCGGGCACATCATCGAGAAAGCGCTGGGTACGGGTGTCGAGCACGAAGAACGGGTAGTCGCCACAGGAGAAGTCGTAGAACAGCTGGTTGGTCTGCAACTGCTGCAGGTACTTGTCGTCACCGGTCATGGCCCGGCCATGGACATAGCTGTCGGCAAAGCGGGGTCCATGGCTCCACTGGTAGCTCATGTAGGCGCCCATGGCGAGGTTGAACAGCAGGCGCTTGTCACGGTCCTTGCGAATCCGGTCCTGGGTCCAGTTGTCCTCGATCTCGTGGTCGTCGAGGATCATGTAGGTGGGCAGGTGGGCCAGCAATTGGCGGATGTTCGGCGAGCCGAAAGCGCTGTGGTAGCGCTCCTCGAATTCCTCGAAAGTATCCGCCAGCCCCACCGGCACCAGGCGGTTGAACAGGTCGGCATAAATCTGATCGCCCACCATCAGCACCAGTTGCGCATCCCCATGGTCGGCCAGCATCGACCCGAAGATGGTGTCGGAATGCTTGCGTTTCCACAGCAGCCCCGGGTAGCGGCAAGACCCCAGCAGAAAGCTCAGGGGCGCGGGTTTGGCGCCGGCACTGGCGCGGGTTGTGAACTCGGCTTCGACATACATCTTGTCGGCCCCGGTGCGGTTCAGATCATTGGCCCAGGCGCCAGGCTCGGGCAGGCGATGCACCACCGACTCGCTGGACACATCATCATCGTTGCTGCCCGCGTCATCGACGTTGAGCGACGCCATGCGCACCCGATACCGGGTGTCAGGCGTCAGCACAAAGGGCTTGAGCTGCTTGCGCACAGCCTGGTTGCTCCACAGGCTGGTGTCGACACCGAGATTGAAAGTGCCGGTACGGTGGTACTCGCGTCGCAAGCGAAAATAGAAGATGTTGTCCGCCGCGACCCGGCCATTGCTGCCCACCACGCCAATCACGCCGATGGTGCGGATATCCTCCGCCACGCCCTTCTCGTCCAGGGCATCGGAGGCGGCGATCCATAAACGGCAGGACGTATCGGTGGTGTGCCCGACAATCGGGCCTAAAGAAGGGGTGCGAAGTGTACTCACGGTGACCTGCTCCTTGGTGGGGTGTGCAGGCCAAGCTTAGTTCGGGCGCGGCAACCGACAAGCCCGATCAGGCGCCTCGGACAACCGGTCGAAACAGGCGACAATCAGCGCCAGCAGCATCAGAACGGCAGCGACCGCAAAGGTCCAGTGCATGCCACGGGCCACCGCCGCGACATCGGCAGGACCGCCCTCGCCCGGCCGCGACATCACGGCAAACAACGCCCCCATGGCGGCCGCGCCGCTGATCAGGCCAAGGTTGCGTGACAAGCTCAACAGGCCCGCCGTCAGCCCCCGTTGCTGCGCTGCCACGTCGAGCATCACCAGGCTGTTGTTGGCCGCCTGGAACAGCGCATAGCTGGCGGTCACCAGGGCAATGGGCAGCAGGTACCCCGCCAGCCCCAGGCTCACGGGCAACAGCGCCAGCAGGCACAGACCGAAGAACATGCCCAGCAGCCCGAGCCGGCACAAGAGCCGGGCGCCGAGCCTATCCACCAGGCGTCCGGCGGGTACCCCGCTCAGGGTCGCCACCAGCGGCCCCAGGGACAGGCACAGGCCCACCCAGACAGTCGCCAGCCCCAGCCCCTGGGACAGATAGAAAGGCCCGATCACCAGAGTGGTCATGATCACCGTGGACACCAGCAGGCTCAGTAGCAGGCTGCGGCGCAGTTGCGGCCGGCGCAGCAAGGCGGGCTGAAACAGCGGCGCGGCCACCCGTCGCTCTACCCACACCAACAGCACGCCCCCACCCACCGCTACCGACAACAGCCCCAGGTTCAACAGCGCCAGCGGGTTGTCCCCCAGGGTCAGGGCCAGGGCATAGGCACCCAGGCTCAGGGCCAGGAGCAGCGTCCCGGGCAGATCGAAAGCGCTGGCTGAGGTGGCTTTGGGGTCCTGTGGCAGGCAACGCCAGGCCAGCAGCCAAGCCAGTAGCCCCAACGGCACATTGACCAGGAAAATCCAGCGCCAGCCGACGCCGGCCAGCAACAGGCTGCCCAGGGACGGACCCAGAGTGGTGCCCAGGGCCGACAGGCTGCCTAGCACGCCCATGGCCGTTCCCGTGTGAGCCTTGGGTAGCGCATCGCCCACCAGGGCCATGCTCAGGGCCAGCATCAGGGCCGCCCCCAGGCCTTGCAGGGCCCGGGCCGCCAGCAGCCAACCAAGGCTTGGCGCCAGACCACAGAGCAGCGAAGCCAGGGTGAACAGGGCGATCCCGCCCAGCAGCACCCGGCGCCGGCCCAGCAGGTCTCCCAGGCGCCCGGCGCTGGCAATCAAGGTGGTGATCACCAGCAGGTAGGCCAGGACAATCCACTGCACCTGCTGGAAGGATGCCTCCAGGCTCCGGGCCAGGCTCGGCAGCGCGGCGTTGGCAATGCTGGTGTCCAGGGACGGCATCAGCGTCGCCAGCGACAGGCTGGCCAGGGCCCAGCGTGCACGGGGTTGAAGCGCGGGACGGTTCGACTCAAGGGTGGACATTGCGCAGACTCCATCAAGGCATTTGCCCGCCAGCCTATGTCCGCGCCAGACCTGGCGGAAGACGCAGGCTTTGCAGTTAATTGATGCATGCAACGCCATGTCAGCTCTGGGCGTGCTAGATTCCGCCCATGTCGACTCCCGATCTGAATCTGCTGCTGACCCTGGACGTACTGCTGAGCGAAGGCAGTGTGGCCCGGGCCGCCCTGCGCCTGAACCTGAGCCCATCGGCCATGAGCCGGGCCCTGTCCCGCCTGCGCCAGGCCACCGGTGACCCGTTGCTGGTCCGCGCCGGACGAGGCCTGGTGCCCACGCCCCGGGCACTGGAACTGCGCCAGCAAGTCGGACCGCTGGTGGAGCAAGCTCAAGCCGCCCTGCGCCCGGCCGAGCAGATCGACCTCAGGCAACTGGTGCGCACCTTCACCCTGCGCAGCCGCGACGGTTTCGTCGAGAACTTCGGCCCGGCCCTGGTCAACCGCCTGCGGGCCGAAGCGCCCGGGGTACGGGTGCATTTCGTGCCCAAGCTGGACCGCGACAGCAAGCCCCTGCGCGAGGCCAGCGTCGATCTGGAAACCGCAGTGATCGATGCCGACACCAGCCCCGAGTTGCGCACCCGGGCGCTGTTTCGCGATCGCTTTATCGGCGTGGTGCGCAGCGACCACCCCTTGAGCCGCGGCCCGGTGAGTCTCGACCACTACCTGGCCGGCCAGCACATCCTGGTGTCCCACCAGGGCCACGACCATAGCCGCATGGACGATACGCTGCAGGCCCTGGGCCGGCAGCGGCAGATCGTCACCCTGGTCAGCGGTTTTTCCGCGGCCCTGGCCCTGGCCCGGGGTTCGGACCTGATCGCCTTGGTGCCCGAACGCCACACCAGCAACCTGCGAGAAGGCCTGCACAGTTTCCGCCTGCCGGTACCGCTGCCGGAGCTGACCATTTCCCTGCTCTGGCACCCGCGCATGGAGGCCGACCCGGCCCATCGCTGGTTGCGCCAATGCGTCCACGAACTCTGTAGCGACACCACAGATACCCTACCCGGCGGCCACCACCGCTGATGCCCCTTGATCCTCGAGACCCTGCAATGCCCTCACCCTCACTCGCTGTACCCGTTGCCCGCCTCAAGTACCTGCCCGCCATCCTCGCGCTCCTCTGGGGGCTGTCCCTGGCAATCGTCCGGGCCGGGCAACCGATGGAGTATTTCTGGGAAAACTTTGCCGCCTACTGGCTGCCCCAGGGGCTGATCCTCGGCCTGCTGCTGTGCACCCGGCCCACGCCGGCGCTGTTCACCGGAGTGGCCCTGGCCCTGGCCGCGCACCTGCAGCTGTTCAGCCTGTGGATCAGCTCCCCGGAGGACTCCATGGGCTGGCTGTTCTACCTGTTGGACTTTCCCGGCGCGCTGATCGGCGCCGCCATCGCCCGTTTCCTGGCCACGCGCGTGGCTCCCGGCAAGCCACTGATCAATGGCCTGCTGGGGGTCGGCTGGGTGTCGTTGGGGCTGTTGCTGAACCTCAAGCTGATGATGTCCAGCCAGGTCTGAAACGGGCCGGCGACTGCGGCCCGGGGGACTGAAACCCGCCCGGACCACTGACGGCCCGGGCAGGCAATGCCTCAGCTGTGGCCCTGGCTGAGGTGCGACAAGCGCCCGGACAGGGCCTGCATGGCCTCGCTGACCTTGTCCAGGGCCTGGGCGTCCCGGGCGTTGTCCTCGCTGATGCCGTGGATGCGCACCGCCAGTTCGTTGATCTCCTGGGTCACATGGCTCTGCTGCTGCGCCGCCACGGCAATCTGCTGCGCGCGCTGGGAAATATCGTCGAAGCTGGTGACGGTGCTCGACAGTGCCTGCGACGCGCCGGAGGCCTCGCCCACGGCTTCACGGGTCCGCGCCTCACCGGCCTGAATCGCCTGGACCGCCTGACGTGACGCCTGCTGCAAATCGCTGATCATGCCGCTGATCTCGTTGGCCGAGGTCTGAGTCCGGCCGGCCAGGGTCCGTACTTCATCCGCCACCACGGCAAAGCCGCGGCCTTGCTCCCCGGCCCGAGCGGCCTCGATGGCGGCGTTGAGCGCCAGCAGGTTGGTCTGCTCGGAGATGGCCTTGATCACATCCAGCACCGCGCCGACCTGCTGGCTGTCCTGTTCCAGGCGCTGGATCACCGCAGTGGCCTCGGCCATTTCCGTGGACAGCTGCTGGATCGACTGACTGTTGGCCGCGACCCGCTGCTGGCCGTCCTGCACCACCACCAGGGATTGGCGGGCGGTGTCGGCGCAGTTGTTGGTGTTCTGCGCCACTTCAAGAGCACTGGAGGACATCTGGGTAATGGCCGTGGCCAACTGGGTGTTTTCCTGGCGTTGCTGCTCGGCGCGCTGGGCCAGGGTGCTGCTGAGCTCACCCAGGCGCGCGGCTTCGTTCTGCAACTGCTGGGCTTCGCTGGCGATCTTGTGCAGCATCTGCCTCAGTTGCCCGGCATAGCGGTTCACCGCACCGCGCAAGGCGCCGATCTCATCGGCCCGGGCCACGTGCAACTCGGCGTTGTCCGTGGCCTGACCACGGCCCAGGGCATCGATCTGCTGGGTGGTTTCCTCCAGTTGGGCAATCAGCTTGTGCCCGGCCAGCCAGGCGAAGAACAACAGCAGCGCCAGCAACGGCAGCAGGAACAGCAGGATCTCGGTGGTCATGGCCCGAGCCAGGCCGGTGACCTTCTGCTCGGGGGTCACCAGGCCGATGGTCCAGCCACTGCCGGGCATGCTGAACAGGCTGACCCGCGCCGCTTCCTGCAGCCGGCCATCCTCTGCCAGATCCAGGCTGCGCACCTGCCCGGCAGGCGCCGCCTTGGCCAGGGCCTCGGCCACCGGATGCAGCCAGGGCTGCTGCTTGCTCAAGGCGTCGAAGCTGAGCATCTGCCCACCGGCACTGGCCTGGGCATCGGGGAAATACAAGACATTGCCGGCCTGATCCAGGGCAAAGGCATAACCGCCGGTGACCGCGCCCTGTTCCTTGAGGAAACGCGCCAAGTCATCCAGGCGCAGGTCGATGGTGGCGACCCCGGCGAAGGCGCCGTCCTGACGATAGGGCACGCTGCACGTGGTCATCGGCACCTGGGTCACCGGGTCCTGGTAGGCCTCGGACCACAGGCAACGCCCCGGCGCACTGTTGCGCGCACCGGAGTACCAGGCTTCATGGTGATAGCCGGCGCTGCCGGCAGCGTTGTAGTCATCGGAGAACGCCAGGGGCCCGGCATCGCTGCGCGCCCAGAAGAAGCTGCGGCGCTCGACCCCGGCAGTGAAGGCATTGGGTTCCGGCCAGATGCCGCCCCCGGCGATCGCCTTGTCGCCTTCGTGGTCGATCAGCTTGGGCAAGGTGGCCATCACCAGCGCCTGCTCCTTGGGCAAACCTTCCACCAGATGGGCCATGCTGGCCGTCACCCCTTCGATCCCGGCCAACTGCAAGGCCAGTTGCCGGACGATGGCACTGCCGGTCTGTTCAATCAGGGCCGAGCTCGCCGCCACCACTCTGGGCTGCCCCCGCAAGGTCATCACGGCGAACACCGCCAACGCCGTGAACAGCAACAGCAGCACACTGCCGAGGGTCAAACGATGAGACAGACGAACCGGTAGCAAGGCCATGACGAACTCCGTATCAATAGGCATGCAGAGCTTATCGACCAGGGTCATGGATCACTTGAGAAAAGAGTGACGCCGATCACGTTTTGTGTGACCAGAATGTGTGTATGAATTCCCGCGACCGGCTCGGCAACGGCGCTGATGGCAGCACTCGCGCTCGACAGAGTGTGTCCGGCCCTGCACCAAGAGTTCAATCGGTGGACGAATGCTCGCAGCTGCGAATGACCGTCACCGTCTTGCCCCGGCCAGCGCCAGGGAGCTACCCAATCACTCGGGCATCAACCTTCCAGAACCAGCATGAACTGGCTGAACCGGTCGATCCCGTCCTTGGACAACTGGAGCCCGGTCTCGCCCATCCGCGACATCCACTTGCCGTTGTCGCCGCGCAGGGAAACCTGCCCGCTGGCGGTATCGATGGCATAGGCGAATTGGCAATACTGATCGATGCTGTCCTTGGACAACTCCAGCCCCGTCGCCCCCATGCGCGACATGAACTTGCCTGTGTCGCCCTGCAGCGCAAGTTTCTTGTCGGTGCCGATTTGCACCAGCACCACCCGGAACTTGCAGTATTGGTCGATGGAACCCTTGGACAGCTCAAGCCCGGTCGCGCCCATCCGCGACATATAGTTGCCCGAGTCGCCGCGCAGCGAGATGACACTACCGTTTTCAATGACACGTTGTGGAATGACGATCATGGTTGGCACTCCTTGCTGATTGGATGTGTTCCTGTCTGTCGCGGGGCCTGAAGCCACCGTGTCATCGGCCTCCCTGAGCAGGAGGTACGACGCCCGGCAAGACTTGCCGCAGGCGCAGTGTAGTTGAGCCCCTGGCGGCGCTCGGGATGGCCGCAAGACAACAGGACCAACGGTTGCCGTGGTCCTGGAACACTCAGATCAAAGGGTTATGCAAGGTGGGCGGCAGACAACCCGAGGCGATAAGTGCACGGGTTGCAGCGGGGCAGCAAGCGACTGCCCGACAGTCTCACGAAAGCGGCCCAGGCAAGACCGCGTCGACTGTTTTCAATCCGGATTGGCGTTCATGTAGCGCGAGTAGTTCTCGACGTAGTCGGTGAGGTTCTCTTCCAGCATCAGGCGGAACTCCTCAAGGAAATAGTCCACCGCCTGCTGCTTGGACGCCGCCAGTTCCTCGGCATTACGGCAGCCGCAGGCGCTGACCCAGGCGCTGAAGCGCGCGTTGGCGTACATCAGCGAAGCGCTGGCCTTGCCCCGGCTGCTGTCGGCGATGTGGGAGTTGGTCAACTCGATGATGGCATCGGCGCGGTTGTAGAAATCCTGATCCGGTTCGTTGGCCACGGGGCGTTCCTCTGGCTGGTAGGGAAAATAAGGCGCCGGAGTATAAGAGGTTTGCCGCCGCGAACCGATTATTTTCACCCCGCCCACTCCCCCATCACCCCGGAAACCGGCTGGACGCTGAACAGACCTTGGTCCCCCTACGGCAAACCTTCGCAGGCAAGCCCGCGCCAGCACAACGGCCTGTTCGATGCCGTGGGCCGGGGCCTTAGCGGCCTGGTGCCGGCAACGCCCGCAGGTATTCGGCCAGCAGCGCTTCGCTCTTGCCCTGGGCCAGCACCACGCTGTTATTGGCCGCTTGCAGCGCCTGCTGCAGATGACGCTCGCCCTGCTGCCGGTCGCCCTCCAGGAAGGCTTGCAAGGCCAGGCAACGCGGTCGCAGCCAGGGTGCGTTCCAATCCACTTCGGCGCTCATCGGGGGGCTGTTCAAGGGGGCGACGTCACGCTGCACAAAAGCGCGGCAGAAGGCCAATTCGCTACGCAACAATTCGATCAGGCCACTCATGCCGTTCAGCTCCGTCGCCCGGGCCACCAGCAGCTGTTCCAGCGCCTGTTCCATCTGCACCGCGGCCGGCCAGTCGCCCTGATCCTGCAGGGCATTGAGGCGACAGCCGAAAGCGAGCAGCGGCCCGGGCATGGCGCCTTCGGCCAAACGCTGCAGATCTTCCTCCGGCAACTCCGCGCTGGGCACCCCGGCCACGGTCTGGGCCAGCAGGCGCGCCTGGGCCAGTTCCGGGCGTTGATCGTCGCGATGCATAAACCAGCCCAGCAGGAGCATGCCGTCGCTGGGCGACACCCGCCAGGCCGGCATCAGGTTCCCCAGGCCCATGGCCAGATTGATCGCGGCGAACGCCAGGGCCATGGCCCCGGGCACCCCGGACCAGGACAGCCCGAGCCCCAGGGCAGCGGCGCCCAGCAGCAGGTTCAGCAGCGGCCCGCAGAGGACCACCACCATCCACTGCCGCCGCAGCGGGCGTTGCAGATTGCTCACGGCAATCACATAACCGCCCAGGCGATTGCGCTTGAGCTGCGGCGCCCAGCGCAACCGCCAGCCGCGCCGCTGCACCTGGATTTCCACCGCGGCCACCCGCACCTGCAACACCGGCATGGCGCACCCGCGTGCCCCCAGGTAATGCCCGCCCTCATGCACCACCAGCGCGACCACCCCCAGCAGCGACGCCAGGAACATCGCCAGAAAGGGCTGCAACCCGGACTTGATGGTGAACCCCAGTATCAGCGCGGCGATAAACCAGCCACTGAGCAACACCAGGCGTTGCAGAAGCGTCAGCAGTGCGTTCAAGGCCTTGAGCCAGGTATTGCCATCCATTGGGTAAATCCTTGTGAGAAAAACCGACACCAGCGCGGGCGCGCAGACTGCCAGTTTCTCCGGTACACACTCAACTGCCGCTTCAACCTGTCGCCCTCACCCCGCCTACTGCAGAAGCTGGGGGCCGCCAGCAAGCCAGCGCCTGTGCAGATGCGCAGGCCGACGGCGCTTCAGGCAGCAGCCCGGAGTCGGGACACTCCGGGCCGAGGCGGATCAGGATCGCCGCGCTGTCGCTGAGGATACGGCCGTCAGGGTGGCCATCTGCAACAGCGGGTTGAGCCGCGCCAGGGCCTCGCGCCCCGGGCTGTCATCCCAGGCCGTGGCACTCCATCCGCAACAGGTGCGCGCCCAGCGAACGCGACTCGATGCGCACCGGCAGGAACGCTTCAATCACCCGGATATTGCTTTCCAGGTGCTCGGTCATGCACGGCGTGGTGAAGCTGCCGCCGCCGGCCAGGGCCATGGGCAGCAGCAGTTGATCGGCCAGGTGCTCGGCCACCGCCGCGCCGGAGTCCAGCCAGGCGTGGGCCTGATCGATGGCAACGTCGGCGACCTTTTCCGCCCGCAGGCTGTTCTGGCCGAAACCACTGAACAGCTCGGTCAGGTGCTCGAAGGCGAACTCCAGCAACAGCACATTGCCCGGGCCGTATTGTTCATCCAGCTGCACCGGGGTGAGGTGCTCCCGAGGCAGTTCCAGGCGATTGTGCACCCGACGCAACTCGCGCTCCGCCACATGCTCGGGCAGGCCCGCGCTCAGCGCCCAGGCCCGACTCCCCAACAGTGCGCCACGCTCCTCAAGGTGCAGGGGCTGCAGCACCGACGGTTGAACAAAGGCCTCCAGCTCACCACCGCCGGCCGGGACGAAGCCGTGGCGCAGCAATTGCAGTTCCACCCGCCCGCCCATGCGCCGCAGCAACGGCAACCAGGCTTGCTGGAGAAAATCCACCGGCGGCGCCAGGGGGTTGTGGGTGCCGCCGCTGATGCTCACACGGCTGGGCTGCGGCGCATGCAACAAGGCCGGCAGCAGGGTCTGCAGCACCAGGGTGCAGCTGCCCGCAGTGCCGATGGCAAAGCGGTAGTCGCCGCCACGGATCGGCCCCGGTTCGAAGGTCAGGGCCTGGGAGCCGAGTTCGACCCCCGAGGTCTTGGCGCCACAGACCTGGGCCGCGGCCTGCACCGCCGTCAGGTGCTGACGCAGCAGCCCCGGGCGGCTGCGCCGGGCACGAATATTATGAATGCGCAGGGTCTTGCCGCTGAGCATCGACAAGCTCAAGGCGCTGCGCAGTACCTGACCGCCGCCGATGGCGCCGTCCAGTTCGATGACATCCTGTTTCATCTCATTCCTCAGGCGTAGTGCCGGACGGTTTCCCGCAGGTAAGCGTCCAGCAACGCGTTGTCTTCATGGGTACGCGCCAGTTTCGGCACCGGGCGTTCCAGCTCGGCGGCGATAAAGGCGTGCAGTGCCTGGCGCCGCGGTCCGTAGGCGGACTCGTCGGCGCAGCGTTTCAAAACCAGCAGCTCAGCCACTTCGTCCAGCAGTGGCTGATGGTCGACGGTGGTCAGCAGATCGGCAAAGGTCATCGGCGGTCGGCCACGTCCTTGATCGATCCAGCGCACCGCCAGCAACGGCCGCAGCACGTAGAAGTACTTCTTGAAACGCACGCTGTCGCCTTGCAGGTAACCGCGAAAGTTCTTCTTGGCCATCGACAGATAATGATTGCGCGCTGCCGGCGGGCTGTAGAACGCCTCCGCCAGCTCCCGCAGGCGCGCGGCGGCGGTCGGTTCGCTGCGATACACCAGGGGCGAGTCCAGCCATTCCAGCAGGGTCGGGTTGGACTTGCGCAACAGCCCTAGGGTCTTGCGCAGTTCCCAGCCGCTGATGTCCAGCTCGTCATCCAGGGGCCGCTCGATCACATCGCGCCCGGCATCCACCTGGATGAACCATTCGGGCTTTTCCACATAGACGAAACGCACGTCGTAATCACTGTCGGTGGAGGCAAAGCCCCAGGCCCGACTGCCGGATTCGCAGGCGTACAGCACCTGCACATTGCGCTCGCGCTCGATCCGCGCCAGCTCGGCCAATACCCGTTCGCGCATGGCGCTGCTCAGGGGATGGCGCTCTAGGTGTTCCATGATCCTTTTTCCTTGTTCAATCGGTGGCGCTGGCGGCCAGCACACTCAGGGTCCGGCGCACGGGGTTCCACACCGTCAGGCACCAGACGCCCCACCACTCCAGGCCTTCGTCGAAATAGTCACTCCAGGGCTGCAGGTGCGGGCCCATGTCCGGCGCCTGACAGTCCAGTTCCAGGTTGCCTACCCAGTTGATCACCTGGGGCTGCTGTTCGGGGTCCAGCCCCAGCACGTCCAGCCATTGGCCGTAAACCTGCCGCGCCTGCTCGGCGCCGCCAGGGAAATGCAGCCCGTATGGCGGCTGGCGAAACGCCCGGTACAAGGCCAGGTCCTGCTGCTCCAGGTTTTCGCAGACCAGCTGCCGGACCTGTTCCTGGCTGAGCGCCTCAGGCACCGCCCGCTCCTGCTCCCAGCGCATCGACGTCAGGCCGACGTCGGCGTAGCGCGGGTCCTGGCGCAGTGTTTCCCAGCGCTCGCGGCGCTCGGCCATGAGTTGCAGGTACAGGTGCTGCAAGCCCTGGCGATGCAGGGCTTGATCCACCTCAGCCTCGGGCTCGACCGCCAGCACCACAAAATCGAAGACGCAGTACCCCTCTTTCAGTTGCTGGCGCAGCGCTCGGCAGTGTTCATCTTCAATCCGGGTCAACAGTGGCCGCGGCTGCATAAAGGCTCTCTCCATTTTTCAAAGCAGGCGCTTGGCTGAACCTGCGGGCAATTCACCGGCTGCCTCCATCGCCTGCACACGCTGCAACATGGCTTCGCGCAGCGGCTTGGGGGTGACCGGATCGAACATCCCGTAGCGGCTATCGCACCAGCGCGCCAGAGTCTGGCGCCAATAGGCGGCCTCGCTGCCGCCCTGCCCCAGGCGCCACAGCAGGTATTCCAACTGGCGCCAGCCCGGCTTGAGGGCCAGCAGGGCCCAGCGCCGCGCCTTCGGCAGGTCATGCCAGTGCTGGTCGAGACGCTGCTCCAGGACCTCGTCGAAGACTGCCCAGGGTTGCTCGTGCAACAAGCCCAGGGCGCAGTTGAAGACTTTGTCCGAGGCGTCGTCCAGGGCCGCCAGTTGCTCGGCCATGCCACGCTCGCCCAGGGTCTGTAGGGCCAGCAGGCGCACACTCGGCGCCGGCGAGGCCAGGGCCTGTCGCACCATGGCGTCAGCCATGGGTTCCTGCAGTTCCTTGACCAGCCCCAACAGCCCCAGCCAAGCGCGCTTGTTCCGTGGTGCCGGCTGTTGCAGCCGTTGCAGCAACACCTCGCGCGGGTCCAGCCCGTGACGGGGCGCGGCCCAATGGGCCAGGCAACGCAAGGCCCCCGAAGGGTCCAGCAATGCCTGACTCAGATACTCGCGAGGATCGGCCAGCAACGGCAGCAGCAAGCGCAGCGCCTTGACCCGCACACTGGCCCCGCAGCTGTGCATCACCTCTTCCAGCAGGGGCACGGCCTGCGCGGCCGGCAGTTCGGCGCAGGCATCCACGGCCATCTGCCGCACACTGACCTCACTGTGGCGCAGAGCCCGAGCCAGCAGCGCTGCCCGATCCTGCGCCCCTTCGAGCAACAGCTCGAAGACAAAGCGTGCGGCCTTGCCCCGGCAATCACCAAAGGCGCCTTCAACTTCTTCGCGTACCTGGGCCAGCTGCAACACCGAACGCGCCCGTTCCAGGGTCGCGCCGTGGTCGGCGCGCTGTTTGCCGGCCAGGGCCAGCAGCGGTTTCAGGCTCTGCAACAGCAGCTCGGCGCGCTCTGGTGCCAGATACCCCTCGACCGCCGCGGCAGCCTCCTGGCGTACCTGGGGCACCCAATCGTTGAGGCGCTCCAGCAAGGCCGCCAGGGCCTCGGCCGAAGGCTGTGCGGCCAGGCCGCGCACGGCGGCCTGACGCACGAAACCGTTGCCGAAGCGGCTCAGTTCCAGCCAGGCACTGTGCCGATCCAATTCGTCCATCACCTCCCGCACGCGGCGGGCTTCGTAGTCGCTCAGCTGGTAATGCCAGCCGGGCGGCGCCGCTATCAAGGCGTCCATGTCGTCCATTGTTCTACCCCTTAACGCACACCACCTGACGCAGGGTGTGCAGCACTTCCACCAGCTCGCGCTGGGCGTGCATCACTTGGTCGATGTCCTTGTAGGCCATCGGGATTTCGTCGATCACCGCTTCGTCCTTACGGCACTCCACATGGGCGGTCGCGCGGATCTGGTCGGCCAGGGTGAAGGTGTTCTTGGCCTTGGTGCGGCTCATGGTACGCCCGGCACCGTGGCTGCAGGAGCAGAACGCCTCCTCGTTACCCAGCCCGCGAACGATGAAGCTCTTGGCCCCCATCGACCCCGGAATGATCCCCAGCTCGCCCTTCTTCGCCGATACCGCGCCCTTGCGGGTCACCAGCACCTCTTCACCGAAGTGGCGCTCCTTCTGCACGTAGTTGTGGTGACAGTTGACTGCCTCCAGCGCCACTTCGAAGGGCTTGCTGATCACCTTGCGGGTGGCCTGGATCACCAGTTGCATCATCAGCTCACGGTTCTGCCGGGCGAAATCCTGGGCCCAGGCCACGGCTTCCACGTAATCGTCGAAGTGTTGGCTGCCTTCCTCGAAGTAGGCCAGGTCGCGGTCCGGCAGGTTGGCGATATGTTGACGCATATCGGCCTGTGCCAAGTGAATGAACAGGTTGCCGATGGCGTTACCGACGCCACGGGAACCGCTGTGGAGCATGAACCAGACCCGGTTGGCTTCATCCAGGCAGACCTCGATGAAGTGGTTACCGCCGCCGAGGGTTCCCAGGTGCTGGCGGTTGTTGCTGTTGGCCAGGGCCGGGTACTTATCGGTGATCGCCTTGAAGCGTGGGTGCAGCGCAGCCCAGGCCTGATCGGTCTGCTGCGGCACATCACCCCAGGCGCCCTTATCGCGACCGCTACGAGGCGAAGTACGACCGTGAGGCACCGCGGCCTCGATGGCGCTACGCAACCCGGCCAGGTTATCCGGCAGGTCGGAGGCGGTCAGCGAGGTACGGGCAGCGATCATTCCGCAACCGATATCCACCCCGACCGCCGCCGGAATGATCGCGCCTACGGTGGGGATCACGCTACCGATGGTCGAACCTTTACCCAGGTGCACGTCGGGCATCACGGCCAGGTGCTTGAAGATGAACGGCATCTTCGCGGTGTTCATCAATTGCTGGCGCGCTTCGTTTTCCACCGGCACGCCCTGGGTCCACATCTTGATCGGCTTGCCGTTGGCCACTTCCAGCAGTTGGTAGGTTTTGTGTTCCATGTCGTTGACTCTTTTTCCTTTGGCCGCTGATTCGGCCTTGTTCAATAGATTGTGTAGGAGCCGGGGCGCAGCAGACGGTCTCAGGGGCCTCTTCGCTGGCAAGCCAGCTCCTACGGAGTTGCGGTGTTCGGTACAGACGGCGACCAGTGAAGGTGGAACATGCAGCGCGCTCTGCCTCTGAGCTAGTGAGCGGGACTCGAACCCGCGACCACGCTGTCCTGTAGTTCCACCGGCATTCGCCGGGTCAATCGGTGCAGGCCGGGCCTGCGGGCAGCGACAAGGGAACAGGCACATTTGCTCTACCGACTGAGCTACAGCCTTGCGGCTGGCGGGGCTCGAACCCGCGACACCATGTAGTACCTGTGGCATTCGCTGCCATCCCGCCGAGGCGGGGGAAAAGATGCGACGACAAGAGTCGATGGAACAATGCGTTCGTGTTCTGACCATTGAACCACGGCGCCGTTTTCCAGCACCGGCGGGAATCGAACCCGCATCCCGAACCTGGGATGTAGTTCCATCCGCATTCGTTGCAAAAACTGCAAAAAAGGTGGCACGACAAAAGTAGTGACTGATGGCCGGATTCGAACCGGCTTAACCAGGATGTACAGCCACTGGCATTCGTGCCCTCACCGGCCCTGACAAAATTTGCTGAGACGCCTTTGGATGTAGTCACAGCGGCATTCAGGGCCAATGATCAAAAAATCTGTGGTGTGCGCCGGCTGGCCGGCGCACGGTTTATCTCATGTTCCAGCGATCAGAGCGCCATCGCCTCGATTGCCTTGACCCAGTGCTGCGCACCGTAGTTGCCTGCGGTGAACTGCTCGATCACATCGAACACCGCGTCACTGAAGCCGCCGACGTTGAGGATGTCCTCGCGGTCTGGCGCCTGGGTCGTGGCGCCGGGTTGCATGTCGATGCACACCAGCTTCGCCTGCGGGTTGATGGCCCGGATCCGCTCCCACTGGCGCATGGTTTCCGTGGCGCCGTGGCGCCGCGCATCGATCCACGACTCGTTATCCGAGACCAGGATCAGGGTGTCCACGCGGCTCTTGGCGTTGGCCAGCTGCGCCAGGGGCGCCGAGCAGTTGGTCCCGCCTCCGCCGATGTTCGCCAGCTTCTGGGCGTTGCTCATCACGCTGTCCCGCGGGTTGAGGTGGATGTTCACCACCCCCCGCTCGAACGGCATGACCCGCGCCGCCGGCTGCTTGCGCAACACCGCTGCCGCCACCAGGGCCGCCACATCGATGCAACGCACCGCCGTGGTGGCGCCCTGGCGATAGCCGGTAACCGGGCTGTGCATCGAGCCCGAGACATCCGGGCAGACCACCACGTTGCCCGCCAGCGCCGGCACGTTGGCCAGGGACAGCTCCAGGGCATCCTGCAGCGCCTCGCGGACCGCTTGCGGTACGTCCTCGCCGGCCATGCGGTAGGCCGCCAGCAACTGGTACGGGTAGACCCGGGCCTTGGCCACCTCCCCCGCATCCGCCAGCCGCGCCGCCACGTACTCGCTGCAACCCGGCACCTGGAACGCGCCGTGGCGGGCCAGGGTGTTGAGGTTCATGCGCAGCCCCTGCCAGCCCATGTTGCGGGCCTGTGCCGCCCATTGTTCAGCACTCAGCGTCTCGTTGCCGAGCAACTGGAACGGCACCTGCGGCACCTGAGTTGTCGCACCACTGCGAAACGCCAACAGGTCCCGGGTCAGCTCAGGCAGCGCCTGTACATCCACCGGCTTGCCGATCAACCAGGCGAAGAAGGCTTCACGCCAGGCTTCACTTGGCTTGGGGTGAACCATCTTCAGCACGTCCGCCAGGGACGGCTGGTTGCCCACCGAGGCCTGCAGCAATTGACGCTCGGTGGCCGTGTTCAACCAGTTCTGCACCAGACGCTTGGGCTGCGAACCCAGGGATTTGCGCCCGGTCACGCCGCTGCGCAGGATCTGCACGAAGTTGCGCAGCATCTTGCCGTTGTCCACCACCTGGGCGAACAGCTCCGGTACCAAAACCGAGCGTTGTGCGGTCAGCGCCGCCAGCAGCAGCGCTGGCATGTCCTTCATATGGCCTTGCTGCCGAGCGTAACGGGCGGCCTGGGCGACGAAGCGGCTGTCCAGCTCGCTCACCAGTTGCAGCACCGCGTCCAGTTGACCTTCAGGCGAGGTGTAGAAGGTCGAGTTCAGGCAACCGGTGACCGCCAGCTGGGCCAGGCGGTGCTTGGCGTTGTAGGCATAAGCCCCGGCCTTGGAAGCGTTCAGGGTGGTGCTCGCTGGCGCTTTTGCCTGTTGGGTGTTGAACAGCTGGAAGTTGGCCATCTTGGCGTCTCGCTCTGTTGTCTCGTTCGTTGCCAGATACATTGCAGACGCTGTGCCAGCTTTTTATTTTCCAGCAAATTATTTTTTAACTTATTGATTTATAAAGATTTTATTTTCAATCGTTTTTTCGCTGGCCATTCGACAAGACAATCGCCTCGATAATTTTATATCTTTGCTTATCGCTTTTTATCATCAGGTATAAACATGTCGAGCAAGCCCACGGTCGCCATCGGTTTTGTCGGTTCCACCCTCGATCGCGTCGGCAAGGGCGCCAATCGCTGGAGCCATTGGCGCCCCACGGTCGGCCTGTGCCAGCAGCAGGACGTGCTGATCCAGCGCCTGGAACTGATCCACGGCCTGGAAGCCCGGGATATCAGCCTGGCCGAACGGGTGGCCAACGATGTGCGCCAGGTGTCGCCGGAAACCGAAGTGCGCCTGCACCCCATGGGCCTGAACAATCCCTGGGATTTTGAAGAGGTGTACGGCGCCCTCCACGACTTCACCAGCGCCTACCCGTTCGATACCGAGCGCGAGGATTACCTGGTGCACATCACCACCGGCACCCACGTGGCGCAGATCTGCTGGTTCCTGCTGACCGAGGCGCGCTACCTCCCGGCCCGGCTGATCCAGACCTCGCCGGCCCGGCGCCGCGACCCCAGCGAACACGCCACCGGCACCCATGCGCTGATCGACCTCGACCTGTCGCGCTACGACCGCATCGCCTCGCGCTTTGCCCACAAGCGCCTGGAAGGCCTGGCCTTCCTCAAGTCCGGGATCGCCACCCGCAACCCGGCGTTCAACCGCTCCATCGAGCAGATCGAGCGGGTCGCCGTGCGCTCCAAGGCGCCGATGCTGCTGATCGGCCCCACCGGTGCCGGCAAGTCGTTCCTGGCCCGGCGCATCTATGAACTCAAGCGCGGCCGGCACCAGGTGCAGGGACGCTTTGTCGAGGTCAACTGCGCCACCCTGCGCGGCGACGGTGCCATGTCGGCGCTGTTCGGCCATATCAAGGGCGCCTTCACCGGTGCCCAGAACGCCCGGGAGGGCCTGCTGCGGGCGGCCCACGGCGGCATGCTGTTTCTTGATGAAATCGGCGAACTGGGACTGGACGAACAGGCCATGCTGCTCAAGGCCATCGAGGAAAAGCGCTTCTTCCCCATGGGCGCGGACCAGGAAGTGGAGAGTGACTTCCTGATCATCGCCGGCACCCACCGCGACCTGCGCGGCCGGGTGGCCCAGGGCCTGTTCCGCGAAGACCTGTATGCGCGGATCAACCTCTGGACCTTCAACCTGCCGGGGCTGGCGGGACGCCGCGAGGACATCGAGCCGAACATCGATTTCGAGCTGGAACGTCACGCCCGGGAGCAAGGGCAACTGGTGCGTTTCAACCTGGAAGCACGGCGCCGCTACCTGGCCTTTGCCAGCTCCAGCGAAGCGGCGTGGCTGGGCAACTTCCGCGAACTGTCGGCCTCCATCACCCGCATGGCCACCCTGGCCGACAGCGGACGCATCGACCAGGCCCAGGTCGAGGAGGAAATCCAGCGCCTGCGCCACGCCTGGGGCCTGGAAAATACCGAGGATGAACTGCAGCAACTGTTGGGCGACGAGGTAGAGCTGGACCTGTTCGACCGCCTGCAACTCAAGGCGGTGATTGCCGAATGCCGTCGCGCCGACAGCCTGTCGGACGCCGGGCGCCGGCTGTTCGGCGTGTCACGCCTGGGCAAGGCCAACCCCAACGACGCGGACCGCCTGCGCAAATACCTGGCGCGCTTCGGCCTGGACTGGAAGCAACTGTAGCCGCTGCCGCAGGCTGCGCACGGCCCGTAGGGACGCAGGGTTCTCAAGATCGATAGAGGTTTGGCTGGCAATCGCCAGGCAAGGTCCTGCGGACCTTTACGCAGCTTCGCAGGCTCAGCAGCGGCTACAGGGCTGCAGTTGGGACGGCGAAGACGCCACTGGCCCGCGCCACTTGTAGCCCTGATTGACCACGATGCCTATGAGCATCAGCCAGGCAAATTGGCGAAAATAAGTTGCGCCGCGATCGTGGTGATCCTGGGAACAGCAGTAAGATGCGCACCTGCGCACTAGCCGCAATTTCAAGTACTCAAGGAGCCTCCATGCAGCATCAGGACGATCACCCTGCCATCCGCCGCCGACTGGCCTTTGCCTTCTTCGGTGCACTGGCCCTCAGCGCCTGCTCTCCCAGTGATCACAACAGCTCTGCGGTGGCCCTCGGTGGGGCCCAGGGCAAGGCCGGCGCCCTGCTGGCCTACGAGCACGAACTGACCCTGTCCCTGCCTGCCGAGCAAATCGGCCCGCACCTGACACAAACCCGTGAAGCCTGCGAAAAAGCCCAGTTCGGCCCCTGCAACATCTTGCTCCTGGAGCAAGGCCCGTACCGCGCCCGGGTGGTGCTGCGAATCGTTCCGGAGGGGGTCGAGCCCATCGTCCAGCAGGCGTCTCAAGGGGCCGAACTGGGTGAGCGCATCACCAGCGCCGAAGACCTGGCCGATGCCGTGGCCGATGTGCAACGCCAGCAACAGCGACTCAAGGCCCAGCAACAGCGCCTGGATGAACTGGCGGCGCGCAAGGACATCAGCGTCAGCGACCTGATCGCCCTGAGCAAGGAGCAAGCGGGCATCGAGAACGACCTGCAAGCACTCGCCCAGACAGCTGCCGGACAACAGCGTCGCCTGGACACCAACCGCCTGACCCTGAACTTCCTGCCCAGCAACGGCGCCGAACGCGGTTCAAGTCTCAAGCGCGCCTTCAGCAACCTGCTGGACAACCTGTCCGACGGCACAGCCGAAGCCCTGGAGAAAGGCAGCTATGCCCTGCCTTTCGTGATCCTGGCCTTCCCCCTCGCGATGCTGTGGGTGTGGCTGTGGCGCAAGTTCGTCCGCCGTCGCCCCTGACCCCGCCGTAGGAGCCGGCTTGCCGGCGAACAGGACCGCAAGCCTTGCATCGCCCTGGCGGGCGTCTTCGCTGGCAAGCCAGCGCCTACAACGGGCAGGCCCTTGGGGTTACAGCGGCCTTTGCAGGCAGCGCTGGTAGCGTTCATCCACGCGTTTGGCGAACCAGGCGGTGGTCAGTTGGCGGGTGATCTTCGGGCTCTTGAGTTCGATGCCCGGCAGTTGCTGGCGCGGCACGGGTCGGCCCGCCGCGCGGTCGGCCAGGGCAAATACCTGGCGGTACAGCTCGGTCTGTGCAAAGGCCTGGCTGTCACCCTTTTCCAGCTGGGCGCGAATCTGCGGGTTGCGCAGCCCCAGTTGCTTGCCCAGGGTGCGCACCGCCAGTTCGGTGCTGCCGGGCAGGAGCGAGTCATAGCGGATCAGGTCGCCATCCAGGGCCAGCTTGATCCCGCTGAGGCGGCTCACCGCGGCCTGGAAAGCCGCATTGCGGCTGGCGTACCAGCCGGCGTTGAAGTCGGCGAAGCGATACAGCGGCTGCGGGTAGTCCACCGGATAACCCAAAAGGTGGGCGATGCCGAAGTACATGCCACCACGGCGACTGAAGACTTCATGGCGGATCGAGTCCTGCACCGGGTACGGATAACCCTGGGCCTGCTGCTGGGCGAATTCAATGCTGACCTGCATCGGCCCGCCGGTGTGCACTGGGTTGAAGCCACCGAACAGGGTCTTGCCCAGGGGCACCATGCCGATGAAGTCATCGAAGATCGCACTCAGCTCCTTCTCGCTGCGGGCCTTGGCCAGACGCTGGCTGTAGGACTGGCCGTCCGCGCCGCGCACTTGCAGGGCGGCACTGACCAGCAGCGCTGGCACATGCACCTTGGCCGCGCGGCGGTCGATTTCCTCCCGGGCAATGCGCCCCAGGCCCGGCACTGTCGGATCGACCTTGAAGGTGGATTCCTGTTCGGTCACCGCCAGCACCGCGCACAGGTTGCTCTGGCTCGGCTCAAGGCCCTGGGCGCTGAAGGCCACCTGGATATCCCGGGCCCAGCCCGGGCGGTCGCTGACCTGGGCCGGCAGCAGGCGCAGGATGCGCGCCTGGGTCTGCTCCGGGGTCAGCACCGGCACCTGGGGGCCGCGCGAGCTGGCGCAACCGGCCAGCAGCGACAGGCCCAGGCAGCAACTGAGAAGACGAGAGGAAATCATGGGACTCCGCAAGATGGCTGGACGAGGGCCGTGCAAGTAAAGCAGCGGCATGGGGCGTTCGACCAAAGAATGCGAGCGCTGTTCCCGCCACGCCCCTGTAGCCGCTGCCGCAGGCTGCGAACGGCCCGTAGGGACGCAGGGTTCTCAAGATCGATAGAGGTTTGGCTGGCGATCGCCAGGCAAGGTCCTGCGGACCTTCGCGCAGCTTCGCGGGCTCAGCAGCGGCTACAGGCTAAAATCCTTCTATTGGCGGTGTGGCTGGGTGTACTTTGATGACCCCGCCCTCAATGGAGTGACACCCGGATGTTGACCCTGGATTTTCTGCTGACCAGCCTGATTGTCGTGCTGATTCCCGGCAGCGGCGTGATCCTGACCATTTCCACCGCCCTGGTGGCCGGCAAGCGCGCCAGCCTGTTCACCGCCATCGGCTGCACCGCCGGGATCGTCCCCCACCTGCTGGCCTCGATCCTCGGTCTGTCGGCGATCCTGCACACCAGCGCCCTGGCCTTCCAGGGCCTGAAGTTCGCCGGGGTCGCCTACCTGTTGTACCTGGCCTATGCCACCTGGCGTGATCGCTCGGCCTTTGCCGTGGACAGCAACACGGTGAGCCACGGCGCCGGCGCGCTGATGCTCAAGGCCTGCCTGCTGAACATCCTCAACCCCAAGCTGACCATTTTCTTCCTGGCCTTCCTGCCCCAGTTCATCGCCCATGACGGTAGCGATCCGATCCCGCAGATGCTGCTCTTGAGCGGCGTGTTCATGGCCATGACCTTCTTCGTGTTCGTGCTCTACGGCCTGCTGGCCAATCTGTTCCGTACCGCGGTGATCGAGTCGCCCAAGGTGCAGAGCTGGTTGCGCCGCAGCTTTGCCGCAAGCTTCGCGGGGCTGGGCCTGAACCTGGCCTTCGCCCAGCGTTGACCCCGCGGCAGGCGCCGCCCGCAGTCAGATGCATAACGTTGATCTCTTAGCGAGGGCAAACACATGAACTGCAGCGACGTACTGATCATCGGCGCCGGCCCCACCGGCCTGGTGCTGGCGCTCTGGCTGCGCCAGCAGGGGGTCAAGGTACGGATCATCGACAAGACCCTGGGTCCGGGCACCACCTCCCGGGCCCTGGCGGTGCAGGCCCGGACCCTGGAGCTCTACCGCCAGCTGGACCTGACCCAGGCTATCGTCGAACGCGGCCACCACGTGCCGGCGGTCAACCTCTGGGTCCGCGGCGAGCGGGCCGCGCAACTGCCGTTCAACGCCATCGGCGAAGACCTGACGCCCTACCCCTTCCTGCAGATCTTTCCCCAGGACGAGCACGAGCAACTGCTGATCGAACGCCTGGAACGGCTGGGCGTGCGCGTCGAACGCGACACCGAGCTGCTGGCCTTCACCGATCACGGCCACCTGATCAACGTTCGCCTGCGTGGCCCCGACGGCCGCGAGGAACACTGCCAGGCCTTCTACCTGGCCGGCTGCGACGGCGCCCGCTCCACGGTGCGCAAGACCCTGGGCACTGGTTTTCCCGGCGGCACCTACCAACAGGTGTTCTACGTCGCCGATGTCGAGGCCGACGGCCCGAGCATCGACGGCCAATTGCACGTGGACCTGGACGATGCCGACTTTCTCGCGGTGTTTCCCCTGGCCCAGAGCGGCCGCGCGCGGCTGATCGGCACGGTGCGCGACGAGCGCGCCGAGCACCCGGAAAACCTGCGTTTCGAAGACGTCAGCCAGCGCGCCATGCATCAGCTCAAGGTCAACGTCACCCAAGTCAACTGGTTCTCAACCTACAAGGTGCACCACCGAGTGGCCGAGCAGTTTCGCCTGGGGCGGGTGTTTCTCCTGGGGGATGCCGCCCACGTCCACAGCCCCGCCGGTGGCCAGGGCATGAACACCGGGATCGGCGACGCCATCAACCTGGCCTGGAAACTGGCGGCGGTGCTCAGCGGCAAGAGCGCCGAAAGCCTGCTGGACAGCTATGAAATCGAACGCATGGAGTTTGCCCGGCGCCTGGTGGCCACCACCGACCGGGTGTTCAGCTTCGCCACCGCCGACGGCCCGGTCGCCTACCTGGTACGCACCCGCCTGGCCCCCCTGCTGCTGCCGAAGATCGCCGCCTTCGACAGTGCCCGGGAATTTCTCTTTCGCACCGTGTCGCAGATCACCCTCAACTACCGGGGCATGCCCCTGAGTGCCGGTGGCGTCGGCCCGGTGCACGGCGGCGACCGCCTGCCCTGGGTCAGGGACGGCGAGCACGACAACTTCGACAGCCTGGAGTACCTGGGCTGGCAGGTGCATGTCTACGGCACGACCAGCGATGCCCTGCGCGACTGGTGCAGCGCGCACCGGGTGCCTTTGCGGATATTCGACTGGCGCCCGGCCCATGCCGCGGCAGGGCTGGCGCGCAATGCCTTCTACCTGCTGCGCCCGGACACCTACGTGGCCCTGGCGGACCGCTCTGGCGACCCGTGGCTGCTGGAGCGCTATTTCCGCGAGCGCCAGATCCAGCCTCACTGAACAGGCCGCGCGAAACATCCGCGCAGCCGCCGTATCACCCTCAGAAGTCGGCCTTGACCGACAGGGTGAAGTTGCGCGGATCGCCGTAGAAGTTGCCGAAGCCTTCGGTGCCGACGGTGGTGTAGTAGCGCTTGTCCAGCAGGTTGTTGCCGTTGAGCGCCAGGGACCAGGTGTCGTCGATGCGATAGCCGATCCGGCCGTTCCAGATCGCATAGCCGGCCTGGCTGATGTGATTGCCGCTGATGGGCGAGACCCGGTAGTTGTCGCTCTGGGCGTTGACCCCAGCCCCCACGGTGAAGCGTTCCAGGGCACCGCCCAGCTGGTAGTCGCCCCACACCCGTAGCAGGTGCCGCGGTACGTAGGAATTGAACGACTGGCCGTTCTTGCTGCTGTCGGCATCCTCCAGGGTCTTGGTCTGGGTGTAGGTGTAGCCGGCCAGCAGTTGCAGGCGTTCGATCACCTCACCGCTGACTTCGGCTTCAAAGCCCTGAGCGCGGACCTTGCCCGAGTTCAACGAGCAGGTGCTGTCCGGGCAGGCCGGGTCGTCCTGCTGCGCATCTTCCTGAAGGGTGCGGAACAGGCTGAAGGCGCTGTTCAGGCGGCCGTCGAACCACTCGCCCTTGATCCCCAGCTCATAGCTCTTGCCCACCAGCGGCTTGAGGGAGGCGCCGTCCAGGGTCCGATAGCTGCCCTGGGGGGTGAAGATGCTGGAGTAGCTGGCATAGGCCGTGAGGTTGTCGTTGAGGTCGTACAGCACCCCGGCGAACGGCGTGACCTCGCCGGTTTCCTTGGAACGGGCGCTGCTGGGGGTGCGGGTGTCGCGCCAGTAGGCCACGGCATCGTTCTGCGACTTGTACCAACTGACCCGGCTGCCCATGACCAGGGTCAGCGGGTCGGCGAGTTTCAGGCGCAGGGTGGAATACAGCCCTTGCTGCTGGATGCGCAGATCACTGGGGCCGCCCCGGGTGGAGTTGCTTTCGTAGTAGCTGTCATCGGGCTTGGGCAGGTGGTGATCGGGGTCCAGCACGTTCTGCCGCTGCGGCAAGCCGGCCACGGCGTAGAAGTCGTCCTTGATCGAACGGCTGGCGTTGGCGCCGAAGGTCAGTTCGTGCTCCTGGCCAAAGGCCTGGAAGTGGCCGTCGACATAGGCATCGAAGCCGTAGTCCACCTGATCGTAGTCATAGGTGCTGCCCAGCATCAGGGTGCTGGAGCGGCTGGCACCCACCGGCACCGAACCGCTGGGGAAGGCGTACTCGATGTCCTGGGTGTTGCGGCTGTAGACCCCGGCCACCTTCAGCGCCCAGTCATCGTTGAGCTGTTGCTTGAGGTCGGCGAAATAGGTCGCGCGCTTGCTGCGCGAGTTGTTCCAGGCGGTGTTCAGGCAGGTGGAACGGCCGAGCTTGAGGTCGCTGCCGTCGCTGTAGCGCGGCAGGCCGCCCCAGCACGGGCGCGAGTCAACGTCTTCATAGGCCATGCCCAGGCCCAGGGTGGTGTCGTCACTGAGGTCGAAATCCAGGGCGCCGTAGTAGACCTGATCCTTGCGCTCCCCCAGGTCGTAGAAATACTGCCGGGTCTGCTGGGTCACCACCGCCCGGCCACGAACGGTACCGGCGTCGTTCAACGGCCCGCCGGTGTCCACCTGGGCCCGGTAGTTGTCCCAGCTGCCGGCGGACATCATCAGCTGGGTGTGGGGCGTGGCCTGGCCACGCTTGCGCACGAAGTTCACCGAACCGGCGGTGCCGCCCGCGCCCTTGAGCATGCCGGCGGCGCCGCGCAGGATCTCCACCCGATCATAGAAGGCCATGTCGCTGCTGAAGCTGTCGGCCTGCACGTAGCTGTTGCCCATGTCCAGGGGCACGCCGTCGTACTGGTACTGGCCGGTCATGCGAAAGCCCCGGGAGTAGAAATACTTGCCGCCCATGGGCGAGTCGTAGAGGGTGATGCCCGGGGTCTTTTCCATCACCTGGTCGATGGTGTTGAGGTTCTGGTCATCGAGCATCTTGCGGGTGATCACGGTCACTGACTGCGGGGTTTCCTTCAGCGAGTGCTGGCCCTTGCCGATGGTCACCGCGCCGGTGGTGTAGGAACCGGAATACTCGGTGGTGGCCCCCAGCTCCTGGCCCTGGACCTGGGTGGTGCCCAGCTCCAGGGTGCCGCTGCCCTGGGGCACGGAGCGCAGCACATAGCTGCCATTGCTTTGCGGCTCGGCCTGCCAGCCGCTGCCGGCGAGAATCCGCGCAAAGCCTTCCTGTACCCCGTATTCACCCTTGAGCCCCGCCGAACGCAGGCCGGCGGTCTGCCGGGCATCGAAGGAGATGGCCGCCCCGGCGGCACTGGCGTAACGGCTCAGCACCTCAGTGAGATCACCCGCCGCGATATCGAAGCGGCGCACCGCCGTCTGTTCGCTGGCCGCCACCGCGGTCAACGGCAGCAGCGCCGCGCCATACACCGCCAGCGCGCCCCAGAGCCCGACCTTGATGGCCTGGGTCAACTTCGACTTGTGAACTTCAGACATGCTTTGCCTTCCCCCGATCTTGAAAATGAATCCACTGGGGGATGAGCCGGATCAGAGTGAGCAAAAGTGCAAAGACCGGAATAATTATTTTTACCGTTTGGTTTCAGCCGAGGCGGCGGTGGGACACCCGCACCCAATAGCGGGTGTAGCGCTCGATGCGCAGCGAGAAACCGCTCTCAAGCGCCGCCAGGGCGCGATCGGTGTCATCGATGGGAAAGGCCCCGGAAATCTTCAGGCCGGCAATCTGCGGATCGCACTGCACCACTCCGCGGCGGTAGCGCGACAGGTCCGCCAGCAAGTCCCCCAAGGGTCGGTCGAGGGCGATGATGCTGCCCTGGCGCCAGGCGCCCACCGACGCATCGCTGGACCGCAGCGCAGCAAAGCCTCCAGTGCTGAACGCCAGTTGCTGGCCGGCCTCGACTCGGCGCGACGCCATACCGTTGCCCAGGCTGACCTGCACGCCCTGCTCCAGCACCGCCACCTGATCCTCGCGCTCTTCGCTGCGCAACACGAAACGCGCGCCCTGGGCCTGGACCTCACCGTGGCGCGTGATGACCCGCAATGGCCTTTGCAGTGCATCAATGCCAGCGCTCACCAGCATCTCGCCCCAGAGCAACTGCAACCGGCGCTGCTGACCGTCGAAAGCCACATTCACCGAGGTGTCGGTGTTGAGCAGCAATGCGCTGCCGTCCGCCAGGCGCACTTCGCGGCGCTCGCCGACCTGGGTTCGATAGTCCGCCAGCAATTGCTGGGCGCTGTCGCTGCGCCAACCCAGCCAGCCGAGGGAGCCGGCCGAAGCCAGCACCACCAGGTTGCGCATCAGCTCGCGGCGCGAGCGCCCGGCCCCGCGCAAGGTGGAACCGGCCAGACCGCCAGGCAGGGCCGACATCTGCTCGCCCAGTTGCTGCATGCGTTCCCAGGCCTGGCGATGCAAGGGGTCGGCGGCCAGCCATTCGCGCCAGGCTGCCTGTTCCTGTTCGCTGGCGGTGCCGGAGCGCAACTGCGCATACCAGCGCGCCGCGCCGCTGATGGCCTGGCGCTCGCCCACGCTCAGTTGCAGGTTGGCAAAACTCATGACAGCTGCATCCGCATCTGCATCAGGCAGCAATGCTCCATGGCCTTGGCCATGTAGTTGTTGACGCTGCGCACCGAGATCTGCAGGCGTTCGGCGATCTGCTCGTAGGTCAGGCCGTCGCACTGGGACAGCAGGAAAGCCTGCTTGACCCTGGCCCCCAGGCCGTCCAGCAGCCGGTCGACCTCCAACAGTGCCTGGAGCATCAGGTTCTGCTCCTCCGGCGACGGCTGCTCGCCCTCGGGCACCAGAGCCAGAGCCTCCAGGTACGCCTGCTCCAGGGAACGGCGGCGAAACAGATCGATCAACAAGCCATTGGCGATGCGCGACAAGTAGGGCCGCGGCTCGCGGATCTCCAGGGCATTGCGCGCCTTGAGCACCCGCACGAAGGTGTCCTGGGCCAGATCGGCGGCATCGAAGGTGTTGCCCAGGCGCTGGCGCAACCAGCCCTGCAGCCAGCCGTGGTGATGGGTGTACAGATCGGTGACGGCACTGCGCAGGGATAAGTCGTCGGCGGGCATGACAATAAGGATTCATATTTGATAATGAATCGCATTGTCATGTAGGGGCGGAAGTCTTGGCAAGAGCCACGAACGCCGGACGACGTTCGTGGCGGTACGGCGGGGGCCTGGTCAGATCCCGGCCAGGGCCAGGTCCATGGCGAAGTAGGTGAAGATCAGGTCAGCACCAGCGCGCTTGATCGAACCCAGGCTCTCACGCACGACGCGCTGCTCGTCGATGGCCCCGGCCTGGGCGCCGAACTTGATCATCGCGTACTCGCCGCTGACCTGATACGCCGCCACCGGCAGGCGCGAGGCCTCGCGGATGTCGCGGATGATGTCCAGGTAGGCTCCAGCGGGCTTGACCATCAGCGAATCGGCGCCTTCCTGCTCGTCCAGCAGGGATTCGCGCACCGCTTCGCGACGGTTCATCGGGTTCATCTGGTAGCTCTTGCGATCGCCCTTGAGCGCGCTGCCGCCCGCTTCGCGGAACGGGCCGTAGAGCGCCGAAGCGAACTTGGTGGAATAGGCCATGATCGGCGTCTGGGTGAACCCGGCGGCGTCCAGGGCCCGGCGGATGGCCTGGACCTGCCCGTCCATGGCCGCCGACGGCGCAATCACGTCGGCACCGGCACGGGCCGCGGCCACCGCCTGCTTGCCGAGGTTGATCAGGGTCTGGTCGTTGTCCACTTCATGGCCGTGCATCACGCCACAGTGGCCGTGCTCGGTGTATTCGCAGAAGCAGGTGTCGGACATCACGATCATTTCCGGCACCGCGTCCTTGGCAATGCGCGACATGCGCGACACCAGGCCGTTTTCCTTCCAGGTGTCGCTGCCGTCACAGTCCAGGTGGTGCGACACACCGAAGGTCATCACCGACTTGATCCCGGCGCGGGCGTAACGCTCGATCTCCCCGGCCAGCTTGGATTCGGGAATGCGCATCACCCCGGGCATGCTCTTGATCGGCACGAAATCGTCGATTTCCTCCTCGACGAAAATCGGCAGCACCAGATCGTTGAGGGTGAATTCGGTTTCCTGGAACAGACTGCGCAGTTGTTCGGAGCGACGCAGGCGACGGGGACGGGCTTCTGGGAACTGGCTGGACATGATTTTTCCTAAGGCTGAGCGCGAAACAACACGAGCGATGGCGAAAAAAGGCAGAAAGCTTATGCCCAGAGCCGCCAGGGTACAAACCCGCACGGCTCAAGAGAGTCTTGCAAATCTGCCAACAATCAGCGCCAGGCCCGCTATTCATGGGCTTGGCGAGGGCCCGCGCAGGCCGGCCTGCGACCATCTGACGCAAGGTCGAGGAGCAGCGACAAGCTTCGAGCAGCAAGTGACAAGAGCGCCGCGCTTGGCTTGCACCTGAAAGCTTGCCGCTGCTTCACCCCGCGAGAAACTTGCCTTCGATACAGGTGACTGCGGCCCCACCGATCCACACCTCATCGCCCAACTGCTGCACCTCGATCCTGCCAGCGCGGCCCATGCTCAGGCCCTGGCTGACCCGATAGCGCGACGGCGCCAGCCCGGCGCCCAGCAGCCACTGGGCGATACCGGCGTTGAGGCTGCCGGTGGCCGGGTCCTCGGGCATGCCGTCGCCGGCGATAAAGGCCCGCACTTCGAACTGTGCATCGGTGTCATCGCGCTCGGGGTCACAGGGCGCGATCACCCCTACGGCCAGGCCGATCAGTGCTGGGTAATCCGGTTGCAGATCCAGCACCTGCTGGCGCTCGCCGAGCATCACCGCCAGCCAGCCGGCGCCGTTGTCGACCCACTGCGCCTGCAGGATATCCCCGGGCGCCAGGTTCAGGCCGCGACGCACCTGCTCCAGCACCTCGGGCTCCACCGGGCCGGACTTGAGCAACGGCGGTGCGAGAAAGGCCAGCTGATTGCCCTGACGACGAATGCGCACCAGACCGACTTCACACTCCTGAATGATCTCCTCGCCCTGGGGCACACCGCCGGCTTCGAGCCAGGCGTGGCAACTGCCCAGGGTCGGGTGACCGGCGAAGGGCAGCTCTTGGGTGGTGGTGAAGATCCGCAAGCGATAGTCGGCCCGGGGGTCTCGGGGTTTGAGCAGGAAGGTGGTTTCGCTGAGGTTGGTCCAGGTGGCGAAAGCGGCCATGCGTTCGTCGCTGAGCTCGTCGGCGTTGAACACCACGGCCAGGGGGTTGCCCTTGAGGGGGGTGGCGCTGAAGACGTCGATTTGCTTGAAGTTCAGGGCGGGCATTTAGAGGGGGCCTGGGGTCGGTGGGGGAGCTGGGGGTGAAGTGTACATATTCGTTGCTGCGGGTGTGGCGGTTGGTGGTTTCGCTCTTACAGCCATCCCTTTCAAGGTCTTGAGTAAAATCCGCTAAAACTCATTCAGGAAGATCCGAACGATGTGGG
>NZ_JAQQGK010000011.1:0-229364 GCF_028550695.1 Pseudomonas sp. BLCC-B112
GGGTGATCGGCGACGCTGCCACTGCCGGGTTGATAGGGCGTGACGCCGAGCTTGGGGAACCAGGTCTGATCCTCGCTGAACACCAGCAGGTGATCATCGATCGAGTGCTGGTGGTGCCAGGCGATGCCCTCTTCGGCGCACAGGCGCTGGATGAACTCAAAATCGCTTTCAGCGTATTGGGTGCAGTATTCGCGCTGTGGGGCATTGCCGATATGAAAGGTAAACACATCTGGCAAAATGCCATGTTCCTGGAGCACTTGAGCCACGATCTGCGGCACCGTCAGGTGTTGGAAAATCCGCTGGTTGTGGCTGAACTGCAGATAATAAAGTGCTGGCACCAGGGTCAGGTGGTAATGGGTCAGGCGCCTGCCGGACTCGCCGACCCTGACCTCTTCGATGCGGCCATGCAGGCCCTCGCCGTTGAGGCCCAAGCGCAGAAACGCGGGCTGGCAAAGCAGGCTTTGCAGATCGAAATCGGGGTTTTCGCTAACCAGCTCAACGTGGATCGCATACAAGGCGCTGATGGCTTCAAGGCCATCAAAGGCCAGTACTTGGAAATCGTGGCGGACGGCGGGAATAAAAAGCTCGAACGGTGCAGAGTCGGCCGGTGCGAACATGAGCTTGTCCTTAAGCTGATGAAAGACCGGCCGGGACGCTAGCAAAGCACAAACGCTATTGATATGAGACCTATCTCAAATCAGGCGCTCGCCAGCGAGCTGTCGACGCCTGACGCTAAACCGATCGAAATTAGCGATTGACGCCAGGGCTGCCTGACAAAAAACACCCGCCCTCGCTCTGAGCACAAATTTGTAAGGGGATGCCGCTGAACAGCGGAGTTGAATCTCTTTGTTTTGTAGGGCAAATCCGAGAGAATCCCCCACGCCTTTGAGCGCCTTGTACCCCTTCGAACGATCAGGCAGTCTCCCGGTGCCGCTGCCAAATCAGCGGCCCGGATGTGGAAGTTCGGACCTGGGTAAGCATGAGCGCTCATGAGCATGCTCGACGCATTGTCGTCGGCATCGCTTTATGGCGGTTGTGCGCGGGACACCTTCGGGTGTGCTGGGTTACTCAGTCCCGGTCTTCCACACCCTCGCACAACTGCCACCCCTCATGTGGAAGTGAGCTCGGCAGTCCGTTAACTACTGAGTGAGTGACCGTCATGAAAAAGCTCGTCCCCGACCCACCCTTGTCCACCGATCATCCACGCCGCGACCCGGAGCTGGACCGCGCCAACGCCAACCTGCTGGCCGCCTTGCACGGCACCCGCCATCGCCCTTTCGGCCTGCGCGACGCCCAGGGCCACCCGCTGTTCGCCGTGCAACCCCAGGTGAATGCCGAAGACGCCCTGATGCACGTTTCCTTGCTGCTCAAATGCGCCGAAGAGGTGTCCGATGAAATCACCGAACGAGCCAGCGGCATCGAGCGCGGGCTGATCTGGTCCATGGTGCATTCCGTGGAAATGGCCCGCGCCGTGGTGGACGCCCTGCTCGACAGCGCCCGCACCACTCCCTGACGCAACCTGTAGCCGCTGCCGAGCCCGCGAGGCTGCGAAAAGGTCCGCAGGACCTTCAGCGACCTTGAGAACCCTGCGTCCCTTCGGGCCGTTCGCAGCCTGCGGCAGCGGCTACAGGTTTTGCCCGGCGCGGTGGATAATCAGCCTCCCGCCGCCACCGGCAATGACGACCAAGGCACCCTGTCGATGGACCCGACGCACACCCAAGCTCTGCAACAGTTACGCAAGCTGATCCCCATCGGCCTGCGCCACGCCCAGGCCCTGCTCGCCCGTTGCGCCAATAATCCGCAGCAAGCCGCCGAGCTCTACAAAGCCGAGCTGTTGCAGGTGCTGGTAGACAAATCCGGCCTGCCACCCGAGCAAGCCCGGGAACACTTGCTCAACGCCGCTTACGACCTGAACCGCGCCCTGCACGCTATAGAAGAAGCGCGTTTCACCCTGACCCAGCGCATCCTGCGCAAGCACCACCGGGACCCGGGCCAGGCCCTGGACCTGATCGCCCAGGCCATCGAAACCGCCGAGCAGCTGCCGCGTCAGTACTGGCTGGATTTCCAACGACTGGAGGCGCTGCCCCCGGCACCGCGCTGCTTCATGATCCTGCACGAATGGCTGGCCTTCGAGGGCTGGGAAGGCTTCGACAGCGCCCTGCACTTTCACCTGCCCCAGGCCATCGCTCAGTTCAGGCTCCTGCATCTGGACGCCCTGGCGGACACCCTGGAGCAGGCCGATCAGCGCCAGCAGCAGCTACGAGCCGCCCACGCCGGGAGCGAAGGCCCCGTCGAGCTGGCCATGCGCATCAACCAGGACCCGTTCTTCAACCGCTGCCAGGACCACTTCAACCAGCAGCGGCCGCAGCTGGACGAGCGCCTGTACCAGTGGGTGGAGCAACATCTGGAGCAGTTTCCAGCCTGAACAGCCGCTCGGCGTTGGCGCACACGCCGCTGCTCAACACACCCCAGAAGCCGGTAGACTGCCGCCCTCACCGAACACGGACCTCGGATTCAGCCCCCATGGAATTGCACTACCGCATCACCCCCGCCCACACCGAAGCCTGGATTGCCGAACCGCTGAAGCAGGAATTGCTCAAGGATGATCAGCAGCATGTCCGGGCCATGAGCACATTTGCCCGGTGGCAAAGCCGCTTGATCGGTCCCGTGATGTTCACCCTGTGTCTGATCGGCGGCTGCCTGTCGATCTATTTCCCCGAGCGGACCTTCACCCCGGAGAAGGTCATCGCCATGGTGGCGTTCGCCTTGATCTTCATCCCCCTGTGGTGGCGCTTTTCCGGACGCTGGATCAAGCACCTGCAAACCCGGATTGCCGCCACCCCGATCAAACCCCAAGCGCCGTTGCGCGGGTTGAGTCAGCGCCTGATCGAAACCCGCTTGCGGGCCGTCGAAGGCACCTATTGCCTGAACTTCGACGACCAGGGCTTCACCCTGCTCAACACCCGCGGAGGTCAGAGCAGCCTGGCCTGGAAGCAGATCGCAAGCGTGCAGGAAATACCCGACTTCTACCTCGTGGCGGACGCCGATATGGAGCGTCAAGGCGTGGCCTGCTTCATCGCCAAACACACTGACCTGATGCCCACCGAGGCCTACCAGCAGGGGCTGCAAGCCTTCCTGAGCCAATGCCCGGCGGCACTGCCAGCGCACTAACTCCCTCTCGCAACGCCAGCCTCGACGCCCACACACACGGAATTTGCATGTACACATCAGCGTCCTCCCCCCGCCCGGCCCGCGCCCTGGCTATCCTCGGCACCGGCCACGCCCTGCCGCAGCGGGTGGTCACCAGTGCCGAGCTGGACCGCCAGCTCGGCCTGGAAGCCGGCAGCGTGGCGCGCATCAGCGGGGTGCAGCAGCGCCACGTCGCCGATCCTGCGGACACCGCCGCCAGCCTCGGTGCCAGTGCCGCGCGCCGGGCCCTGGACGCGGCGGGCCTGGCGCTGGATCAGCTGGACCTGATCGTCTGCGCCAGCGGCACCATGGACCAAGGCATGCCCTGCAACGCCGCGTTGCTGCAACGGGAATTGGGCCTGGGGCAGTCGGGCATCCCGGCCATGGACATCAACGCCAGCTGCCTGGGCTTTATTGCCGCCCTGGACACCCTGTCCTGGCCGATCCAGGCCGGGCATTACCGGCGCGTGCTGCTGGTGTGCGCCGACATCGCCTCCTGCGGCCTGGACTGGCAGCAGGTGGAAGTCTGCGGCATCTTCGGCGACGGCGCGGCAGCGGTGGTGCTGGAAGCGGGCGACGGCGGCCCGAAGATCCTCGCCTCGCGCCTCAAGACCTACGCCGAAGGCGCTGCGCTGTGCCAGATCCCCGCCGGCGGTTCGCGCTTTCATCCGCGGCGCATCGACGTGCCGTTCGAGCCCCTGACCAGCTTCGCCATGCAGGGCAAAGGCGTGTTCCGCCTCGCGGCCAAGCACCTGCCCGAACTGATGGACGATTTGCTGCAGCAAGCCGCACTGTCCCTTGCGCAGATCGACTGGGTCATCCCCCATCAAGCCAGCCAGCAGGCCATGCAGCATGCGGCCAAACGCCTGAGCCTGGGGCCGGAGAAAGTCATCGATATCTTTGCCCAGCATGGCAATCAGGTGGCGGCGTCGCTGCCCACCGCTCTGGACATCGCGGTGCGCGACGGGCGCATTCAACGCGGACAAACCCTGATGCTGATCGGCACCGGCGCGGGCCTGTCCCTCGGCGGCATGATCCTGGAGTTTTGATGAAGATCCTGGTCACCGGCGGCACCGGTTTTATCGGACGGCATCTGGTCTGGAAGCTGGCCGCCGAAGGCTGCGAGGTGCAGTTCAGCGGGCGCAACCCCGAGGCGGCGGCCGAGGTGATTGCCCACAGCCCGGCGCCGGTGCGCTGGCTGCCCCTGGAGCACGGCAGCCCGTTGGCCAAACGCCTGCTGGCCGATGCCAGCCGCGAGCATGACGCCATCGTGCATTGCGCCGCCTTGTCTTCGCCCTGGGGCTCGCCCCAGGCGTTTACCCGGGCCAACCTCGACTCCACCGCCGAGGTGATCCACGCCTGCGGCAAGAACCGCATCCCGCGGCTGGTGCATATCTCCACCCCGAGCTTGTACTTCAACTTCAGCGACCGCCTGGGCATCCGCGAAGACCAGCCGCTGCCACCACCGGTGAATGACTACGCCCGCAGCAAGGCCCAGGCCGAAACCCTGCTGGCAGACGCCAAGCTGCCCGAATGCGTGATCCTGCGCCCCCGGGCGGTGTTCGGCCCCTGGGACGCAACCCTGATGCCGCGCCTGCTGCGGGTGATGCAACGCGGGGCGATTCCGCTGATGCGCGGCGGCCAGGCACAGTTGGACCTGACCTGCGTCGACAATCTGGTGCACGCGGTGTGGCTGGCCCTGACCCGGCCCCTGCCGCGCCCGCTGTGCGTGTACAACCTGAGCAATGGCACGCCGTTGGCCTTCAAGGACCTGCTGCAACAGATGGCCGAGCACTTCCAACTGCCGCTGCGCACCCGTCGCCTGCCCTGGCCCCTGGTGCATGGCGTGGCGCGCCTGCTGGAACTCAAGGCACGGCTGGGCAACGGCGCCGAGCCCTTGATCACCCGCTACGGCGCAGGCGTCCTGGCCTTCAGTCAGACCCTGGACATCAGCGCCATCCAGCGCGAGCTGGGCTATCGCCCGGTGATCAGCCAGGACCAGGGCATCGCCCAGCACGCCCAATGGTGGCTGGCCCAACAGAGACAAAAACCATGAGCCGCAGCGTCAGCTTGAAGATCCTCCGGGCCGGCTGGTGCCAGCATCTGGAATGCATGGCCGACCGTGGCGGGCGCCTGGCGCCGGTGCAGTTTCCGGCCTTGTGCGGGCTGATCCAGCACCCGGAGCACGGCTGGATTTTGTACGACACCGGCTACGCCGAGCACTTCTTCCAGGCCACCCGCGCCCTGCCCGAGCGCCTGTACCGCAGTGCGGTGCCAGTGCAGTTGCCGGTGGCCGAACAGCTGGGGGCGCAGCTGCATGAGCTGGGCATCGGCCCGGGGGATATCCGCCATGTGATCATTTCCCACTTCCACGCCGACCATATCGCCGGGCTGCGGGATTTTGCCAACGCGCGCTTTATCGCCCTGGAAGCCGATTACCGGCATATCGACAGCCTGCGCGGTCAGCGTTGGCGCGCCACCTTGGGCGGCCATCTACCGGGCTTGCTGCCGGACGACTTCAGCGCCCGCCTGCGCCTGGCCGAAGCCAGCCCCAGCTGTGCGCTGCCAAGCTGGATGGCGCCCTTCGAGCAAGGCCTGGATCTGTTCGGCGACAGCAGCCTGATCGGCGTGCCGCTGCCCGGGCACAGCGCCGGCCAGCTGGGCCTGTTCATCCCCGATGCCCAGGGCCGGCCGGTGTTCCTGGTGGCCGACGCCTGCTGGTCGGTGCCGGCCTGCCGCGCCGAGCGCCTGCCCGCTGCACCGGCACTGTGGTTTGCCAGCGCCGACCGTCAGCAGTACGTGCGCACTTACCACGGCCTGGGCCAGCTGATCCGCCGTGAACCAGCGGTGGCGGTGCTGCCGTCCCATTGCACCCAGGCCTGGGAGGCATTCGCCAATGAACAGTGAACGCCTACTGGGCACCCTGCGCAGCATCGGTGCATTCGTGTTCAGCCGCTACGCCCTGCGCTTTCGCCGTCGCGAGCGGCTGGAAGCCTGGCAGGCCCGGCGCCTCAAGCACTTCATGGCCAAAGTCCTGCCCCGTGGCCAGCGCTTCAACGAGCTGACCCACGACGGCCTGCACAGCTTGCCGCTCATGGACAAAGCCACCCTGATGAGCGACTTCGCCGCCTTCAACACCCGCGCCCTGAGCCTGGAACAGGTGTTGCCGGTGGCCCTGCAGGCCGAGCGTTCCCGGGACTTCAGCCCGACCCTGGGGGACATCACCGTGGGCCTGTCCAGCGGCACCTCGGGGGCCCAGGGGGTGTTCCTGGTCAGCAGCGTGGAACGCCAACGCTGGGCCGGCATCCTGCTGGCGCGGACCCTGCCCCGAGCCCTGCTGCCCCGGTTGCTGTGCCCCTGGCTGGCGCCGCTGCGGATCGCCTTCTTCTTGCGGGCCAATAGCCGCCTGTACACCACCCTCGCCAGCCGCCGCATCGACTTCGCCTTTCATGACCTGACCCTGGGCCTGACCACCTCCCTGCAACGCCTCAACCAACAGAACCCGGACGTGCTGGTGGCCCCGGCCACGGTACTGCGGGGGCTGGCCCAGGCGGCCCTGGCCGGGCAGCTGACGATCCGCCCACAACACATCCTGTCGGTGGCCGAAGTGCTGGAAAGCATCGACGCCGAACTAGTGCAGCAAGCCTTCGAGCGCAAGCCACAGCAGATCTATCAGGCCAGCGAAGGCTTTCTCGGCTACACCTGCGAGGCCGGCACCCTGCACCTGAATGAAAGCCACCTGCACATCGAGCCGCAATGGCTGGACCCTGAGCGCACGCGCTTCCAGCCGATCATCACCGACTTTTCCCGGCGTACACAGTTGATCGTGCGTTATCGCCTCAACGACATTCTGCGGGTGGCCAGCGCGCCCTGCCCCTGCGGCCGTGCGGAGCGGGCCATCGCCGCCGTGGAAGGCCGCGCCGACGAGATCCTCTGGCTGCCCCGGCTCGACGGCCCGCAGCTGGCACCGCTCTACCCTGACGTATTGCGCCGGGCGCTGCTGATGCTCGGGGCGGCGCTTGAGGAATACGAAATTCACCAGCGCGGGCTGCTCTGGCAGATCAACCTGCACACCCGCGGCGACTACCACGGGCTGTGCCAGCGCTTGAGCGAAGCCCTCGCCGAGCTCTGCGCGCAACAAGGGCTGCAGGCGCCGCAGCTGAGCTTCGGCCACTGGCAGGCACCGCCGCCACACGCGAAAAGACGCCGCCTGCTGATGCTGCAACTGCCCGAGGGACTGCCATGCGTGTATTGATTCTCGGCGCCCGGGCCCCGGCCTCTCTGGAATGGGCCCGGGCCTTTAGCCAAGCCGGCTGGACGGTGACCGTGGCCGATTCCCTGGCCCAGCCCCTGAGCCGTTTCAGCCGCGCCGCCGAGCACTTCGTGCGCCTGCCGGAGCCGCGCCACGACCCGGATGCCTGGATCGAAGCCCTGGCCGAGGTCATCCGCCAACAGGCCATCGACCTGCTGCTGCCCACCTGCGAAGAGGTGTTCTACCTGGCCCACGGCCTGGAGCGCCTGCGGCCTTTGTGCCGGGTGTTCACCAGTGATTTCGAGCTGCTGCACCGCCTGCATCACAAGGGCGATTTTGCTGCCATGACCCAGGGCTGGGACGTGGCCGCGCCGCCGACCCAAGTGCTGCATGACCCGGCCGCGTTGCAAGCGCTGGCCGCCGAGCACGACGCCCTGGTGTTCAAGCCGGCCTATTCGCGCTTCGCCTCCCAGACCCTGATCCGCCCGAGCCCGGCGCAACTGGCGAAAGTGCGGCCCAGTAGCGATGCGCCCTGGGTGGCCCAGCGCTTTGTCCCCGGCCAGGAGTACTGCAGCTTCAGCGTACTGGTGGACGGCCAGTTGCGCGCCCACAGCAGCTATCAGCCGCGCTACCGGGTCGGGCGCGGCTCGGGGATCTACTTCCACAGCTGTGCCCCGGCGCCGATCCGTGCGTTTCTGGAGCAGTTCGGCCGGGCCACCGGCTACACCGGGCAGGTGGGTTTTGACTTTATCGAGGACCAGCAGGGCCGCTTCCACGTGCTGGAGTGCAACCCCAGGGCCACCAGCGGCGTGCACCTGTTCGACGATCAGCGGGTGCAACTGGTGGCAGCGCTGGGCAGCGAAACCGACGCTGCGCTGGAGGCGACCCTGGAACCCCGGATGATCGCCCTGGCCATGCTGCTTCTGGCGGCGCCGCAACGGGCCTTGAGCCGCGAGTTCTGGCACGACTACCAACAAGCCCGGGACGTGATCGTCCAGGACGGCGATCGCGGTCCACTGACCGCCCAGTTGCTGAGCCTGAGCGAGATCATCGGCCGCGCCCTGACCCGCCGCTGCGGGCTGCTGGCCGCCTCCACCGCCGATATCGAGTGGAACGGCCAGCCTCTGGGGGCACAGCGCCAATGAAACTGCTGCTGCCCGAGCAACTGGCCCTTGAGCCCCCGAGCATTGGCGACAGCCACGCCCGGCAGTACGTGCGCACCTGCGCCGGCGGCGCGCTGATCGGCAATGTCAGCACCGCCCTGGCCCTGCTGGACACCGGCCATCAGCAGTTCCCGGTGAGCATCAACCACGGCCACGACCCTGTGGATAACTGTTACGTGGTCTCGCCACAAACCGCCTACAGCGGCTACGCCCGGGAAGAACTGCAGCGCCTGAAACGGCCCTGGCTGGCCCGGCCACTGAAGCTGCTGACCCAGGGCGTGGACCGGCTGCTGAGCGCGGCCAAGGTCGACCGTTTGGTGCAGATCAATAACTGGCTGCTGTCGACCAACCTCTACCCCGCCGATTGGGATGGTTCGGATTTGCCGGCGATCACCGAACTGCTGCGCCGGGAGTTTCCCGACCACGGCTTTGGCTTTCGCTCGCTCAACGACTTCAGCAACCTCGCACTGCGCAAGCGCCTGCAAGCCCTGGGCTACCTGGCTATTCCCAGCCGTCAGGTGTACCTGTTCGACGGCCGCGAGGGCGAGAATTCAGCCTTCCTGCGCCACCACAACACCCGCCTGGACGCCACCCTGCTGCGCCGCAGCCCGTATACGGTGGTGCCCGGCAGCGAGCTGAACGAGGCCGACTTCCAGCGCATCGAGCAGCTGTACAACCTGCTGTACCTGGACAAATACAGCCGCCTGAACCCCCACTACAGCGCCCAATGGCTGCAACGCGGGCAAGCCGAGGGCTGGCTGGAAGTGCGCGCCCTGCGCAACGCCGAAGGGCGTATTGACGGCGCCTTGGGCTGGTTCGCCAACAGCGCCCTGATCAGCACGCCCATCGTCGGCTACGACACCGCCCTGCCCCAGCGCGCCGGCCTGTACCGGCAGCTGACCAGGCTGTGCCTGCAAGAGGCGGTGAACCGTCGTCAGGTGCTCAACTTCAGCTCCGGCGCCGCCGCCTTCAAACGCCTGCGCGGCGGTGAGCCAGAGATCGAATACAGCCTGATCCACGTCGCCCACCTGCCCTGGCCAAGGCGCCTGGTGTGGCACCTGATGGGCCTGCTGCTGCAACGGATCGGCGTACCGCTGATGAGGAAGCTCAAATTGTGAACAGTCACTCGGGCTGGTGGCCCGTCGCCCTGAGCCGGCAGCTGCACAAGCAACCCCTGGCCTGCACCCTGCACGGCGTGCCGCTGGTGCTGTTTCGCGACGCCGACGGCGCCGCCGCGGTGCTGCCGGACCGTTGCCCTCACCGCTTTGCGCCCCTGAGCGCCGGCCGGGTGCGCGACGGGCAGATCCAGTGCCCCTACCACGGCTGGCGCTTCGATCCCCAGGGCCGTTGCACTCAGCTGCCCGGCCAGGAGCAGCAGCGGTGCAGCCAACCCTTGCTGCAACCGCTGCACAGCTGCGAAGCCCAGGGGCTGGTGTGGGCCAGCCTTGCCAGCGAGCGGCCGGACAAGCCTCCGGTGGCCGCCGCCGAACAGGCCCAGGCGCTGGATGTGTTCTGGATCAGCGACCGAGTGCAGTGCAGCTTGCAGGACGCCGCGGAGAACTTCCTCGACGGCTTCCACACCCATTTCGTGCATGCCGGCTGGATTCGCCACGACCGCCAGCGCCAGCGCATTCGTGCCTGGGTGCATCAGCTCGAAGACGGGGTCGAAGCCCAATACAGCGAAGAAGGCACCCAATCCGGACTGATCTCCCGACTGTTCGAAGGCGAACGCGGCCTCAGCATGGGGCGCTTTCGCCTGCCGGGGCTGGCGGAAATCGAATACCGTGACCGCCAGGGCCGACTCAACCTACTAGTCAGCGCCTGGCTGAGCCCGGCCGCCGAGGGCCAACTGCGGCTGTTCGCCCGCATCGCCACAGCCCAGGGCCGCCTGCCGGGCTGGCTCAAACGCGGCGTGCTGCAGCCCTTGTTCAAGGTGATCCTCAAGCAGGACCGGCAGATCCTGGAAAAAGTCAGCGCCAACCAGCAGCGCTTTGCCCAGGTGCCGCTGCGCTGGCACCGACCCACGCCTCTGGACAGCTCGCTGGATCTGCTGGGGCCGTGGATTCGCCAGTTGCTGGAGCAGGGTGAACTGAAGGACTTCCAAGAACGCCGAGAGGAATTCTGGCTGTAGCCCCGCAAGCCGGCTGGCCGGCGAACAGGGCTTCAAGACGGACACCGCTCAAACGGCCCCCTTCGCTGGCCAGCCAGCGCCTGCGATTACCAGGGGCTCGCGGGGATGATACGGGCCCCTTGGAGCCCCTGTTCGCGGGGTTTGCCGGGCAGGACAAGAACCGATTCAGCCTCCCGCCAGCACTGCCGTTCCTCGGCTCGACACGCAACATGCAGACGGCGAGCCCGCGCACCGGTATAGTGCGCCCCCTCTTCACGTGGACAGCCGTCGGTAACGAGGCTCACACCCACGGGAAACCCGAACTAATAACAACCCGCGAAATATAGAACCGGGACGAACGCTCGCCCCACCGCCTTGCCGTGCGTGCAATCAGCGGTGTAACTGAATGTTTCCGTCTGCTCTGCTTTTGCCTACACAAAAAACAGCGAGGAATAATCCATGCTCGAAGTCATCAACGACTTCCTCTCAGGGAAAGTACTGATCGTGCTCATCGTCGGGCTCGGCAGCTACTTCACGATCCGCTCGCGTTTCGTTCAATTGCGCCATTTCCTCCATATGTTCGCGGTGTTCCGCGACAGCCTGAAAAGCAGCGCCGGCCAACTCAGCTCGTTCCAGGCGCTGATGCTCAGCCTCGCCGGCCGAGTGGGTGCAGGCAACATCGCCGGCGTCGGCATCGCCGTAACCCTGGGTGGCCCCGGCGCGGTGTTCTGGATGTGGGTGACCGCGCTGGTGGGCATGTCCAGCAGCTTCTTCGAGTGCTCCCTCGGCCAGTTGTACAAGCGCTGCGACGCCGAAGGCCAGTACCGTGGCGGCCCGTCCTACTACATCGAGCACGGCCTGAAGATGCGCTGGCTGGGCATGATCATGGCCTTCCTGCTGCTGGTGACCTTCGGTTTCGCCTTCAACGGCCTGCAGGCCCACGCCGTGACCCACTCGCTCAAGGACGCGTTCAACTTCGACACCACCTACTCCGGCATCACCATGGCCGTGTTGCTGGGCCTGGTGTTCGTCGGCGGTATCAAGCGCATCGCCAAGGTCGCCGACCTCTTGGTACCGGTGAAAACCCTGGCCTACATCGGCGTGACCCTGTACGTGATCGTGCTGCAGATCGACCACGTGCCCGGGATGCTGATGACCATCGTCAAGAGCGCCTTCGGTCTGGACCAGGCCTTTGGCGGCCTGATCGGCAGCGCCATCATCATGGGCGTGAAACGGGGCGTGTTCGCCAACGAGGCGGGCCTGGGCAGTGCACCGAACGTCGCCGCCGTGGCCTCGGTCGAGCATCCGGTCGCCCAAGGCGTGGTCCAGGCGTTCAGCGTGTTCCTCGACACCTTCTTGATCTGCACCTGCACCGCGCTGCTGATCCTGCTGTCGGGCTTCTACACCCCGGGCTTTGAAGGCGACGGCATTGCCCTGACCCAGAACTCCCTGGCCGCAGTGGTCGGCGAATGGGGCCGGGTATTCATCTCGGTGGCCCTGTCACTGTTCGTGTTCACCTCGATTCTCTACAACTACTACTTGGGCGAGAGCAACCTGCGCTTCTTGATCGGTGAGAACCGCAAAGGGCTGATCGCCTACCGGGTGCTGGTACTGGTCCTGATCTTCTGGGGCGCGGTGGAGAACCTGGGCACGGTGTTCGCCTTCGCCGACATCACCATGACCCTGCTGGCCTTCGTCAACCTGATCGCCCTGTTCCTGCTGTTCAAGATCGCCCTGCGTGTGCTCAAGGACTACGACGACCAGCGCGCCGCAGGCATCAAGACCCCGGTGTTCGATTCCAGCAAGTTCCCCGACCTGGACCTGGACACCAAGGCCTGGCCGGCCAACCCGCAGATCCCGGCCGTGAAGGCCGACGCCCAGGCCGCCCCGGCCAACGCCAGCCCAGCGCAACGCTGAGTGCTTAAAGTCGGGCGACGTCCTGTCGCCCGACGTGACATCGTGCGTGGCCAGAGGCATGCTTGCGGCCCACGCTGCCATCGCCCAGGAGAGGCTCAATGGACCCTGCAACTTTTCCCGCTGCGCAACAGGTCATGGTGCTCTACACCGGCGGCACCATCGGCATGCAGGCCAGCGCCGACGGCCTGGCCCCGGCTTCCGGTTTCGAAGCCCGGATGCGCGAGTACCTGCACAGCCAGCCTGAGCTGGTGGTGCCCAACTGGCGCTTTCGCGAGATGGCGCCGCTGATCGACAGCGCCAACATGACCCCCGACTACTGGCAGCGCCTGCGTGCAGCGGTGGTCGAAGCCGTGGACCAGGGTTGCGACAGCGTGCTGATCCTCCACGGCACCGACACCCTGGCCTACAGCGCCGCCGCCATGAGCTTCCAGTTGCTGGGGCTGCCAGCGCGGGTGCTGTTCACCGGCTCGATGCTGCCGGCCGGTGTGCCTGACAGCGACGCCTGGGAAAACCTCAGTGGCGCCCTGTTGGCCCTGGGCCAGGGCCTGGCACCGGGGGTGCACCTGTACTTCCACGGCGAACTGCTGGCCCCGACCCGCTGCGCGAAAATCCGCAGTTTCGGCCGTCACCCGTTCGCCGCCCTGCAACGCAATGGCGGCGGCGCAAAGGCCGAAGCGATTCCGTCGGCGCTGGACTACCGCCAGGCCAAGCAACTGGCCAAGGTCGGCGTGCTGCCGCTGTTCCCCGGCATCAGCGCCGAGCTGCTGGACGGCGTGCTCGACAGCGGCATCCAGGCCCTGGTGCTGGAGTGCTTCGGCAGCGGCACCGGTCCTAGCGACAACCCGGCGTTCCTGGCCAGTCTCAAGCGCGCACAGGAGCAAGGCATCGTCGTGGTGGCGGTGACCCAGTGCCATGAAGGCGGTGTGGAGCTGGACATCTACGAAGCCGGCAGCCGCCTGCGCGGCGTGGGCGTGCTGTCCGGTGGCGGCATGACTCGCGAAGCGGCGTTCGGCAAGCTCAATGCGCTGCTCGGTGCCGGGCTGGAAAGCGCCGAAGTGCGGCGCCTGGTCGAACTCGATCTGTGTGGCGAGTTGAGCTGAAGCTCGCGCTCGGGAGCCGGTGGCTACTGCGGTAGCTGCCGGCTCGACGACGAGCAGAGGGTGGCTGTCAGGTTACTTTTTGACCGAGTAATCCTGGCCCCAGACCCGCACCGAACTCGAGCTCTCGATTGGCCCTTCAAACACGAACTTCTGCCGCACTGCCGCCTTGGCCGGGATGGTGACTTCGTCCGGGTTGTCGAGGCTGACAGTCAGATTGTTGGCGTAACCGTCCTGGTCGATCGCCAGCAGGGCGCCGGTCTGCTTGAGGTTGATCAGTCGCAACTGGCTGTCGCTGCTGTTCTTGAAGCCCAGGGTAACGTTGAAGCTGTCACCGACGGCTTCGGTCTTCAACACCTGAACGTCGACGCGGCCTTTCATTTGCTCGCGGGAGGAAATGATCGAGGCACCGTCAACACCTTGCGCCGATTGGCGACCATCGAGCACGCCTTCGCTGACGCCGCCCAAGAGGTTCTTGCCTGCCGAAATGGCTGATGAGACGGCTGACTTGGCAGAGTCCTTGATGGTGCTTTCGCTGCTTGGCTCAGCCTCGGCCAGGCACAGCGAACTCAGGAGCAAGCCGGACACCAAAAGCAGGGAACGCGCAGGAGTGAGGGTCATACATAATCCTTTATCGGGGGAGCTACACCGCCACCTCAGGCGGTGAATGGCAGGCAGGTTGCACCAATCAAAGCGCCAAGTCACTAGCCACACAACGCCCGGAATACCAAATGACGCTGGCCGGCAAACCGCAGGTCTGATCGCGGGCGGCATGCAAATTGCTCCTGTCCCCGGTCTTCCCCAGGCTGGAATCTGCGCATGCTGCACTCGCACCTCACCACCCTCAATGCGGTTTCACTGGTCCTCAATACCTTCAAGGAGCAGGGCCAGGACAGCGACGCGCTGCTGGCCGGCAGCGGCATCAACCCCGCCGACCTGAGCCGCGCCGACACTCGCATCACCACCAACCAGGAGATGCTGGTGTGCGCCAATGCCGTGGCCCTGCAACGGGATATCGGCCTGGAACTGGGCCGGCGCATGCACGTTTCCTCCTACGGCATGCTCGGCTATGCCCTGCTCACCAGTGCCACCTTAGGTGACGCTTTGCGCCTGGCCATGCGCTATCCGGCGCTGATGGGAACACTTTTCGAACTGAGCCTGGAAGCCGACGGCCCGCGCATCTGGTTCACCGCCGCCGGCTACCGCGAAAGCCCGGCCCTGGCCGCGTTCAATACCGAGTTCTGCCTGGTGTCGCTGAAGGTCATCTGCGACGACTTGCTGGGCCACCCGCTGCCGCTGCTGGGCGCGCGCTTCGACTATCCGGCGCCGGACTATCAACAGCGCTACCGCGAAGCCTTCGACTGTCCGCTGCAGTTCAACGCCCGCAGCAACGCCTTCGCCTTCGACCAGCAATGGCTCGAACACCCCCTGCCCCTGGCGGATGCCATCACCCACCAGGCCATGGCCGAACGCTGCCGCAAGCAGAACACCGAGTTCACCGGGCGCCAGGCCTGGCTGGGGCGCATCCGCCAGCTGCTGGCGGCGCAACTGGACGCCGCGCCGGGGCTGGAAGGGCTGGCGGAACAGATGAACTGCTCGGCCCGGACCCTGCGCCGCCATCTGCGCGACCTGGGCTGCAGCTATCAGGAACTGCTGGACGAGCTGCGCTTCGAGCGGGCCAAGCAGATGCTCTGCGAAGACCAGCTGCCCATCTACCGCATCGCCGAGGCCCTGGGCTTCAGCGAAACCGCGAGCTTTCGCCATGCCTTCATCCGCTGGAGCGGTGTGGCGCCGAGCCAGTTCCGGCCCTGAGACAAACCCCGGCATAAAGCTACCGATTGCATTACATTGCCGACCTTTGAAACCGGCAAGGGACTGCAAGCTTGAACCTAATCACAGGCGCCATCGCCCGGCGCATCGGTATTCGCGGGGGGTGCCTGGCGCTGGTGCTGCTAGCCGGCCTCCCCCTCGCCCAAGCCTTCGAGCTGTCCAAAATCCGCTGGTGGGAGATGCAGAGCAGCATCCTTCTGGACGATCCGGAAACCGCCACCCTGCAACTCGAACCCTTTGCCCTGCCCGGGCTGGCCCAAGCGCCGGCCCGAGTGATCCTCAGCCAATACCACGGCCTGTTCTATCTCAATGGCTATGCGGATGGGCAGTACCGGCAGCGGGTCTACAAGTCGCCGCCCCTGCCGCTGTTCAACGCCCAGGAACTACAGGCCTGCGTGCCCGAGCAGCGACCTGTTGGAGCCACGGACAACTGGCCGTCGAGCAAGCAGCTTGCATCCGCCCTGAGCCTGACCAAACTGAGTTTCGACTGCCAGAGCCCAGGCTGGGAGTTGAGCAATCGCTATCTGCTGGTGGACAGCCGCGATCCCCAGCGGCCGTTGCTGGCCATCGGTCAACGCCAAGGCGAGGCACAGATCGACTTCACCCCGCAGCAACCGATCAGCCCCGAACTGCAGCAGCAATGGCTGCAAGCCCTGCACAAATACCCGAAGCTGCTGGAACCCTTTGACGCCAGCAGCGGCCAGCTGCGCGTCAAGCCCTATGCGCCGCCGCCCAGCGCGGAGCAGATCTGGACCGAATTTCGCCAGCTGCACACGCAATTGCGCGATGCCAAAGACAAGGCTCCGGGCATCGCCCGGGTGGAAGAGTTCTTCAGCCGTCATGACTTTCGCGCGATCGCCCCCGAGCGCAGTACCTACCCGGGCCTGCTCAACGACATCGCCTATTGGGCCACCGAGGCCGGCCAGTTGCAGAGCGCCCGACCGTGGCTGGCGTACGTGCTGCGTCGCGACCCGGGGCGCATGCCGACCTACCTCAATCTGGCGGACCTGGATTGGCGCCTGTACCAACAGCAGCCCGCAGACACCCGGTACCGGGGCCGGGCCATGGAGAACTATCGGCTGTATTGCGGGCTGCGCCTGCAACGCCAGCTCGGGGTCCCCGCCAGGGTCACCCAGCGCCTGGGCCTTGAGGCACCCAGCGAACCGGCCTGCCAAAGCGCCTGGCCGCTGGTGACGGCGGTGGACCAGGGTGACGCGGGCGAAGTCCGGCGCCTGCTGGAGAACGGCCTGAGCGGCGACGTGATCGCCGCCGATGGGCGCCCGGCGCTGTTGCACGCCCTGGATAAGCCCGACCTGGACATCGCCCGGCTGTTGCTGGCCCATGGCGCCCGCCCACAGGGCCAGTACAACGGCCGCACCCAGGTGGTCCTGGCCATGCGCCGCGACCTCAAGGACAACCCGGACCTGAGCCAGGCCAAGCGCCTGAACTTCCTGCTGCAAGCCGGTGCCGCCATCGATGAACAGGATGTCCAGGGCGGCACCGCGCTGCAGGCCATGGCCAAGGAACGCGACGACATCGAGCGCTTCAACTGGCTGCTGCAACACCCGCAAGACCTCGACAAGCGCAGCGGGCCAGACGGCGAAACCGCACTGTTCCTGGCGCTCAAGGGCGGCAACTACGCCGCTGCCAGAGAACTGATAGAGGCCGGTGCCAACCTCAACCTGAGCTACGGCCGCGGTTTCTGCGCACAGCAGCCGGTTCGCCAAAGCCTGCTGATGATCGTCGCCGAACAGGGCTCGCCCGAGGTCATCAATCCCTGGGTCAGCCAGCAACAGAGCCTGGACATGTTCACCCTGCTGCTGGAAAAAGGCGCCGACCCCAACGTCGGCCGCTACTGCAAGAACAACGGCTACACCTGGCTGCTGGAGATCATGGCCCGGCGCAAGCGCGACGACATGCTCAAGGTGCTGCAAGGCTTTGCGCCGCCACCGCCGGCGACGGCGTTTCGCCTTTGAGGCGTGGCGCCGAACCCGCGGAGCCCCTGAAACAAAGCCCGGCACAACGGCGCCGATTGCATTACATTGCCGAGCTTTCTACCGGCAAGGGACTGCAACGTTGAAGCTATTCTCAGGCGCCATCGCCCGGCGCATCGGCATTCGCGGGCTTGGCCTGGCGCTGGCGCTGCTGGCTGGCGCACCCGCCGCCCAGGCCTTCGACCTGGACCTGGGCGCGATCAAATGGTCGGGAATGGCTCGCTACTTCGTCATCGACTACCCGGAAACCGCCACCCTGCAACTCAAGCCGTTCCCCGTGCCGGGCCGGGAGCGAGTGCCGGCGCGGATCGTCCTGAGCCAGTACCGCGGGCTGTTCTACCTCAACGCCTATCAGGACCTGAAGTACCAGCAGCGGGTCTACAAATCGCCGCCCATGGCCCTGTTCAGCCCCGAAGAACTGCGGGCCTGTGCGGCCCCGGAGTATCCGGTGCCAGTCGCCGACAACTGGCCCACGAGCAATACCCTGGACACCGGCATCACCCTGACCTCGCTCGACTTCAAGTGCCAGGAGCCCAGCGATTGGCAACTCAGCCGACGCTACCTGCTGATCGACCAGCGCGATCCGCAGCGCCCGCTGCTGGCGATCAGTCACCGCCGGGACCTGACCCAGATGGAGTTCACCCCGCTGCAACCCATCAGCGAGGAAACCGGGCAGCAATGGCTGCAGGCCCTGGAGACATTCCCGCCGTGGTTCCGCCCTTTCACCCAAGGTAGCGGGCCGATCATCGTCAACGCCTTTGTGCCAGCGCCAGCCTCGAACCCGGACAGCATCTGGAAAGCGTTCCGCGCGCTGCACGAGCAACTGCGCACCGCCAAGGACAAGCAACCGGGCATCCACCGGGTGGAGGACTTCTTCGTCACCCATGACTTTCGCAGCATCGCCACCGAGCGCCGTGAATACGCCGGCCTGCTCAACGACATCGCCTACTGGACCAGCGAAGCCGGGCACCTGAGAACCGCCCGCCCCTGGCTCAAGGAAGTGTTGCGCCGTGACCCCGGGCGCATGCCGACCTACCTCAACCTGGCGGACCTGGACTGGGCGATCTACCAACAACGCACGCAGGACAACATCCACCAGGGCCGGGCCATCGAGGGTTACCGGGTGTATTGCGGCCTGCGCCTGAAGCGCCAGATGAGCATCCCGCCCCGGGTCCTGCAGCGCCTGGGCCTGAACGCCGCCAACCCCCGAGACTGCCAGGCCTTCTGGCCGCTGGTGGACGCGGTGGATGCCGGCGATCTGGCCGAAGTGCAGCGCCTGCTGGCCAGTGGCATCAGCGGTGAGGTCATGGCCGACGATGGCCGCAGCGCCTTGCTGCATGCCCTGGACGCCCCGCGCCTGGACATCGCCCGGCTGCTGCTGGAGCACGGCGCCCACACCAGCGGCCTGTACAACTGGACCACCCTGGCGACCCTGGCCATGCGCCGCGACCTGGGCGACAGCCCCGACCTGAGCCAGGGCGGGCGCCTGAAGTTCCTCATCGACGCTGGCGTCGCCGTCGACGAGCCGGACAGCCAGGGCCAGACGCCACTGATGCAGATGGCCGAGAACAAGCGCAGCCTGCAAGGCTTCACTTGGCTGCTGCAACACCCGCAAAACCTCGACCGGCGCAGAACCGACGATGGTGAAACCGCGCTGTATCGGGCGTTCTCGGGCAACAACTACGAGGCCGTGCGACAACTGATAGCCGCTGGTGCCAACCTCAACCTGAGCTACGGCCGCGGCACCTGCTACAACCAGCCCGTCGGCGAGAGCCTGCTGACCCTGGTGGCCGACAAGACCTCCGCCGACGACAAGGCGCCCTACGTCAGCCAACGGGACACCCTGGACCTGTTCACCCTGCTGCTGGAAAAAGGCGCCGATCCCAATGTCGGCCAGCACTGCGAGAAAAAGGGCTACGCGCTGTTGCTGGAAGCCATCGCCCGGAAAAAACGCGAGGACATGCTCAAGGTGCTGCAGCGCTACGCTCCCGCCCCGCCCGCCGGCTGAAACCCGTGGCGCCCCGCAATGGGGCGCCACGCCTCTTTAAGGGGCGAATTTCGGTCAAACACTTTGGCCAGATCAATCCCCTTTTGGCCGCTCCTGCCGTTCTCCGAAACCCCGCGCCCCGCAAGACTGTGATCCACCGAATCAGCCTGCGGAGAACAAGAAAATGCTGACGATCTACTCGGACGATCACCACCTGCACCACGGCCGTTGTGAACTTATCGACGGGCAATTGATGCCCTGCTTTGAAATGCCTTCCCGGGCCGACCATGTGCTGGACCGGGTGAAGTACCGCAACCTTGGTCCGGTAGAGGCGCCCAAGGACTTCGGCCTGGGGCCCATCGAACGCGTCCACAGCCGGGCCTACCTGGACTTCTTCAAAGGCGCCTGGGAGCGCTGGGCGGCACAGGGCATCGACGGCGACCTGCTGCCCTACACCTGGCCGGCGCGCACCCTGCGCAGCGTGATTCCCACCAGCCTCCATGGCCAGCTCGGCTACTACAGCTTCGACGGCGGCGCGCCGATCACCGCCGGCACCTGGCAGGCGGCCTACAGCGCAGCGCAAGTGGCCCTCACCGCCCAGGCGGTGATCCAGCGCGGTGCCCGCAGCGCCTTTGCCCTGTGCCGGCCACCAGGACACCACGCCGCCAGCGACCTGATGGGCGGCTACTGCTACCTGAACAACGCGGCCATCGCCGCCCAGGCCTTCCTCGACCAGGGCCACAAGAAAGTCGCGATCCTCGATGTCGACTACCACCACGGCAACGGCACCCAGTCGATCTTCTACGCGCGCAGCGACGTGCTCTTCACCTCGATCCACGGCCACCCGGAAGCCGAGTTCCCGTTCTTCCTGGGCTATGCCGACGAAAGCGGCGAAGGCGCCGGGGAAGGCTTCAACTTCAACTACCCGCTGGCCGCCGGCAGCGGCTGGGATGAGTGGAGCGCAGCCCTGGAGCAGGCCTGCAACCAGATCCACAGCTATGACGCCGACATCATCGTGGTGTCCCTGGGCGTGGACACTTTCAAGGACGACCCGATCTCGCAATTCAAACTCGACAGCCCGGATTACCTGGCCATGGGCAAGCGCATCGCCGCCCTCGGCAAGCCGACGCTGTTCGTCATGGAAGGCGGTTACGCGGTAGAGGAAATCGGCATCAACGCCGTGAACGTTCTCGAAGGTTTTCAAAGCGCCCAGTGAGGGACTCGCATCATGCAAAGACTCAAACGCTTAATGGTTCCAGCCCTGTGCGCCAGCCTGCTGGGCACCGCCGCCCACGCCGAGGAGCGCACGCTGCGGGTGTACAACTGGTTCGACTACATCACCCCCAAGGCCCTGGAAGATTTCAAGGCGCAGAACAGCCAGGTGAAGCTGGTCTACGACATCTTCGACACCAACGAAGCCCTGGAAGCCAAGCTGCTGACCGGCAACTCCGGGTATGACGTGGTGGTGCCGTCCAACGTGTTCCTGGCCAAGCAGATCGAGGCCGGGGTGTTCCAGCCCCTGGACCGCAGCAAGCTGCCCAACTGGAACCACCTGGATCCCAAGCTGATGAAGCTGATCGAGGCCAACGACCCGGGCAACCAGTTCGCCGTGCCCTACATGTACGGCACCATCCTGATCGGCTTCAACCCGGACAAGGTCAAGGCCGCCCTGGGCGACAAGGCGCCGGTGGACAGTTGGGACCTGATCTTCAAGGAAGAGAACATCAGCAAGCTCAAGCAGTGCGGCGTGGCCCTGCTGGATTCGCCTTCGGAAATCCTGCCCCTGGCCCTGCAACACCTGGGCCTGGACCCCAACAGCAAGAAGCCGGCGGACTACGAGAAGGCTGAGGCGCTGCTGATGAAGATCCGGCCGTACATCACCTACTTCCACTCGTCCAAGTACATGGCCGACATCGCCAATGGCGATATCTGCGTGGCGGTGGGCTACTCGGGGAGCTTCTCCCAGGCCGCCAACCGCGCCAAGGAAGCCAAGAACGGCGTGACCGTGGACATGCGTCTGCCCAAGGAAGGCGCGCCGATCTGGTTCGACATGCTGGCGATCCCCAAGGGCGCCAAGAACCCGGAAGATGCCTACACCTTCATCAACTACCTGCTGCAACCTCAGGTGATCGCCCCGGTCAGCGACTTTGTCGGTTACCCCAACCCGAACAAGGACGCTACCGGACTGGTGGACCCTTCGATCCGCAACAACCCCAACCTGTATCCGACGGAAGCGGCGATGAGCACCCTGTACACGCTGCAACCGCTGCCCCGTGATGCAGAGCGGGCGCGGACCCGGGCCTGGACCAAGATCAAGTCCGGGACCTGATCCGGCGGACGATGGGCGCGCGGTCAGTGATAGACCGCGCTGTCTGCTGCGCCGGCAAGCCGACTCCTGCACCGCGGCGTTTAGCAGCCCGTGAGGCCTTGGGGCGTGCGCTCTTCGGCGAAGAACCAGGGGCGCAGGCGCACGCCGACGCCGTTGCCGATAAAGGCCGCCACCAGCCACAGCCAGCCATGCAGGCTGCCGGAGGCGATGCCGCTGAAGTAGGCGCCGATGTTGCAGCCATAGGCCAGGCGCGAACCGTAGCCCAGCAGCAGCCCGCCAATCACCGCCGCCACCAGGGAACGGGTGGGGATTCTCAGGTTGGGGGCAAAACGTCCCGCCAGTCCCGCTGCCAGCAAGGCCCCCAGGACGATGCCGATGTCCATGACGCTGGTGATGTCCTGCCACACCGGGGCGGCCAGGGCCTTGGCGTTCGCCGCGCCCTGCCAGAACACCCAACTGCCCACGTCTACGCCCAAGCCACTGGCGACTTTCGCGCCCCACAGGGCAAAGGCCGAGGTGATGCCCCATGGGCGCCCGGCCAGGGCCAGGGTGGCAAAGTTGAGCAAGGCCAGGGCCACCGCGCCCCAGACCAGCGGCCAGGGACCGCGCAACAGTCGGCGCCAGCCCTGGTGCTGGCTGGTGACCGGGGCTTCGAGGCTGCCGTAGCGGCGTTTTTCCAGGGTCTGGGTGAGCAAGGCGATCAGCGCGAACAGGCACAGGCTCAAGCCCAGGGCCGGGCCGACGCCGAAGCTCTGGACGATGGAGATCGGTGGCAGCGACGGCAAGGCAAACCACCAGTCCACATGATGGGTGGCAATCAGCGAGCCGCAGATGAAGAACGCCAGGGTCACCAGCATCCGCGCATTGCCGCCGCCGACGGTGAACAGGGTGCCCGAGGCGCAACCGCCCCCCAGTTGCATGCCGATGCCGAAAATGAAGGCACCGAAGATCACCGACACCCCGGCCGGCGCCACCAGCCCCACCACCGGCTGGCCGAACAGGCTGCCCGCCCCCAGCGCCGGGAAGAACAGCAACACCGCCAGGGCCAGCATGACCATCTGCGCGCGCAGGCCAGCACCGCGCCGATCACGGATAAACACCCGCCAGGCCGAGGTGAAACCGAAGGCGGCGTGGTACAGGGTGAGCCCCAGGGCGGCACCCAGCAGCAACAGCAGCACCTGTCGCGCACCCACCTGGGTCTGCAGGAACAGGGCGCCGGCCACCAGTAGCAGCAAGGCGAACAGGGGGGCGCCGAACATGCGTTGCGGGGCCACGGGGAGGGTCTGGCTCATGAGGCTTCTCGGGCAGGGAAATGGCCGCGAGTATAACCCGTCAGACCCGCCAGGCCTGGCGCAGGCGGCCCAGGGCGGCCTGGATATCGGCCTCAGGCACCGCGGCGAAGCCCAGCACCAGCCCAGCCCGTTGGTCCTCGGGCAACAGGGTTTCCGGCAACCAGTAAGTGCTCAAGCCGTTGACCTCGACATCGACACTGGCCGCCTGCTCCAGCAGTTGCTGCTCCCGGGCCAGGCTGTCCACGCGCACTGTCAGGTGCAACCCGGCGGCCACCGTGGGCAGCGGTCCGACGCCTGGAATCGCCTCGGGCCAGCCGGCGAGCAAGGTATTGCGCCGGCTCAGGGCGGCCCGGCGCATGCGCCGGATATGCCGCTGGAAATGCCCGGCGGCCATGAACTCGGCCATCACCGCCTGGGTGCTGACCTCGGAGTGGCGCACGTCCACCGCCCGGCGCTGGGCGAAGGCCTGCACCAGATTCGGCGGCAGCACCAGGTAGCCCAGGCGCAAGGCCGGGAACGCCACCTTGCCGAAGGTGCCGACGTAGATCACCCGGCCCTGCCGGTCCAGCGCCGCCAGGGGGGCCAGGGGCGCGCCGCTGTAGCGGTACTCGCCGTCGTAGTCGTCCTCGACGATCCAGCCGCCGCTGCGCTCGGCCCAGGCCAGCAGCTCCAGGCGCCGGGCCAGGCTCATGATCACCCCCGTGGGGTACTGGTGGGACGGGGTGACATAGGCCAGGCGGCAGTTGGGCAACTGCTCCAGCTGACGGCAGTCGATGCCCTCCTGATCCACCGCCACGCCCTGCAACTGTGCCCCGGCTACGGCGAAGGCGTGACCGGCCGCCCGATAGCCGGGGTTTTCCACAGCCACGCTGTCGCCGGGCTCCACCAGCAGCTGTGCACAAAGGCTGATGCCCTGTTGCGCGCCACTGGTGATCACAATTTGTTCAGCGCTGCATTGCAGCCCACGGGCACTGCGCAGGTAAGCGGCGATCAGGCTGCGCAGTCGCGAATCGCCAGCGGAATCGCCGTAGCACAGCTGACGCAGGTCCGGCCTGCGCCAGAAAGCCGCATTCAGCTTGGCCCAGACCTCGAACGGGAACAGATCGAAAGCCGGCACGCCGACCCGAAAAGCCCGCGGCGGGCCACTGGGCGGCGTGCTCAGATGATGCTTTTGCAGGCGCTGCACACCACTGCTGTGGATAACTTTACTGGATGCATCACCAGTTATTTCGGTCGAATTTGTGGATAAACCTGTGGGTAAGCCTGTTGACAACCCTGTGGATACTTTTGTGGATAGTTTTTTGATGGGTAAGCGGGTTTCTGGCAATTGGGCCACGTAGGTGCCATCGCCGACCCGGCCTTCGATAAAACCCTCGGCATACAGCTGGTCATAGGCGCGCACCACGCTGTTGCGGGAAATCCCCAATGCCGCCGCCAGATCACGGCTGGCCGGCAGGCGCGTGCCGCTGGCCAGGCGCCCGTCCAGCACCCGCAGGCGCAGGGCCTGGTACAGCTGGCGGCTGAGGCCCTGGCGGCGATCCAGCTCGATCCCGGCAGGGTTGAAAGACAGCGGAGGCAAAGCACTGTTCATCGAGGCGCCCCAGGGATTGGACCCACAAAATAGACCAAAGATGGCTCTTACAACGAACCATTAGCCTGCCTAGGATGCAGCCACTCGCCAAGGATTTTTTCCATGTACCTACCGCGCGCTTTCGTCGATGAAGACCTCTCCCGCCTGCAAGGCGTGATCCAGCACAGCCGCCTGGCGACCCTGGTGACCTGGGGCGCCCTGGGCCTGCAGGCTAGCCACGTGCCACTGCTGCTGGACCCCGAACAGGGGGCCAATGGCACCCTCTACGGACACTTGGCCAAGGCCAACCCACAGTGCGCCGAGCTCGCCAGTGGCGCCGAAGCGTTGCTGATCTTCATGGGCGAGGATGCCTATATCAGTCCTTCGTTCTATCCGAGCAAGGCCGAACACGGCAAAGTGGTGCCCACCTGGAACTACGTGGCGGTGCACGCCTATGGCCAGCCAGAGGTCTTCACCGACCCGCAGCGGCTGCTGCAGGTGGTCGAGGGCCTGACCGAGCGTCACGAGGCCGGTCGCCCGCAACCGTGGAAGGTGGCCGATGCCCCGGCCGACTACATCGACGGCATGCTCAAAGCGATTGTCGGTTTCGCCCTGCCGATCCAGCGCCTGGAGGGCAAGCGCAAGCTCAGCCAGAACCGCAATGCCGAAGATATTGCCGGGGTCCGCGACGGTCTGGCGGCCAGCGCCGACCCGCGTGACCAACACCTGTCGCAACTGATGGGCTGAGTGCCCGCCCAGAACAATAAAGGAGCTTTCATGAGCCAGATCCAGATCCGCCCGGTTACCACCGCCGACCACGCCGCCTGGCTGCCGTTGTGGCAGGCCTACCTGCGCTTCTACGAAACCGAACTGGCGGACGCCGTGACCCAGAGCACCTGGCAGCGCTTCCTCGATGCCCGCGAACCGACCCACGCGGCCCTGGCCTGGGACGGCGAGCGCGCCGTGGGCCTGGTGCATTTCATCTACCACCGCTCCAACTGGAGCATCGAGAATTCCTGCTACCTGCAAGACCTGCTGGTGACCCCGGACCAGCGCGGCACCGGCGTCGGCCGCCAGCTGATCGAGTTCGTCTACGCCCAGGCGAAACAGGACGGCTGCGCCAAGGTGCATTGGCTGACCCACGAAACCAATGCTACGGCCATCCAGCTCTACGAGCGCATCGCCGAGCGCCCGGGCTTTATCCAGTTCCGCAAACCCCTCTGAACCCGCAAGGAGCCACTGCATGTCGATTTCTCTCGCCGATTGGAAAGGCGTCCCCGCCCCTTCGGCCACCCTGCTTGAAGGGCGTTTCATCCGTTTGGAAAGGCTCGACCCGGTGCGCCATGGCGATGAGCTGTTCCAGGTGCTGCAAGGCCCCGGCGCCGACCCCGTGCTGTGGAACTACCTGCCTTATGGCCCCTTCCCCGAGCGTGCGGCGTTCGATGCCTGGCTCGGTAACCACGCCCTTGCCAGTGACCCGTATTTCTTCACCGTGATCGACCGCGCCAGTGGCCAGGCCCAGGGCCTGATCAGCCTGATGTCCATCGTCCCGGCCCAGGGCCGCATCGAGATCGGCCACGTCACTTTCGGCGCACCGATGCAGCGCTCACCCAAGAGCACCGAGGCGGTGTACCTGCTGGCCAAGGAAGCTTTCGCCCTGGGCTACCGGCGCCTGGAATGGAAGTGCAACAACGCCAACGCCCGCTCGCGCTATGCCGCCGAGCGTTTGGGTTTCAGCTTCGAGGGGGTGTTCCGCCAGCACATGGTGGCCAAGGGGCAGAACCGCGATACCGCGTGGTTCTCGATCCTGGATGGGGAATGGCCGGTGATTGCCAAAGGGTTCGAGCAATGGCTCAGCGATGAGAACCAGAGCGGCGCGGGGCAGCTCAAGTCGCTGGCGGAGTGTCGCGGGTAACCGTGGTTTTCGCCGGCAAGCCGGCGCCTACAAGGGAGCGGTGAACCCGGCCTGGCAGAAGACCTGTAGCCGCTGCCGCAGGCTGCGACCGGGCTGGGCGGCACTCCGACGCAGCGGGCGCCGCCGTTGAAGGCCGCGGAAGGTCCTGCGGACCTTGGCGCAGCCTGCGGCAGCGGCTACAGGGGTCAGCCCAGCTTCTGCGCCAGCACAGCAATATGCTCCGGCCCAATGCCGCAGCACCCGCCGACATGGCTGGCACCGCGCTGGTGCCAGTCCGCCACCCATTGCAGATAACCCGGCGGGTCCAGGTCTTCCCGCAGGGGGCACAGGCCGTCGTTGGCGGTGGCATCCTCGGGCTGCGGCGGGAAGGCGTTGGCGTACACGCCGATATGGATCTGCACCCCCAGGCGCTCGAAGGTCTCGCGAGCGGCATCCACCGCCGCACCAATCACTTCCGGCTGGCTGCAGTTGAACAGCAGGGTCTGCACGCCCAACTGCGCCGCCACCGCCGCCGCTTCAGCCACCGGCTCGCCGGAACGCAGGCGCGGCACTTCATCGACCTCTTCGTCCTTGAGGGTGAAGGACAGCCAGAACGGCTTGCCGTCCTTGGGCAGTCCGGCGTGGATGGCCCGCGCCTCGGCAATCGAGCTTTGGGTTTCTGCGAGCCACAGGTCCACGAAAGGCGCCAGCCCTTTAACCAGTGGGCTCAGCACTTCCTCGACCCGGGACGCATCGAACAGGTCCGGGCGATAGGAACCGAACAGCGGCGGCAACGAACCCGCCACCCGCACCGGCTTGCCGGAGGCCTCTACTGCGCGGCGCGCCAGCTCACCGGCCAGGGCCGCCAGGGCCTGGCCTTCGGCGGCAAAACGCTTTTCACCGATGTGGAAAGGCACCACGGCGTAGCTGTTGCTGGTGATCACGTTGGAACCGCTGGCGATATAGGCCGCATGCACCGCCTCCACCGCCTGAGGGTCCTCGCTCAACGCCAGGGCTGACCACTCGGGCTGCCGGAACGGCGCACCACGGCGCTGCAACTCACGACCCATACCGCCATCCAGAATTACCGTGCTACCTGCGCCCATATGCTTTTTACTCATATGCTTATGAAAATAACTCACTACCGGAGTCGTTCTTATAACTATTAAATACGCACCATTCGGTTAATAACAACTCTTTTTCAGTCAGGATTCCGATGAATTTCAAACCGCTGCTGGCCCTCGGCCTGACCCTGCTTACCGCCTCTTCCCAAGCCTTCGCCGGCGCCACCCTGGAGCGTATCGAGCAGAAAAAGGAGCTGGTCGGAGTGCTGATGGAAAGCTACCCGCCCTTCTCGTTCCTCAATGACCAGAACCAGCTGGACGGCTTCGATGTCGACGTGGCCAAGGCCGTGGCCGACAAGCTCGGCGTCAAGCTGCGCCTGGAAACACCGTCCTGGGATGTGATCGCCGCGGGACGCTGGAGCGGACGCTACGACATCTGCATCTGCTCCATGACCCCGAGCAAGGCCCGCGCCGAAGTCTTCGACTTCCCGGTGCAGTACTACGCCTCGCCGGCGGTGATTGTGGTCAACGCCAAGGATGATCGTATCCACAGCGCCAAGGACCTGAGCGACAAGAAGGTCGGCCTGACCGCCGCCTCCAGCTACGAGAGCTACCTGAACAAGAACCTGGTGATCGAAGGCGCCGAGGACACCCACCTGCAATACCCCTTCGAGAACGTACAGATCGCCCCCTACGACACCGACAACGTGGCCTTCCAGGACCTCGGCCTGGGCCCGGGCGTGCGCCTGGATGCGATCCTCACCAACCTGGTCACCGCCCAGCCGCGGCTGACCCAGGATGCGCGCTTCAAGCTGGCCGGCGAGGCCTTGTACGCCGAGCCCAACTCGGTGGCCATCGAGAAAGGCGATGCCCAGTGGAACGCCAAGGTGCGTGAAGTCTTCGCCCAGTTGAAGCAGGACGGCACCCTGAGCAAGCTGTCGCAGAAATGGATCGGCGCCGATATCAGCCAATGACTGCCTACACGCCACCGCCTCAGCCACCGCAACCGGTGGCTGAACCGCTGCTCAAGCGTCTGCTGGGCTTTCGCACTCGTCTGTACCTGACCTGGGCGGCGCTGCTGGTGCTGTTCGCCAGCTTCTTCCTGAGCTTCGACCTGAAGTTCTCGATCATCCTCGACAAGCTGCCGAACCTGCTGGGCCTGCACCTGTCCCCCAGCGGCTTTCTCCAGGGCGCGGCGCTGACCCTGTTCCTCTGCGCCTGCTCCATCGTCGCCTCGTCGCTGCTGGGCTTTGTCACCGCCCTGGCGCGCCTGTCTTCCAGCGCCGTGGCCTTCGGCATCGCCAGCTTCTATGCCTCGTTCTTTCGCGGCACGCCGTTGCTGATCCAGATCCTGCTGATCTACCTCGGCCTGCCGCAACTGGGGGTGGTGCCGGGCGCCATTACCGCCGGGATCATCGCCCTGTCGCTGAACTACGGCGCCTACCTCAGCGAGATTTTCCGTGCCGGCATCCTTGGCGTGCCCCACGGCCAACGCCAGGCTGCCCTGGCCCTGGGCATGAGCGACAGCGTGATCTTCTGGCAGGTGACCTTGCCCCAGGCCATGCGCACCATCATTCCGCCGGCCACCAACCAGTTCATCTCGATGCTCAAGGACTCGTCGCTGATCTCGGTGATGGGGGTCTGGGAAGTGATGTTCCTGGCCCAGTCCTACGGCCGCTCCAGCTACCGCTACATTGAAATGCTCAGCACCGCGGCGCTGATCTACTGGCTGCTGTCCATCGGCCTGGAACTGATCCAGGCACGGATGGAAAAGCATTACGGCAAGGGCTACGCCAAACGCGGCTAAGGCTCAGGCAAGCGTCGAAGGCCCGGGAATACCCGGGCTTCTTGCCGAGCGCTCAAGTTCATCGAGCAGCGAACGGGCGCGGCTGGTCTTCTGCACCTTCACCACCCCCATCTGCAAGCCGAACGGCTTGAACACCGCATTCAATGACTTGAGGGTCGGGTTGCCGTCACCGTGTTCGATATGGATCAGGGTGCGCAGGGAAATCCGGCACATACGGGCAAACTGGCTCTGATGCAGCCCCGTGACTTCAGTGCGCAGGCGCTTGACCGCGTCGCCAAGCGACAAGCGACCGCCCGCCAGCTCCTGCTGGATGTGGTCGATCAAGGCCCCGCGTTCTTCCAGCGTCATGCTCATCGCAATCCCCACTCCTGCAGGCGTCGGTCCAGGTGGCGCAGGTGAATGCGCGGATGATTGAAGGTGGCTTCGGGCAGGCCGCCGGCACTCAACAGGTCCGGCAGGGCCCGCAGGTGTTCGGCATCTGCCCGCAGGCGCGTCAGGGCGGCCTCGGGATCGAGCAGCGGCTTGAGGCTGGCACACACCAGGCGCCAATCGACGTCGCCGGCTACTTCCATGCGTCCGGGCCATTTGGTGGTGCGGGCAATCCCCTCGTCATCCATGACCTTGGGCGCCAGGTCATGGATCGGGGCCAGGCGCACCTCTGTATCCGTGCGAACCACCGCAAGCGTGCGGCCATGATTGTCGGTGTTGCCGAGGATCCTGTTGAGCAGGTCGCGCCGCAGGTAGTCCGCCACCAGTTCAGGGATCGACGCCTCCTGGCCGGTGGCGCGCCACAGTTCAGCGAGAATCCCCAGGACCTCGGTATGGCGCATGCCCTGCCCATGGCCCACCAGCCCGGCCAGGGAATAGATCGACTCCACCGCCAGACGCTCGACTCCGGCGGGCGTTAGCCGACGGTCAAAACGCTGCATCCACAGGCTTGGCCGCCGCCCCTCTTCCAGCGCCAGCCCAGGCGCCGGGAAGGTCTCGATACCCAGCTGCTGCAGCGCCCGGTAGTAATGGAACTCGCTTCTGAGGATGTCGCAGGCATTCGGCGAAGCCGGGTGACGGGGGAACTTCACCCACCAGTGACGCGCTGCACAAGCGTCATCGAGCAGCGCATCGGGGTACAACAAGCCCTCGCGGTTTTCTGTCAGCAACAGCTTGGGCGCTTCGTCGCCGATGCTCGCCGTGCCACCAAAGGCCGCCGCCTGCTCATGGGCGTATTCAAGAAAACGGTTATCCAGGGTCACCACCTGTTCCCGGGTGAAGCCCAGGGCCGGACGCCTGTGCAGCCCTGCCAAAGATTCCTTGATCCGCAGATGGCCAATGGGCGCCGCAGTGCTTCGGGCCAGGAGGAACAACTCGCTGCCCATGCCATCGGGTCGCTCATGGCCGATCTGTCGGAGCAAAAAGCTGCGTGCCGCCGGCGTTGCGATCAGGTCATAAAGAAAGGCCGGTGCACGGTCTTCTCGCCAGGGCTCCCATCCCAGAGGTATCTGGGCACTGACCGAACGGCCCAACGGGCTGGCAACAGCGTCCAGGTTGTCCACCAGATACTGCGGGACATAACCAAAGCTGCAAGGGCTGGCAAAGCCCTCTTCAGGGTTGTCGAAACTCAGGGTCATGGCGTCGGCCCACGCCCCTGCGCCGTAGAGCTGCAACGTCAGCCGGAGCATTGGGGTACCTGTCATTTGCTGCACTTCAAGAGACATTCCGCTTCAATCATCCGTGCATTATATTGCAGTTTTTCCAAGCCAATGTGCCTATAAGTGCATCAAAATGCACTCCAACAAAATACTCCTCCCAAAAAATGCATTAAAAGACACTTCAGAAAAGCAAAAAAAAGGGGAGCCGTAGCTCCCCCGAGGTAAACCGTTGCAGATGAGGGCCTGAATTCAGCCCTCGATTTCGATGAGGATTTCGCCCGGGTTGACCCGGTCGCCCTTGGCCACGTGGATCGCCACGACCTTGCCGGCGACGGCCGCCTGGACTTCGGTTTCCATCTTCATGGCTTCGGTGATCAGCACCGCCTGACCTTCCTTGACCACGTCGCCTTCCTTGACCAGCACATCGACGATGTTGCCCGGCATGGTGGTGCTGACATGGCCCGGGGCGCTGGCCTGTTTGCGCTTGCTGGTGCCGCCGCCGACGAACTCGTTGAGTGGCTCGAACACCACTTCTTCCGGCATGCCGTCGATGGACAGGTAGAAGTGGCGCTTGCCTTCGGCCTTGACCCCGACGCCAGTGATGTCGACGCGGTAGGTTTCGCCGTGGACGTCGATGACGAACTCGGTAGGCACGCCTTCACCGCCCGGCTTGCTGACGCCACCGGCTTCGGGGATGGGCAGCAACGCTTCCGGAACCAGGGTGCCGGCCTCACGCTCTTCGAGGAACTTGCGTCCGATGTCCGGGAACATGGCGTAGGTCAGCACGTCTTCTTCGGAATGGGCCAGGGCACCGATTTCGCCGCGCAGCTTGGTCATTTCCGGCTTCAGCAGGTCGGCCGGACGCACATCGATCACATCCTCGCTGCCGATGGCCTGGCGCCGCAGGTTTTCGTCCACCTGACCCGGGGCCTTGCCGTAGCCGCCTTGCAGGTAGAGCTTCACTTCGTTGGTGATGGTCTTGTAGCGCTCGCCGGCCAGGACGTTGAAGAACGCCTGGGTGCCGACGATCTGCGAGGTCGGGGTCACCAGCGGCGGGTAGCCCAGGTCGTGACGCACCCGCGGGATCTCGGCCAGCACTTCGCCCATGCGGTTCAGCGCGCCCTGCTCTTTCAACTGGTTGGCCAGGTTGGAAATCATCCCGCCCGGCACCTGGTTGACTTGCACCCGGGTGTCGACCGCGGTGAATTCGCTTTCGAACTGGTGGTACTTCTTGCGCACGGCGTAGAAGTACAGGCCGATCTCTTGCAGCAGCTCCAGGTCCAGGCCGGTGTCGAACTCGCTGCCTTTAAGGGCCGCAACCATCGACTCGGTGCCCGGGTGACTGGTGCCCCAGGCGAAGCTGGAGATGGCGGTGTCGATATGGTCGGCGCCGTTCTCGATGGCCTTGAGCTGGCACATGGCAGCCAGGCCGGCGGTGTCGTGGGAGTGGATGAACACCGGCAGGGACAGCTCGGCCTTCAGCGCCTTGACCAGCTCGCCGGTGGCATAAGGGGTCAGCAGGCCGGCCATGTCCTTGATGGCGATGGAGTCGCAGCCCATGGCTTCCATCTGCTTGGCCTGGGCCACGAAGGCCTCGATGGTGTGCACCGGGCTGGTGGTGTAGGCGATGGTGCCCTGGGCGTGCTTGCCGGCAGCTTTCACCGCTTCGATCGCCACCCGCAGGTTACGTACGTCGTTCATCGCGTCGAAGATGCGGAACACGTCGATGCCATTGACCGCGGCCTTGGCCACGAAGGCTTTGACCACGTCATCGCTGTAGTGGCGATAGCCCAGCAGGTTCTGCCCGCGCAGGAGCATTTGCAGGCGAGTGTTGGGCAGCGCCGCGCGCAATTGGCGCAGGCGCTCCCAGGGGTCTTCCTTGAGGAAGCGCACGCAGGCGTCGAAGGTCGCGCCGCCCCAGACTTCCAGGGACCAGTAGCCGACTTTGTCGAGCTTGTCGCAGATCGGCAGCATGTCTTCGGTGCGCATGCGGGTCGCCAGCAGCGATTGGTGGGCGTCGCGCAGGATGGTGTCGGTTACATGAATCTTCTTGGACATTGTTTTATTCCTCACAGGCCTGCGTGGGCGGCGATGGCGGCGGCGATGGCCAGGGCCAGCTCTTCGGGTTTGCGCTTGATCGAGTAGTTGGTCAGTTCCGGATGGCTTTCAACGAAGCTGGTATTGAACTGACCGCTACGGAATTCCGGGTTACGCAGGATTTCCTGGTAGTAGGCGGCGGTGGTCTTGACCCCTTGCAGACGCATGTCGTCCAGGGCGCGCAGGCCACGGTCCATCGCCTCTTCCCAGGTCAGGGCCCAGACCACCAGCTTCAGGCACATGGAGTCGTAGAACGGCGGAATGGTGTAGCCGGTGTAGATCGCCGTGTCGGTGCGCACGCCGGGGCCGCCGGGGGCGTAGTAACGGGTGATCTTGCCGAAGCTGGGGAGGAAGTTGTTCTTCGGGTCCTCGGCGTTGATCCGGAACTGCAGGGCGAAACCACGGTGGTGGATGTCTTCCTGCTTCACCGACAGTGGCAGGCCCGAGGCGATGCGGATCTGCTCGCGGACGATGTCGATGCCGGTGATTTCCTCGGTGATGGTGTGTTCCACCTGCACCCGGGTGTTCATCTCCATGAAGTACACCTCGCCCTCGGCGAGCAGGAACTCCACGGTGCCGGCGTTCTCGTAGCCCACGGCCTTGGCCGCTCGCACCGACAGGTCGCCGATGTAGGCGCGCTGTTCCGGGGTCAGTTGCGGGCTCGGGGCGATCTCGATGAGCTTCTGGTTGCGGCGCTGGATCGAGCAGTCGCGCTCGAACAGGTGCACCACGTTGCCAAAGCTGTCGCCGAGGATCTGCGCTTCGATGTGCTTGGGATTGACGATGCACTTTTCCAGGAACACTTCCGCCGAACCGAAAGCCTTGGTGGCTTCGGAAATCACTCGGGGGAACGCCTGCTCCAGCTCTTCACGGCTGTTGCAGCGACGAATGCCGCGGCCGCCACCACCGGAGGTGGCCTTGAGCATCACCGGGTAGCCGATGCGGTCGCCTTCAGTCAGGGCTTCGTGGATATCCGCGACGTTGCCTTCGGTGCCTGGGGTCACCGGCACGCCGGCCTTGATCATGCTGCGACGGGCTTCGGTCTTGTCGCCCATGCGGCGGATGACTTCCGCCGACGGGCCAATGAATTTGATTCCACGTTCGGCGCAGATGTCCGCCAGTTCGGCGTTTTCCGAAAGGAAACCATAGCCGGGATGCAAGGCATCACAGCCGGTTTCCACCGCCAGGTTCACCAGCTTGCGGGGGTTCAGGTAGCCGGCCAGCGGCTCGGCGCCAATGCTGTGGGCCTCATCCGCACGCTTTACATGCAGGGCATGGCGATCAGCGTCGGAGAAGATCGCTACCGAACGGATGCCCATCTCGGCGCAGGCACGCACGATTCGTACGGCGATCTCACCACGGTTGGCGATCAGGATCTTTTTTATCACTTGGAGGTTCCCTTGAGCCGTTGGAACAAACGACCCGCTAGACCGAGTCGGCGCGTGACCAAATGTTTCAAGTCAGTCGCCGCGTCACACTAGCTCTGCAGAGGGATTAACAAAAATCAATAATTATTGGGTTGGGCATAAGTAAAGACTTATAGTTGTGCTACCAGCCCTTGGCGCGAGCACTGAAAAATGCGTAAGTCCTTGATGAGACTGACATTACGTCAGTTGCAGATTTTCAATGAAGTCTGCGATCTACGCTCCTACAGCCGCGCCGCCGAAGAAATGAATCTCACCCAGCCCGCGGTCAGCCTGCAGATCCGTCAGCTGGAGGAGCTGATCGGCCAGCCACTGTTCGATTACGTGGGCAAGAAGCTCTACATGACCGAAGCCGCCGAGGCCCTGCAACGTGCCAGTCGGGACATCTTCGGGCGCCTGGAAAACCTCGACATGCAGCTCTCGGACATGCAGGGCTCGCTGCAGGGCCAGCTCAAGCTGGCGGTGGAATCCAGCGCCAAGTACTTCGTCCCGCACCTGTTTGCCGCCTTCAAGCGCCAGCATCCGGAAGTCCACCTGCAACTGACGGTGGTCAACCGCGCCCAGGTGATCCGCCGCCTCTCGGACAACCGCGATGACCTGGTGATCATGTCCATGGTGCCCCAGGACATGGAGCTGGAGTTCCTGCCCTTCCTCAACAACCCCATCGTCGCCGTGGCGCCGCCGGATCATCCCCTGAGCCACATGGGTCCGCTGCGCCTGCAGGACCTGGAGCCCTACACACTGGTGCTGCGCGAGCCGGGCTCAGGCACGCGCCTGGCCTGCGAGGAGTACTTCAAGGAGAAGCGCGTGCACTTCACCCAGATCCTCGAAGTGTCGTCGGCGGAAGCTCAGCGCGAGTGCGTGCGGGCGGGTCTGGGCGTGGCCTTGCTGACGCGCCACGCCCTGAACCTTGAGTTGGCGACCGGCGGCTTGATCGAGTTGCCGGTCGAAGAGCTGCCATTGCTTCGCAGCTGGTGCCTGGTGCAGGCCAAAGCCAAACGCCTGTCACCGGTAGCGCATGCGTTCCTGGGATTCATCCGCAGCGAACGCGTGCAGATCAGCGGGCTGGTTGAACGCTTCGACGGGAAGCCGCGGGTGCCGCCTGCCAGTAATTGACGGCCTCAAGCTCGGGGTAATCGTTGATTTGCTGCTGCAACTGACGCAGCTCGAAGCGGTGTTCGATCGCACGACGAAATTCCATGCGGCGCTGGTCTTCCTGCTGACGACGGGTCTTGACTGCGCTGTTGCTCTCTTCGTAAGGCCGGGCCATTTCGAGTCTCCCAATGCGAGTACGGGAGCTTCACGATGGACGTCGGCGGTTACGGTTTGGCGGCGGGTCGGTTACAGGACGATGAACATTCGCAGCGCCTACCTATCTGTAGGAGCTGGCTTGCCAGCGAAGGCGTCCGTCAGCGCGATGCACAACCCAGAGGCCTCATCACCGGCCAGAGAGACTCAGTCGTCCAGGGCTTTGACCGACTTGGGCGACAGACGCAGGCTGCGCAGACTGCGCTTGACGCTCTTGAGGTGGTTCACCAGGCTCGGCCCGCGGGCCATGGCCACACCCATGGCCAGCACGTCGATCACCACCAGGTGGGCGATACGCGAGGTCAGCGGGGTATAGATCTCGGTGTCTTCGTGCACATCGATAGCCAGGTTGACCGTGGACAGCTCGGCCAACGGCGTCTGGCTCGGACACAGGGTGATCAGCGAGGCGCCGCTTTCACGCACCAGATTGGCGGTGATCAGCAGGTCCTTGGAGCGCCCGGACTGGGAAATACAGATGGCCACGTCGGTAGGCTTCAAGGTCACCGCCGACATCGCCTGCATGTGCGGGTCGGAATAGGCCGCCGCAGTCAGCAGCAGGCGGAAGAACTTGTGCTGGGCATCCGCCGCCACCGCGCCCGACGCGCCAAAGCCGTAGAACTCCACACGCTGGGCCTGGGACATGGCGGTCACCGCCTGCTGCAGGGCCACCGGATCGAGCTTCTCGCGAACTTCCATCAGGGTGTGCAGGGTGGTGTCGAAGATCTTCAGGCTGTAGTCAGCGACAGAATCGTCTTCATGGATCGCGAACTGGCCAAAGCTGGCACCGGCGGCAAGGCTCTGGGCCAACTTGAGCTTCAAGTCCTGAAAACCGGAGCAACCGATGGCCCGACAGAAACGCACGATGGTCGGTTCGCTGATGCCCACGCTGTGGGCCAGGTCCGCCATGGAACTGTGCATCACGGCCGCAGGATCAAGGAGCACGTGATCGGCGACCTTGAGTTCCGATTTGCGTAACAAATGACGTGACTGGGCGATGTGCTGCAACAGGTTCAAAGGGCTGGACTCATTGTTATTGGCTGACGCCGGGGATGTAGCAAGCTTGTAGTTATACTACAGGAATCGTCTTTTTGCCTGTTCAATGCATCATCAATTTGCCGGCCTGCCCCCCATTTTCAGCCGGGTACGACTTATGTAGCCGTTGTGGCTGGCGTCGCCGCCCACTAGCCAGACTGGGCCTGCAACAGCTGCGCGAGCGCTTCGGCATTCACCGGACGACTGATCAGGTAGCCCTGCACTTCATCGCAGTGCTCGGCCCGCAGGAAGGTCAACTGCGCCGGGTCCTCGACCCCCTCGGCCACCACTTTCAGCGATAGCCCGTGCGCCATGGCAATGATTGCCCGGGTAATCGCCGCGTCCTCGCCACCTTCGGCAAGGCCACGGATAAAGGCCTGGTCGATCTTCACGTAGTCCACCGGAATGCGCTTGAGGTAGCTCAGGGACGAGTAGCCCGTGCCGAAGTCGTCGATGGCCAGCTTCACTCCCAGATCACGCAGTTGCTGGAAGGTCGCGATGATGTGCTCGACGCTGTCCAGGAGCTGGCTTTCAGTCAGCTCCAGCTCCAGGAAATGCGGCGCAAGGCCGGTTTCTTCCAATACCTGGCGCACCAGGCTCACCAGCTTGCCTTGGCGCAGTTGATACACCGACAGGTTGACCGACACCCGAATCGGCTCCAGCCCCTGGCGCTGCCAGTCGCAGGCTTGGCGGCAGGCCTGGCGCAACACAAATTCGCCGATGGGCCCGATCAGCCCGGTCTCTTCCGCCAGGCCGATGAAGTCCCCCGGCGGCACCCGACCCATGGTCGGGTGATCCCAGCGCACCAGGGCTTCGGCAGCATTCAGCCGGCCCGTGGCCAGGCACAGCTTGGGTTGGTAGAACACCATCAACTGGCCTTCTTCGATGGCCTTGCGCAGCTGGTTCTCCAGTTGCAGACGCTCCAGGGTGCTGGCCTGCAGGCTCTCGGTGTAGAACTGGAAGTTGTTGCCGCCCAGGTGCTTGGCGTGGGCCATGGCCATGTTCGCCTGACTGACCAAAGCAGCAATCTCCCGGGCGCTGTCCGGCAGCATGCTGATGCCCATGGAGGCGCTGACCACCAATTCATGGCCATCGACGGTGATCGGCAGGCGCAGCTTGCTCAGCAGCCGGGTCGCCACCCGCGTCAGGCTCGACAGGCTGCCGTAGGCGTCGAACAACACAGCGAACTCATCCCCGGACAGCCGGGCGATGGTGTCGGCCTCCGGCAGGGCATTGACCAGTCGCCTGGACATCTTCTGCAGCAACTGGTCGGCCACTTCATGGCCGAGGCTGTCGTTGAGCAACTTGAAGCGATCCAGATTGATGTGCAGCAAGGCCAGGCTGCGGCCGCCCTGGCGTACCCGTTGATGGGCCTCGCCCAGGCGCTCGCGAAACAGGGAACGGTTGGCCAGCCCGGTGAGTTCATCGTAGTGAGTGAGGTAGCGCATGCGCTCCTCGGACTCGCGCCGAGCCGAGAGATCGGCGAAGAAGCCCACGATGTGGCGGATTTTCCCTCGTTTATCCCGCACTACATTCAATTGCAGCCATTGCGGATAGAGCTCGCCGTTCTTGCGGGTCTCCACCAGCTCGCCCTGCCAACTGCCGTGCTGCTCCAGGGCCTGATGAATCAACGGGTAATGCCGGCGGGCATCGCGGCTACAGGACAGTTCCACCACATTGCGCCCGAGCATGTCCTCGATCTGATAGCCCGTGACCTGGCTGAAGGCCTGATTGGCGGCGATCAGGGCGTACTCGGGGTCGAGGATGACGATGCCTTCACTGGCCGCCTCGAACACTGTCGCCGCCAGATTGCGCTGCACCTCCACTTCCTTGTCGGCGCTGATATCCCGCCGCGTGCCCACCATGCGCAACACCCTTCCACCAGGACTGCGTTCCACCGCCCTGCCCCGGTCCTCGATCCACACCCAATGGCCGTCGCCATGGCGCACCCGGTACTCGACCTGGTAATCCTCGCTGCGGCCCTTGAGATGCTCCACCAGGGCACGTTTGAGCAGCGGCAAATCCTCGGGGTGCAGGCGCGGCTTGAGATGGCTGAGCATCGCGGTGACGTCTTCGGGCTCCAGGCCAAACAGTTCCTTGATCTGGGTGTGATGGATTTCGTCGGTCTGCAGGTTCCAGTCCCAAAGTCCCAGCTCGCTGGCATTCAGGGCCAGGGCCAGGCGCGCCTCGCTCTTGCTCAGGGCCTGGTTGGCCTGGTCCAGTTCCAGGCTGCGCTGGGCCACCCGCTGCTCCAGTCCCGCCTGGGCTTCACGCAATTGTTCTTCGGCCCGTCGGCGCTGTTCGATCTCACGGGCCAGCTCGCGGTTGAGCTGGCTGCCGCGGCTCTGGGCATCCTGCAGATGCTCGATCAGCGCCTGATTCTGAAAGCGCCGCAACAGGCCTCGCTGAATCAGGCGGTTGACCTGCCAGGCCACAACGCTCAGGGATACCAGGAGAATCAGCCCAAGCCAGCCCCAGCCGCGCTGCTGATCGTCTCCGCCCCAGAACAGATAGGCGATGGCCGGCAACAGGCAGGGCAATGTGAAGGAGAGAAAAGCCTGCAGGCTGACCGCGTAGGCCACGCTGGCGGAAAGAATCGCCGCGCCGATCAGGCCGAAAACCCAGGCCTGCTGCAAAAAGCTGTCGGTGGGCACCAGGGCGATGCCGGCGCAGGCCAGGGTCAGGCCACTGACCGCCGACCCCAGAAGAAACATGCGCTGCCAGATGGGCTGCGCCTGGCGACTGGGAATCGCCGAGTCGAACGCCGCCACCTGGATCACCCGCAAGGCCACCAGGGCCAGCAGCCAGACCATCCACACGCTGAGCAACAGATAGCGCGCCGGACTCCAGAGCAACCAGGTGCACACCAGACCGTTGAGCAGCATGAAAAGGGTCGGCAGCAGCGAGCCCTGATACAGCAGGCGCGTACGCTCCACTGCCATCTCGACGGCGTAATGCTGGCGGATGCCCCCCGGCGCCATGAAGGGCCCGGACGGGTCGGGGTTAAGTGTCATAGGCAGTATTCTTATAATGTAGAGCCCGAAACGTCGGCGGAGCATACACAAGCACAAGCTCGAGCCAAACTGCTCTGGATCATAAAATCGATAAAACAAATCCCTCCGTAATCCGCCGTGCAAGTGTGCGCGCGAGAGACACCAATGGCTGCGGCCTGTGACCAACCGGTCGTCCCCGGCCGTTGTTTTATCGGCTAATGCAATGCCGGGTTTGCCCGGGGTGACGCGGCCCCCTAGAATGCCCCGATGCGCGATGATCTCTCCCTCCTGTTGAACTCCCTCAACGATGCCCAACGCCAGGCCGTAGCTGCCTCCGTGGGTCGTCAGTTGGTCCTGGCCGGTGCTGGCTCCGGCAAAACCCGAGTGCTGGTGCACCGTATCGCCTGGTTGATCCAGGTCGAGAACGCCTCGCCCCACTCGATCCTGTCGGTGACCTTCACCAACAAGGCCGCCGCCGAGATGCGCCACCGCATCGAACAATTGCTGGGCATCAACCCGGCGGGCATGTGGGTCGGCACCTTCCACGGCCTGGCGCACCGCCTGCTGCGAGCCCACTGGCAGGAAGCCGGCCTGAGCCAGACCTTCCAGATTCTCGACAGCGACGACCAGCAACGCCTGGTCAAGCGGGTGATCCGTGAGCTGGGCCTGGATGAGCAGCGCTGGCCGGCCCGCCAGGCCCAGTGGTTCATCAACGGTCAGAAAGACGAAGGCCTGCGGCCGCAACATATCCAGGCCAGCGGCGATCTTTTCCTGGCCACCATGCGCGGCATCTATGAGGCCTACGAGGCTGCTTGCCAGCGCGCCGGAGTCATCGACTTCTCCGAACTGCTGCTGCGCGCCCTGGACCTGTGGCGCGACCACCCGGGCCTGCTGGCGCACTACCAGAAGCGCTTCCGCCACGTGCTGGTGGACGAGTTCCAGGACACCAACGCCGTGCAATACGCCTGGCTGCGGCTACTGGCCCAGGGTGGCGACAGCCTGATGGTGGTGGGCGACGACGACCAGTCGATCTACGGCTGGCGTGGAGCGAAGATCGAGAACATCCATCAGTATTCCGCCGACTTCCCGGACACCGAAGTGATCCGCCTGGAGCAGAACTACCGCTCCACCGCCGGCATCCTCAAGGCTGCCAACGCCCTGATCGCCAACAACACCGGGCGCCTGGGCAAGGAGCTGTGGACCGATGGCGGCGACGGCGAAGCCATCAACCTGTACGCCGCCTTCAACGAGCACGATGAAGCCCGCTATGTCGTGGAAACCATCGAGAGCGCGCTGAAAACCGGCCTGGCCCGCAGCGACATCGCCATTCTCTACCGCTCCAACGCCCAGTCCCGGGTGCTGGAAGAAGCGCTGCTGCGCGAGCGCATTCCGTACCGCATCTATGGCGGTCAGCGCTTCTTCGAACGGGCCGAGATCAAGAACGCCATGGCTTACCTGCGCTTGCTGGAAGGCCGGGGCAACGACGCAGCCCTGGAACGGGTGATCAACGTTCCAGCCCGGGGCATCGGCGAAAAGACCGTCGAAGCCATCCGCGAACACGCACGCCACAGCGATGTGTCGATGTGGGAAGCCATGCGCCAACTGGTGGCCAATAAAGGCCTCACCGGTCGTGCGGCCGGCGCCCTCGGCGCTTTCATCGAGCTGATCGAGAACCTGGCGGCCAAGACCCAGGAAATGCCCCTGCACCTGATGACCCAGACGGTGATCGAGCAGTCGGGGCTGATCGCCTACCACGAAGCGGAAAAAGGCGAGAAAGGCCAGGCTCGGGTGGAAAACCTTGAGGAACTGGTGAGCGCCGCGCGCAACTTCGAGAACACCGAAGAAGACGAGGACCTGTCGCCCCTGGCGGCCTTCCTCGGCCACGCGTCCCTGGAAGCCGGCGATACCCAGGCCGACGAGCACGAAGACAGCGTGCAACTGATGACCCTGCACAGCGCCAAGGGCCTGGAGTTCCCCTACGTGTTCCTGGTGGGCATGGAAGAAGGCCTGTTCCCCCACAAGATGAGCCTGGAAGAACCCGGCCGCCTTGAGGAAGAACGGCGCCTGGCCTACGTGGGCATTACCCGGGCCATGCAGAACCTGGTGATGACCTATGCAGAGACCCGTCGTCTATATGGCAGCGAAACCTACAACAAGGTGTCGCGCTTCGTACGCGAGGTGCCCAAAGGGCTGATCCAGGAAGTGCGCCTGTCCAACAGCGTCAGCCGGCCTTTCGGTGGCGGCCAGTCGCAAAGCACCAGCAGCCTGTTCGGTGGCAGCGAGATTCCGGACACCGGCCTGAGCCTGGGTCAGGCCGTGCGCCATTCGGTCTTCGGCGACGGAGTGATCCTCAACTTCGAAGGTGCCGGCGCCCAGGCCCGGGTCCAGGTCAACTTCAGTGAAGGCAGCAAATGGCTGATGCTCGGCTACGCCAAGCTGGAAGCCATCTAACCGCAGACGATCCGCAGGCGCTGGCTTGCCAGCGAATCTTGCTGGTGAAGAACCTCTTCGCCAGCAAGCCGGCTGCTACAGGTCAGCGCAGAAATCGCCCTGATCAGCGCTGGCGTGGTACTGCTGGCAATGCGTCGCTGCTCGGCTTGGGGATTGAACCAAAACCACGTCCTTACAGACCAAAAACCCATCGGCGAGCATGATTGCGGACAGTGCTGAATCAAGCCTTTCAGGCAAAAGCCCGAAACATTATGCCGCTCGCCACTGACACTTGACCTGTGCAATATGGCGCGCGTGCCATCCACAAATGGGAACCCCCTTTATGAAACGTTTTCTTAGCATCGCCATGGCGCTGTGCATCGGCCTGACGATGAGCCTCGACGCCAACGCCAAGCGCTTCGGTGGCGGCAAAAGCGCCGGCGCTGCCCCGACCCACCAAACTCGCCAGGCGGCGCCAACCACTCCGGGCGCTCCTGCCGCTGCAGCCACCGCTGGCGCAGCCGGAGCTGCAGGTGCCGCGGCCAAGGCTAGTGGTGCTTCGCGCTGGCTCGGCCCTCTGGCTGGCATCGCAGCCGGTGGCCTGCTGGCCTCCATGTTCATGGGTGACGGCTTCCAGGGCATGCAGATCTTCGACATCCTGATCATGGCGGTCATCGCCTTTGTGATCTTCCGCTTTATCGCCGCTCGCCGTCGCAAGCAGCAGGAGCAGTTCGCTCCAGCGGGTCACGCACCGATGCAGCGTGAAGCTTTCGAGCCTCAGCAACCGGCTGGCGGTTCGATCTTCGGTGGCTCGGCAGCACCTGCCGCGCGTCCGGTGATCAACGCTCCGGCCTGGTTCAACGAAGAGCGCTTCATTGAAGCGGCGCGCAATCACTTCCAGTCCCTGCAGCAACACTGGGACGCCAACGAAATGGACAAGATTGCCGAGTTCGTCACCCCGCAGATGCTGCAGTTCCTGAAACAGGAACGTGCCGATCTGGGCGACAGCTTCCAGTCCACCTACATCGACAACCTGCAAGTGCAACTTGAAGGTGTGGATGACCGTGCCGACAAGACCATCGCCACCCTGACCTTCAGCGGTGTATCGAAGACCTCGCGCTTCGACCAGGGCGAAGTGTTCAGCGAAAGCTGGAACATGGAACGCGCCCAGGGCGACAACCAGCCATGGCTGGTGGCAGGTATCCGCCAGAACGGCTGATTCATTCTGCTGTCACAGCTGTAAGGCAAAACCCCGACTCAGGTCGGGGTTTTGCATTTCACGATTGCACTTATAGCGAGCTACTGTATAAACCGCCGTCAAACAACCGCGCCATAGAGCAAAGAGGACCCAGGCCGTGGAAGAAGTCATCGAACAACTCCGAGAAGCCAACGAACCGGTACCCGTCCCCCTGGAACTGCCGGACGAAGACCAACTGGTGGAAATTGAAGAACAGCTGTTCATCAATATCCCGTTCGTCTTCAAAGAGTTCCTGTTGACGGTCAGCGACGTGGTTTACGGCAGCCTGGAACCGGTCACCGTCACCGACCCGCAATCCCACACCTACCTGCCGGAAGTGGCCGCGACCGCCTGGGACCTGGGCGTGCCTCGTGAGCTGATCCCGATCTGCCAGGACGGCGACGACTACTACTGCGTCGAAGAAGACGGCACCGTGGTGCTGTGGTCCGGCGAAGAAGAGCTGATCACCGAAGAGTCCTGGGAATCGGTGTGGCACTGGGCGCGGGACGTTTGGCTGGAAAGCTGAGCCCCCGCCGTTGCAACCGGCTCGCCAGCGCCCTGCTGGCGAGCGGCAAGGTCAATGCCCACCGTTGTCCTTGCTGTGATCGAGGGTTTCGATCAGTGCCACCTGCATCCGCGTGTGCACGCGGATGAACCAGCGCCACAACACCGCGGCCACCACCGCCGCCACCACGGCAATCAGTACCAGCAACTCCAGGGTCGGCAGGATGCTCGACGACAGCGCCGCCAACAGCAGAAAGATCACCAGTAGCGACAGGATCGGAATCACCTCGGCGATCACCCGGCGCACTCGCTGGGTATGACGCCCGGCCATTTCCGCCTTGACCCCCATCTCCGCCAGCAGCATCGACAGCGCCTTGAGCTTGCGGTAGGCGGCAATCAGGAATGGCAGGGATAGCAGCAACGCTGCGCCCCAGATCAGCGCCTTCTGCCAGCTAGGATCACTGACCCATTCCTCCAGATAAGTGCCGATGCGCTTGGCGAAATAGCCGCCGGAAAAGAAGATCGCCACCACCAGCGCCAGATTCACCCCCACTTGCAGCAGGATCTTGCGGATCATCGACGCCAGCAATGCGCCTTCCCCCTGAGGCTGGATACTGCGCAACCACTCCCCATACATGCCCAGCACCCGGCTCAGGCGTTGAGGCAGGACTCCAGCCAGCTTGTGCGACAAAGGATCGGCCGCGCGAATCAGATAAGGCGTGAGCAAGGTGGTGATCGCCGACACGGCAACCGCGACCGGATAGAGAAAATCGCTGGTGACCTGCAGGGTCATGCCCAGGGCGGCGATGATGAACGAAAATTCGCCAATCTGTGACAGGCCCATCCCGACTCGCAACGAGGTCCGTCCATCGTTACCAGCGATAAAGGCGCCCATGCCGCAGGACAGCATCTTGCCCAGCACCACTGCCACACTGATCACGGCGATGGGCCAGGCGTATTGCAGAAGGATCTGCGGGTCGATCATCAGACCGATGGCGACAAAGAAGATGGCACTGAACAGGTCACGAACCGGCTCGATCAGCCGTTCGATCTTCAGCAACTGACGGGACTCGGCCATGATCGCGCCGATCAGGAAGGCGCCCAGGACCATGCTGTACTCCAGCTTGACCACCAGCAGGCAGAAGCCGAAACACAGCCCCAGCACCGTGATCAGCAGCATCTCGTTGCTGTCGAACCTGGCCACGTAGGCCAAGAGGCGCGGCACCAGCAGAATGCCGATCACCAGCGCCACGATCATGAACAGCGAAAGCTTGCCGACGGTGGAAAACACATCGCCGGAACTCACGGTGCCACTGACCGCAATACTCGACAGCAAGGCGATGATGCCGATGCCGAGAATGTCTTCGACGATCAACACACCGAAGATCAGCTGGGCGAAGCGCTCGTTCTTCATCTTCAGGTCGTTGAGCGCCTTGACGATGATGGTGGTGGAGGAAATGGCCAGGATCGCCCCGAGGAACAGCGAATCCATGGTGCTCCAATCGAACCAGCGACCGATCTCGTAGCCGATCCAGATCATCAGGACGATTTCCAGGAACGCCGCGATAAACGCCGTGGCGCCCACCTTGAACAGCTTGCGCAGGCTGAATTCCAGCCCCAGGCAGAACATCAGGAAAATCACCCCAAGCTCGGCCAGGGTCTTGATGGTCTGTTCGTCGTGGATCAGGCCGAACGGCGGAGTGTGGGGACCGATGATGAAGCCAGCGACGATGTAGCCCAGCACCACCGGTTGCTTGAATCGATGAAAGAGAATGGTCACTACACCTGCGACCAGCATGATCACGGCCAGGTCCTGAATGAAGCTGATGGCATGCATGGACGGGGTTCTCCTTGAACGCTGGGCGGCGCAGATCGCCTAAAAAGAAAAATCTGATCAGTACAAAGAAATATCCAAAAAATTAGAGGAAAAAGCCCTGAAACGGGTGTTTCGCAGGTTAACACCGGGACTTCTGGCAGAAAGGCGATGCAATATTAGGAAACAGATCCACCGGAGCGTGACGGCACGACGCGGCCCGGCGTCCCGTTATCGATGGTTTGAAAATCCTTGAAACCAGCACCCGCAGAGGTGCTCCAGCAACCCCTGCCTTGAACCGTGAGTGTGCTATGGAACCCGGAAACGCCCAGCTGTCGATGACGGTATTGATGACCCCTGACATGGCCAATTTCTCTGGCAATGTCCACGGCGGCACCCTGCTCAAGTACCTCGACGAAGTCGCCTATGCCTGCGCCAGCCGTTATGCCGGCCGCTACGTAGTGACCTTGTCGGTGGACCAGGTGATCTTCCGCGAGCCGGTGCATGTCGGCGAACTGGTGACCTTCCTGGCCTCGGTCAACTACACCGGCAACACCTCCATGGAGGTGGGCATCAAGGTGGTGACCGAGAACATCCGCGAGCGCTCGGTGCGCCACACCAACAGCTGCTTCTTCACCATGGTGGCGGTAGACGACCAGCGCAAACCGGCCCAGGTGCCACCGCTGCAGCCCGAGACCGCCGACGGCAAACGCCGCTATATCCAGGCCCAGCAGCGTCGGCAGATCCGCCAGGAGCTGGAAAAGCGCTACCAGGAAATCAAGGCCGACGGCCCTTGATCCTCAGACAGATACGCTGATTCAGCAGGACCACGGACGGTCCCCTCGCCACGCCCCTGCAAAGCCTTGCCCACTCGCCCCCTCTCCTTCCGCTGCTCCAGGCAGTCTTCTGCGGTCATCCCGAATGGCCACATCCATCCCTTTTTGACCACTTAGAGAGTTATGCCCCAGGGGCACCGCTGCCAGAATCGTTGGGCAAGGCACAAGCGCACTCCCCGTTTGGGGAGCCTTCGAACCCACGAACGCGTGAGAACAATAACAATGCCCAGCGCCAATACTCTCTCCGACAATCCCACCCTCGCCCCCAGCGATTTCACCCACAGTGCCCAGGGCACCTCCCTGCGCCGCATCCTCGGGCTGCCGGCCCTGGTGTTCTTCGGCCTGGTGTACATGGTCCCGCTGACCGTCTTCACCACCTACGGCGTGGTCACCCAGATCACCGGCGGGCGTACCGCCGCCGCGTACGTGATCACCCTGCTGGCCATGATCTTCACCGCCCTGTCCTACAGCGTCATGGTCAGGAAGTACCCGATTGCCGGCTCGGCCTATTCCTACGCCAGCCTCAGTTTCGGACCGGGCATCGGCTTTCTTGCCGGCTGGTCGCTGCTGCTGGATTACCTGTTTCTACCGATGATCAACTACCTGGTGATCGGCCTGTTTCTCAACCTGGCCTTTCCCGCCGTGCCGGCCTGGGTCTTCGTGGTGGCGACCATCAGCCTGGTGACGCTGCTGAACATTCGCGGCATCGGTTCGGTATCGAGCATGAGCAACCTGATCGTCTGCGCGCAGATGGTGTTCGTGGTGGTGTTCGTGGCCCTGGTGATTCGCCAGTTGGCCGGGGCCGAGAGCCTGGACCTGAGCGCGCCCTGGATCGGCGACGGCAGCCAGAGCGGACTGTTGCCCTTGATGGCCGGAGCGGCGGTGCTGTGCCTGTCGTTCCTCGGCTTTGACGCGGTATCGACCCTGGCCGAGGAAACCCGCGACCCGCGCCGGGACATCCCCCGGGCCATTGTCATCACCACCTTGGGCGCAGGCCTGCTGTTCATCCTGTTGGCCATGACCAGCCAGCTGGCCTTCCCCGGCAGCAGCTTCAAGGACGCCGATTCGGCAGCCAGCGAGGTGATGCTGCACGCCGGCGGACGTTTCCTGGAGATGTTCTTCACTGCCACCTATGTCGCTGGCGCCGCCGGTTCGGCCCTGGCGTCACAGGCCTCGGTGTCGCGCATCCTGTTCAGCATGGGCCGCGACGGCATCCTGCCACGGCGAGTGTTCGGCACCCTCTCCGAGCGCTACAAGACCCCGGTGATCGCCATTGTCCTGGTGTCGCTGGTGTCCTTGCTGGCAGTGATCATCGACCTCACCACCCTGGCGTCGATGATCAGCTTCGGCGCACTGGTGGCGTTCTCGGTGGTCAACCTGGCGGTGATCAAGAGTCACCTGGGGCAGGGACAGCCGCGCACGGGCGCGCGACTGCTGCAGTACGGCCTGCTGCCGTTGATCGGCTTCGGCCTGATCGTCTGGCTGTGGACCAGCCTCTCGGCCCTGACCCTGGGGATTGGCCTGGCCTGGTTTGCCTTGGGCCTGGCGTACCTGGGCGTCCACACCCGGGGCTTCCGTCAGCCGGCGCCGACGGTGCAATTCTCCGAACAGGCCTGACTCAGCGCCCGCCGGTCGCCATCAGAAGCCGATCGGCGTGGCCTCGAACCGTACTCGCGGATGGGCAATGCGATCCTGGGCCCGCACCAGCTCCAGCTCGTAGCTGGCGCAGGCCTGGGTTTCCAGCAGCACTTCATGCACCGCCGCGGCGGTGAATTCGAACGCCGCCACCAGGCTGTCACCCAACAGCACCCGGGCCAGGAACAGACCCGACGTCAGGTCGCCCACCCCCACCGGCTGGCGCGGAAACGCCAGCAGCGGGCGCCGCAGGTGCCAGCTGCCCTCGGCGGTCACCAGCAGCATCTCGAAGCCTTCCGCCAACTTGCCGGGGTAGTCCAGGTGCTTGACCAGCACCGCCTTGGGGCCCTTCTCCAGCAGCGAGCGGGCCATGCCCAGGCAATCGAACAACGATTGCGGCTTGCGTCCGCAGAAGCTGTCCAGCTCCAGCTGGTTGGGGCACAGGAAATCCGCCATGGCCACCGCCTCATCCAGCAGGAAGTCGCTGACCTCCGCCGGCACGCTGCAGCCCTTCTCCGGATGGCCCATCACCGGGTCGCACAGGTACAAGGCCTTGGGGTTGGTCGCCTTGATCCGCGCCACGCCACTGAGAATCGCCCGGCCCTGGGCCGCGCTGCCCAGGTAACCGGAGAGAATCGCATCGCAGTTGCCCAACTCGCCGATGGCGGCGATACCTTCCACCAGCTCGGGAATCTGCTGGGGCGCCAACACTTCTCCGGCCCAGTGACCATACTGAGTGTGGTTGGAGAACTGTACGGTATTCAGGGGCCAGACATTCACCCCGACCCGCTGCATGGGAAACACCGCAGCACTGTTACCGGCGTGGCCGAAAACCACATGGGACTGGATCGCAAGCAGGTGGGGCGTACGTTTCATGCAGGATTTTCCATAAAACCGGTGGAATTCAAGCCGCGCAGTATGCGACTAAACGCAGCCTGTACGACAGACCGGAGACGCAGTTAAGCTGACGCCACTTCGTTGGAGCAAACCTTCATGCTGACCCTTGGAAACATTTTTGTGCTGATGCTGCTGGCGACCGGCGCCGCCTGGCTATGGCACAACCACGGCCTGCGGGAGCGGGCGCTGGCGCGGGTCAAGCAGCACTGTGCACGGCTCGACATCGAGCTGCTGGACGGCAACGTCGCACTCAAGCGCATCGGTTTGGTCAAGGACGCCAACGGTCGTCGGCGCCTGGCGCGAATCTACAACTTCGAATTCACCGTGACTGGCGAAACCCGCCACGCCGGAACCATCACTCAGTTCGGAGCCCACAGCGCGCACATCGAGCTGGCACCCTATCCATTCGAAGTGAAAGAGCCGTTGCCCAGCGCCGAGGTGATCGAGCTGAGTCAGTGGCGCGAAGAACATCGCAAGTTCAAGCCGTGAGATGCGCAGGCAAGCCTGCGCCTACAGGCGGCAAGCGCTGAGGCTGGCTTGCAGGCCGGCCATGTCCTGAGGGGCACTGAAAATCAACTCCAGGCGCGAATCCCGTCGCCATTCGCTGGGCAGCCAGTTCAGCGGTGAATTATCCAAGCCATTGCCCGAGCGCCAGCCCTCATCGCTGTGGATCACCAGTTTGGCCCGACGCCAGTCGAGGTTCTGCAGCCAGTGATCGACCCGGGTCAGGTCGAACTGCTGGCTCGGGTGCCAGCGCCAGCCGATGCTCCAGCCCTCCTCTTGAGACTGACTGAGGCAGATCGGCAACGCCGGATCGCTCCACACCGCCGGTAACTGTGCCAGGCCCTGGGGAACATCCAGGTGCTCCAGCGCCGCCCCGGCGCTGGCCTCCAGGCCCGGTAGCTCGGCCAGGGGCAAGGCGGCGTGGCGCGTCCAGAACAAGGGCAGGTCCGGCAACTGCTCCAGCACCCGCAGCCGATCGCTGTCGCTGAGCAGTTCGTCCTTGTTCAACACCAACAGGCCGGCGCTGGACAGGGCGTCCTGCTGGGCCTGGGGCAGCGGCTTGCCGGCCGCCAGGGCCTGGGCGTCGAGCACCAGCACACAGGGCTGCAACGCCAGCACCCCTTGCCAGGGCGCGACGCTCAGTTGCTTGAGCAATTGCGCCGGGTGACCGAGGCCGGAAGGCTCGATGAACAGACGATCCGGCTTGGCCTTGCGCAGCAGACGCCCCAAGCCCACCTGAAACGGTGCGCCGTTGACGCAGCACAGACAGCCGCCGGCCACTTCGCCGAGGGCGATGCCATCGTCATCCCGAGTCAGCAAGGCCGCGTCCAGGCCGATCTGGCCGAACTCATTGATCAGCACCGCCCAGCGCTCATGGGCCGGGCGCTGGCTCAGCAGATGACGGATCAGGCTGGTCTTGCCGGCCCCCAGGGGGCCGGCGATCACATGGGTAGGAATGTTCTGCAGCATGGGAAGGGGGTCCGGAAAGCCTGTGAGGTGATGCTACGCCCTTCCCGTGCAGGGCGAAAATCCGCGCGCTCAAGAACGACGCCGCAGCAGACGCCGTTCTTGAGCGCACTGAAGGTCCTGCGGACCTTGGCGCAGCCTCACAGGCTAGGCAGCGGCTACACGCCTGGCTCAACCCAGCCAATCAAGGGTAAGGATCAGCCGGCGCTCCCCCGGCGCCGGTTGCGGCGAGCGGTGGATCAGGCCGAAACCTTCGTTGCCGTGCCACTTCTCGCCCTTGAACAGCGCCACCTCACCGCTGCCGATCTGCTGGATCAGCGCCGGGTCTCGGGGTTCAGCGCTGGCCTGTCCCAGTTGCCGACGGTCCATCGCCCCTTCGCGCAACCACTGGCTGCCAATCCCGGCATAGGTGGTGATCAGGCGCACGGGCACATGGTCGACGTGAAAGCGCGGGCACATGGCCTTGTCCAGCACCCGCAAGCGCAAGCCCACGCGCTTGGCGCCCAACAGGCAGGCAAAGGCGCTGACCAGCCAGGAAACGTCGGCGATAAAGCCGTCATAACCGTGCAAGTCGCTGAAGCGCGAGGCCAGGCCCCGCAGGTTCGGTGGGCAATCCTCATCCGGCAGTTCCAGGGACAGGGACTCGGCCAAGGGCTCGTTGAGGGACAACAGCAACTGGCCGAAGTCCTCGATGTGCGCCGGCAACTGGCGCTGCCAGAGGCCGAGGTTGACCTCGTCGTCCAGCACCTCGGCCAGGACCGCCGGGGTCGGGCCAATGGCCGCGCGCCGGGAAACCAGCGGCACCGCACAAGGCAGCAGCAAGCTCCTGGCCGCCAATGGAATGCTCAGTGGAGTCACCGGAGAACTCAGGGTCAGCATCAGGCCGCCTCCTCTTCATGCCAAGAACCGAAAGGGTCGGTCATCAGGCTCCAGCCCTCGACACCCAGGGCCATTTCATCGTCATCCAGCAGGCACAGGTCGAGCTCGGCACAGAGCCGGGTGAAGTCGATGTTCTGGCCGATGAACACCAGCTCCTGGCGACAGTCGCCCGTGGCCGGGGTCCAGTTGTGCAGGATCGCCGCCGTGCTTTCCTCGTCCTGGGGCCATTGCTGCTTGGGCACGAAGCGCCACCAGCGCCCGGCAAAACCGTGGCGCATCAAGCCACCGGCCTGGGACCAGCTGCCCGCCTCCTGGTACTTGCTGGCCAGCCAGAAGAAGCCTTTGGAGCGCAGCAGCTTGCCGTTGACCCAAGGCCGGTTGATGAAGTTGAAGAAGCGCTGCGGATGAAAGGGACGCCGCGCCCGATAGGCGGTTGAAGCGATTCCGTACTCCTGGGTTTCCGGCACGTGCTCGCCGCGCAACTCCTGCAGCCAGCCCGGCGCCTGGGCCGCGCGTTCAAAGTCGAAGCGCCCGGTATTGAGGATCTTGGCCAAGGGCACCTGGCCCATGACCATGGGAATGATCTCTGCCTGGGCGTTGAGCCGCGCCAGGATCGCCATCAGCTCCTGGCGCTCGGCGCTGCTGATCAGGTCGATCTTGCTGACCAGGATCACGTCGGCAAACTCCACCTGCTCGATCAGCAGGTCGGTGATCGAACGCTCGTCTTCCTCGCCCAGGGTTTCACCGCGACTGGCGAGGCTTTCCGCCGCCTGGTAATCCAGCAGGAAGTTCATGCCGTCGACCACAGTCACCATGGTGTCGAGGCGGGCGATGTCCGCCAGGCTCTGCCCGGCCTCATCGCGAAAGGTGAAGGTTTCCGCCACCGGCAGCGGCTCGGAGATCCCGGTGGATTCGATCAGCAGGTAGTCGAAGCGCCCGTCGCGGGCCAGCTTGCCCACTTCCTCCAGCAGGTCTTCGCGCAGGGTGCAGCAGATGCAGCCGTTGCTCATCTCCACCAGCTTCTCTTCGGCGCGGTTGAGGCTGACATCGCGCTGCACCTCGCTGCCGTCGATGTTGATTTCGCTCATGTCGTTGACGATCACCGCTACCCGCAGGTTGTCGCGGTTGCGCAGGACGTGATTGAGCAGGGTGCTTTTGCCCGCGCCAAGAAAGCCGGACAGCACGGTAACGGGAAGACGCTCGGTCATGGGGGGTTCCTCATCAGGTTCGCGGCTGGGTCAAAGCGCCCGTTGGTGGCGTTCGCGCAGCTCTTGGCGTTCTTTGGCTTCGATACACAAGGTGGCGGTGGGCCGCAGCAGCAGGCGCTGCAGGCCGATGGGCTCGCCGGTGTCGCGGCACCAGCCGTACTCGCCGCGGGCCAGGCGCTCCAGGGCCTCGTCGATCTTGTCCAGGAGCTTCTTTTCCCGCTCCAGCAGGCGCAGTTGCCATTGCCGCTGCTCTTCGGCGCTGCCGATGTCGGCGGGGTCGCTGTGGGGTTCCTGCTCGCGCAGTTGGTCGAACTCAGCGGCAATGCGCTCCTGCAATTCGCTGCGCTGGGCCAGCAGCAGATCGCGGAAGAAGCCCTGCTGGGCGTCGTTCATGTAATGCGCCGAGGGTTCGGCGAGGAGCTCTTGTTCAGTCATGGCGGGGGTCACGGGTCAGGCTTTATTTTATGTTATATTATAACAATGCAGATTAGCCAATACTCCCTTGCCGACCACGACGAAGGGCGCAATGCTGCGCCCCTGTCGCCACGAGAACTGCCATGCGCCTTGTCCTGCCCACCCTGCTTTCAAGCCTGATGCTGCTGGCCGGCCACGCCACAGCCGCCGTGCCCAGTACCTTGGCCACCTGCACCCGCAGCGCCACCCTGCTGGCCTGCGTCGATCCCTTGGGCAACGCCTACAGCGTCGCCACGGCGGGCAGCACCACTTACTTGCGCGGGTTCGAGGTGATCGGCAAACGCTACTGGTCGCAGACCAACAGTCGCTACGGGCAACTGACCTTCTTCACCGGCCTGGCCTCCGATGGTGAAGCCTGGGTGGGCTACAGCCAGCGCGTGGGTTGGACCACCCGCAATCGCTTTTCCAGTTCTGGCGGCAGCAGCGCCAAGTTCACCTGCAGCCGCATTAGCGGTTGCTAGCCGCCCCCACATCGCGCCAGATGCAGGCGCTGGTGGCTGTAGGAGCTGGCTTGCCAGCGAACGCAACCGTCAGGGCGACGCACAATCCAAGGGGCTCTTAGCCGCCCTCGCCGCCTTCGCCGGCAAGCCGGCTCCTACACGGTGCGGTTGTTCTTTGTTTCCTGGAGCCAGGCCAGATAGCTGTTGGCCGGCGGGTTCTTTTCGAAGTAGCGCTGCAAACCCTGGAACAGGCCGTCGGCAATCGCCTGCTGATGTCGCGTGGTGACCAGTTGCTGGCTGTCGCGGCGGTTGGAGATGAAGCCGGTTTCCACCAGGATCGATGGCACGTCTGGCGACTTGAGCACCGCGAACCCGGCCTGTTCCACGCGCTTCTGATGCAGGGTGGTGATCCCCGACAGGCTGTCCAGCACCGTGCCCCCTAGCTGCAGGCTGGCGGCAATGGTGGCATTCATCGACATGTCGAGAATCACCCCCGCCAGCATCGGGTCCTTGTCCTTGAGATTGAGCAGGCTGCTGGCCCCCAGCAGGTCGGCATCGTTTTCCCGCTGGGCCATGAAGCGCGCAGTGGCCGAAGTCGCCCCGCCTTCGGACAAGGCATACACCGAGGCACCGGAAGCGCTAAGGCGCGGCGCCGCATCGGCGTGCACCGAGATGAACATGTCGGCCTTGTGCTTGCGGGCGATCTCTACCCGCTTGCGCAGCGGCACGAAGAAGTCGTCGTTGCGCACCAGCTTCACGGCAAAGCCCTTCTCGCGCTTGAGCCGCTTGGCCAGCAACTGGGCAATGGACAGCACCACATCCTTCTCTCGCTCACCCTTGGCCCCCACGGCGCCGGGGTCCTTGCCACCGTGGCCGGGGTCCACCACCACGATGATGTCGCGCTTGGGATGAGGCTTGCCCGGCGACGCCTCGGGTTTGGCCAGGGGCGCAGCGGCCGCGGCGATCTGCAACGGCGCCTTGCCGGGCGCAGACAGGTCCAGCACCAGTCGATGGCCCTGCCCATCCTGGGGCGGCAGGAGAAAACTGTTGAGCTGCACCGGCTCATTCAGGTCGAGGACGATTCGCGTATCGCCCTGGCCAAAATGCCCGGAGCGGATCGCGCGGATCACCGTACGGGCCAGGGGCAACTGACTGAAATCGCCACTCAGGCGAGCGCCGTTCAAATCGATGATCAAGCGCTCCGGTGCGCTCAGAGTGAAGGTCTTGTACTGCACCGGGCCACTCAGATCGAGCACCAGCCGCAGCTTGTCGGCGTCTTTCCACAGCCGCGCATTACGGATCTGCGCGGCAGAAACAGCCCAGGGCAACATCAGGGCCGTACCGGCCAACAGCAGGTTGAGCAATTGACGTCTGTGCATGACAAATACCGCAGATGAGGGAGTGTCCGTACTCACAAGAACAGGCCAAAGAACCGCCGAGGAAAAATGTTTCATCGGATGTATTGTTATAATATAACATGCAGAAATATTCCTAACGACGGACCTGTTCATGAACGCGCTGACTCTGCCGGATATCGCCGCGCAGGCCTCACGCCAAGCCTTGCCCCTGGAATGGGTGGGCATGTGCGGCATTGCCTTACCTGTACTGATGGACAGCCAACGGATCGCTGCCAAAGCGGACGCCGGAGTCAGCCTCGACGACGGCGAGGCGCGAGGCATTCATATGTCGCGGCTGTACCTGGCCCTGGAAATGCTCGAACAGGACAACCTCACGCCTGCTCTGCTGCGCCAAGTGCTACAGCGCTTTCTCGACAGTCACGAAGGCCTGGCCAACAGCGCCTACCTGCGCCTGCACTTCGATCTGCTGCTCAAACGCCCGGCATTGGTCAGTCCTTTGGCCGGTTGGAAGAGCTATCCGTTGAGCATCGAAGCACGGCTGAAAAACGCGATGTTCCACGTGGAACTAAAAATTGTCGTGCCTTATTCCTCCACTTGCCCTTGCTCGGCCGCCCTGTCCCGTCAGTTGATCCAACAGCAATTCGTCGACGATTTCGCCAACCGGCCACTGCAGCACGCCGAGATCCTGGCCTGGCTGGGCTCGACCCAAGGCATAGTTGCCACGCCCCATAGCCAACGCAGCAACGCCGAACTGCACCTGCGCCTGGACGACTTCCTCGACGAACTGCCGTTGATTGCCCTGATCAACGACGCGGAAAACGCCCTGGGCACTGCCGTGCAGACGGCGGTCAAACGCGCCGATGAACAGGCCTTCGCCCTGGCCAACGGACAAAACCTGATGTTCTGCGAAGACGCCGCCCGCCGGCTGAATCTGGCCCTGCGCCGCTCCCCCGGGGTCAACGCCTTCCAACTGCGGGTCGTGCATGCGGAAAGCCTGCACGCCCACGACGCCGTGGCGCAAAGCCGCTGGAACTGGGAGGCCTGATGATCCGCTGTCGAGGTTTGCGCTGGGGCGCGCCGGGCCAACCCCTGACTCCAGCCCTGGACCTGCACCTGCCCAGCGGCAGCCTGAGCGCCATCATCGGCGCCAACGGTTCGGGCAAGAGCAGCCTGCTGAAAGTCCTGGCTGGGCTGCAAAAGCCCTTGGCCGGCAAGGTCGATCTGGCGGCTCCCAAACGGGGCGGCTTTTCGTTTCTGCCGCAACAGCAACACCTCGATCGCCAGTTCCCCATCAGCCTTGAAGCGCTGGTGGCCGGTGGCTTCTGGGGCAAGCGCGAACCCGCCAGGGCCCGGGCAGAAAAACTGCAGGCGGTGCTCGAAGACTGGCATTTGAGTGGCTTGGAAAGTCGCCCGTTGATGGCCCTTTCCGGCGGTGAATTACAGCGTGCGCTGCTGGCCCGACTGAGCCTGACCGAAGCGCCTCTGCTGCTCCTGGACGAACCCCACGCCGCCCTCGACGAAGCGGGCCAGACCCTGCTCTGGCAACACCTGCACAGCTGGCACGCCCAGGGCCGGACGCTGGTGGTGGTTTGCCATGACCTGGCCGCCGTGCGCCAGCACATCCCCCAGACCTTGTGGGTCAAAAGCAGCGGCTGTGTCTTGGGCCAAAGCCAAGAACTGATCGCCCCGCCCTTCCAGACACAGGTGGCGTGATGCAGTTCGCCGCACAGTTCTGGCAACCCTTCAGCGAATTCGTGTTCATGCGCCGGGCCTTGCTCGGCGGCCTGGTCCTGGCCTGTAGCACCGCCCCCCTGGGCGTCTTCCTGATCCTGCGGCGCATGAGCTTGATCGGCGATGCGGTGGCCCACGGCATCCTCCCCGGCGCCGCCCTGGGTTTCTGGTTCGCCGGTCTCAGCTTGCCGGCTCTGACCTTCGGCGGCCTGGGCGCCGGCTTGGGCATGGCCGGCCTCGCGGCCTGGATCACCCGCCGCACCGGCCTGCGGGAAGACGCCAGCATCGCGGCTATCTACCCCATCTCCCTGGCCAGCGGCGTATTGATCCTCGGGTTGGCGGGCAAACGCCTGGATCTGTTGCACCTGCTGTTCGGCTCGGCCCTGGCGGTGGACGGCCCGACCCTCAACGGCATGCTCCTGGTCTCGGCCGTCAGCCTGCTGGCCATGGCCCTGATCTACAAACCCCTGCTGCTGGACACCCTCGACCCACTGTTCCTGCACAGCGTCAGTCGCCTGGGTCCCCTGGCTCACGGCCTGTTCCTGACCCTGGTGGTGCTCAATCTGGTGATCGGTTTCCAGGCCATCGGCGCCCTGATGGTGGTGGGGCTGATGATGCTGCCGGCCGCCGCCTCGCGCTTCTGGAGCCGGCGGCTGCCGCTGTTGATGGGCATCGCCGCGCTGCTGGGTTGTCTCTCGGTGTGGCTCGGCCTGTTGCTGTCATTCCATTACTCGCTGCCCAGCGGACCGGCCATCGTGCTGGTGGCGGGCAGCCTGTACCTGCTGTCCGTGGTGTTCGGTCCGGTACACGGCCTGTTGCACCGCCCGCCGTTGCTCACATCCCCATGAGGTGTTTCCCGATGCGCGCTCTACTCGTGCTGTTCAGCCTGCTGCTGCCACTGTCGTGGTCCACCGCCCAAGCCGCGGACAAGCTGGCCGTGGTCACCAGCTTCAGCATCCTCGCCGACATCACCCGCCAGGTCGGCGGCGAGCATGTACAGATCACCAACCTGGTAGGCGCCGATGAAGACGCCCACACCTACGAACCCACGCCGGACGATGCCAAGGCCCTGCTCAAGGCCCGGCTGATCATCAAGAACGGCCTGGGCTTCGAACCCTGGCTGGATCGCCTGGTGGCCAGCTCGGCCACCAAGACTGCGGTCATCACCGCCAGTCGCGGGGTGATTCCACGGACCCTGGACGAGGACGGCGAACAGGTGCCCGACCCGCACGCCTGGCACAACCTGGCCAACAGCGAACTCTATGTGAACACCATCACCCAGGCGCTGATCGCCGCCGACCCGGCCCACCAGGCCGACTACCAGCGCAACAGCCAGGCCTACCTGCAACAGATCTACCGCCTGCTGGCCGAGGCCAAGACCAAACTCGGCGCCCTGCCCCCGGGCAACCGCAAGATCGTCACCTCCCACGACGCCTTCGGCTACCTGGGCCAGGCCTACGGTATCGACTTCATGGCGCCCCAGGGTCTGTCCACCGAACGCGAACCCTCGGCCGCCGAAGTCGCGGCGCTGATCACCCAGATCCGCAACGCCAAGGTCAAGGCGGTGTTCATGGAGAACATCAAGGACGCCCGCCTGCTCAAGCAGATCGCCGACGAAAGCGGCGCCCATATCGGCGGCACCCTGTACTCCGACGCCCTCTCCGCCACGGGCCCGGCCAGCACCTTCATCGGGCTGTTCGAATACAACCTCAACACCCTGTACGACGCCCTGAGCCGACCATGATCCAACGCCCGCCACTGACGCTGCTGGACCTGGAAAGCGCTGCCCAGGGCAGTCGCTGGCCGCTGACCGCAGTGCTCGATGCCCTGCCCTGGAACAGCGACGGGCTGATCGCCGCCATCGCCCAGCAACACGGCAGCGGCGAGGTGCTGATGCTGGCCTGGATGAACCGCCGGGCCCTGGCCGAAACCCTGGCCAGCGGCCAGGTCTGCTACTGGTCGCGCTCGCGCCAGTGCCTGTGGCGCAAGGGCGAAAGCTCGGGCCACCGCCAGCGCCTGATCGAAGCGCGCCTGGACTGCGATGGCGACGCCGTGTTGCTGCAAGTGGAGCAACAAGGCCCCGCCTGCCACACCGGCCGCCCCAACTGTTTCTACAACGCCATTCGCGATGGCGCGGTGGAAGTCATCAGTTCCCCCTTGAAGGACTCGCGCCATGATTCGTAAAAACCCTTCCGGCGATCTGCCGGTAATCGCCGAATCCGCCTACGTGGACAAGACCGCCATCATCTGCGGCAAGGTGGTGATCGGCGACAACGTGTTCGTCGGCCCCTACGCGGTGATCCGCGCCGACGAGGTCGACGCCAGCGGCCAGATGGAAGCCATCACCATCGGCGCCAATTCGAACATCCAGGACGGCGTGGTGATCCACTCCAAATCCGGCGCCGCCGTCACCATCGGCCAGCACACCTCCATCGCCCACCGCTCCATCGTCCACGGCCCCTGCGTGGTCGGCGACCGGGTGTTCATCGGTTTCAACAGCGTGCTGTTCAACTGCGTGGTGGGCGACGGCAGCGTGGTCCGGCACAACTCGGTGGTGGACGGTCGCGACCTGCCCCCAGGCTTCTACGTGCCCTCCACCACCCGCATCGGCCCCAAGACCGACCTGGCGCAGTTCCCTCCGGTGAGCATCAGTGCCTCGGAGTTTTCCGAGGACGTGGCTCGCACCAACGTCGATCTGGTCCGCGGCTACAAGGCCCTGCAGAACGAGTTTTGAGCATGAGCCGAATCCTTATCCGCAATGCCCGCCTGGTGAACGAAGGACGGGAGTTCGACGCCGACCTGCTGGTCAATCATGGACGCATCGAGACCATCGGCAGCCTCGACCACCTCAGCGCCGAACTGGAAATCGACGCCCAGGGCCAATGGCTGCTGCCGGGGATGATCGACGACCAGGTGCACTTTCGCGATCCCGGCGCCCCGGAAAAAGGCAGCATCCATAGCGAGTCGCGCGCCGCAGTGGCCGGTGGCATCACCAGCTTCATGGACATGCCCAACACCTCGCCGGCGACCTTGACCCTGGCCGCCCTGGCCGACAAGAAACGCCGCGCAGCGATCACCTCGGTGGCCAACTACGGCTTTCACTTCGGCGTCAGCAACGACAACCTCGACACCGTCGCCGCCCTCGACCCCACCGAGGTCGCCGGGGTCAAGGTGTTCATGGGCGCCTCCACCGGCAACATGCTGGTGGACGATCCGCACGTGCTGGACCGGCTGTTTCGCCAGGTACCGACCCTCCTCCTGGCGCACTGCGAACACACCCCGAGCATCCAGCTCAAGCAACAACGCTGGCAGCAACTCTATGGCGAACAGATTCCCGCTGCCGCCCACCCGCGTATTCGCGACGCCGAGGCCTGCTACCGCTCCTCATCCCTGGCGGTGGAACTGGCGAAAAAACACGGCACCCGCCTGCACGTCCTGCACCTGACCAGCGCCCGGGAACTGGCCCTGTTCGAGGACCGGCCCCTGGCCGAAAAGCGCATCACCGCCGAAGTCTGCCTGCACCACCTGCTGTTCGATGACCGCGACTATCCGCGTCTTGGCCACCTGATCAAATGCAACCCGGCGATCAAGACCCAGGCCGATCGCGACGCCTTGCGCCAGGCCCTCAACAGCCAGCGCCTGGACATCATCGGCAGTGACCACGCGCCCCACACCTGGGAACAGAAACAGCAGCCCTACACCCGTGCGCCCGCCGGCCTGCCTCTGGTGCAACACGCCTTGCCGGCCTTGCTGGAACTGGTGGCGGACCAGGTCCTGCCCCTGACCACCCTGGTGGCCAAGACCAGCCACCGGGTCGCCGACCTGTTCGCCATCCCCGACCGTGGCTACCTGCGCGAAGGCTACTGGGCCGACTTGGTGCTGATCCGCACCGAGCCCGCGGGCCTGCTGGTGGACCAGCAGCCGATTCTTGCCCAGTGCGGCTGGACGCCGTTTGCCGGCCAACGCTTTCGCCATAGCGTCGCCACCACCCTGGTCTCGGGTCAGCTCGCCTGGCACCAGGGACGTCTGTATGACCACTGTCAGGGCCTGCCCCTGCGCTTCATCCGCTAATCCCCAAAGCCTGACCAAGGACCACCGAAGATGATCCGCATCACCCTGCCTGATGGCGCGTGCCGTGAGTACGACCAGCCGTTGTCCGTGTTCGAAGTGGCCGCCAGCATTGGCAGCGGCCTGGCCAAAGCCGCCGTGGCCGGACGGGTCGATGGCCGGCTGGTGGACTGTGACTACCTGTTGGACACCGACAGCCGCCTGAGCATCGTCACCGCGACCGATGCCGATGGCCTGGAAGTCCTGCGTCACTCCTGCGCCCACCTGCTGGCCATGGCGGTGAAGCAGCTGTATCCCTCGGCCCAGGTCACCATCGGCCCGGTGATCGAGGACGGCTTCTTCTACGACTTCGCCTATGAGCGCTCTTTCACCCCCGAGGATCTGGAACTGATCGAGGCGCGCATGCACAGCCTTGCCGCCACCAACCACACCTTGCGCCGCCGCGAGCTGTCCCGGGAGCAGGCGCTGCAACACTTCGCCGACCAGGGCGAGCACTACAAGGTCGAGCTGATCCGCGACCTGCCCCCGGAGGCCGTGCTGTCGCTGTACCGCCAGGGCGATTTCGAAGACCTGTGCCGCGGCCCCCACGTGCGTACCACCGGCCAGTTGCGGGCCTTCAAGCTGACCAAGGTGGCCGGCGCCTATTGGCGCGGCGATGCCAGCAACGCGCCGTTGCAACGGATCTACGGCACCTGCTGGGCCACCCGCCAGGATCTGGACGCCTATCTGCTGCGCCAGGAACAGGCCGCCAAGCGCGACCACCGCAAGCTGGGGCAGCAACTGGACCTGTTCCACTTCGACGATTGCGCGCCGGGTTCGGTGTTCTGGCATGCCAAGGGCTGGACCCTGTTCAAGCTGTTGATCGGCTACATGCGCCAGCGCCAGGAACAGGCCGGCTACCAGGAAGTGAACACCCCGGACGTGATGGACCGCAGCCTCTGGGAAACCTCCGGGCACTGGCAGAACTACCGCGACCACATGTTCACCACCAGCACCGAGGATCAGCGCACCTTCGCCCTCAAGCCCATGAACTGCCCCGGCGCGGTGGCGATCTTCGGCCACGGCTTGAAGAGCTACCGCGACCTGCCCCTGCGCATCGCCGAATTCGGCAAGGTCCATCGCTACGAACCTTCAGGGGCACTGCACGGCTTGCTGCGGGTCCGCCACTTTACCCAGGACGACGCCCACATCTTCTGCACCCCGGAACAGATGCAGGACGAATGCGCCCGCACCATCGCCCTGGTGTTCGACATTTATAAGGAGTTCGGTTTCGAAGACGTGGCGGTGAAGCTCTCCACGCGCCCGGCCAATCGCATCGGCAGCGACGAGACCTGGGATCAGCTGGAAAGCGCCCTGGTCGGCGCCCTGCAAAGCATGCAGATCGACTATCGGCTCAACCCGGGAGAAGGCGCCTTCTACGGTCCGAAACTGGAGTTCGTGCTGCGCGACGCCATCGGCCGCGACTGGCAGTGCGGCACCCTGCAAGTGGATCTCAACCTCCCCGAGCGCTTCGCCATCAGCTACATCGCCGACAACGGCGAACGCCGGCAACCGGTGATGCTGCACCGCGCGCTGTTCGGTTCACTGGAGCGCTTCATCGGCATCCTCATCGAGCACCACGGCGGCGCCCTGCCCTTGTGGCTGGCGCCGCAGCAGGTGGTGGTGCTCAACATCAGCGAGGCTCAGGCGGACTATGCCTGGGAAATCAGCGAACGCCTGCGCCGAGAGGGGCTGCGGTCCAGTGCCGACCTGCGCAACGAAAAGATCGGCTACAAGATCCGTGAGCACAGCCTGCAGAAAGTGCCCTACCTGCTGGTGATCGGGGACAAGGAGAAAGCCGGAGGCTACGTCAGCCTGCGCAGCAGAAATGGCGAGGATCTGGGACAGCTGACGCTGGAGCAGGTAGTGGAACGGATTAGCTAGCCGGTGCCCGGGCCTGTCGGCGAGGGCCCTGGTCCAGGTGACTGGAGGGCCGCTTCGCCGGCAAGCGCAGCGGCCGTCGCTGCTACAGGGTCGGTCAGGAAGCGCGAGGTTTGACCGTGCCGCAGTCCTGGCCCAGCCATACGGCGCGGGTGTCCATGCTGCCTTTTTGCTGCAGGCCGGTGGCATTGAAGGTGCCAATCACGTTGGTGGTGAACTCGCGATCACTGATGAACTTGGCCACCCCGTTGCCCTGAGCCTTGGGACAAGTGAAGCGAAACTTCCATTGATTGCCATTGCGCTCGGTGACCTGCTGCTGGCAACCCGATTGCGGGTCCTGCAGCGGAATGGTGTCGGATTTCACCTGGTCCGGCGTCAAGCACACCCGAATCCCCTTGCCGCCCATGGTCACGCCCTGTTTCTCCAGCATCGCCCGTTGTTCCGGGGTCATCTGTTGCTGCAGCTGGCCAAGAATCAGCGACAAGTCCGGCAAGTTCTGGTCATCGACCTTCATGTTGCTGCTGGTCAGTTCCCACAAGCCCGGTTGCAGCATCTGCGCCTGCGCAGCCAGTGGCAGCGCCAATCCCGCCGCCAAGGCCCAACCCAGTAAACGAAGTTTCATCGAATGACTCCTAGACATTAGTGGCCGTTAGACTTCGGCCAAGGCACGGCGTTGCATGCAGAATAAAATAGCGACATTCGCTGTGGAACATGGTCTGTTAGGCATTGAATCTTCAGGAGCAAAGGTTGCCCCATGGATTATTTTGGCCCGCACATCTTCGGCTATCTCATCGCGCTGTTGCATTTTCTCGGGCTGATCGCCGCGATCCACGCGGTGCTCACCGTCAGGACCGCCCAAGGCGCCATTGCCTGGGCCCTGTCACTGATGTTCATGCCCTACCTGACCCTGATTCCCTACCTGGTGTTCGGCCGCAGCACCTTCGATGCCTACATCCAGGCCCGGCGCCAGGCCAACGTGGAAATGCACAAGGCCATCAATGAGCTGAACTGGCGGCCCTGGGTCGAAGAGGCGCTCACCGCCCGTGCCTCCCAGGCCTATGCCACGCTGCGGGCCATGCCCAAGCTGGGGCGCATGCCGTGCCTGGCCAACAATCAGGTGCGCCTGCTGGTCAACGGCGACGCCACCTTCGAAGCGATCTTCAATGCCATCCGCCGCTCCCACAAGGCGGTGCTGATCCAGTTCTTCATCATTCACGACGACGAGCTGGGCCGGCGCCTGCAACGCCTGCTGCTGGAAAAGGCCGCCGAAGGCGTCTCCATCCACTTGCTCTACGACCGCATCGGCAGCCATTCCCTGCCCGCCGCTTATGTGCAGACCCTGCGTGACGCCGGGGTCCAGGTGCATGCCTTCGCCACCCGCAGTGGCTGGCTCAACCGCTTCCAGGTGAACTTCCGCAATCACCGCAAGATTGTGGTGGTGGACGGCTTGCTGGGTTTTGTCGGCGGGCACAACGTCGGTGACGAATACCTGGGCAAGAAACCGCCCCTGGCGCCCTGGCGCGATACCCACGTGCAGGTCAGCGGTCCGGTGGTGGCCTGCCTGCAGGAGTCCTTTGCCGAAGACTGGTTCTGGGCGGCCCGGGAACTGCCGCCGCTGATCCTTCCAGACACCTACCCGGATGACGGCGTGCTCTGCCAATTGCTCGCCAGCGGCCCCGCCGATGCCTACGAAACATGCTCGCTGTTCTTCGTCGAAGCGATCCATGCCGCCACCGAACGGGTGTGGATCACCAGCCCGTATTTCATTCCCGATGAAGCGGTCTTCGCCGCCCTGCGCCTGGCCGTGCTGCGGGATGTGGACGTGCGCATCCTGCTGCCCTCGCGCCCGGACCATCGCATCGTCTACGCCGCCTCCAGCCTCTACGCCTTCGAGGCGGTGCGCGCCGGGGTCCGGGTCTTCCGTTATCAGCCGGGGTTCCTGCATCAAAAGGTGGTGTTGATCGACAACGAGATCAGCGCCATTGGCAGCGCCAACCTGGACAACCGCTCGTTCCGCTTGAATTTCGAAGTGATGCTGCTGACCGTGGACGACGACTTCGCCACCGAGGTGGAGCAGATGCTGGAAGCCGACTTCGCCAAGGCCCGGGAAATCGCCCGGGAAGAAAGCCGCCAGACCCACCGCCTGCAACAACTGGGCATGCGGGTCGCGCGGCTGATTTCACCGATCCTGTAGGGAGCCACTCAGGGTCTGCAGCAAACGCTGCCGGGCCTAGGGGTGATAGAGGTCGTCCCGGGTCCAGGGCAACTCATGACTGCCATCGGCATGGGTCTTGACCGCGAGGATCTGGTGCAGATTGATCCAGCCCTTGGCAAACGCATAGGCGCAACCCGCCAGGTACAGCCGCCAGATCCGTAGCGCTTGCGGCGGCACCTGCTGGCCGGCCGCCTCCAGGTTGTCCTCCAGGCGCTCGCTCCAGTGATCCAGGGTGCGGGCGTAATGCAGGCGCAGGCTTTCGACATCGACGATTTCCAGCCCGGCCTCGCTGATTTGCGCCGAGATCATCGCCAGGTGCGGCAGCTCGCCATTGGGGAATACATACCGCTCGATGAAATCCCCGGCGCCCCGGCCCACGGGACGTCCGTCGGTGTGCTTGGCGGTGATGCCGTGGTTCATCACCAGGCCGCCCTCGCGCACCGCGTTGAACAGGGTCCGGCAGTATTCCGGCAGATTGGCATGGCCCACATGTTCGAACATGCCGACGCTGACCACCTTGTCGAAGCGGCCATCCTGAGGCAGGTCGCGATAGTCCAGCAACTGCAGCTCCACCAGATCGTCCAGGCCTTCGGCACTGACCCGTTCACGGGCCAGGGCCAGTTGTTCCTTGCTCAAGGTGATGCCAAAGACCTTGGCGCCGAACTCGCGGGCAGCGTAACGGGCCAGCCCGCCCCAACCGCAACCGACATCCAGCAGGTAATCCCCCGGTTGCAGGCGCAGCTTGCGGCACAGGTGGCGGAATTTGGCTTGCTGGGCCTGTTCCAGGGACTCGCTGCCGGTCTCGAAGTAGGCGCAGGAATAGGCCATGTCACTGTCGAGCCAGAGCTGATAGAAGGCGTTGGAAAGGTCGTAATGGTAGGAAATGGCCGCCGCGTCCGTGGCCTTGTCGTGCTGCGTGCGCACCGGCTGATCGTCGTCATCCTCATTCAGCAAGGCCTGGCTCAGCTCATCGCACACCCGGATGACTTCACTGATGGAGCCTTCGAGTTCCAGCTTGCCCTCGACAAAGGCGCCCCCCAGTGCGTCCAGGCTGGGATGGGTAAATTGCGCAACCAGCTGCGGGTCCTTGACCACGATGGTGACGCTGGGCTCCGGCCCAAGATTGAATTCATGGCCATCCCAGAGCCGCAGGCGCAAGGGTAATTGCAGATTCTGTAAGGCCGGTGGAAGTTGCGCGAGCATGAAAAATCCCCCCTGTTTCAGACGTCTGAAATGAGGGTAGACCATCTTGGAAAATTAGCTGGCTATCGAATTTCCAGCGGTTTTCCAGGACTCGCGGCGTACCACCAGGCCGTCTTCGACCCACTGTTTGAGCCAGGTAACGGCTTGCAACGGGGCCCCCTCAAGGTAAGTGACGGCCAGCTCGGCACAGAGTTCCGCGAAACTCCACTGCGCCTCGATCATGCCTCGCAACCCTTGGGCTTCTGCTGACGACAAGCTGCGATAGCGGCAGACCCGATCCACCCGCCATACCAGGCAAGGCTGCTCTTGTTCGAGTAAAGCACTCTCGGGGAAATCCGCCCGATCCTTGACCGCGCGCCACTGGGCGAGGCTGTTGTAACGGCAGTCCAGCCACTGCACACAAGGCGCCAGTTGCAGTTGCAGCAGCGGCCACTCTTCGGCGTCCAGGGCCGCCATGTCCGCCACCGTCAGCACCTGGGCCTCGGCGGCGTCAAAGGCCAGGGTGAACGCCCACTCCAGGCGCGCCAGTTCCGCCAGGGGCAGGCCCTGCTCCGGCACCAGATGGCCCTGGATGAACTCGGCGAAGCCCTGCCCCAACCAGCGCAGGCTGAAATGCCGGGAGGGAGATTGGCGTATATAAGCGCCGGCCAGTGACGCGAACTCCTCATCGCCAAGCCACTGCAGGATCGTCGGAAAGTCCGCCACCATGACTTCCAGCAGCCGCGCCTGGTAGGCGTTGTGGTAAATCGCCAGACCGGTGGCGACATTCAGGGTCGGTCCGCCGATCAGGCTGTTGCCCAGTAGGCTGTCCGCCTGGGACTGCTCGGCCAGCAGGTAGCGTTCAAAGGCCAGTTGCCATTCGTTCAGGCGCATTCAAGCCTCCCGGACAGCGCCCGTTGCCCCAGCGCGCGAGCCTTGTGCAGTTCGCCGAGCAGTTCGCTCAACGGCGGAAAATGATCGTCACGCTCCAGCAGGGTCGCGACCGGCCCAAGGTGTTGCAGGGTGCGCTGATACAGCGCCCAGACCGGATCGCACACCGGCTGGTCATGGGTGTCGATCACGTAGTCGCCATGATCCTGATGCCCGGCCAGATGCAATTGCCGCACCCGTTGCGCCGGCAGCCCCTGGATGAACTGCCAGGGATCGAAACCGTGATTGCGTGAACTGACGTAGACGTTGTTCACGTCCAGCAACAGCTCGCAGCCACTGAGCTGGCTCAAGGCGGCCAGAAACTCCCACTCGCTGAACTGATCGGCGGCGGCGCGCACATAGCTGGAGACGTTCTCCAGCACCAGGGGACGCTCCAGCACCTCCTGCACCTGGCGCACCCGGCCCGCCACGTACTCCAGGCTTTCCTCGGTGTAGGGCAAGGGCAGCAGATCGTGCAGTTGATGAGCGTTGCCGCGGCTCCAGCACAGGTGATCGGAAATCCAGGCCGGCTCAACCCGCCGGGCCAGTTGCTTGAGTTGCTTGAGGTAGTCCAGGTCCAGGGCGTGGGGACCGCCAATGGACAACGACACCCCATGCATCACGATGGGGTAACGCTCGGCAATGGCGTCCAGGTAGTAAAGGGCCTTGCCGCCCTCGACCATGAAGTTCTCGGACACCACTTCAAACCAGTCGACGTCCGGTGCTTCATCGAGAATCTGCTGGTAGTAGGCGCTGCGCAAACCCAGGCCATAGCCCAGGCAGGAAGAAAGGTCAGACATAGCGAACTCCTCGCAAGGTGGCCGCAGTGGTCGTCAGTCCCACTGCGGCTGCACGGATTCGCCGCTTACTCGCCGACTTTGCCGCCGGCTTTTTCGCACTCCGACTGGGTCATCGCCTTGAAGCCCTGGCCTTTGCAAGCGCCCATGCCTTTGCAGGCGTGGTCTTTGGTCTTGCAGTCGTTCTGGCCTTTGCAGCCGTTGACGCCATAACAATGAACCTGGGCATCAGCTGCCGAAGCCTGAGTGGCAACACCGGCAAACAGGGTGGCGGCAGCGAAAGCCAGGGCAGCACCAGCAGCGGTTTTCTTCATGTTCATTTTTTGTTCCTCAATAATCGCAGGGGATGACGGGAGGCGTGTGCAATCCCGTCATAGCACTAGAGAGAGGAAGCTCCCCGGCGTTACAGCCGGTTTAAAAAAATTCTGCGCGGCGGCCTTTCGCCGGTAACCCGGCAGCTACAGGCTTCAGCAACGGCTCCTGAAACCGCAGCAGGTGCCGCGGATCAGCAGCACACACACCGCAGCAGCCAGTACCGCGACAGCAAACAGAGCGATAAACGCCAGACGACCGACGGGAATCCACGGGCTACCCAGTTCATGTGTTCCACGTGGAACCTTACTCATGGCTGCGATCCGGATGCTTTGCTCGGCAGGCTCGGCGGACCATCCACCAGTACCCGGAACTGCGCGCCGATCAATACCGCCAGGCGCGCCGGCGCTGCGGATAACGCTGGGACAATGCGTTGCTGTATAAGCCATCGAGTGATTTTTTTGTCGCACGCCATGCCTTTTCATCTACGGCGTGCGTCGTAGTCTCTGTACGAACAGTTTTGAGACGAAGGTCAGGCAAGGCGAAAACGGTCGAGGAACGGCCGGGGTCGCGTTCGACTTTACGGGGTGTAAATGAGCATTCCGATCGGACTCGCGCACGAGACCGTTTTCAACGCAGCATCACCGAGTATCCAGGCTTTTCGTACAGAGCCCAGACACCACTGGCAGCCAGTTGCTCACGCAGAAACTTCTGATGTCAGCCCCTGGCATTTATGGCAATAATCCAGCCCTGCTCACCGCGTGCGACAAGGAACCGTCCCATCATGCTCTCGATTTACCAGCTCAAACCGCGCTTTCAGAACCTGCTGCGGCCGTTGGTGCAGCGCCTGTACGACAACGGCACCACGGCCAACCAGATCACCGTCCTGGCCGCCGTCATCTCAATCCTGGTCGGCACCGTCATCGCCCTGTTCGCCAGCCACACCTGGCTGTTCGCCCTGATTCCGCTGTGGATGATCCTGCGCATGGCGCTGAACGCCATCGACGGCATGCTGGCCCGGGAATTCGGCCAGCAATCGCGCCTGGGCGCCTACCTCAATGAACTGTGCGACGTGGTCGCCGACAGCGCCCTGATCCTGCCTTTCGCCCTGCTCCCGGGCGTCAGCCTGCTGCTGGTGCTGGCGGTGACCCTATTGGCGCTGTTCAGCGAATACGCCGGGGTGCTCGGGCCGATGGTCGGCGCCTCACGGCGCTACGACGGGCCCATGGGCAAAAGCGACCGCGCCTTCGTCCTCGGCGTGCTGGCCACCGGCATCGCCCTGGGCTGGCTCGGCGCCCTGTGGATCAACGGCGTGTTGGCACTGGTCGCCGCACTGCTGGTCTACACCCTGATCAATCGGGTCCGCCAGGGCCTCAAAGAAGTTCAGCACAACGCTCCCTCTGCATAAGGAAATGGTAATGCGCGACGCTCAACACCAGACGTTCCGGACCCATGACGGCGTCGAACTGTTTTACCGCCACTGGCCGGCCACTGAAGTGGCCCCAGGCGAACCGCGGCAGGCGGTGATGCTGTTTCATCGCGGTCACGAACACTCTGGGCGCATTGCCCATCTGGTGGACGAGCTGAACCTGCCGCAGGTCGACTTCTTCGCCTGGGACGCCCGTGGCCACGGCCAATCGCCGGGCGCCCGGGGCGACAGCCCGAGCTTCGCCACCAGCGTGCGCGACGTGCAAACCTTCTGCGACCACCTGGGCAGCGCCCACGGCATCGACGAAGAAAACATCGCCGTGGTGGCCCAGAGCGTCGGCGCGGTGATCGCCTCCACCTGGGTCCACGACTACGCCCCACGGATTCGCTCCCTGGTGCTGGCCTCGCCGGCGTTCAAGGTCAAGCTGTACGTGCCTTTCGCCCGCCCGGGCCTGGCCCTGATGCGGCGCTTTCGCGGCAACTTCTTCGTCAACAGCTACGTCAAGGCGCGCTTCTTGAGCCACGACCCGGAACGGGTCCACAGCTACGACGCCGACCCGCTGATCACCAAGGCGATCTCGGTCAACGTGCTGCTGGGCCTGTATGAAGCAGCCGACCGGGTGGTGGCCGATGCCCAGGCCATTCAGGTGCCGACCCAACTGCTGATCTCCGGCTCGGACTTCGTGGTGCACCGCAAGCCCCAGGAGCAGTTCTTCGAACGCCTGGGCAGCCTGCACAAGGAAAAACACATCCTCCCGGGCTTCTTCCACGACACCCTGGGAGAAAAGAACCGCGCGCCGGCCATGGCCAGCATCCGCCGCTTCATCCTGCAGAACTTCACCCGCCCGCTGAACCGCCCTGCCCTGCTGGACGCCGACCGCCTGGGCGTGACCTGCGCCGAGTCCGAAGCCCTGGCCGCGCCGCTGCCCCACAACTCCCTGCGCGACCTGTACTGGCGCGCCACCCGCGCCAGCATGCGCCTGGGCAGCCAGCTGTCGGCGGGGGTCAAGCTGGGCTTCGACACCGGCTTCGACTCCGGCAGCACCCTGGACTACGTCTACCGCAACCAACCCACCGGGCATTCCGCCCTGGGCCGGCTGATCGACCAGAACTATCTGAACTCCATCGGCTGGCGCGGCATTCGCCAGCGCAAGCTGCACGTGGAAGAGTTGCTGCGCCAGGCCATGGAAAAGCTCCGTGAGCAGGACAGCGAAGTGCGCATCGTCGACATCGCCGCCGGCCACGGCCGCTACATCCTCGAAGCCCTGCAAGGGGTCAGCCCGCTGCCGGAATCGATCCTGCTGCGCGACTACAGCGACATCAACGTGCGCGACGGCAGTGCCCTGATCCAGGAAAAGGGCCTGGGTGACATCGCGCGCTTCGTCAAAGGCAACGCCTTCGACCGTGAGGACCTCGCCGCCCTTGATCCCAAGCCGACCCTGGCGGTGGTCTCCGGGCTCTATGAACTGTTCGCCGACAACCAGATGGTCGGCGGTTCCCTGGCGGGGCTGGCCAGCGCCGTGGAACCCGGCGGCTACCTGGTGTACACCGGCCAGCCGTGGCACCCGCAACTGGAACTGATCGCCCGCGCCCTGACCAGCCACCGCGAAGGCCAGGCCTGGGTCATGCGCCGCCGCACCCAGGCGGAAATGGATCAGTTGGTGGAAGCCGCGGGCTTTCGCAAGATCACCATGCGCGTGGATGAGTGGGGGATCTTCAGCGTGTCCCTGGCGCAACGGGTGCAATGATGAGCGCAGGCGCCTTGCCGGCGCGGGAGCCAGGCCTGCTGAAACCGGCGGTGCTCTGGCTGCTGCTCTTGGCACCGCTGTTCTTCAGCACCTACGGCTTCGCCACCTGGGTCACCGCGCAACGGGACGATGTCGGCAGTCTGGTCTTCGACTGGGAGCGGCATATGCCGTTCTGGGCCTGGACCATCGTGCCCTACTGGTCCATCGACCTGCTCTACGGCTTCTCCCTGCTGCTGCCGCGCAGCCGGGACGAGCTCAAGCGCCACGCCCTGCGCCTGCTCACCGCCCAGGTGATCGCGGTCAGTTGCTTCCTGCTCTGGCCGCTGCGCTTCACCTTTGCCCGGCCAGAGCTGGACGGGGTGTTCGGCTGGCTGTTCGAGGTGCTGGCCGGCTTCGACAAACCCTTCAACCAGGCCCCTTCCCTGCACATCGCGCTGCTGGTGGTGCTGTGGGTCTGCTACGCCCGGCATAGCCAGGGCTTCTGGCGCTGGCTGGTGCATGGCTGGTTCGGCTTGATCGGGGTGTCGGTGCTCACCACTTATCAACACCACTTTGTCGATGTGCCTACCGGCGCCCTGGCCGGCTGGCTGTGTGTCTGGCTATGGCCGCTGGATCGCCCCAGCCCGCTGTTCAGCGCACAGCGGGCCCAAGACCCGCGGCGCCGCCAACTGGCCTGGCGCTACGCCCTGGGCGCGGTGCTATTGGCGGTGGCCGCCTTCACCTGGGGCGGCACCGGGCTGTGGTTGATCTGGCCCGCCGTGGCGTTGTTGCTGGTGGCCCTGAACTACGCGCTGCTCGGCTCCGCAGGGTTCCAGAAACGCGAGGACGGACGCCTGAGCCCCGCCGCCCGCTGGTTGCTGGCGCCCTATCTGGCAGCGGCCTGGATCAACTCGCGGCTGTGGACAAAAAAACATCCACAGCCGGATCAGGTTGTGGATAACGTCTGGCTCGGCCGCCTGCCCACCCCAGCCGAGCTCAAGGACAGCCCCTTTGTCGCGGTGCTCGACCTGTGCGCCGAGCTGTCCCTGGACCGCCGTGGCTTGCAGGCCTACCAGAGCCTGCCGGTACTGGACCTGTGTGCCCTCAGCCCCGAGCAGTGCCTGGCTGCGGCGCAAGCCGTTGAACGCCTGCGCCAGCAAGGCCCGCTGCTGGTGTGCTGTGCCCTGGGCTATTCCCGCAGTGCCACGGCCATTGCCGCCTGGCTGCTGCACAGCGGCCGCGCCGCCACCGTGGACGCAGCCATCGTGCAGATCCAGCGGGCACGCCCGCAGATCGTCCTGCAAGCGGCCCATCGGCAGGCGCTGGAAACCCTGATCAGTAGCAAGAGAGCGGCCCATGTCCAGTGAGATGCAGCTCTACAGCGTCGCCAGCCTGCTGCGCCGGGGCCGGGCCCTGGATCAGTTATCCACAGGCCTGACCCTGCTGGGCGCCCTGTATGGCCTGGGCCAGTACCTGCTGGCCAGTGTCAGCCTGGGAGGCTTGATCGTCAGCCTCGCCCTGGTGCTGCTGGGGCTGGTGGAAAAGTACCTGGCGCTGCGCGTGGCCTTCGACGCCGACCTGTTTCAGCGCGTGGCCGATGGCCCCGCGTCCCTCGAACACAGCACCCAGGCCCTGGATCAGGCCCTGAGCGCCCTCGGCCTGCAACCTGCGCAGCGCGGCGGCCGGCCCTGGAACGAACGCAGCCGCGGTGCCCTTGGCCTGCTGCGCCGCCAGGCGTTGCTGCTGGCGGCACAAGTGCTGGTGCTGTTGAGCTTGATCCTGGCCAGCCCCTGGCTGACCTTCGCCGGATAAGGAATGCCCATGTTCGAACCCCTGGTTGCCAACCTCATCACCTCCGCCGCCCGCAGCATCACTGGCGCCCGCAGCCTGTGGCTCGGCTCCGCGCCGCGACCGGTGCAGCGGATCTACTTCGCCAACCACAGCAGCCACGGCGACTTCGTGCTGCTCTGGGCCTCGCTGCCGCCGGCCCTGCGCAAACTGACCCGGCCCGTGGCCGGTGCCGACTACTGGCACAAAAGCGCCCTGCGCCGCTACATCATCAACCGGGTGTTCAACGGCGTGCTGATCGACCGCGAGCGCAAGGAGGCTGTGGATAACAATCCGCTGCAGCCGATGCTCGATGCCCTGGACAACGGCGACTCGCTGATCATCTTTCCGGAGGGCACGCGCAACCTGGAAGACGGCCTGCTGCCGTTCAAGAGCGGGATCTACCACCTGGCCAAACGTTATCCACAGGTGGAGGTGATTCCGGTGTGGATCGCCAACCTCAACCGGGTCATGCCCAAGGGTCGCTTCCTGCCCCTGCCCCTGCTGTGCACCACCAGCTTCGGTGCGCCACTGACCCTGGAAGAGGATGAAAGCAAGGAACACTTTCTCGAACGCAGCCGCGCCGCGCTGCTGGCCATGGCTCCGGAGCACAGCTGAAATGGATAAGCAGACCCTGATGTTGTTCGGCGGCATCGGCGCCATTCTGGTGCTGGCCTCGCTGATCGGTTTCATCCTCAAGTGGCGCACCCGCGGCGCGCCCAACCCGGTGATCGACAACCTCAATGCGCGGATCAATGCCTGGTGGGTGATGGTGCTGGTGATCGGCATCGCCTTCTGGCTCGGCACGGCGGCGGTGATCCTGCTGTTCTACGCGGTGTCGTTCTACGCCCTGCGCGAATTCCTCACCCTGACCCCCACCCGGCGCAGCGACTACCCGGCCCTGGTGGCGGCCTTCTACCTGGCCCTGCCCCTGCAGTACCTGCTGATCTACTCCGACTGGTACGGATTGTTCTCGATCTTCATCCCGGTCTACGTCTTCCTGCTGCTGCCGATCCTGGCGTCCCTGGGGGGCGACAGCACGCACTTTCTGGAACGGGCCTCCAAGGTTCAGTGGGGGCTGATGATCGCGGTGTTCTGCGTGTCCTTCGTGCCGGCCCTGCTGACCCTGGACATCGCTGGCTACGAAGGCCGCAACCTGCTGCTGATCGCCTATCTGGTGATCGTGGTGCAGCTCTCGGATGTGCTGCAGTACGTCTGTGGAAAACTCTTCGGCAAACGCAAGATCGCCCCCAACCTGTCACCGTCCAAGACCGTCGAGGGCTTTGTCGGCGGCATCCTCCTGGCGTCCTTGATCGGCGGCGCGCTGTTCTGGATCACCCCGTTCAACATCTGGCAGTCGTTCCTGATCGCCCTGCTGATCAACCTGCTGGGCTTTGCCGGCGGCATCGTCATGTCCGCGATCAAGCGCGACCGCGGGGTCAAGGACTGGGGACACATGATCGAGGGCCACGGCGGCATGCTCGATCGCCTGGATTCGGTGTGCTTCGCCGCGCCGATCTTCTTCCACCTGGTGCGCTACTGGTGGACCTGAGACAGGTCCACCAGTAGCGGGTTTGCGCCCGCTACGCGGTCATGCGCGAACAAACGCCCCGGCCAGCGCTGTTGATCACCCCGGTAGATGCCCCAATGGCAGGGGCCCCGGGGTTTTCACCGTATGAATGGCGAAGTTACTGCGGATGTCGCTGACCCCGGGGATCTTCAGCAAGTGGCCAGTGAGGAAACAGTCGTAACCGCGCAGATCCGGGACCACCACCTGCAGCAGGAAGTCCGATTCGCCGGAGACCAGGAACGCCGAGATCACTTCCGGCAACTGCAACACCGCCTGGCGGAAGGCTTCGGCCTCGGCGTCGTTGTGTCGCTCCACCTTGACCCCGACGAACACCGTCAGCCCCAGCCCCACTTCATCCCGGTCCAGGGTCGCCTGGTAGCCACGGATCACCCCCGCCTCCTCCAGCATGCGCACCCGGCGCAAACAGGGTGACGGCGACAGGCCGATCTCCTCGGCCAGTTGCACATTGCTCAGGCGGCCGTCGCGCTGCAGGGCAGCGAGGATCTTGCGGTCGTAGGCATCGAGTTTCATGTTTGGCATATCCGGATGGTCATTCCATTGAAAGCTGGAAGATTATGCCAATTTTCACCGCCTTGCTGGTTGATTACGCAAGCACCTGCCCGCCCCTGTGGCCCTAAACTGGGCGCACCGACTCGACAACGAATGGGGGTGCAAGGTGGCGCAACTGTGGATGTATTTCCTGGCTCTGGCGGTGGTCTACCTGCTGCCCGGGCCTGACATGATCCTGCTGCTGCAGACCGGTGCCCGCCAGGGCAAGGCCCAGGCGCTGGCCACGGCCCTGGGGCTGGCTGTCTCCCGCGGCTGTCATGTGGCCCTGGCCGCCCTGGGCCTGGCGGCGCTGTTCAAGGCCGCCCCCTGGACCTTCGACGTGGTACGCCTGGCGGGCGCCGCCTACCTGCTGTGGATCGGTATCCAGTGCCTGCGGGCCAACCTCCTGCCCAACCTCGACAGCGCCGGCACGGCGGCCACGCCCCTGCGCTGGCGCCAGGCGATCCAGCGCGGCCTGCTGACCAACCTGCTGAACCCCAAGGCGTTGCTGTTCTGCTCGGTGCTGCTGCCGCAGTTCATCGATCCCCAGGCCGGCGCGGTAGCCCCCCAATTCGTCACCCTGGGTGTGTTGCTGGTGGCGGTGGGCGGGCTGTTCGACTGCTGCTACGCCCTGGTCGGTGCCGGGCTGGGCCGCTGGATGCAGCGCAGCCCCTCGGCCCAGCGCTTGCAGCAATGGCTGTTCGGCAGCCTGCTGATCGGCTTTGCCTTGCGCCTGACCTTCGTCCAGCAGGCCTGACGGGCCCAAGGATCGCCGCCACTTCGATCTCTGCTGCACCGATCTCTGTAGCCGCTGCTGAGCCATAGCGAAGCTGCGAAAAGGCCCAAAGGGCCTTGCCTGGCAATCTCCCGACAGCATGCGCACGCCCCAACAATCGCCGCGACCGCTGCGTCGAAGTGCCGCCCAGCTCGTTCGCAGCCTGCGGCAGCGGCTACAGGTCTTGTTTAGGCCCTTTGGACGCGGCGGCGCCACAGCCAATAGGCAGCCCCGAGCACCACGCCGGCCCCCGCCCCCGTCGCCAGCTTGTGCTCGCTCATCGCCGTGCGCGAGGCCGACAGCCACTGGGTCAGGTAGCGCTTGTTGGCGCTGCCGAAGTCCGGCTCCTGGCAGTTCATGCCAAAGTTGCCGGCCCACTCCACAAAGGGACCGTTTTCCACGTAGCGCCGGTAGTAGGTGATCTCCGCATCGCTGCCCCGGGTCCAGCGCGCCGCCTTGCACAGCACCGCGGCATAGGCCTGGCTGGTGTGAGGCAGGAAGTCCGCGGCCTGGTTGCCCAGTTCCCCGGCCAGGTAGCGGTAGTGGTAACGCACGTCGGGCGCGGCGGTGGTGGCTTGCTGACGCTGCACTTCATCGGCGCTGACAAAGGGCCCGGCCTGCACCGGCGGGATCTCCAGGCTATAGCTGCCCCAGAGGCTGTGATAGTCCGGGCCCATTTCGTAACCCAGGATCTCCATGCCCGAGGCACGGGCCAGCTTGCCGGCCTGGTAATAGGCCTCGGCCCGGCGCGTGGGCAACCAGGCCGACTCGGCGCTGCGCCGGTACTCACCGTAAGCCTTGGCGATGGCCTGGCGCTCCGGGCTGTCGAAGTAGCCCCAACCCTCTTCGTAGCGGCCTTCGCGCAGCAGGCGCCGGCCGAGCAATTCGCGCACCTGGGCGGCAATCGGCAGGGTTTCGTAGTAAGCGTCCGGCTGCTTGGGCGTCGGCGACGGCGCCGGAACCTGGGTATCGACGAACTGCTTGAGTTCATCCAGGGTCAGCACCCGCTCCGCCACAGTGGCTGCGTCGTGCCAGTAGATGTCGCCGCTGCGGTAGAGCAGCTCGAAGGCTTGCACGTAGTCGCCACGATCCAGGGCCAGCAGGGCACTTTCGCCTTCGACCCGGCAACCGGGCTTGAGGTCTTCGTAATTGCCGTCGTAATCACCGCGAAAGCCCCAGCTCTCGTCTCGGGGGAAGGCCGCGGCGGCCTTGGCGTATGCGGCGGCAGCAGCCACCTTGTCGCCATCACGCAGGGCCATCTTGGCCCGCAGCCACCAGGCTAGGCCGCCATCGCCGGCATGCTCGAGCAAGCGCTGGGCGGTGGCGAAATCGCCATTCTGATAATTCAGCGCCGCCAGCCGGTCGGCGTTGTCGAAGCTGCCCGCAGTGCCCTGGCTCAGCAGCTTGATCAGTTTCACCTCCGACTCGGGCCGCTCGCCAAAGGACCAGGCCTGGTGCGAGATCAAGGAGGCGGTGAGCAAGCGGGCTACGGAAGGATGCTTGAGCTGCTCCAGCAATTGCGCGTCCGGCAGGCCGCTCAGTTCGCCCACCACCTGCTTCAGGGAGCTGTAGCCGACCTCCGAACCCAGCTGGTTCTGGATGGCATACAGATCGATGGCCTGGCTCCAGTCGTTCTGATCCTTGAGGATGCGGGCCTCCTCCCCCAGGCTGGCGACGCCCAGGCTCAAGGGGTCGCTGAAGGCGTCGATGCTCAGCTGACGGGTCTGGGCGAACGCCTGGCGCGCCGACTGGCGCATGTCGCGCCGGCCCTGATCGTCCAGCTCGTTGGCTTGCTCGCTGATAAAGGACAGGGCCCGCCCCAGGGAATAGGCCGCCCAGGTACTGCGCAGGGCGCGTTGCTCGGCGGGCAGCGCCAGTACCTTGCGGAAATACTCCGCCGCCAACTCATGATCCCCGGCGCTGAAGGCCACGGCGCCCGCGATGTAGAGCTTGATCTCCAGCGGCAGGCTGGCCCCTTGTTGCTCCGCTACGCGTGCGTCATTGAGCTTGCGCAGCTGGCCGACCAGGGTTTGCTGAGCCTGGTCCAGCCCTTGCTGTTCGGCCCAGTTACGCTCTTGCACCGAATAGCTGTCAGGCAGGCTGTAATCGACACTGAAGCCATTCTTGGCGACCGGCATGAGCCCGACGATGGGCTGACCCAGGCGGCTGATCTCGAACTGGAAACTGCCTTCGGGCAGCTGCGCTAGCGTCTGTGGGCGGTCGTCCAGCAGGCGCATGGGGAAAGTCGGTCCGCAGGCCAGGGCCGGAGCCAGGGGCAGGCACAGGCTCAGGCACAGCAGGTGACGGGATCTAGGGACGAACATGCGCAGCTCCTTGGTCAATTTTTGTACAGCGGGCCCAGCCCACGGCGCGGCTGGCGCCTGCGGCCAGGCGGCCGCTCTGTTGCCGGGTCAACCGCAGTTGGCCGTCGCGCAGCTGCGCGGCATAGCCGCCCAGCCCGTCGAATCCGTCGCATTGGGCAACGGCCAGGGTCAGTTGTTCAGGCAAGGGCTGATCGAGGTTGCCCGCGTTGCTCAAGCGGATGTCGAACAGGCCGTCCTGTTCCTCCAGGCGGATGCCCAGTTGGCCGGCCAGGGTATCGCCCCGGGCCACCGCCCGCAGGGTCTCCAGGCTCCAGGCCCGCACATCGCCCTTGAGGGGCAGGCGAAACCAGATCAGGCCGGCCAGGTGCGGCGGCGGGTCGTTGCGCAGGGTTCTGGCCAACTGGCTCAGTTGCTCGGGGTCGGCCATCAGCTCCTGGCGCTGACCGCGCCGTCGCAGCGGCGCCTCGCTTTCCACCAGGGGCGCGCCTTCGGCAGCGGGGAGCAAGGCGACGCCGTAGGCGGGCAAGGCCAGATAGAAGGGTTTGTCGCTGATGCGCGCCCAACGCCTGGCCCACTGTTCGGCTTGTCGTGGGTCGAACAGGCCCTGCCGAGGATCACTCACGGCGTGCACCTGCAGCACGCTGCTGTCGACCTTGGCCAGCAGGCCCGGCAACTCGCGGCTGTCGAGCCAGGCCGGCAAGGCGGTGATGCTCAGGGCCAGGTGGCTCGGCAGTACAGCCCGCAAGCGCTCAAGCAGCTTGGCGTAAGCGGGCAAGCGCGCGCTGCCGGCATCGTGGTCGATCTCGATCCCGGTCAGGGTCAGGCCCTGCTCCTGCCAGTCCGTCAGCAGTTGCTGGACCTGACGGATGATCTCGTCCTGATCCAGGGACGGCAGTTGCCCGTCGAGGCGGATCACCGCGATCAACGGCCGGGCATCCTGCTTGAGCAAGCCGGCGTCGATCCGCGCACGGCTCCAGCCAGCCTGTGGAAAAGCCTGCAGGGCCAGGACCCGGGCTGTGGAAAAGTCGACCCGGGAACCGGCCAGAGCATCGGCGTGGGCGGGCGTCCACTGCCGTTGCCAGATGTAGAGTTGTTGATCCAGAGGGGGGGCGTCTTCGTGGCGGCAGGCGCTGAGCAGCACCGGGCAAAGCAATAGGGCGAAGAGGCGGAGCAAGACCCGGGGCAGCATGAATCGTTGATTCCCTTTAACGCAACAAAGCCCCGGCGTGCCGGGCGCTCTGCAGATGATCAACCTTGAGATCGCGCCAGCCTACGCAGGGCCGCGGCTGGCGGCAATCGCTGGCGAGGACTTTTTTCTGCAGGCGCCCAGGGCCCGTTACAAGCCCCGCAGGGACAGGGCTGCCGGCCGCCGCACCAGCCGCTCCACGGTAAAGCGCCACACGCGCTCGGCCCCCTGGAAGGTGCTGACCAGCGGGCCGCCTAAGATGATTTCGGTACGCCCACTGAGTTGCAGCAACTCGCCACTGTGAAAGTCGATGAACAGCAAACCCGCCCGGGGATTGAGCAGCAGGTTGCCCAAGGTATTGAAATGCAGGTTGCCGGCGAAATCCGGGATGGTCAGGCAGTTGCCTTCGACCCGAACGAACCCGGCCGGGCCGCCACGATGGGAGACATCTACCGCACGCTGGCCCTCCACATCGACATAGCTGGCGACGAAGAAGGTATCGGCGGCGCCGATCAGGGCCCGGGCCGCCGGGTCCAGGTCCTGTCGGTGCTGGGCCGGGCGGCTGGCCGGATCGCTCAAGGGCACCCGCTGCAGATCGCGCAACTGGATGTAGCGCGGGCAGTTGCCAAACGACTGCTGCACCCTGAGGCAAAAGCCTCGGCTATCGAGCTCGCCGATATGACCGTTGAGACGATTGCGTCGCCGGGTATGCAGTTCGATCCCCAACAGGCCCACTGCCGCACCTTCCTGCAACTGCAGCGGATCATCGGCGGCCGGCAGGCTGGCAAGGCGCAGCAGGTTGGCTTGCGGGGCCTGGGCAAAACCGGGCGGACCTTCAAGCAGGCTCGCCCAGGGATCGCCTTGGGCATCCACCGCGCCCACCAGGATGAACGGCAGTTGTCCGAAGAACTGCTGGTGCTGCTCGGGCATGGCCGGACGGATGACTTTGACGCCGAAGGCTTCCATGCGCTCGGCCACCCCAGCCTGGATCTGCAATTGCCGTTCGCCGGCATGCCAAGGTGAATGCGTGCTCATGTGGTGGCCTCCGCAGAGTGGCTCTTCAGGCGCTTTTCAAACCCGCCGCCGTGGATGGCATGGGGACAAAGCCGGGCAAGGCTTCAATACGCTGCAGCCAGGCCCGTACATGGGGGTAAGCGTCCAGGGACACGTTGCCTTCCGGGGCGTGGGCGATGTAGCTGTAGCCCGCGACATCGGCAATGGTCGCCTGCTGCCCTACCAGGAAGGGCCGGCTCGCCAGCTCCTGATCCATGATCTTGAGCAGCGCGTGGGCACGGGCGATGACTTCCTCGGCATTGAACGAGGCGCCAAACACCGTGATCAACCGCGCCGCCGCCGGTCCAAAGGCGATCTGCCCCGCCGCCACCGACAGCCAGCGCTGCACCTGGGCCGCGCCCACCGGATCGCTGGGCAACCAGCGGCCCTGACCATAACGCTGGGCCAGATACACCAGGATCGCATTGGAATCGGCCAGCACCACGCCCTGGTCATCGATCACCGGCACTTGGCCAAAGACGTTGAGGGCGAGGAAGTCCGCCTGCTTGTGGGCCCCCTTGGCCAGGTCGACAAAGATGGTTTCGCTGGGCAGGTCCAGCAGGGACAGCATCAGCTCGACCCGATGGGCATGCCCGGAACGGGGAAAGTTGTAGAACTTGATCGGCAGCAGGGACATGGTCGACTCCGCGAACGAGGCGCGGTCGAAGTGCCGCGCTGGGAGCCCCATCTTGATCCCTGGGAAAAAACAACAGAATCACCAGAAATCGCAATCCATCCTTTCATCCAGCGCAATAACGCTGATCAAGGATTGAGCGATGGATGCTCACGCAGGGCCTGTACGGCGAAGTCGACAAAGCTGCGCACCCGCGCCGGCGCCTTGCGCCCGCCCTGGTACACCACATGGATCGGCAAGGGCGCCAGCTCGAAGGCCTGGAGGACAATTTCCAACTGCCCCGCCGCGACCTGGTCGGCGACCTGATAGGACAGCACCCGGGTCAGGCCCAACCCCAGACAGGCAGCACTGATGGCTGCCTGGTTGGCACTCACCAGCAACCGCGGCTCGGGCCGAATGCTCAAGGGCCGACCGGCATCGTTGAACTGCCAGTTGCGCGCCTGGCCCACGGACGACGGCGCGATCACCGGCGCCTGGCGCAGGTCATCGGGATGCTGGGGACGGCCGTGGACGGCAAGAAACTCCGGCGCGGCGCAGACAACGCGGCGCACTTCGCCGACTCGGACGCTGTGCTGGCCACTGTCGGGCAACTCACCAATGCGTATCGCCACGTCGATGCCCTCCTCCACCATGCTCGCCACCCGGTCCAGCAGCAGGGCGTTGACGCTGACCTGTGGATAACGTTGCAGGTAGCGCACCAGCAGCGGGGTGACGAAGAGGTCACCGAACAGCACCGGCGCAGTCAGGGTCAATTGGCCCCGGGGCTGGGCGTGGATGCCGGCGGCCGAAGCCTCGGCGTCCTGGACCTCGGCCAGAATGCGCCGGCAATCCTCCAGGTAGCCTTGCCCGGCTTCACTCAGATGCACGCTGCGAGTGGTGCGGATCAACAACTGAGTACCGATGCGCTGCTCCAGCGCGGCGACGGCTCGGGTCACACTGGCGGCCGACAGACTCAGGCGCCGAGCGGCAGCAGCGAAGCCTTGCTCCTGAGCGACGCAAACGAACACCTGCATTTCCTGGAACCTGTCCATGCCCTACCTCAGTTGCCGGCGCCTGCCCGGTGAGCGCCGCGAGCCAGCAGCATAATCCAGGGTTCCGGCTTCAGGGGATACACCAGGTGCCGACATCGTGCCGATCGAATCCCGGGCACGGGTTGTTCTTGGCAATCAGCCGGTAGGGCTGATCTTCGGCGTAGGAAAAATAGAAGTAGTAGTGCCGATCTTCCCCGTACAGCCAATAGGAAGAAGAACCCTGATTAATCAGGGTCGGCTCGAAGGTCCAGATGGAGGATTCGGCGGGAATGAAGTTGGCCCGGTCCTTCAGCAGCAACAGGCTGTTGGACAGCACCGGGGTCAGCCCGCCCAGCAGCAGGACAACCAGCATCAGGACCAGCGTCCATCCATAAATCAAACGCAGTTTCATAGGTTTTCCACAGCTCAATAAAAAGTCCCGGCCTGTGCACAAGCCGGGACTTTTTGGGTGATGGGTTCACAGCCGCCTGGCAGACAGCTGTGGATAACTCACTCCACGGTCACCGACTTGGCCAGGTTGCGCGGCTGGTCGACGTCGGTGCCCTTGAGCACGGCAACGTAGTAGGACAGCAGTTGCAGCGGGATGGTGTAGAGAATCGGCGAGAGGATGTCGTGGATGTGCGGCATCTGGATCACGTGGGTGCCTTCGCCATTGGTCATGCCGGCTTGTTCGTCGGCAAACACGATCAGCTCGCCGCCACGGGCACGCACTTCCTGCAGGTTGGATTTGAGTTTTTCCAACAGCTCGTTGTTCGGTGCCACGGTGACCACCGGCATGTCGTTATCCACAAGGGCCAGGGGACCGTGCTTGAGCTCGCCGGCCGGGTAGGCTTCGGCGTGGATGTAGGAAATCTCCTTGAGCTTGAGCGAACCTTCCATCGCTACCGGGTACTGGGCGCCACGGCCGAGGAACAGGGTGTGGTGCTTGTCGGCGAACAGCTCGGCGGTCTTCTCCACTACGCCGTCCATGGCCAGGGCTTCGCCCAGGCGGATCGGCAGGCGGCGCAGTTCTTCTACCAGCTCGGCTTCGACGCCGGCGGCCAGGGTGCCACGTACCTGGCCCAGGGACAGGGTCAGCAATAGCAGACCCACCAGTTGGGTGGTGAAGGCCTTGGTCGAGGCCACGCCGATTTCGCGACCGGCCTGGGTCAGCAGGGTCAGGTCGGACTCACGCACCAGGGAGCTGATGCCAACGTTGCAGATGGCCAGGCTGGCGAGGAAGCCCAGCTCTTTGGCGTTGCGCAAGGCCGCCAGGGTATCGGCAGTTTCGCCGGACTGGGAGATGGTCACGAACAGGGTGTCGGGCTGCACCACCACCTTGCGGTAGCGGAACTCGCTGGCCACTTCCACCTGGCAGGGGATGCCGGCCAGTTCTTCCAGCCAGTAACGGGCCACCATGCCGGCATGGTAGCTGGTGCCGCAGGCAACGATCTGCACATTGCGCACCTTGGCGAACAGCTCGGCGGCTTGTGGACCGAAGGCCTGCACCAGCACCTGATTGGCGCTCAGGCGACCTTCCAGGGTGCGCTGCACCACGGATGGCTGCTCGTGGATTTCCTTGAGCATGAAGTGACGAAACTCGCCCTTCTCCGCCGCTTCGGCGCCGTCGCGGTACTGCACTGCTTCGCGCTCAACCGCTTTGCCGTCGATGTCCCAAATCTGCACGCTGTCGCGGCGGATCTCGGCGATGTCGCCTTCTTCCAGGTACATGAAACGGTCGGTGACCTGGCGCAGGGCCAGTTGGTCGGAGGCGAGGAAGTTTTCCCCCAGGCCCAGACCGATCACCAGCGGGCTGCCGCTGCGGGCTGCCACCAGGCGGTCCGGCTGGCTGGCGCTGATCACCGCCAGGCCGTAGGCGCCGTGCAGTTCCTTGACGGTGGCCTTGAGGGCCACGGTGAGGTCACCCAGGTCCTTGAGCTTGTGATCCAGCAGGTGGGCGATGACTTCGGTGTCGGTGTCCGAGGTGAACGCGTAGCCCAAGGCGCTAAGCTGCGCGCGCAGGGCTTCGTGGTTCTCGATGATGCCGTTGTGCACGATCGCCAGGTCGCCGGAGAAATGCGGGTGCGCGTTACGCTCGCACGGCGCGCCGTGGGTGGCCCAGCGGGTGTGGGCGATGCCCAGGCGGCCGACCAGCGGCTCGCTGGCCAGGGCCTGTTCCAGTTCGCTGACCTTGCCCGGGCGACGCATGCGCTCAAGCTTGCCGGCGTTGGTGTAGACCGCCACACCGGCGCTGTCGTAGCCGCGGTATTCGAGACGTTTGAGGCCTTCCAGCAAAATGGCGGTGATATTGCGTTCAGCAACGGCGCCAACAATTCCACACATGGTTTTTCTCCTAGCTGACAGCCGCGCAAATCAGAGTTATGCCGCGGGCCTGGATTTGGTCGCGGACCTCAAAGGGCAGGCGATCATCGGTAATAAGGGTATGGACGCTGCTCCATGGCAGCTCCAGGTTGGGAATCTTGCGGCCGATCTTGTCGGATTCGACCATCACCACCACTTCACGAGCCACTTCGGCCATGACCCGGCTCAACCCCAGCAATTCGTTGAAAGTGGTGGTGCCGCGGGCCAGATCTATGCCGTCGGCACCGATAAACAGCTGGTCGAAGTCGTATGAGCGTAGAACCTGTTCAGCCACCTGGCCCTGAAAGGACTCGGAATGGGGGTCCCAGGTGCCGCCAGTCATCAACAGCACGGGTTCGTGCTCCAGCTCGCTCAGGGCGTTGGCCACATTCAGCGAGTTGGTCATCACCACCAGGCCGGGTTGCTGGCCGAGTTCGGGAATCATGGCGGCGGTGGTGCTGCCACTGTCGATGATGATTCGTGCGTGTTCCCGGATGCGCTGTACCGCGGCCCGGGCAATCGCCTGCTTGTAGAGGGACACCGGCTGGCCAAGGTCGCTGACCAGTTCCTGAGGCATGGTGATGGCGCCGCCGTAACGACGCAGCAGCAAGCCATTGCTTTCCAGAGCGGCCAGATCCTTTCGAATCGTAACTTCAGAGGTTTCGAAACGCTTGGCCAAAGCATCAACGCTCACTTCGCCCTGTTCATTGAGCAAGGCAAGGATATTGTGGCGGCGTTGGGGGGTATTGCGCTTCGACATGGCGGCTTAAGTTTCGATTCGAAAGATAACAGGCGCAATAAAAACCTATGATCGAAACTTCGTCAAGCGGGGGAGGTGAAAAAATCGCTGTTGTTGGGTTGGAAGTTATCCACATTCAGCCAGCCCCTACCGCTGAGCATAGGAACTGGCTGACCGGCGAACAGGTCCGCCGCGGTTGTGGATAACCTCAGTCTTTCTTGATCTTCTCCGGCCGCTTCCAGCCGTCGATGTTCTTCTGCCGGGCCCGACCCACTGCCAGTTGGGCTGGCGCCACGTTCTGGGTGATGGTGGAACCAGCGGCCGTGGTAGCACCGGACAAGATATCCACAGGTGCCACCAGGGAGTTGTTGGACCCGATGAACACGTCTTCGCCCATGACAGTCTTGTGCTTGTTCACCCCGTCATAGTTGCAGGTGATGGTGCCAGCGCCGATGTTGGTGCGAGCACCGATCACCGCGTCACCCAGGTAAGTCAGGTGACCGGCCTTGGCGCCCTGGCCCAGGTGGGCATTCTTCAGTTCGACGAAGTTACCCACATGGGCACGGGCCTCCAGCACGGTGCCGGGGCGCAGACGGGCGAACGGGCCGGCATCGCTGCCCTCGCCCATCACCGCGCCGTCGAGGTGACTGTTGGCCTTGATCACCACGCCCTTGCGCAGGGTACTGTCCTTGATCACACAGTTGGGACCGATCACCACGTCGTCCTCGATCACCACTCGGCCTTCGAGAATCACGTTGATGTCGATCAGCACGTCGCGGCCGACCGTGACTTCGCCGCGCACGTCGAAACGCGCGGGGTCACGGAGGGTCACGCCCTGGGCCATCAGCCGGCGCGCTGCACGCAGCTGATAGTGACGTTCCAGTTCCGCCAACTGCTTGCGGTCGTTGGCGCCCTGCACTTCCATGGCGTCGTGGGGCTGCTCGGTGGCGACAATCAAGCCGTCGCTGACCGCCATGGCGATCACGTCGGTGAGGTAGTACTCGCCCTGGGCGTTGTTGTTGGACAGGCGGCCGGTCCAGTCACCGAGGCGTTTGCCGGGCACCGCGAGAATCCCGGTGTTGCCTTCGGTGATCGCGCGCTGGGCTTCATTGGCATCCTTCTGCTCGACGATGGCGGTGACCTTGCCACTGGCGTCACGGACGATGCGCCCGTAGCCGGTCGGGTCATCCAGCTCGACGGTGAGCAGGCCCAGTTGTTCCGGACCCACTTGCTTGAGCAGGCGCTGCAGGGTCTCGACTTCGATCAATGGCACATCACCATAGAGGATCAGCACCGTGTCGGCGGTAATGAAAGGTACAGCCTGGGCCACCGCGTGGCCGGTGCCCAGTTGCTTGTCCTGCAACACGAAATTCAGGTCATCGGCCGCCAGGCGCTCACGCACCGCGTCCGCGCCGTGACCGATCACCACGTGGATGCGCTGTGGATCGAGTTGCCGGGCGCTGTGGATAACATGCCCGAGCATGGAGTTGCCGGCGACCGGGTGAAGCACCTTCGGCAGCGCCGAGCGCATACGAGTGCCTTGACCCGCGGCGAGGATAACGATTTCGAGAGACATGACTGGCTACCAATCCTGGGGGGCCGGCGACTGCGACCAAGGGGGGTGAATGGCGGAAAATAAAAAGGGTAGCCGAGGCTACCCTTTTTAATCAATCACACAGAAAGCCTGCGACTTAGCCGCCGAACTTCTTGCGGATCTGCTGGACGGTACGCAGCTGAGCTGCGGCCTCGGCCAGACGTGCAGCAGCAGAACCGTAGTCGAAATCTGCGCCTTTTTCATTCAGGGCCTTCTCAGCAGCCTTGACGGCTTCCTGAGCGGAGGCTTCGTCCAGGTCGGCAGCGCGTTGCACGGTATCGGCAAGAACCTTGACCATGTTCGGCTGAACCTCGAGGAAACCACCGGAGATGTAGAACACCTCGGCTTCCCCGCCCTGCTTGATCAAGCGGATCGGACCTGGCTTCAGGTTGGTGATCAGCGGTGCGTGACCCAGAGCGATACCAAGATCACCCAGTTCACCGTGCGCAACCACCATCTCCACCAGACCGGAGAAGATTTCCCCTTCCGCGCTGACGATATCGCAATGGACTGTCATAGCCATCTGCTTGCCTCAACCTAAATTAGCGCCCGTTGCCGGGCGCCGGGATTACAGTTTCTTGGCTTTCTCGATCGCTTCTTCGATGCCGCCGACCATGTAGAACGCTTGTTCTGGCAGGTGGTCGTAGTCACCGTTGAGGATGCCTTTGAAGCCAGCGATGGTGTCTTTCAGGGAAACGTATTTGCCTGGAGAACCAGTGAAGACTTCAGCCACGAAGAACGGCTGCGACAAGAAGCGCTGGATCTTACGAGCGCGGGATACCAACTGCTTGTCGGCTTCCGACAGTTCGTCCATACCCAGGATCGCGATGATGTCCTTCAGCTCTTTGTAACGCTGCAGTACGTACTGAACGCCGCGAGCGGTCTCGTAGTGTTCGTTGCCGATCACGTTCGGGTCCAGCTGACGGGAAGTCGAGTCCAGTGGGTCTACCGCTGGGTAGATACCCAGGGAAGCGATGTCACGGGACAGAACGACGGTGGCGTCCAAGTGGGCGAAGGTGGTCGCTGGCGACGGGTCGGTCAAGTCGTCCGCAGGTACGTATACCGCTTGGATCGAGGTGATCGAGCCTTGCTTGGTCGAAGTGATACGTTCTTGCAGAACGCCCATCTCTTCGGCCAGGGTCGGCTGGTAGCCTACTGCGGAAGGCATACGGCCCAGCAGTGCGGATACTTCGGTACCGGCCAGGGTGTAACGATAGATGTTGTCGACGAACAGCAGAACGTCGTTACCTTCGTCACGGAACTTCTCGGCCATGGTCAGGCCGGTCAGCGCTACGCGCAGACGGTTTCCTGGTGGCTCGTTCATCTGGCCGTAGACCAGAGCAACCTTGTCCAGAACGTTGGAATCCTTCATCTCGTGGTAGAAGTCGTTACCCTCACGAGTACGCTCACCCACACCGGCGAACACGGAATAACCGCTGTGCTCGATGGCGATGTTACGGATCAGTTCCATCATGTTTACGGTCTTGCCTACACCGGCACCACCGAACAGACCGACTTTACCGCCCTTGGCGAACGGGCAAACCAGGTCAATTACCTTGATCCCGGTTTCCAGCAGGTCGTTGCCGCCTGCCTGTTCTGCGAAGGAAGGAGCTGGACGGTGGATGCCCCAACGCTCTTCTTCACCGATAGGACCGGCTTCGTCGATTGGGTTGCCCAGTACGTCCATGATCCGGCCCAGGGTCGCTTTACCGACCGGTACGGAGATGGCTGCGCCAGTGTTGTTGACGTCCAGACCGCGCTTCAAGCCTTCGGTGGAGCCCATCGCAATGGTACGCACCACGCCGTCGCCCAGCTGCTGCTGAACTTCCAGAGTGGTTTCGGCGCCTTGAACCTTCAAGGCGTCGTAGATGCTCGGTACGCTGTCGCGTGGAAATTCCACGTCGATAACGGCGCCGATGATTTGAACGATACGTCCGCTACTCATAGCTGGATCCTCTGAATATTTGAACCGTTAAACCGCGGCAGCGCCGCCGACGATTTCCGAGATCTCTTGGGTGATCGCAGCCTGACGCGCCTTGTTGTAGATCAGCTGCAAATCGCTGATCAAATCACCGGCGTTGTCGGTAGCGTTCTTCATTGCGATCATCCGCGCCGCTTGTTCAGCTGCGTTGTTCTCGACCACCGCCTGGTAGACCTGCGACTCCACGTAACGGACCATCAAGCCGTCCAGCAGCTCCTTGGCATCCGGTTCGTAGAGATAGTCCCAGTGGTGCTTGAGTTCTTGATCCGGGGTTGCCTCCAGTGGAATCAACTGCTCCACGGTCGGCTGCTGAGTCATGGTGTTGATGAACTTGTTGGATACCACGGACAGGCGGTCAATCCGGCCTTCCAGGTACGCATCCAGCATCACCTTGACGCTGCCGATCAGATCATTGATCGACGGCTCTTCACCCAGATGGCTGATAGCTGCAACGACGTTACCGCCGAAGTTGCGGAAGAAGGCCGCACCCTTGCTACCGACCACACACAGATCGATCTCGACGCCTTGTTCGCGGTTTACCGCCATGTCCTTGACCAGGGCCTTGAACAGGTTGGTGTTCAAGCCACCACACAGACCACGGTCACTGCTCACCACAACGTAACCGACGCGCTTGATAGCACGGTCGATCATGAATGGGTGACGATATTCCGGGTTGGCGTTGGCCAAATGACCAATAACCTGGCGGATGCGCTCCGCATAAGGACGGCTAGCAGCCATGCGCATTTGTGCCTTGCGCATTTTGCTGACCGCCACTTTTTCCATGGCGCTGGTAATTTTTTGCGTGCTTTTGATGCTCGCAATCTTACTGCGAATCTCTTTTGCGCCTGCCATGTAACACCTATCAGGTTAGCAAGCGGGAGCCTTGCGGCTCCCGCTGCGGCTTACCAGGTTTGGGTGGCTTTGAACTTCTCGATACCGGCTTTCAGGCCAGCGTCGATTTCGTCATTGAAGTCACCCTTCACGTTGATCTTCGCCATCAGGTCGGCGTGATCGCGGTTGAAGTAAGCAATCATGGCCTGTTCGAAGCTACCAACTTTGGCAATCTCGACGTCCGTCAGGAAGCCACGTTCAGCGGCGTACAGGGACAAGGACATGTCGGCGATGGACATCGGCGCATATTGCTTCTGCTTCATCAGCTCGGTAACGCGCTGACCATGCTCAAGTTGCTTACGGGTCGCTTCGTCCAGGTCAGAAGCGAACTGGGCGAATGCCGCCAGTTCACGGTACTGAGCCAGAGCGGTACGGATACCACCGGACAGCTTCTTGATGATCTTGGTCTGAGCGGCACCACCCACACGGGATACCGAAACACCGGCGTTCACAGCCGGACGGATGCCGGAGTTGAACATGGCCGATTCCAGGAAGATCTGACCGTCGGTGATGGAAATCACGTTGGTCGGAACGAACGCGGAAACGTCGCCAGCCTGGGTTTCGATGATCGGCAGAGCGGTCAGGGAACCGGTCTTGCCAGTCACTGCGCCGTTGGTGAACTTCTCTACGTACTCCTCGGAAACGCGGGACGCGCGCTCCAGCAGACGGGAGTGGAGATAGAACACGTCACCTGGGTAGGCTTCACGGCCTGGTGGACGGCGCAGCAGCAGGGAAATCTGGCGGTAAGCCACTGCTTGCTTGGACAGATCGTCATAAACGATCAGCGCGTCTTCACCGCGGTCGCGGAAGTATTCGCCCATGGTGCAACCGGAGTACGGTGCCAGGAACTGCAGTGCAGCCGATTCGGAAGCACTGGCAGCAACGATGATGGTGTTAGCCAGGGCACCGTTTTCTTCCAGCTTGCGAACCACGTTGGCGATAGTCGATTGCTTCTGACCGATCGCTACGTAGACGCAGAAAATGCCGCTGTCTTTCTGGTTGATGATCGCGTCGATCGCCAGAGCGGTCTTACCGATCTGACGGTCACCGATGATCAGCTCACGCTGGCCACGGCCGACTGGGATCATGGCATCGACAGCCTTGTAGCCAGTCTGTACAGGCTGGTCTACCGACTTACGCCAGATCACGCCTGGAGCAACTTTCTCGACCGCATCGGTCTCGGTGTTGTTCAGCGGACCTTTGCCGTCAACTGGGTTACCCAGTGCGTCGACTACGCGACCCAGCAGTTCCTTACCAACCGGAACTTCGAGGATGCGGCCGGTGCACTTGGCGCTCATGCCTTCAGCCAGACTGGTGTACGCGCCCAATACAACGGCACCTACGGAGTCTTGCTCCAGGTTGAGGGCCATACCGTAGACGCCGCCCGGAAACTCGATCATCTCGCCGTACATGACGTCGGCCAGACCGTGAATCCGCACGATGCCGTCAGATACGCTGACGACAGTGCCTTCGTTACGGGCTTGGGAGGTCACATCGAGCTTGTCGATGCGGCCCTTGATAATTTCACTTATTTCGGAAGGATTGAGTTGCTGCATTGCTCTGCTGCCCCTTCAAACTCAAGATTTCAATGCTTCGGCAAGGTTCGCGAGTTTGCCGCGAATCGAGCCATCGATAACCAGGTCGCCGGCGCGGATTACGACGCCACCAATAAGGCTGGCATCCTCCGCAGCGTGCAGTCGCACTTCCCGGCCGAGCCGTGCACTGAGAACCTTGGCGAGTTTGTCTTGCTGTTCTTGGTTCAATGCGAACGCACTGGTTACATCCACATCCACCGATTTCTCTTGCTCGGCCTTGTACAGGTCGAACAGAGCGGCGATCTCCGGCAACAGCAGGAGACGGTCGTTCTCGGCGGCAACGTGAATGAAATTCTGTGCCTGTGCATCAAACTTGTCGCCACACACTTCGATAAAAGTGTTGGCCTTTTCTGCGCTCGTCAGTCGCGGGGCCTTAAGCACGCGCTGCATGGTGTCATCTTGTGACACCGCTGCAGCCAGGCCGAGCATGGCTGACCAAGAGGCCAGCTGCTGGTGGGCCTGAGCGTGCTCGAAGGCCGCCTTAGCGTAAGGTCGGGCCAACGTGGTCAGTTCTGCCATGATCGCCCTCGCTTAAATTTCAGCAGCCAGTTTGTTAACCAGCTCTGCGTGCGCGTTTTGATCGATTGTGGCACCCAGGATCTTCTCTGCGCCATTGACTGCCAGGCTACCCAGTTGGGCACGCAGCGCGTCTTTGACACCGTTCAGTTCCTGTTCGATCTCGGCCTGAGCCTGAGCCTTCACACGTTCAGCTTCGACACGAGCCTGTTCACGGGCTTCGTCGACGATCTGAGAACCGCGCTTCTTGGCTTGCTCAATGATTTCAGCTGCCTGAGCTTTAGCTTCGCGCAGTTGCTGACCCGCTTTATCTTGGGCCAGTTCCAGGTCACGAGCTGCTCGGCTGGCAGCGTCCAGTCCATCCGCGATCTTCTTTTGACGTTCGTGCAAAGCAGCAATGACCGGAGGCCAAATGAACTTCATGCAGAACAATACAAAAATTAAGAACGCAACGGACTGGCCAATCAGGGTTGCATTAATGTTCACGCCAACACCTCGCTCGTTCGTTGTCCGTCACACCAATCAACTCGAATACTCGAGTGATTAGCCAGCGAGTTGACCAACGAAGGGGTTTGCGAAGGTGAAGAACAGAGCGATACCAACACCGATCATGGTTACGGCGTCGAGCAGACCGGCAACGATGAACATTTTAACTTGCAGCATTGGAACCATTTCTGGTTGACGCGCAGCGCCTTCCAGGAACTTGCCGCCCAGCAGGCCGAAACCAATTGCGGTACCCAGTGCGCCCAGGCCGATCAACAGTGCAACAGCGATAGCGGTTAGACCAACTACAGTTTCCATCTTTCCTCCCGACTTTTACGTCGTATGGTTTAGGTTTTTTAGATTAAAGCGGTAAAACAAATCGTTTCATCGAGCCCGAGACGGGCCCCCTCTCGCCGCAACGAGAGGGACATCAGACTAGTCGAGACTGGTCTTAATGGTTCTCTTCGTGCGCCATCGACAGGTAGACGATGGTCAGCATCATGAAGATAAAGGCCTGCAGGGTAATGATCAGGATGTGGAACACAGCCCACGCCCATTGCAGAACCACACCCATGCCGCTGAGCCACAGCAGACCGCTGCCGAACATCACAGCGATCAGGATGAACACCAGTTCGCCGGCATACATGTTGCCGAACAGACGCAGTGCCAGAGAGATCGGCTTGGCAATCAGGGTCACGAATTCCAGCAGGAAGTTCACCGGAATCAGAAGCGCTTGAACGAAGATGTTCTTGCTGCCGAACGGATGCAGGGTCAACTCGCCGATGAAACCGCCGATGCCCTTGATCTTGATGCTGTAGAAAATGATCAGCGCGAATACCGACAGGGCCATGCCCAGGGTGGCGTTCGGGTCAGTGGTGGATACGGCACGGAATGGAATGTGCGGATCGCCCGAGATCAACATGGCCAGTTGTGGAATCCAGTCCACCGGTACCAGGTCGATGGCGTTCATCAGGAACACCCAGACGAAAATGGTCAGCGCCAGCGGTGCGATCACCGGGCTGCGGCCGTGGAAGCTGTCCTTCACGCTGCCATCGACGAAGCCAACCATGACTTCAACGAAGTTCTGCAAAGCGCCCGGCACGCCGGAAGTCGCCTTCTTGGCCGCCATGCGGAACAGAAGAATGAAGATCACACCCAGTGCGACAGACCAGCCGAGGGTATCGACGTGGAATGCCCAGAAGCCCATTTCCTTGGCTTCTGCTGCGGAGTGGGCAAAGCCCCAGCTCCCATTGGGTAGCTGACCGAAGGTCAGGTTCTGCAAGTGGTGCTGGATATAGCCCGAAGCGGTTGTTTCTGCTGACATGGTTGCCTCAAACGCCCTAAGGTCTCGAAAGTCTTGTTCTCATTAGCAGGGGAGCGAACCAGCTGACCAGTTGGGTCAGCACGAAGACGCCGAATACAGCCAGCGGCGCCAGTGGCTTCACACCTGCGAACGTCAGTGCAAACAGCACCGCCGTCAAAATCAGTTTGCCCGCCTCACCGGCATAAAAAGACCGGACTATGGCTTGGGCCGCTCGAGCGCCGGAAAACCGAAATGCCCTGTGAGCGAAATACACATTGGGTAGCAAGGCTATCAGTCCTCCGCAAAGGCCTGAGTACCCGGCAACGACTCCACGCCATTGCCAAAGCGCCAGAGCGGCTATCAGCAGAATGACCAACTGAGCCAATAAAACCGGAAAAACCGCCAAGCGATGAAACGGCAAGCGGTTTGGCGTGCGGGTTTCCATCGCTCTTGCTCCTCAAGGGTCGGCCGCCAGAATTCAATAACTTGGCATAATTTGTGCCGACAAAATGCGCGCAGAGTATAGGGGCGGTTCAGCCCCTATTCAACTGCCGGGTAGTGATTTCCGACTGCGCGCTACATGAGGAAATGTTTCAGCGAATGTGAGCGAGGACGCCTTGCAGCTCATCCAGGGAGTTATAGCCGATCACCAGCTGTCCCTTGCCCTTCTTCCCATGACGAATCTGCACCGCAGAGCCTAGGCGCTCGGCCAGGCGCTGCTCGAGACGGGCGATATCCGGGTCTGGCTTGACCGGTTCAGCAGGCTCCTGTTTGCCGCTCAGCCACTGGCGAACCAGCGCCTCGGTCTGACGTACAGTGAGACCTCGTGCGACAACGTGTCGCGCCCCTTCAACCTGTTGATTTTCCGGCAATCCGAGCAAGGCACGGGCATGACCCATTTCCAGGTCGCCGTGGGACAGCATGGTCTTGATTACCTCAGGCAAGGCAATCAGGCGCAGCAGGTTGGCCACACTGACGCGGGACTTGCCCACCGCTTCGGCGACCTGTTGCTGAGTCAGCTGAAATTCCTGCTGCAGGCGCTGCAGGGCCACCGCTTCCTCGATGGGATTGAGGTCTTCGCGCTGGATATTCTCGATCAGCGCCATGGCGATAGCGGTTTCATCCGGTACATCGCGGACCATCGCCGGGATGGTTTCCTGGCCGGCCTGCTGGCTGGCGCGCCAGCGGCGTTCACCGGCGATGATCTCGAAACGACCACCACCAATGGGACGGACCACGATCGGCTGCATCACACCCTGGCTCTTGATCGAGTTGGCCAGTTCTTCCAGTGCCTGCGGGTCCATGTCCCGGCGTGGCTGGTACTTGCCACGCTGGATCAGGTCCAGGGGCAGGTGCTGCAGCTCACGCTGGTCGGCCTGCACCGCTTGTTCTTCCAGTGCGCTGACAGTCGGACCACTCAACAGTGCATCCAGTCCACGTCCGAGACCTCGTTTCTTGACGGCCATGGGGATTCCTTAAGTTGGCTGGGCGGCTGCGACGCGCGATTGTTTACGTTGCCGGCGAACCATCTCGCCCGCCAGGGCCAGGTAGGCCAGCGCGCCACGGGATTGTTTGTCGTACGCCAATGCCGGCATGCCGTAGCTCGGCGCCTCGGCCAAACGGATGTTGCGCGGAATCACGGTGTCGTACAGCTGATCGCCGAAGTGTTCCTTGAGCTGCGCGGAAACATCGTTCATCAGGCTCAGGCGCGGGTCGAACATGGTACGCAGCAAGCCTTCGATCTTCAGCTCGGGGTTGAGCAGTTCAGCGATACGCTTGATGTTATCCACAAGGTCGCTCAAGCCTTCCAGCGCGTAGTACTCGCACTGCATGGGGATAATCACCCCATCGGCGGCCACCAGGGCGTTGAGGGTGAGCATCGACAGCGACGGCGGGCAGTCGATCAGGATGTAGTCGTAGTTTTCACGAATCGGCGCCAGGGCGCTGCGCAGACGGCTTTCCTTCATCTGCATTTCCAGCAGCACCACTTCCGCGGCCGTCAGGTCGCGGTTGGCCGGCAGCAATTGATAACCACCGTGTTCGGAGAAGTGCATGGCCTGGGCCAGGTCGCATTCACCAATCAGCAGGTCATAGACCGAGTTTTCCAAACCGTGTTTATCCACACCGCTACCCATGGTGGCGTTGCCCTGTGGATCGAGATCGATCAACAGCACCCGGCGCTTGGTCGCTACCAGGGATGCTGCGAGGTTGATGCAGGTGGTGGTCTTGCCCACACCACCTTTCTGGTTCGCTATCGCGAATACCTTAGCCATTCTTGCTTGTGTTCCCAATCATGCCGTGCGGCGCAGTATCAGCAGATGGCGTTGGCCTTGGCAACCGGGTACGGCCAAGGCGTGTTCGCTATCGAGGTGGAAGTCTGCCGGCAATGCTAACAGCTCATCCGAGGGATGGACGCCCTTCATTGCCAGCCAGCGTGTATCGCGGTCGCCCAGGTGGCGGGTCCAGTTGGTGAAGTTCTCCATGCTGCTGAACGCCCGGGAAATGATCCCGTTGAAAGGCTGTTCAGGCGTGAAGGCTTCGACCCGGCTGTGGATAACTTGCAGGTTATCCAGCTTGAGTTCGAGTTTGATCTGTGTCAGGAAGCGGGTTTTCTTGCCGTTGCTGTCCAGGCAGGTGACTTGCGACTCGGGAAACAGGATTGCCAGAGGGATACCGGGCATCCCGCCGCCGCTGCCAACATCCAGCCAGCGGCCGTTTTCGATGAACGACATTACGCTCAAGCTATCGAGCAGATGGCGGGAGACCATTTCATCCGGGTCGCGCACCGCAGTCAGGTTGTAAGCCTTGTTCCACTTGATCAACAGGGCCAGGTAACCCAGCAGCAATTCGTGCTGGGCTGCGCTCAGATTGACACCGAGCTGGCGAGCGCCTGTGGATAACTCATCCGCGTGTTGTGGGGTGACCATAGAACTCAAGCGCTTTGCTCCAACTGACGGCCCGCGCCGCGTTTTTTCAAATGAATCATCAACAGGGAAATCGCCGCCGGGGTCACGCCGGGAATACGAGACGCCTGGCCCAGGGTTTCCGGACGGGTTGCGCCGAGCTTGCTCTGGATTTCCTTCGACAGGCCAGAAATGCCGGTGTAATCGATATCCACAGGCAGCTTGGTGTCTTCGCTGGCCCGCAGACGAGCAATTTCGTCCTGCTGGCGATCGATATAGCCTGCGTATTTGGTCTTGATCTCGACCTGTTCCGCGACCTGTGGATCTTCTGCGCCGTGTCCGGTCACTTCGACCAGACCAGCGTAGTCGATTTCCGGACGGCTCAGCAGGTTCAGCAGGTTGTACTCGTGGGTCAGCGGGGTGCCGAATTTCTGAGCAATGGCATCGCCCTGCTCGGTGCCCGGACGGACCCAAGTGGACTTCAGGCGTTGCTCTTCCTGGGCAATGCCTTCGCGTTTCTTGCAGAAAGCGGCCCAGCGCACGTCATCCACCAGACCCAGCTCGCGACCTTTTTCGGTCAGACGCAGGTCGGCATTGTCTTCGCGCAGAATCAGGCGGTATTCCGCTCGGGAAGTGAACATCCGGTACGGTTCCTGGGTACCCAGGGTAATCAGGTCATCCACCAGCACACCGATATAGGCTTCATCGCGGCGCGGGCACCAGCTGTCTTTGCCCTGGGCACGCAGTGCGGCGTTGGCCCCGGCCAGCAAACCCTGGGCGCCGGCTTCTTCGTACCCGGTGGTGCCGTTGATCTGACCGGCGAAGAACAGGCCGCCGATGACCTTGGTTTCCAGGCTGTATTTCAAATCCCGCGGATCGAAGTAGTCGTACTCGATGGCATAACCCGGGCGCACGATGTGTGCGTTTTCCATGCCGCGGATCGATTGCACGATCTGCAACTGCACGTCGAACGGCAAGGATGTGGATATACCGTTCGGGTACAGCTCGTGAGTGGTCAGGCCTTCAGGTTCGATAAACACCTGATGGCTTTCCTTGTCGGCAAAGCGATGGATCTTGTCTTCGATCGACGGGCAGTAACGCGGGCCAATGCCTTCGATCACCCCGGAATACATCGGCGAACGATCGAGGTTCGAGGCGATGATCTCGTGGGTGCGGGCGTTGGTGTGAGTAATCCAGCAACTGACCTGTTGTGGATGCTGTTCTTTCGAGCCCAGGAACGACATCACCGGAATCGGTGTATCCCCAGGCTGTTCGGTCATGACCGAGAAATCCACAGAACGGCCATCGATGCGTGGCGGAGTACCGGTTTTCAGGCGGCCGACCCGCAGTGGCAGTTCTCGCAGTCGTTGCGCCAGGGCAATCGAGGGCGGGTCACCGGCACGACCACCGGAATAGTTCTGCATTCCGATGTGGATAAGTCCACCGAGGAAGGTTCCGGTGGTAAGCACCACGGATTCCGCGAAGAAACGCAGACCCATCTGGGTCACGACACCGCGTACCTGATCCTGTTCAACGATCAGGTCATCTGCGGCTTGTTGAAATATCCACAGGTTCGGCTGGTTCTCGAGGATCTCGCGCACCGCCGCCTTGTACAGAACACGGTCGGCCTGGGCGCGGGTAGCGCGCACGGCTGGGCCTTTGCGGCTGTTCAACACACGAAACTGAATACCGCCTTTATCGGTCGCCATGGCCATCGCACCCCCTAGGGCATCGATTTCCTTAACCAGATGGCTCTTGCCGATCCCACCAATTGCGGGGTTGCAGCTCATTGCTCCGAGGGTTTCCACGTTATGCGTCAGCAACAGGGTTTTGGCCCCCATGCGTGCTGATGCAAGTGCTGCCTCGGTACCGGCATGACCGCCGCCGATGACGATCACTTCAAAACGGGAAGGGAAATCCACCACGCACCTCGTGCCTGCTTCAAGTAGGAGTAATTAGGAGTAGTTGTCGGGTTGGTTTTTGGACCAAGGCGGCAAGTATAGGGACTTAGCCCTTCCTAAAGAACCCTTTGCACAAAATTTAACCAGCTGTGGATGGATCACGGTCAATAGAAATTAAAAGAGAGAAATTTATTAAATCCTTGTTTTTATGTTTATTCTTATGCACATTCCTTTCTGTGGATAGATTGCTACAGGCCTTTATATTCAATATGTACAGAGGTTTTAAACTCTGTGATTAGGTGGCCAGGAGGCCCTTGGATAAGCGGTTTAAACCTGTGGATGAATGGGGTGGTTATCCACAGCCGTGGTTTTCCTCAGTTTTGAAGCCTGGTTATCAACCGAGCTGAAGGGCAGTTATTCACAGGGCTTAATCCACAGAAAACATCCGCGTCCAGGGAAACCCAGGCACAGGTAGACCTTGTTGTGGCCTCAACGGCTACAACGGATCGATCAGGAAGAGGGAGAAACAGACAGGCTGCGCGAGCCTGTCTGTGGATAACACCAGGTGATGATTGCAGCGGTCACTCGGGGCGCTTGACCAGGCGACCTTGTATCCACCAACTCAACGCCAGCGTGACAATGACCAGGACCAGCCAGTACTTCTTCAAGCCAGCCTTGGCGCTATCGAGTATCGAGGCGCTGGCCATGTCATTGCCCGCCAGAGATGGGTTCGTCGAGATCCCATCGTTCAAGCTTTCAGCTTCAACCTCTGGGGAGTTCTGGGCCGAAACAGCGGACGGCTCGAAGGCGGCGACACCCTCCGCCACAGGCGCCTGATCCGAGGGAAGTTGAGCCCAACTGCCTTGGCAGACAAGGGCCAGACCCAGTACCGCGAGATAGCTACAAAAGCGCATAAACACCCTTCCATCCATTTGATAGCAGCGACCGCGGATGCTGGCCGGGGCTTGAACGAATGAATATCAGCTGATTCCGATTCTTCTGACGGCCTCAAGCCGCTGATCCGCTGGTTTCTGAACAGGCTTCATTTGCCCTGGCATGTCCACAAGTAAGGGAAAAGCTCATGTTCCATCGGCGCCCCAGCAGGCAGAGCCGTGGCCAGCCCTGGAAACTCGGGCGAGGTGCGCCAGGGTCGGGGGGCATGACGCATGTCATCTCCCAGAAAACGCAGCGAAAATGCCCGACGCCGGCGATCTCCCCCCACACCGCCAGAGGCATGCAGGGTGAGCATGTGGAAGAACACCGCGTCCCCGGGTTCCAGGGCCCAGCCGAGGATATTGAAGGCCGAGCGATCGGCTTCGATGTCCGGCAGGTCCGCCAGACTGCCTTCGGGAAACCATTTGGCCTGATTGTCCAAGAAGGTTCGCGGCATCAGCCAGGGACCACGGTGGGAACCGGCGACAAACTCCAGTGTGGATGCCCGCGCCACCGGGTCCACGGGCATCCACATGCTGCAGTTTTGTTGGCCCTCGACGTTGTAGTACGGCTGATCCTGATGCCAGGGCGTGGCTTGCCGAGTGTTGGGCTCCTTGACCAGCAGGTGATCGTGATAGAGCCGCACGTTGTCGCTTTGCATCAGCTGGCTGGCGATATGGCCTACCCGGCTGTTGAAGATGAAGCGCCTGTAGTCGGGGTTGTCCTGCCAGTTGCAGAAGTCCTCGAAGAACCAGCCAGGATCATCCGCCTGGCTAGCGACCTTGGCCCGCTCGCTGGGGCTGGCCAGGTTGTGTTCGATCCCCCGCTCCAGCAGCGCCACTTCGTCGGCACTGAACAGCTGGCGAATACACACGGCACCATCACGCTGAAACGCCTCGATGGTTGAGGGGGGCAGGTGGAACGCTTGCATGGTGTTTTCCTTTTCATCCAATGGAGGGCAGCACAACGGCCGAGATCCTCAGTCCGGGAGGGGCACATCAGTGAGGGCTGTGTTCGGCCTGATCCATATCCAGTAGGCCAGTGACAGCAATGCCAGCCAGCCGACACCGACATAAAGTGCCAGGCGGGTTTGCGCAAAGGCGCCGAGCACCACAAAGATGAACAGCATGAAGAGCACCGCGCAGACCTGGCCAGCGGCGCCAAAAGGCACGGGAAAGCCCAGGGCAGCGATTTCCTCCGCGCTCATGCTACGGCGCATGGCCATCTGCGAGAGCAGGATCATCAGCCAGACCCAGACCACCGAGAAGGTCACCAGCGAAGCAAACACCAGGAACAATTCCTCGGGTACCAGGTAGTTGAGCAAAACACCGAACAGCAGAGCCACCGACATCACCAGCACCGTCATCCAGGGGACTCCGAAGCGCGAGGTGCTGGCAAACGCCGCAGGGGCCTGACCGATCGCCGCCATGCCGTACATCATGCGGCCGGCACTGAAAATGTCGCTGTTGATCGCCGAGAACACCGCGGAGATCACCACCAGGTTCAGTACCGTTGCCGCCGAATTTATCCCCAGGCCGCTGAAGATCTGCACGAAGGGACTGCCCTGACTGCCGATACCTGACCAGGGAAACAGCATCAGCAACACCAGCAGGGTCAGGATGTAGAAGATCAGAATCCGCAGTGGCACGGAGTTGATCGCTTTGGGAATCATGCGTTGCGGGTCCTTGGCTTCGCCCGCCGTGATGCCAATGACCTCGATCCCGCCAAAGGCGAACATGACAATGGTGAACGAGGCGATCATGCCCTCCAGGCCATTGGGGAAAAAACCACCATAGGCCCACAGGTTGCTCAGGCCCACAGAATGCTGTCCGTCACCCAGCTGGATACCGAACAGCAGCACCGCAAAGCCTCCGCCGATCATTGCGATGATCGCCGCGACCTTGAGCAGCGATAGCCAGAACTCCATTTCGCCAAAGATCCGCACACTGCACAGGTTCAAGGCGCCGATCCCCAGCACGATGCTCAGCACCCAGATCCAGCGGGGCGTATCGGGGAACCACAGGCTCATGTAGACACCAAAGGCGGTGACGTCCGCCAGGCACACCATGAGCATCGAAAAAGCATAACTCCAGCCGGTGAGAAACCCCGGAAAGCGTCCAAGATAACAACTGGCGTAATGCCCGAAGGAACCCGATACCGGGTTTCTGACAGCCATTTCCCCCAAGGCGCGCATGGTCAGGTAGATCGCCGCTCCGCCGATCAGGTACGCCAGCAGTACCGAAGGACCGGCCTGCTTGATGGCGGCCGCCGAACCGTAGAACAACCCGGTGCCGATGGCTGAACCCAGCGCAATGAAACGGATGTGCCGGGTGCTCAAGCCACGGTTTAACGCAGTCGTGCTAGCCATTTCTGTTCCTTGAATGCCGGACTGTCGACCCCGTCGGCGTCCATCGGCCGACCCAGGGGCAATAGCCGGACTATTTCCTCAGGTGTACAAACCTGTACATCTGCCAGGATGCAAATCAGGTACCACTTGGGGAATGAAGGATAAAAGTGCCGAACGCGTCGGCTAGTGCGGATAAATGGCGGAAACTTGAGCCCACTTACGAAATGGGCCTGTTACTCAAGACCGCAGGTTCATCGGCTGGAATCGGGAAAGGGGGTAAAGGTAACGTCGTTGTCCTCGGGGCCGGTAAAAATCGCAAAATCTGCAAATCTGCCGTCGCTACAGTGGAGTACCAAGGAGGCCTTATGAAACCTGCAACCCGAATCCATTACGGCCAGCGCATGGAGCCGGTGCTGCGTTGGCTGGCAAGCCATCCACACAGCGATCCGGACCTGTACCACCTGGCGGACCTGGCCTGTATGTCGGCTTACCACTTTCATCGCATCTACCGCGCAATGATGGGAGAAACGCTGAACGCCACGGTGCAACGCATTCGCATGCACCTGGCAGCCGCAGCGCTGGCAGGCACCGACGCGGATCTGGCCGAGGTGGCTTTGCGTGCTGGCTACGAGTCGGGGGCGGCGTTCAACCGGGCATTCTCTGGCGTTTTCGGGTTGCCGCCTGGGCGTTATCGCGCAACCCGTTCCCGTCCTTTCGACCCTGAGGTGTCAAATATGTACTCCATCACAATTGAAACCTTCCCCGGCGTTGTTCTGGCAGCCCTGCCTCATCAGGGCTCCTACCAGGAAATCGGTCCGGTGTTCACCCGCGCTTTCATGCTGGCCGCCAGCCGGGGGCTCATGCATTCGGACACCAGCGGATTCGGTGTCTACTTCAACGACCCCGAGCAGGTCCCGACTGAGCAATTGCGCTCGCTAGCCGGAGTCGCGGTCGCGCCCGATGCAGACCTGGGCGAACAGCTGGAAAGGTTCGACATTCCTCCAGGGCGCTACGCAATCCTGAATTACGTGGGCCCCTACAACGAGATGGATAAAGCCTATGCCTGGATGTTCTCCGAGTGGCTGCCTGACAGTGGGCTGACACCAGGGGATTTTCCGATGTTCGAACACTATGTGAACGATCCACGCGTCACCCCACCCGCACAGTTGCAGACACGCATCTACCTGTCGGTGGAATAAACGCCGTCCGTTACCGGCAGGGGTGTGGATAACCTCTGCCGGAGCGCACCGGGGGCGGCTCTACTTGCCGATGCAGAAGCTGGAAAAGATCCGTCCCAACAGGTCATCGGAACTGAAGGCCCCGGTGATTTCTCCCAGCGACTGCTGGGCCTGCCGCAGATCCTCGGCCAGTAGCTCACCGGCGCCGGCCAAGGTCAGCTGGGCACGGCCATGCTCCAGTGCGGCACTGGCGTAGCGCAACGCTTCGAGGTGCCGGCGGCGGGCACTGAAGCTGCTTTCCGACGTCTGTTCATAACCCATGCAAGCCTTGAGATGCTCACGTAGCAAATCCAGCCCGACACCGGCAGACATGGCACTGAGGCTGATGGTCACATGGCCATCCTCACAGGTTTCAAGAGCGATAGGCTCGCCAGTCAGATCGGCCTTGTTGCGGATCAAGGTCACCTTGGCCGGGTCCGGACGCTGCTCAAGAAATTCCGGCCACAGGGCGAAGGGATCAGCCGCTTCTGCTGCAGTGGCGTCCACCACCAGCAATACCCGGTCGGCTTCACTGATGGCCTTGAGCGCACGTTCGACGCCGATTTTTTCCACTTGATCCTCGGTGTCCCTGAGGCCGGCGGTATCCACCACGTGCAACGGCATACCGTCGATGTGGATATGTTCCTTGAGAATGTCCCGAGTAGTGCCGGCGATATCAGTGACGATGGCCGCCTCGCGCCCGGCCAGGGCATTGAGCAGGCTAGACTTGCCGGCGTTCGGACGGCCAGCGATCACCACCGTCATGCCGTCACGGAGCAAGGCGCCCTGCCCGGCTTCCCTCAGTACTGTGGATAACTCGTCGCGGACCGCATCGAGCATGCTCAACACGTGGCCATCGGCGAGGAAGTCGATTTCCTCCTCGGGAAAATCAATCGCCGCTTCGACATAGATCCGCAGGGCAATCAGCTGTTCGGTCAAGTTATGCACACGCTGGGAGAATGCGCCCTGCAGCGAGCGCAATGCGTTGCGCGCGGCCTGTGCAGAACTGGCCTCGATCAGGTCGGCAATGGCTTCGGCTTGTGCCAGATCGAGCTTGTCATTGAGAAAGGCGCGCTCGCTGAACTCTCCAGGTCGGGCCAGCCGGCAACCCAGCTCGAGGCAGCGCTGCAGCAACATGTCGAGAACGATGGGGCCGCCATGGCCCTGCAGCTCCAGTACATCTTCGCCGGTAAAGGAGTTCGGCCCCGGGAAATACAGGGCAATGCCTTCATCCAGCACCTCTCCCTGTTCACTGAGAAAGGGGCCGTAATGCGCAAACCGCGGTTTCAATTCGCGGCCGCTGATGGCCTTGGCGGCCAGGCTCGCCAGGGGCCCGGAAATCCGTACGATGCCCACGCCACCGCGACCTTGGGCAGTGGCGACAGCGGCGATGGTTTCACGAGGGACATTCATAACCCGACATCCAGACAAAAGTGACAGATAGCAAAACGCCCCACTAGGGGGCGTCTTGTGTGGTTATCCACAGCGTAGGTCAGGCTTCAGCTTTCTTGGTAGCCGCTTCGATCTTACGAGTGATGTACCACTGTTGTGCGATCGACAGGCAGTTGTTCACTACCCAGTACAGAACCAGACCTGCAGGGAACCACAGGAAGAAGAAGGTGAAGATGATTGGCATCATTTTCATCACCTTGGCCTGCATCGGATCCGGAGGCGTCGGGTTCAACTGCTGCTGGATGAACATGGTGGCGCCCATGATGATCGGCAGGATGAAGAACGGATCCTTGATCGACAGGTCGGTAATCCACAGCATGAATGGTGCCTGGCGCATTTCCACGCTTTCCAGGAGTACCCAGTACAAGGACAGGAAGACCGGCATCTGCACCAGGATCGGCAAGCAGCCGCCCAGCGGATTGATCTTCTCTTTCTTGTACAGCTCCATCATCGCCTGGGACATTTTCTGACGATCGTCGCCGAATTTTTCCTTCAGCGCGGCCAGTTTAGGAGCCACAGCACGCATGCGCGCCATCGACTTGTAGCTGGCAGCCGACAGTGGGAAGAAGATCCCCTTGATCAGCATGGTCAGGAAAATGATCGACCAGCCCCAGTTACCCACCAGGCTGTGGATATGTTGCAGCAGCCAGAAGATCGGCTGGGCAATGAACCACAGGAAGCCGTAGTCGACAGTCAGTTCCAGACCTGGGGACAACTCTTTCAGCACCGCCTGGCTTTTCGGGCCGGCGTACAGAATGGCACTGGTTTCAGCCTTGGCGCCTGGAGCAACGGTCATCGAAGGGCCGGTGTAGCCAATGATGTAGTTGCCTTTGCTGTCTTTGCGCGCCAGAACCTGGTTATTTTCGCCTTTTGGCGGAATCCAGGCGGTCACGAAGTAGTGCTGCAGCCAGGCTACCCAGCCACCCTGAACATTTTCAGTGATGGGCGCCTTGGTTTTGTCCTCGTTCACCTTGTCCATGTCTTTCATGGACACTTTTTTGTACGGCTCGGAACTTGTCCACAGGGCGGCGCCCAGGTAAGTCGCAGTGCCGGTGGCGGTGCTGGAGGATGGATCGGAACTGGCGTCGCGCTTGAGCTGGGCGAACATCGCACCGGTCCAAGGTTGCGCGCTTTCGTTATCGATCAGGTAGGAAACGGTGATGTCGTACAGGCCACGCTTCAGGGTGAAGCGTTTGATGTAGTTGACGCCGTCCTTGCTGAACTTCAGGTCGACCACCAATTGGTCCTGACCGTCAGCCAGTTGATAACTTTTCTTCTCTGCCGAGTAGATCGGGCGACCGGCCGGGTTGGCGTCCGGGCCGCTGCTGCCAATCAGGCCACTTTGTGCCAGGTAAGTCCGTTCGTTGCCGTTATCGAACAGCTGGAAAGGAATTTCCGGGTGGTCCTGACGACGTGGATACAGTGGCAAACGCAGTTGCGCGATATCCCCACCTTGTGGATCGACAGCCAGGTCGAGCACATCCGTTTTGATCTGAATGAGATCTTTGCTTGCAGCAACCGGCGCTTCTGCGGGTGCAGTGGTATCGCTTGCGGCGCGTGGAATGTCGTCGTTGGCAGCGGAAGTGCCAGTTGGCGTATCCGGCAAGCCCGGAGCGGTCGTGCTGGAAGCAACATTCTGAGTCGGCAGGGCAGCCTGGCCATAATCCTGGTTCCATTTAAGAACCATGACATAGGACACGATTGCCAGGGCGACGATCAGGATCGTGCGTTTGATATCCATGATTACTCGGCCATCGAAGAAGAACGGGAGGTAGGGATAGGTGGAACCGGGTCATAACCACCGGGATTCCACGGATGACAGCGACCTAAACGACGAAAGGTCAGCCAGCCACCGCGCAGAAGGCCATGATTTTCGATGGCTTCTAACGCGTAGCAGGAACAACTGGGGTAGAAACGACAGTGATTGGCCATCAGAGGACTAATGGCATAGCGGTAAAACTGGATCGGAACGAGTGCCAGTTTACGCATCGGGACTGTCTACCCCTACAGTTTCGGATTTGACTGCTGGTTCCGGCTTGTTGCGCGCCAGACGTTTCCAGAGTTTGCCGAAATGCTGAATCAATTCGGGGTTTTCTACATCGCCCAAACCTTTGCGCGCGACGATAACGATATCCCATCCGACCAGTGAGTCCTGGTGGAGACGAAACGATTCGCGCATCAGACGCTTGAGGCGATTGCGCTCAACGGAGAGCTTTACGCTCTTTTTCCCGATCACGAGCCCCAGACGGGGATGATCCAGGTCGTTGTTGCGCGCAAGGAGCAGGAGATTTTTCCCCGGAACCTTGCCGGTAGGGGAGTCAAAGACCGCCTTGAAGTGCCGGGGGGTAAGCAGACGCTTTTCCCGACTGAAGTCCTGACTCACCTCCAGTGCCGGATTATCAAACTGCCAGACGCGCACGACCTTTGGCGCGACGACGCGACAGGACGGCACGACCGTTCTTGGTAGCCATGCGAGCACGGAAACCGTGGGTACGAGCGCGTTTGATAGTGCTTGGTTGGAAAGTACGTTTCATGTCGTGTTACCTGGTTCGTCCACAACGGGCCGGAATGGCCCCCGTTTTAAGAGATCGGCGATTCTAGAGAAAGCAAGCCTCTAGGTCAATTTCCAACCAGCTTTTCCTTTATCTATGTATGTCCGGGTCCTGGGTTGTGAGTCAGTCTTGGCTAGATATAAAAATAAAGAAGGAAAGTATTTAAAGCTTTTCTGTAAAGCTTATAAAGGCTAGGGACGGCACCTTCTGTGGATAACTGGCTTAAGCCCTTATAGTCCGTACTGTACAGAGGATGACAACACGGTTGAGAAACGGTGTTCTGCCTGTGCTGCGCTATCGGAAAACCTGTGTGTGGAACGAGAGGTTATCCACAGGCGAGTTACCCACAGAGTTTTGACCCGAGTTGTGCAATGACCTCAGGCGGGGTTATCCACAGAGCTTATGCACATACCATTGGTCGTGTTTATTCGGGGTAAGGCGTTGATTCTTAGTGTCCTGAGGGCACGCTACATGTGGATAAGTGGACGGCTGATCGCTACAATGGCCGCTTGTTTTTGCCTCACCGGCTTTCAACTTAGGGGATATCCGTGTCAGTGGAACTTTGGCAGCAGTGCGTGGAGCTTCTGCGTGATGAGCTGCCTGCCCAGCAATTCAACACTTGGATCCGTCCGCTACAGGTCGAAGCCGAAGGCGACGAGTTGCGTGTCTACGCACCGAATCGTTTTGTTCTCGATTGGGTCAACGAAAAGTACCTGGGCCGCGTGCTCGAGCTGCTGGATGAACACGGCAACGGCAGTGCGCCGGTTCTTTCCTTATTAATAGGCAGCAAACGCAGTTCGGCGCCTCGCGCTGCACCTAATGCGCCACTGGCCGCCGCTGCCTCGCAAGCGCTGCAAGCGGCAGCAGCCAATGCCACCCCGGCGGCGGCTCCTGCGCCAACTCCGGCACCCACTTCAGCTCCGGCCAAGAAAGCCGCGGCGCAGAAGAGTGCCGAGGTCAGCGAAGAACCCTCTCGTGACAGCTTCGACCCGATGGCGGGCGCTAGCTCGCAGCAGGCACCGGTACGCGCTGAGCAGCGTACTGTCCAGGTAGAAGGTGCGCTCAAGCACACCAGCTACCTGAACCGCACCTTCACCTTTGAAAACTTCGTCGAGGGTAAGTCCAACCAACTGGCTCGGGCAGCGGCCTGGCAGGTGGCGGACAACCCCAAGCATGGCTATAACCCGCTCTTCCTTTATGGCGGCGTCGGTCTGGGTAAGACCCACTTGATGCATGCCGTGGGTAACCACTTATTAAAGAAGAACCCGAATGCCAAGGTCGTGTACCTGCATTCCGAGCGTTTTGTTGCGGACATGGTCAAGGCGTTGCAGCTCAACGCCATTAACGAATTCAAGCGCTTCTATCGTTCGGTCGACGCATTGCTGATCGACGATATCCAGTTCTTCGCTCGCAAGGAGCGTTCCCAGGAAGAGTTCTTCCACACCTTCAATGCCCTCCTCGAAGGCGGCCAGCAGGTGATTCTCACCAGCGACCGTTATCCGAAGGAAATCGAAGGCCTGGAAGAACGCCTCAAGTCCCGCTTCGGCTGGGGCCTGACGGTAGCGGTCGAACCGCCGGAACTGGAAACGCGGGTGGCGATCCTGATGAAGAAGGCCGACCAGGCCAAAGTCGAACTGCCCCACGATGCGGCGTTCTTCATTGCTCAGCGAATTCGTTCCAACGTCCGTGAACTGGAAGGCGCACTCAAGCGAGTCATCGCCCACTCGCACTTCATGGGGCGCGACATCACCATCGAGCTGATTCGCGAATCGTTGAAAGACCTGCTGGCGCTGCAGGACAAGCTGGTGTCTGTGGATAACATCCAGCGCACCGTCGCCGAGTACTACAAGATCAAGATTTCCGATCTGCTGTCCAAGCGACGTTCACGTTCGGTAGCCCGCCCCCGTCAGGTGGCCATGGCCCTGTCCAAGGAACTGACCAACCACAGCCTGCCGGAAATCGGTGATGTGTTCGGTGGCCGCGACCACACTACGGTGCTGCACGCCTGCCGCAAGATCAATGAACTTAAGGAATCCGACGCGGACATCCGCGAGGACTACAAGAACCTGCTGCGTACTCTGACCACTTGATGATTCCAACGCAGCTTATTAAGGCAAGGGACTAGACCATGCATTTCACCATTCAACGCGAAGCCCTGTTGAAACCCCTGCAACTGGTCGCCGGCGTCGTCGAACGCCGTCAGACCTTGCCGGTACTTTCCAACGTGCTGCTGGTTGTCGAAGGCCAGCAACTGTCGCTGACCGGTACCGACCTGGAAGTCGAGCTGGTCGGTCGTGTGCAACTTGAAGAGCCCGCAGAGCCGGGGGAAATCACCGTTCCCGCACGCAAGCTGATGGACATCTGCAAGAGCCTGCCCAACGACGCGCTGATCGACATCAAGGTCGACGAGCAGAAACTGGTGGTGAAGGCCGGTCGTAGCCGCTTCACTCTGTCGACCCTGCCTGCCAACGATTTTCCTACCGTGGAAGAAGGCCCGGGTTCGCTGACCTGTCAGCTGGAGCAGAGCCGCCTGCGTCGCCTGATCGAACGCACCAGCTTCGCCATGGCCCAGCAGGACGTGCGCTACTACCTCAACGGCATGCTGCTGGAAGTGTCCGCCGGGATCATCCGCGCCGTGGCCACCGACGGTCACCGTCTGGCCATGTGCTCGATGCAGGCGGATATCGGCCAGCCCGATCGCCACCAGGTGATCGTGCCGCGTAAAGGTATCCTGGAGCTTGCCCGTCTGCTCACCGAGCCGGATGGCAACGTCAGCATCGTCCTGGGTCAGCACCACATTCGCGCCACTACCGGCGAGTTCACCTTCACCTCCAAGCTGGTGGACGGCAAGTTCCCTGACTACGAGCGTGTGCTGCCAAAAGGCGGTGACAAGCTGGTACTGGGTGACCGTCAGGCTCTGCGTGAAGCTTTCAGCCGTACCGCGATCCTGTCCAACGAGAAGTACCGCGGTATCCGTCTGCAACTGGCCAATGGTCAGTTGAAGATCCAGGCCAACAACCCGGAGCAGGAAGAAGCGGAAGAAGAAGTGGGTGTTGAATACAACGGCGGCTCGCTGGAAATCGGCTTCAACGTCAGCTACCTGCTGGACGTGCTGGGCGTGATGACCACCGAACAGGTGCGCCTGATCCTGTCCGATTCCAACAGCAGTGCGCTGGTGCAGGAATCCGACAACGACGACTCGGCTTACGTTGTCATGCCGATGCGCCTGTAATCATGCTCAGCAGAAGCTAGATGTCCCTCAGTCGCGTCTCGGTCACCGCGGTGCGCAATCTGCACCCGGTGACCTTCTCCCCCTCTCCCCGCATCAACCTTCTTTACGGCGCCAACGGCAGTGGCAAGACCAGCGTGCTGGAAGCCATCCACCTGCTGGGGCTTGCCCGCTCGTTTCGCAGTGCCCGCTTGCTGCCGGTGATCCAGTATGAACAGCTGGCTTGTACGGTCTTTGGCCAGGTGGAGTTGGCCCAGGGTGGGCACAGCAGCCTGGGGATATCCCGGGATCGTCAGGGGGAGTTCCAGATCCGCATCGACGGTCAGAATGCCCGCAGCGCGGCGCAGCTGGCGGAAATTTTGCCGCTGCAACTGATCAATCCGGACAGCTTTCGTCTGCTGGAAGGTGCTCCAAAGATCCGTCGACAGTTCCTGGACTGGGGAGTGTTCCATGTGGAACCTCGCTTCATGTCCACCTGGCAGCGCTTGCAGAAGGCCCTGCGGCAGCGGAACTCATGGCTGCGGCATGGTACACTTGACGCCGCTTCGCAAGCGGCCTGGGACCGGGAACTGTGTCAGGCCAGCGCTGAAATCGATGAATACCGCCGCGCATACATCAAAGCCTTGAAACCAGTCTTTGAGCGGACCTTGGGCGAGTTGTTGCAGCTCGAGGGCCTGACGCTTAGCTATTACCGTGGTTGGGACAAGGACCGAGAGCTCAGTGAAGTGCTCGCGGCCGCCCTGCACCGTGATCAGCAAATGGGTCATACCCAGGCTGGTCCACAACGTGCTGATTTGCGTCTGCGCTTAGGCGGACACAACGCCGCGGACATCTTGTCCCGTGGCCAGCAGAAGTTGGTGGTCTGTGCCTTGCGCATTGCCCAGGGGCACCTGGTGAGCCAGGCCCGTCGCGGTCAGTGTATTTATCTGGTGGATGACTTGCCGTCCGAGTTGGACGAGCAGCATCGCCGCGCACTTTGTCGCTTGTTGGAAGACTTACGCTGCCAGGTGTTTATCACCTGTGTAGACCACGAATTATTGAGGGAAGGCTGGCAGACGGAAACGCCAGTCGCTTTGTTCCACGTGGAACAAGGCCGTATCACCCAGACCCACGACCATCGGGAGTGAAGGCATGAGCGAAGAAAATACGTACGACTCGACCAGCATCAAGGTGCTGAAAGGTTTGGATGCCGTACGCAAACGTCCCGGTATGTACATTGGCGACACCGATGACGGCAGCGGTCTGCACCACATGGTGTTCGAGGTGGTCGACAACTCCATCGACGAAGCGCTGGCCGGTCATTGCGACGACATCAGCATCATCATCCACCCGGATGAATCCATCACCGTTCGCGACAACGGTCGCGGTATCCCGGTAGATGTGCATAAAGAAGAAGGCGTCTCGGCGGCAGAGGTCATCATGACCGTGCTCCACGCCGGCGGTAAGTTCGACGATAACTCCTACAAGGTATCCGGCGGTCTGCACGGCGTAGGTGTATCGGTAGTGAACGCCCTGTCCGAAGAGCTGATCCTCACTGTGCGCCGCAGCGGCAAGATCTGGGAACAGACCTATGTCCACGGTGTTCCGCAAGAGCGGATGAAGATCGTTGGCGACAGCGAAACCACCGGTACCCAGATCCACTTCAAGCCTTCGGCTGAAACCTTCAAGAACATCCACTTCAGCTGGGACGTCCTGGCCAAGCGGATTCGTGAACTGTCCTTCCTCAACTCTGGTGTCGGCATCATCCTCAAGGATGAGCGCAGCGGCAAGGAAGAGCTGTTCAAGTACGAAGGTGGCCTGCGGGCGTTTGTTGAATACCTGAACACCAACAAGACAGCGGTCAACCAGGTGTTCCACTTCAACGTCCAGCGTGAAGACGGCATTGGCGTGGAAATCGCTCTGCAGTGGAACGACAGCTTCAACGAGAACCTGTTGTGCTTCACCAACAACATTCCTCAGCGCGACGGCGGCACCCACCTGGTGGGCTTCCGTTCGGCCCTGACCCGTAACCTGAACACCTACATCGAAGCCGAAGGCCTGGCCAAGAAGCACAAGGTTGCCACCACCGGTGACGACGCTCGTGAAGGCCTGACCGCGATCATCTCGGTGAAGGTGCCGGACCCTAAGTTTAGCTCCCAGACCAAGGACAAGCTGGTGTCTTCCGAAGTGAAGACCGCTGTCGAACAGGAAATGGGCAAGTACTTCTCCGACTTCCTGCTGGAAAACCCCAACGAAGCCAAGTTGGTGGTGGGCAAGATGATCGACGCTGCTCGTGCTCGTGAAGCGGCGCGTAAAGCCCGTGAAATGACCCGTCGTAAAGGCGCGCTGGATATCGCCGGCCTGCCGGGCAAACTGGCGGACTGCCAGGAAAAGGACCCTGCCCTGTCCGAACTCTACCTGGTGGAAGGTGACTCTGCTGGCGGTTCCGCCAAGCAGGGACGCAACCGCAAGACCCAGGCGATCCTGCCGCTCAAGGGCAAGATCCTCAACGTCGAGAAGGCGCGCTTTGACAAGATGATCTCCTCGCAAGAGGTCGGCACCTTGATCACCGCGCTGGGCTGCGGCATCGGCCGCGAAGAGTACAACATCGACAAGCTGCGTTATCACAACATCATCATCATGACCGATGCTGACGTTGACGGTTCGCACATCCGTACCCTGCTGCTGACCTTCTTCTTCCGTCAGTTACCGGAGCTGATCGAGCGCGGCTACATCTACATCGCCCAGCCGCCGCTGTACAAGGTCAAGAAAGGCAAGCAAGAGCAGTACATCAAAGACGACGAGGCCATGGAAGACTACATGACCCAGTCGGCTCTGGAAGATGCCAGCCTGCACCTGAACGACGAAGCTCCAGGGATCTCCGGCGAGGCGCTGGAGCGCCTGGTCAACGATTTCCGCATGGTGATGAAGACCCTCAAGCGCCTGTCGCGCCTGTACCCGCAGGAACTGACCGAGCACTTCATCTACCTGCCGGCCGTGACCATGGAGCAACTGTCCGATCACGCCGCCATGCAGGATTGGCTGGCCAAGTACGACGCCCGCCTGCGCACCTCCGAGAAGTCGGGCCTGGTCTACAAGGCCAGCCTGCGGGAAGACCGTGAGCGTAATGTCTGGCTGCCAGAGGTCGAGCTGATCTCCCACGGCCTGTCCAACTACGTCACCTTCAACCGCGACTTCTTCGGCAGCAACGACTACAAGACCGTCGTTTCCCTGGGCGCTCAACTGAGCACCCTGCTGGACGAAGGCGCGTATGTGCAGCGCGGCGAACGCAAGAAAGCGGTCACCGAGTTCAAGGAAGCCCTGGACTGGCTGATGGCGGAAAGCACCAAGCGCCACACCATCCAGCGATACAAAGGTCTGGGCGAGATGAACCCTGACCAACTGTGGGAAACCACCATGGACCCAAGCATGCGCCGCATGCTTAAGGTGACCATCGAAGACGCCATCGGCGCCGACCAGATCTTCAACACCCTGATGGGTGATGCGGTCGAGCCACGTCGCGACTTCATCGAAAGCAACGCCCTGGCGGTGTCCAACCTGGACTTCTGATCCAGGGACACAGCTGAAAATAAAAAGGCCGACGCTTGCGTTGGCCTTTTTTATTGGCAGATTGTTCAATCCCTCATCCATAACGATTTACGTTTTTATCCGGACAAGGCAGTCATGGCGAATGCTCAAGAAAATCATTGAAGATGAATATGCCGGTAATCGTTGCCACACCCATGAGTGGTTGAACCCCGACTCGACGCAGGTGCTGTCCGCGCTCAACCGCCTGGACGGAAAGGCTTTCAGCTCGACGGTTTTTTTCTTCAGCGACGAGACCCTGATGCATATCGGGGGCGGTGCGGCCGATCAGTATGTGGTCTTTATTGCCCAGGACGTCGACCAATCGTTGCAGACCCTGCTCAGCGCAGACAGTCCTGACGATCAGCGGGTTGAATTGGTCGCGGGCGGCCAGTCCGGCAGTTACCCTCGGTATCAGTGTGTGGTTAAAGAGCGAGCGAGACAGGCCCTGGCTTATTTCTCGGCCTATGGCTCGGCTGATCCCGATCTGGCCTGGGAAGTGGAAGGCTAACTGGACAGTAAGGACGTTGACCTTGGCAGGTACAAGCAGCCACCTATGCGATGAAGCACGCTTCCCCATCGCCTGGCGTTTCAATGCCGCAGATTGTGGTCTGGGTGCTGACGACAAACAGCGCGTTGTGCTGTTTGATCAGGCAGAGTCACAGGTGCTGTGGGACCGATTCATTCTAGTGCCCAGTCTGATCACTGGGCTGCCCAACCTGTTTCAATGCCATGAAAAAACCACGCTGGATTTTGCCCAGCGCGGTGAGTCGTCATTGTTCTTCGAGCGGCGGCTGGGCCCGGCCAGGCTCTTTTCACCCTTTTTTTAAAACAGCAATCGCTCGGAAATTTGTTATGGATGATGAAAACCAGGAAATATCGATCCGGGTTGTTGCGGGGCAGAACAGCCACGGCCCGGTCTATGAGCCGCTGCATGTCCGGCGGCTCGATGAGGACAGTTACGAGATTCTCTACTCACCGGGGCTGACGCTGAACCTGGCCAAGGGCGACATCATTTCGATCAAGGACCCCCAGGCCCCCGCCGTGGTGCTCAAGCGAGGTGGCAACTTCTGCATCCACATTTATGCGGATCACATTCCTGAAGAACATATCGTTGCCCTGGCGGCGGATGTGGCGAGCGAATTGGGCGGGATGCTCGACGGGCGCTACAAGGGCAATCTGACACTGTCGGTGCCGGCGCGAAACGGCATGGACAACATCGCCCGGTTCTTCAACCGCTTCCGCGAGACCACGGGCATCGAGTGGTACTACGCCAACATCTATAAAAACCTCGATGACACCGATGACGAGACCTTGCTCAATTGGTGGCTGGAGCAATGAACGAAAGACAGCAGCTTATCTGTGAGCGCTACGATCTAGCCCCCCAGGCACCGGAGCCGATGATTGCACTGGCCACCGGTTCCCTGGCGCAGTCGCCCATCTATGGTACCCGGGTCGAGTTGCCGGAGAACGGCACGATCAGTTGGTTTATCCACTGCGGCGAACATTCCACAGCCGTGGATTTCTACCAGCCGCTGTGCGCCGAGCATCTGCACGAGCTGCTGCCGGAGGTGATCGATTACCTGTATCTGCCGAGCGGGACGCGTTTCATCATCGACCGCGTCGGCTATGAAGATGTCTGGCAGGACCCGCAGTGATTTCAAGCCGCTTTTGACGGCAAGCAGTCAGTTGCCCTGCTCGTCAGGCGACGCGACACTTTCCAGCCGGTAGCCGTAACCGTAGATCGTCAGCAACTGCCAGCCACGGTCCGCGGTCAGTCCGAGCTTGTTGCGCAGACGGTAGATGTGGGTATCCAGGGGCCGCGAGGAAATGATTTCCTCGTGGGTCCAGAACCGTTCGTACAGGTACTCCCGGGACAGCGGCCGGCCCAGGTTGGCGAACAGGCAGCGGGCCAGGCGGTATTCGCGCTCGGTCAGGCTGATGGGGGCACCGGCACGAGTGACGGTCAGTTCGGCGTCATCGAAACTCAAGTCATTGAAGGTCAGGACCTCCTCGCTGTTGCTGCGCTGCAGGCCGTGGCGGCGCAGCACTGCGTTGACCCGGGCCTTGAGTTCGTTGGGACGAAAAGGCTTGCTCAGGTAGTCATCGGCGCCGGTGTTCAGGGCCTGGACGATATCGCTCTCGGCATCACGGCTGGTGAGCATGATGGCCGCCGGAGGCGAGTCCATGTGCTCGCGGGTCCAGCGCAGCAACGACAGACCGCTGAGGTCCGGTACTTGCCAGTCGAGAATCAGCAGGTCGAAGGTTTCCCGCCGGAGTTGGCGTAGCAGGTCTTCGCCCCGTTCGAAGCGATGCAGGGACCAGGCGGCTTCACCGGGGCCGGGAATTTCTCGCAGTGTCTGTTCCACCCGTGCCAGTTCTGCGGGTTCGTCATCCAGTATCGCGACACGCATGCCAGGCAGTTCCTTATGGTTCGAAGAGCACCTGAGACGCAGATCCAGCGGCTTCAGGCTGGGGGAAGTTTAGGTGCCTTGGCTGATTCTGAACAATTATGGCGAATTGCTCTTGAGCCCCTGCTCCCTCGGTACGCTGATATCAAATAGCCGGTAAGGCACCTGGAGCACGGGTGCCTGGGGGGCTATCGCAGCAGCACGATACCGGCTCGCTCAAGCAAGGAAAAGAACCATGGGGAACATGTTCAGCAAAGGCCAGGTCGCGTTGGTCAGAATGTTCAGCGGCGATGATCCGCTGCGCCTGGTCAGTTTGATGCTGGCGGCTTATCTGGGGATCAGTGCCAACGTCTTGCCGTCGCCATCCGCTTCCTGCTGTGAGGCGGCCAAGGCCGAGGTTTACTCGACACTGGCCTCGCCCGACAGCCATGAAACCCGCCTGACCCTGGATGCCGAACCGGTACTGGGCAGAACAGCCCTGCCTGCGGATTGGCAGGCACCTGCACCACGCTGGGTCTTTTAGCAGGCGGGGCGATGATTCTGAACAAATATTGCAAATCCGTCGCAGCCTCTCGGCCAGCGTTACATTGCTCCTCGCTGAGTGGCACACGGGGGCACCTGGAAGTGCTCCGACACAGGGAGTGTCAACCGCCAGGCTGGCGGCACAACGCGCGCTTGCGTGCGTCGTTGAAGGGGAATACAGGGAGTGCCTCCTCAGGACTTTGGGCCGGGCGACCTGTCGCCTCGGTTCCGACACAGGGACGTGTCACTTTCTTCGCTCCCTGTGCGCTTCCCTCCCGGTTCCGACTCGTCCTCTCTCCTCTGGGCGACGCCGCGCAGCGTCCGGCTTTCTGCCCACGCGCTGCCTCAGGTATGGTGCGTAGGATTTCGCCGTGGTTTTCCCAAAGGCTCAAAGCATATTCATGAATGACCTCTGCCCTTCTCCGTCCATTGGCCGGTTGCAGGTGGCGTGCGCCGCATTGCTGCTAGCGGGTCTGATCCTGCCATCGTGCGCCGTGCAGGCTGCCCCGCAACGCCTTCCCTATATAGATGACAACCAGCAATGCCGTGGCCAGCCCTTGCCGGCTACCGTCGAGCATCTGACGGGTGATGCCTGGAAACTGGATGCCAAGGGCCGCGAGGTGGCCCTGGAAGAAGGCATGAGCATCGATGAGAAAGAAGGGGTGAAAACTTCGCCATCGGCTTTCGTCAGCCTGTCCCTTGGGGATGGTTCGCGAGTGGTGTTGCCCTCCAGTTCCCAGATCACCCTGCAACTCAATACGCAATACAGCATTCCTCAGGTGGTCCTGGAACAGGGCCAGATCGAGTCCTATGTGATCAAGCGCAACAGCGACCACGACCGCTTCCAGATCGTGACCCCCGTGGGCGTGTTGGGGGTACGAGGGACTCATTTCCGGGTGCGTAATGACGATCAGCAATCCCTGGTGGAGGTGCTCAACGGCCAGGTGGCGGTGAGCCGCGAAGACGAGCCGCCGAGCAAGGCTGCTCGACGTTCCGGCAAGCGCGTTGTGGATAAACCTGCAGGTCCGCGGCCAGGGGAAGTCCAGGTCATGGCGCGCCAGGGTTTGCGCATTCAGAAGCAGGGCGAGCTCAAACCAGTGGAACTGCTGGCCGCGCCCCGGCTGCTGGGGCAGGCCGGACAAACCGGCGCCCTGCCCGTCTGGCAGCTGATCCTGCAACCTTTGCCGGGTGCCCGTCGCTATCGGGCACAGGTGGCCACCGACAAGGGTTTCCTCAACATCAAGCAAGAACAGTTCTCCAGCACCCCGGAAGTGAACTTCACTGGCCTGAAGGCGTTTTTCTATCATGTACGGCTCTCGGCGTTCGACGAGCATGGCCTGGAAGGAGAAACCGGGGTCTATGACATCTTCTACTACCCCAGGACCACTCGTGTTCAATAACCCGTCGGCGGGCCGCCGATGAGTCTCTGGAAGCAAAGGGCCAACGGCCGTGAACCGACCCAGGCCCAGCGCCTGTTTCGCCGCCTGGTACGTGAATGGTTGTGGGTTGGCCTGATTCTTCTGCCCCTGACTGCCTTACTGTCCCTGAGCCACGGCCTGGCTTTGAACAACCTGTTCTATGACAACCTGCGACGTTTTACCCCGCTGCCGGTAGACCCGCGCATTCTGTTGGTGACCATCGACGACTACAGCCTGCAGCAACTGGGACGCTGGCCCTGGCCACGGGCGCTCCATGGACAGTTGCTGGACCGGCTGACGGACGCCAAGGTCAAAGGCGTGCTGTTCGATGTGATCCTCAGCGAACCCGGCAGCACTGTAGAAAACGACACGCAGTTGGCCGCCGCCCTGTGTCGCTCCGGCACGGTGTTCCTGCCGGTGCTGCGCGAGGGGGTTGCTCGCTATGGCCAGGACCTGGAGGAGATCCCACCGGTGTCGGTGTTGCGCCACTGTGCTCGGGGCCTGGGGCATATCAATGCGCAAGCGGATGCCGACGGCACCGTGCGCAGCGTCTACCTGCGCGAAGGTCCGCAGCAGGCACCGCGGGCGCAACTGACCTGGTTGCTCTATCAGCTCACCGAAGCCGATCCGCTGTCGTCGCTGATGCCGGGCCCCGCGACTGCGCAGATCAGCAGGGGCTGGCTGCGAGCCAACCCGGTACGTATTGCCTTTATCGACAAGGCGGCGGGCTTTCCCAGCGTGCCCTATGTCAGCGTGCTGCGTGGCGAGGTGCCTGCCGAGTTGCTGCGTGACCGGCTGATCCTGGTGGGGTCCACCGCCCCGGGGCTGGGCGACCGTTATGTCACCCCGCAATCCGGCAGCCAGGGCACCACCCCGGGCGTGGAGATCCAGGCCAACCTGCTCAATGGCCTGTTGCAGCATCGCAGCATCGTCGCCCTGGGCCAGTGGCCGGGGATGCTGTGGTCCATGGCCCTGACCGCAGCCTTGCTCGGATTGTTGCTGTGGCGTCCGCGCCACGCCTTGTGGATAACCCTGGGCTGCATGGGCCTGGCCCTGTTGGGATCGGTGCTGATGCTGCGCTTGGGCTACTGGTGGTCGCCGGTGGCCAGCCTGCTGGGCATGCTGCTGGCGTACCTGATCTGGAACTGGCGTCGGCTCAGCGTGATCCTGGCCTATTTCGGTTGGGAGCTGGAGCGCCTGGACAACGAGCCCAAGGTGTTGCCGGAGCGCCGTCGTGGCCAGACCCCCGCCGGTGATGTGCTGCAAGGGCAGATCGTTGCCCTGGAACAGGCCCTGAGCCGGACCCGGGATACCCGGCGCTTTATCGCCGACGGCTTGGAGTACTTGCCGGTGGCGACCCTGATCAGCGACCCGGACGGCAAGATTCTGCTGGCCAATCGCAATGCCCGGGAAGTGTTCGCCCACTCACTGGTCGGGCAGCCCTTGATCGCGCAATTGGCCGCCCTGGGCTATCCGGGCCTGACGGAACCTGCGCTGTATCCCAGGCTTGAGCAACTGACGGTGCTGGAGTTTCGCGACATTCAGCAACGCAGCCTGCGCATGGAACTGGCGCCGCTGCTGCCGGTGGACAGTGACAACGCCATCGGTTGGTTGTTGAGCCTCACCGACCTCAGCGTCGAGCGGGACGCCGAACAGCAACGGGGCGTATTGCTGCGTTTTCTTTCCCATGACCTGCGCACGCCCCATTCGGCGATCCTTGCGCTGCTGGACGTGCAGAGCCGCCAGCCATCGCCGCCCAGGCAGGTCTACAGCCAGATCGAGCAGCAGGTGCGTCGAGCCCTGGGGCTGACCGAGGCATTCGTGCAATTGGCCAAGGCCGAGTCGGAGGCCTATCAGTTTGCGCCGAGCATGTTTGCCATGCTGGTCCTGGACGCCTTCGACCAGGCCACGACCCTGGCCCAGTTGAAGCATATCCACCTGGTGCACGACCTGGATGAGGAAGGCGAGAGCATGGTCCTGGCGGATCAGCCGCTGCTGACCCGGGCCCTGTTCAATCTGCTGGAAAACGCCATCAAGTACAGCCCGGCGAATTCCACCGTCAATGTTCGGGTGAGCTGTGCCGAGGGCTGGCTGCGTTGCGAAATCATCGACCAGGGCCGGGGCATTGCGGCCCAGGAACTGCCCCTGTTGTTTGGTCAGTACCAGCGGTTTGCCTCGGCCAAGGGCATCGACGGCCTGGGCCTGGGACTGTCCATGGTCAAGGCGGTGGTGGACCGGCATCAAGGGCGGATCAGCTGCCGCAGCGAGGTGGGCCAGGGTTCCTGTTTCATCCTTGAGCTGCCCTTGTTGGAGGAATAAGGGCGCGGGGATATTCCAGGCGAAAAAAAACCGGCATCAAGGCCGGTTTTTTTGGCTGCGGTAAAACTTATGCACGTTTTTCCACATTTTATGAGCTTGGGAAATATACATATAAATCAGTGATTTATAGGTCGATTTCAGCCGTTGTACGAATAGTCGTACACAGGTTATCCACAGAAGCTCATACAGCAACCTTATCCGTGGAAGTCGCCAATGGTGGCAATGAGCCCATATCTCGCTGGGCCTGTTCATTCCAGGCGGCAACCCGGTCGTTGAGCTCGGCGATGGCGCGTGGGCCGCTGCCTTCGGCGTACATCGGCGCGCCAATGGTCACGGTGATGGTACCGGGCCGCTTGGCCCAACCGGTCTTCGGCCAGAACTTGCCGGCGTTGTGGGCCACTGGCAGCACCGGCAGGTCGGCGTTTACCGCCAGGGCACTGCCACTGCGGGAGAACTTGCCGACGGTGCCATAGGGCACGCGAGTGCCTTCCGGAAAGATCAGCACCCAGACATTGTCCTTGAGCAGTTCGTCGCCCTTGCTCGCCACTTGCTTGAGGGCCGCCTTGGGGTTGTCGCGGTCGATGGCGATGGGGCGCAGCATGGCCATGGCCCAGCCGAAGAACGGCACATACAGCAACTCACGCTTGAGGACCTGGCTCAGAGGCTCGAAGTAGGCCGAGAGGAAGAAGGTCTCCCAGGTGCTCTGGTGATTGGAGACGATCACGCAGGGCCGCTCGGGGACGTTTTCAGCGCCCTTCACTTCCACGCGAATGTTCAGAAATACCTTGGTCAGCCACAGCGCGCAGCGACACCAGTAGACGTTGATAAAGCGGTAGCGCGCCTTGAAGGGCAGGAACGGCGCGATAAAAAAGCTCAGGGAGCACCACAGCAAGGAACTGGTGCCCAACAGCAGGTAAAAGAAGAAGGTTCTGATGGCCTGCAGGATCGACATAGCGGCATTTACCATTGCGGGCATGCCCGCCTGTTAAAAAGCGCTCTCCCGAACAGTCCTTGGTCAGGATGCCAGAAGGGGCCTAATTGTGGATAAGTTCAGCGGCAACGGCCGCCAGGTCGTCAAAAATCAAGGTGCCTACCGGCAGGGTTTTCCCCAGGGTCTTTTCGCCTTTCCCGGTCTTTACCAATACTGGCTGAGAGTCGACGGCTTTTGCGGCCTCCAGGTCACCGAGACTGTCACCGACAAACCATAGACCTGTCAGTTCTGCCTGGTAATGCTCGGCAATGGTCCGCAGCATGCCCGGTTTCGGTTTGCGACAGGCGCACCCTTCGTCGGGGCCGTGGGGACAATAGACGATCAGCCCGACCTCGCCGCCCTGCTCCGCCACCAGCTCGCGCAGGCGCGCATGCATGGCGTCGAGGGTGGCCAGGTCGTAGTAGCCGCGAGCGATGCCGGACTGGTTGGTGGCGACCGCCACCGTCCAGCCGGCCTTGCTCAACTGCGCAATGGCTTCGATCGAGCCGGGGATTGGAATCCACTCCTGCACCGATTTGATGTAGGCATCGGAGTCGTGATTGATCACGCCGTCACGGTCGAGTATCAGCAGTTTCACAGCAGTTCCTTACCTGATCAGCTCAGTACCGAAATGTCCGCCACACCCAGGAACAGGCCCCGCAGACGCGCCAGCAGCGCATAGCGGTTGGCCCGCACCTTGGCGTCCTCGGCATTGACCATCACCGCCTCGAAGAAGGCGTCCACCGGCTCGCGCAGGGCGGCCAGGCGGGCCAGGGTCTCGCTATACTGACGCGCCGCGGCCATCGGCTGTACAGCCTGGTCCGCCTGCTGGATTGCCGAGTACAGGGAGAACTCGTTGGCGTTGTCGAAGTACTTGGCTTCGACGGTGGTCGGCACATTGCCTTCGATCTTGCTCAGCAGGTTCGACACGCGCTTGTTCACCGCGGCCAGGGCGGCAGCTTCCGGCAACTTGCGGAAGGCCTGCACGGCTTGCACGCGCTGGTCGAAGTCCAGGGCCGAGCCCGGCTTCAGGGCACGTACCGACAGGTAGGTGGCCACATCCACGCCTTCGTCTTCGTAACGGGCACGCAGGCGGTCGAAGATGAACTCCAGCACCTGGTCGGCCAGGCCGGCGGCCTTGACCTTGCTGCCGAAGGCGCTGACGGCGAAGGCCACGGCGTCGTTCAGGTCGAGGTCGAACTTCTTCTCGATGAGGATACGCAGCACGCCCAGGGCCGCGCGACGCAGGGCGTAGGGGTCCTTGCTGCCGGTGGGCAGCATGCCAATGCCGAAGATCCCCACCAGGGTGTCCAGCTTGTCGGCGATGGCCACGGCGGCACCGGTCACGGTGCTTGGCAGCTCGGCGCCGGCGCCACGCGGCATGTACTGCTCGTTGAGGGCCAGGGCCACGTCTTCCGGCTCGCCGTCATTGAGGGCGTAGTAGTAGCCGGCGATGCCTTGCATCTCCGGGAACTCGCCGACCATTTCGGTGGCCAGGTCGCACTTGGACAGCAGGCCGGCACGGGCGGCGCGCTGGGCGTCGCCGCCAATGCGCGGGGCAATGAAGGCGGCCAGCTTGGAAATCCGCTCGGCCTTGTCGTAGACGCTGCCGAGTTTTTCTTGGAACACTACGTTTTGCAGGCGCAGGTTGAAGTCTTCGAGCTTCTGCTTCTTGTCCTGCTTGAAGAAGAACTCGGCGTCGGTCAGGCGTGGGCGCACGACTTTCTCGTTGCCCTCGATGATCTGGCGCGGGTCCTTGCTCTCGATGTTGGCCACGGTGATGAAGCGCGGCAGCAGCTTGCCGTCCACGTCCAGCAGGCAGAAGTACTTCTGGTTGTCCTGCATGGTGGTGATCAGGGCTTCCTGGGGCACTTCGAGGAAACGTTCCTCGAACGAGCACACCAGTGGCACTGGCCATTCCACCAGGGCGGTCACTTCGTCCAGCAGGTCCGCCGGGACGATCGCCGTGCCTTCCTGCAGGGTCGCCAGTTCCGCGGTGCGCTTGCTGATCAGCTCGCGGCGCTCGTTGGCGTCGGCCAGCACGTAGGCGGCACGCAGGTCGGCCAGGTAGTTGGCCGGCGAGGTGATGCGCACGCTTTGCGGGTGGTGGAAGCGGTGACCACGGGAGTCGCGACCGGCCTTCTGGGCCAGGATGGTGCAGTCGATGACGTCGTCACCCAGCAGCATCACCAGCCATTGGGTCGGACGCACGAACTCTTCCTTGCGCGCGGCCCAGCGCATGCGCTTGGGAATCGGCAGGTCGTTCAGGGAATCTTCGACGATGGTCGGCAGCAGGCTGGCGGTCGGCTTGCCCTTGATGCTCTGGCTGTAGCGCAGTTTCGGGCCGCTCTGGTCGATCTCGCTGAGTTCGACGCCGCACTTCTTGGCAAAACCCAGGGCCGCCTGGGTCGGGTTGCCTTCAGCATCGAAGGCCGCCTGGCGTGGTGGGCCGTCGAGGTTGATGCTGCGATCCGGCTGCTGGGTGTCCAGCTGGGTGATCAGTACCGCCAGGCGCCGTGGCGCGGCGTAGACATGCTTGGCCTGAAAGCTCAGGCCGGCGCTCTGCAGGCCTTTCTCGATGCCGGCCAGGAAGGCTTCGGCCAGGGTGTTCAGGGCTTTGGGTGGCAGTTCTTCAGTGCCCAGTTCAACCAGAAAATCTTGCGCACTCATTGTGCCGCCTCCAACTTAGCCAACACTTCATCACGCAGGTCCGGGGTCGCCATGGGGAAGCCCAGCTTGGCGCGAGCCAGCAGGTAGGCTTGCGCCACGGAACGCGCCAGGGTGCGCACACGCAGGATGTACTGCTGACGCGCAGTCACCGAGATCGCCCGGCGTGCATCCAGCAGGTTGAAGGTGTGCGAGGCCTTGAGGACCATTTCATAGCTCGGCAGCGGCAGCGGCTGATCCAGCTCGATCAGGCGCTTGGCCTCGCTTTCGTAGAAATCGAACAGTTCGAACAGCTTCTCGACGTTGGCGTGTTCGAAGTTGTAGGTCGACTGCTCCACTTCGTTCTGGTGGAACACATCGCCATAGGTGACCTTGCCGAACGGGCCGTCGGCCCAGACCAGGTCGTACACCGAGTCCACGCCCTGCAGGTACATGGCCAGGCGTTCCAGGCCGTAGGTGATTTCGCCGGTCACCGGGTAGCACTCGATGCCACCGGCCTGCTGGAAGTAGGTGAACTGAGTCACTTCCATGCCGTTGAGCCAGACTTCCCAGCCCAGGCCCCAGGCGCCCAGGGTCGGCGATTCCCAGTTGTCCTCGACGAAGCGGATGTCGTGCACCAGCGGGTCCAGGCCCACGTGCTTCAGGGAACCCAGGTACAGCTCCTGGAAGTTCTCCGGGTTGGGCTTCAAGACCACCTGGAACTGATAGTAGTGCTGCAGGCGGTTGGGGTTTTCGCCGTAGCGGCCGTCAGTCGGGCGACGACTGGGCTGCACATAAGCGGCGTTCCAGGTTTCCGGGCCAATGGCCCGCAGGAATGTGGCGGTGTGGAAAGTGCCGGCGCCTACTTCCATATCGTAGGGCTGAAGTACCACACAACCTTGCTCGGCCCAGTACTGCTGGAGGGCGAGGATCAAGTCTTGGAAGGTACGCACGGCTGGCGTAGGCTGGCTCACGAAATTCACCTGTTACTTGGGCTGCGATTTAAGGAGCGGGAGTATACCCGATTCAGTCCTGCGCACGCCCCCTGGAGCCTTATGCCACGCTGCTTTTGGTGTTCCGACGATCCGCTGTACATGGCTTATCACGATCAGGAGTGGGGCGTGCCGCTGCGCGATGGGCAGCGTCTGTTCGAGTTGTTATTGCTCGAAGGGTTCCAGGCCGGGCTGTCCTGGATCACCGTGCTGAAGAAGCGCGAGCGCTATCGCCAGGTGCTGTTCGACTTCGATGTGCAGCGCGTGGCGCAGATGAGCGACGCCGAGATCGAGGACCTGATGCAGGACCCCGGCATCATCCGCAACCGCCTCAAGCTCAACGCCGCCCGGCGCAATGCCCAGGCCTGGCTGGAGCTGGAAGACCCGGTGGCCTTTCTCTGGTCCTTCGTCGGTGGTGTGCCCAAGATCAATCATTTCCGGGACCGCAGCGAAGTGCCGGCGGTGACCCCGGAGGCCGAAGCCATGAGCCGCGGCCTGCAGAAAGCCGGTTTCACCTTCGTCGGCCCGACCATCTGCTACGCGCTGATGCAGGCTTCGGGCATGGTCATGGATCACACCCGCGACTGTGATCGTTACGCCATCCTCTCCAACGCGCGGTTAGAATAGCCGGCTCGCGACACGCTTCAGACCGACAGATCAGGAGTCATTTGTGGATAAGTTCAAAGGCGCCCTGCTGGTGGGCGCTCTGCGGTTGTTTGCCCTGCTGCCCTGGCGCGCGGTGCAGGCGGTCGGCGCGGCCATCGGCTGGATCATGTGGAAGACCCCCAATCGCTCCCGCGACGTGGTGCGCATCAACCTGGCCAAATGTTTTCCACAGATGGACCCCGCCGAGCGCGAGCGTCTGGTGGGACAGAGCCTGAAAGACATCGGCAAGTCCCTGACCGAAAGCGCTTGCGCCTGGATCTGGCCGGCGGAGCGCTCCATTGCTCTGGTGCGGGAGGTCGAGGGCCTGGACGTACTCAAGGACGCCCTGGCCTCGGGCAAGGGCGTGGTCGGCATCACCAGCCACCTGGGCAACTGGGAAGTGCTCAACCACTTCTATTGCAGCCAGTGCAAACCGATCATTTTCTATCGTCCGCCCAAGCTCAAGGCCGTGGACGAGCTGCTGCGCAAGCAGCGGGTGCAACTGGGCAACCGCGTGGCCGCCTCCACCAAGGAAGGCATCCTCAGCGTCATCAAGGAAGTGCGCAAAGGCGGTGCGGTGGGCATTCCCGCCGACCCGGAACCGGCCGAATCCGCCGGGATCTTCGTGCCCTTCTTCGCCACCCAGGCGCTGACCAGCAAGTTCGTGCCGAACATGCTGGCCGGCGGCAAGGCCGTGGGGGTGTTCCTTCACGCCCTGCGCCTGCCGGATGGTTCGGGCTACAAGGTGATCCTCGAAGCGGCCCCGGACGACATGTACAGCACCGACACCGAAACCTCCTGTGCGGCCATGAGCAAGGTGGTCGAACGCTATGTCGGGGCTTACCCGAGCCAGTACATGTGGAGCATGAAACGCTTCAAGAAGCGCCCGCCGGGTGAGGCACGCTGGTACTGACCGAGCTGGCACGATCTGTGGATAACTTCGCGTAGGGCGTTATCCACAGCACACACAACAAGGGCGCAGAAGATGTCCGAGCACCGCAAGTCGTTTCGCATCAAGATTTCCCACGAGAGCATTGGCGAATGCCTGGGGCAGACTCGCAACCTGTCTGCCAGTGGCGTCTATGTGCAAAGCCCGGTCCTGGCGCAGTTGCCCAAGGGCGCGGTGGTCTATGGCCAGGTGCAGGGCTTGCCGGCGGCGGCGCCCAGGGTGCGCATGGAAGTGGTCCAGGCGGACGCGGAAGGGATCGCCCTGCGCTACCTGTGAAATCGTCCTGTAGCCGCTGCCGAGCCCGCGAGGCTGGGAAAAGGACCGAAGGGCCTTGCTTGGCGATCTCCAGCCGAACCTGTGTCGTCTCAAGATCTTTGCGTCCCTGCGGGCCGTTCGCAGCCTTCGGCAGCGGCTACAGGGGATAGAGGTCAGCCTTGAGACTGGCGATCGAGTTTTTTCAGGAACACGGTCATTTCCTTTTCTGCCTGTTTGTCGCCATGCCCCCGGGCCGCTTCCAGGCCCTGTTCCCAGGCCTGACGCGCCGCCGCCAGGTCGCCCTGTCCCTGGCAAGCCTTGCCCAGCAGCTTCCAGGCCGCCGAATACTTGGGATCGAAACTCACGCAGTGCTGCAGGTGCTCGGCGGCCTTGGCGAAATCGCCCTGGTCCAGATAGCCCTTGCCCAGGCCAAAGCGCAGCAAGGCGTTATCCACACCCTTGGCGAGCATTTTTTCCAGCGATTCAAGCATCGTTGTCACTCCTGTGGGCTCATGTAGCCGCTGCCGCAGGCTGCGCAAGGGCAGCGCCTGCGGTGCAGTCGATCGCAGCCTGCGGCAGCGGCTACACAGTGGTTGATCAGAAGAAGCTCAGGCCGACGTGGAACAGTTTCTCCACGTCGCGAATGTGCTTTTTATCCACAAGGAACAGGATCACGTGGTCGCCGGCTTCGATCACCGTGTCGTCGTGGGCGATCAGCACTTCTTCATCGCGAATGATCGCGCCGATGGTGGTGCCCGGCGGCAAGCCGATGCTCTCGATGGCGCGGCCGATCACCTTGCTCGACTTGGCGTCGCCGTGGGCGATGGCCTCGATGGCTTCCGCCGCGCCACGGCGCAGGGAGTGCACGCTGACGATATCGCCGCGGCGCACGTGGGCCAGCAGGGTGCCGATGGTGGCCAGTTGCGGGCTGATGGCAATGTCGATATCGCCGCCCTGGATCAGGTCGACATAGGCCGGGTTGTTGATGATGGTCATGACCTTCTTCGCCCCCAGGCGCTTGGCCAGCAGCGAGGACATGATGTTGGCCTCGTCGTCGTTGGTCAGGGCCAGGAAGATATCGGCGTCGGCGATGTTCTCTTCCAGCAGCAGATCGCGGTCCGAGGCGCTGCCCTGCAGCACCACGGTGCTGTCCAGGGTGTCGGACAGGTAGCGGCAGCGGGCCGGGTTCATCTCGATGATCTTCACCTGATAGCGGCTTTCGATGGCCTCGGCCAGGCGCTCGCCGATCTGCCCGCCACCGGCGATGACGATGCGCTTGTAGGACTCTTCCAGGCGGCGCATCTCGCTCATCACCGCGCGGATGTGGGCCTTGGCAGCGATGAAGAACACTTCGTCGTCGGCCTCGATCACCGTATCGCCCTTGGGCATGATCGGCCGGTCGCGACGGAAGATCGCCGCCACCCGGGTATCGACATTGGGCATGTGCTCGCGCAGCTGGCGCAGTTGCTGGCCCACCAGCGGCCCGCCGTAATAGGCCTTGACCGCCACCAGTTGCGCCTTGCCTTCGGCGAAGTCGATCACCTGCAGGGCGCCGGGGTGTTCGATCAAACGCTTGATGTAGTTGGTGACCACCTGCTCGGGGCTGATCAGCACGTCCACCGGGATCGCGTCGTTGTCGAACAGCCCGGCGCGGGTCAGGTAGGCGGCTTCGCGCACCCGGGCGATCTTGGTCGGGGTGTGGAACAGGGTGTGGGCGACCTGGCAGGCAACCATGTTGGTCTCGTCGCTGTTGGTCACCGCCACCAGCATGTCGGCGTCGTCGGCGCCGGCCTGGCGCAGCACCGTCGGGAACGAGGCGCGGCCCTGCACGGTGCGGATGTCCAGGCGGTCGCCGAGGTCGCGCAGGCGTTCGCCGTCGGTGTCGACCACGGTGATGTCGTTGGCTTCGCTGGCCAGGTGTTCCGCCAGCGTGCCACCCACTTGCCCGGCGCCGAGGATGATGATTTTCATCCAGTCACTCCCTTAAAACCGTTTAGCCGCGAGCTGCGGCGATCTTGATCAGTTTGGCGTAATAGAAGCCGTCGTGGCCGCCCTCTTGTGCCAGCAACTGGCGTCCGTGGGGCTGCTTGAGGCCGGCCGCAGGCTGCCCCAGTTGGCCGCCGATGTCCAACTCACGAGCTCCCGGGGTGCGGGACAGGAAGGCCTCGATCACTTCGGTGTTCTCGGTGGGCAGGGTCGAGCAGGTGGCGTAGAGCAGGATGCCGCCCACTTCCAGGGTCTGCCACAGGGCGTCCAGCAGTTCGCCTTGCAATTGCGCCAGGGCGGCGATGTCTTCGGCTTGGCGAGTGAGTTTGATATCCGGGTGGCGACGAATCACCCCGGTGGCCGAGCAGGGAGCGTCCAGCAGGATGCGCTGGAACGGCTGGCCGTCCCACCAGGCCTGGGTATCCCGGCCGTCGGCGGCAATCAGCTGGGCATCGAGCCCCAGGCGGTCGAGGTTTTCTCGCACTCGCACCAGGCGCTTGGCTTCCAGGTCCACCGCCACCACGCCAGCCAATTGCGGCTGCACTTCGAGGATGTGGCAGGTCTTGCCGCCCGGGGCGCAGCAGGCATCCAGCACCCGTTGCCCCGGGGCCAGTTCCAGCAGATCGGCAGCCAGTTGCGCGGCTTCGTCCTGGACGCTGACCCAGCCTTCGGCAAAGCCCGGCAGGCTGCGCACATCACCGGCTTCGTCGAGGACGATGCCGTCCTGGCTGTAGACGCAGGCCTTGGCCGCAACCCCCGCTTGGCTCAACAGCTTCAGGTAGGCATCCCGGGAGTGATGACGGCGATTGACCCGCAGGATCATCGGCGGGTGAGCGTTGTTGGCGGCGCAGATGGCTTCCCATTGCTCGGGCCAGAAGGCCTTGAGGGACTTCTGCAGCCAGCGTGGGTGGGCGGTGCGCACCACCGGATCATGTTCCAGCTCGGCCAACAGGGCCTCGCTTTCACGCTGGGCGCGGCGCAGCACGGCGTTGAGCAGAGCCTTGGCCCAGGGCTTTTTCAACTTGTCGGCGCAGCCCACGGTTTCGCCGATGGCGGCGTGGGCCGGCACCCGGGTGTAGAGCAACTGATAGAGACCCACCAGCAACAGCGCCTCGACATCGGCATCGGCGGCCTTGAACGGCTTCTGCAGCAGCTTGGCCGCCAGCGCCGACAACCGCGGCTGCCAGCGTGCGGTACCGAACGCCAGGTCCTGGGTGAAGCCGCGATCACGGACCTCGACCTTGTCCAGCTGGACCGGCAGCGAGCTGTTGAGCGAGGCCTTGCCGTTGAGGACCGCGGTCAGGGCCTTGGCGGCGGCCAGGCGCGGGTTCATTGGGCGTCCGCCGTCTGGCCGAGGACGGTGCCGATGGCGAATTTCTCGCGGCGGCTGTTGAACAGGTCGCTGAAGTTCAGCGCTTTGCCCCCGGGCAGTTGCAGACGGGTCAGGCACAGCGCCTGTTCACCGCAGGCGACGATCAGGCCGTCCTTGCTGGCGCCGATGATCTCGCCCGGGGCGCCACGGCCTTCGGCCAGGGTGGCTGCCAGGACTTTCAGGGCTTCGCCATTGAGGGTGCTGTGGCAGATCGGCCAGGGATTGAAGGCCCGGACCAGGCGCTCCAGCTCCACGGCCGGGCGATTCCAGTCGATGCGCGCTTCATCCTTGTTCAGCTTGTGGGCGTAGGTCGCCAGGCTGTCGTCCTGGATTTCGCCTTCCAGGGTGCCGGCGGCCAGGCCTTCGATGGCTTGCAGCACTGCCGGCGGGCCCAGCTCGGCCAGGCGGTCGTGCAGACTGCCGCCGGTGTCCTGGGCGCTGATTGGGGTGCTGACCTTGAGCAGCATCGGCCCGGTGTCCAGGCCGGCTTCCATGCGCATCACGGTCACGCCGCTGGCCTCGTCGCCGGCTTCTACGGCGCGCTGGATCGGCGCGGCACCGCGCCAGCGCGGCAGCAGGGAGGCGTGGCTGTTGATGCAGCCAAGACGCGGAATATCCAGCACCACTTGAGGCAGGATCAGGCCGTAGGCCACCACCACCATCAGGTCCGGCTTGAGCGCCGCCAGCTCGGCCTGGGCCTCGGCATTGCGTAGGGTGGGCTGTTGCAGCACCGGGATCTGGTGCTCCAGGGCCAGCTGTTTGACCGGGCTTGGCATCAGCTTCTGCCCGCGCCCCGCCGGACGGTCCGGCTGGGTGTAGACCGCGACAATCTGGTGAGGGCTGTCGAGCAGGGCCTTGAGGTGTTCGGCGGCGAATTCGGGGGTGCCGGCAAAGACGATGCGCAGTGGCTCAGTCATGGGAATTCTCGATGTTAAACATTCGGAAAAGAAAAAGGCTTGCCGTGCAGGCTGTGTGAAAACTGCTGCGTTCGGCAAGACTGCGTTAAAAACAGGCTCGGAATGCTCATTTAGGGGCCTAAACTCCGCTTCCTCGCCTGTTTTTGCCTTGTCTTGCTCTCACTCGCGACGTTTTCACTCAGCCTGCTTGGCAAGCCTTTGCAAGACGGTCATCAAGCCTGCTGGCGATGCTGCTTTTCCAGCTTCTTCTTGATCCGGTCACGCTTGAGCGTGGACAGGTAGTCGACGAACAGCTTGCCGTTGAGGTGGTCGCATTCGTGCTGGATGCACACCGCCAGCAAACCTTCGGCGATCAGCTCATAGGGCTGGCCGTCGCGGTCCAGGGCCTTGATCTTGACGCGCTGCGGACGGTCGACGTTCTCGTAGAAACCCGGCACCGAAAGGCAGCCTTCCTGATACTGGTCCATCTCGTCGGTCAGGGCTTCGAACTCGGGGTTGATGAATACCCGGGGCTCGCTGCGATCTTCGGACAGGTCCATGACCACGACGCGTTTGTGCACGTTGACCTGGGTCGCCGCCAGACCAATGCCTGGGGCCTCATACATTGTTTCAAACATGTCATCGACCAACTGACGCACTTCGTCGTCCACTACGGCCACGGGTTTGGCGATAGTGCGCAGGCGCGAATCGGGGAATTCGAGGATGTTTAAAATGGCCATAAGCGTAATTGCTACACGTGTGAAGTAAGGGCGGAGTCGGCGTCCTGGCAGGTCCTGGACCTGGGCCGCCGATGCAAAACGTGCTCTGCAAAGGAGCGAGCCGCGCAGGCTCTGGCGTTTTACGCGAACGCACATAATAAAGGGATTCAGCCCCTGAGGAAATGTCTGTTCGCCCTGCTGCTATTGGGCTGGACCGCCATCGGTCGGACCTGCAAGCGGCTGCGTCAGGCCTGATTGGCGTGCTTGCGGTTGGCTGCACGGGTGGTTGGGCAGAGCAAGACCGACCTCGGCAGGGCATCTCCCTGGCGCAGCAGGAAACCTTTCCTCAACAAGTTACCAACAGACTTATCCACAGCTTGTTCCGGCTTTCGCCGGACCGATGACGATCAAGGATGATCCATGTCGCACTCGATCAGTGCCGCCATTTCCCCCGCGGAACTGGAAGCCCGTTTACGTTTGCATGGCCTGCCCGCCCTGGGCGCCATGCGCTTTGGGCGTTTGCTCCAGGCCTTCGGTTCAGCCTCCAAGGCCCTCAGTGCTCCGGCCAGCGCCTGGCACTCCCTGGGTCTGCCGACGGCCTGTACCGATGCCCGGCGCAGTGTCGAAGTCCGGGAAGGCGCCCGCCGCGCACTGGCCTGGATAGACAACCAGGCCCAGCATTTGCTGATGTGGGACCAGCCCGACTATCCCCCGCTGCTGGCGCAATTGGAGGATGCGCCACCGCTGTTGTTCGTGGCCGGCGATCCGTCGATTCTTCAACGACCGCAGCTGGCGCTGGTGGGCAGCCGTCGGGCTTCGCGTCCGGGACTGGACACGGCCGCGGCGTTTTCCCGGAGTCTGGCCGCCGCCGGATTCGTGATCACCAGCGGCCTGGCCCTGGGGATCGATGGCGCTGCGCACCAGGCGGCCCTGGACGTGGGTGGGCGTACCGTGGGGGTGTTGGGCACGGGCCTGGAAAAATGTTATCCACAGCGGCATCGGGCCTTGGCCAGGGCGATGATCGAGCAGGGCAGCGCAGTGATTTCCGAGTTCCCCCTGGACACTGGCCCACGTCCGGAGCACTTCCCCCGGCGCAACCGGATCATCAGTGGCTTGTCCCTGGGGGTGCTGGTGGTGGAAGCCAGTGTCGCCAGCGGCTCGCTGATCACCGCCCGCCTGGCGGCCGAGCAAGGCCGCGAGGTGTACGCGATCCCCGGTTCGATTCATCACCCCGGTGCCCGGGGGTGTCATCAACTGATCCGTGATGGCGCGGTGCTGGTGGAAAGCGTGCAGCACATCCTGGAAACCCTGAGAGGTTGGCAACACCTGCCACCGCCTGCCGCCGCGCCGCTGGAGGCCAGCGAGCATCCGCTGTTGGCGCTGCTTCAGGCGGCCCCCCACAGCAGCGAGGCCCTGGCGCTTGCCAGCGGCTGGTCCCTGCCCCGGGTGCTGGCGGCACTGACCGAGCTGGAAATCGAGGCGCGGGCCGTCAACGAAAACGGCCGCTGGTTTGCGCGTCTGAGCTAGGTTTTATAGGCAGGATCGGTAAACTGCGCACAGCTTTTATCTGGAGATTCGGCAATGGTCAGCAGTTGGCGTGTGCAGCAAGCCGCACGAGAGATTCGCGCAGGGGCGGTGATTGCCTATCCAACCGAAGCGGTCTGGGGCCTGGGGTGCGATCCGTGGAATGAAGAGGCGGTGGATCGCCTGCTGGCAATCAAGTCACGGTCGGTGGACAAGGGCCTGATCCTGATCGCCGACAACATCCACCAGTTCGACTTCCTCTTCGAGGATTTCCCGGATACCTGGATCGAGCGCATGTCCAGCACCTGGCCGGGTCCCAACACCTGGCTGGTGCCCCATCAGAACCTGCTGCCGGAGTGGGTGACCGGGGTGCATGACACGGTGGCGTTGCGGGTCAGCGACCATCCGCTGGTCCGTGAACTCTGTGCCTTGGTGGGGCCGTTGATTTCCACTTCGGCCAATCCCCAGGGGCGGCCGGCGGCGCGTACGCGGCTGCGCATCGAGCAGTATTTCCGTGGACAACTGGACCTGGTGCTCACCGGTAGCCTGGGCGGGCGCAAGAACCCAAGCCTGATCCGCGATCTGGCCACCGGCAAGGTGGTGCGGCCTTCCTGAACCGCTTCGCCGGCAAGCCGTCTCCTATGAACATCCGTAGGAGCCGGCTTGCTGGCGAAAGCGCTTAAGGCAACAACACGGTCGAGCCGGTAGTACGCCGGGCCGACAACTCGATATGGGCCTTGGCCGCGTCCGCCAGAGCGAAGCGCTGGCCAATCTCGATCTTCAGCTTGCCGCTGGCAATCATGCCGAACAGGTCGTCGGCCATGAGCTGCAGGTTCTCGGCATTGTTGGCGTAGCTGGCCAGGGTCGGCCGGGTCACGTACAGCGAGCCCTTGGCCGAGAGAATCCCCAGGTTCACCCCGTCCACCGCTCCCGAGGCATTGCCGAAGCTGACCATCAGCCCGCGCGGTGCCAGGCAATCCAGGGAGGTCAGCCAGGTGTCTTTGCCGACACCGTCATACACCACCGGGCACTTCTTGCCATCCGTCAGTTCCAGCACGCGCTTGGCGACGTCTTCATGGCTGTAGTCGATGGTTTCCCAGGCGCCGAGGGCTTTGGCAATGGCGGCCTTCTCCGGCGAGCTGACGGTACCGATCAGTTTTACCCCAAGGGCCTTGGCCCATTGGCAGGCCAGGGAACCGACGCCCCCCGCTGCGGCGTGAAACAGTACGGTTTCGCCACCCTTGAGTTCATAAGTCTGACGCAGCAGGTACTGCACGGTCAGGCCCTTGAGCATCACCCCGGCGGCTTGCTCGAAGCTGATGGCCTCTGGCAGATGCACCAGATTGGCTTCCGGCAGTACATGCACATCGCTGTAGGCGCCCAGTGGGCCGCTGCCATAGGCCACGCGATCACCTACCTTGAAGCGCGTCACAGCGCTGCCCACCGCTTCCACCACCCCGGCGCCTTCGGCGCCGAGGCCGGACGGCAGTGCTGGTGGGGCATACAGGCCACTGCGGAAATAGGTGTCGATGAAGTTCAGGCCGATGGCCTTGTTGCTGACGCGAACCTGCTGTGGTCCCGGTTCGGCGGGCTGGTAATCCACATACTCGAGTACTTCGGGGCCGCCATGGGCACGGAACTGGATACGTTTGGCCATCTGTACTCTCTCCTTGGTCGTGTCGTGAAAGTGCTCTATCGGACTCCTGTGCTTGACCTTCGTCAACTGCGGAGCGCCCCGACGCGGTGTTATGCTACGCGCCCATTTGCGCGCGTCCCCTGCTCCATCCCTAGCGCCGCGTAGCTTTGCCCGATTCAAGGTGATGCCATGACTACCCGCACCGAGGCCGTAAAAGCCTACCTGCTCGACCTGCAAGACCGCATTTGCGCTGCACTGGAAACCGAAGACGGTGGCGCACGCTTTATCGAGGACGCCTGGACCCGCCCTGCCGGCGGTGGCGGACGCACCCGGGTGATCGGCGACGGTGCAGTGATCGAAAAGGGTGGGGTCAACTTTTCCCATGTGTTCGGCAGCGGCCTGCCGCCTTCGGCCAGTGCCCACCGTCCGGAACTGGCCGGCCGGGGTTTCGAGGCCCTGGGCGTGTCCCTGGTGATTCACCCACACAACCCTCATGTGCCGACGTCCCACGCCAACGTGCGGTTCTTCATCGCCGAGAAGGAAGGTGAAGAGCCGGTCTGGTGGTTCGGTGGCGGTTTCGACCTGACCCCCTACTACGGCAATGAAGAAGACTGCGTGCATTGGCACCGGGTTGCCGAGCGCGCCTGTGCGCCTTTCGGTGCCGACGTCTACCCGCGCTACAAGGCCTGGTGCGACAGCTATTTCCACATCAAGCACCGCAACGAACCGCGGGGCATCGGCGGCCTGTTCTTCGACGACCTCAACGAATGGGACTTCGACACCAGCTTCGCCTTCATGCGCGCCATCGGCGATGCCTACATCGAGGCCTACCTGCCCATCGTCCAGCGCCGCAAGGCTGCCGCCTATACCGAGCAGCAGCGCGAGTTCCAGGAGTTCCGCCGCGGTCGCTACGTCGAGTTCAACCTGGTCTACGACCGTGGCACCCTGTTCGGCCTGCAATCGGGCGGTCGCACCGAATCGATCCTCATGTCGCTGCCGCCGCAAGTGCGTTGGGGCTACGACTGGAAGGCCGAGCCGGGCAGCGAAGAGGCGCGCCTGACCGAATACTTCCTGCAAGACCGCGACTGGCTGGCCGCCAGCAACTAAACCGCACCCACTGCGCAGGAGCCGGCTTGCCGGCGAAGAGGCCTTCAAGGCGGACGCGGTTCCTGCCAGTGTGTTGAGCAAATGGGATGAGAGATGGATCAGTACGTTGTCTTTGGTAATCCGATCGGCCACAGCAAATCACCCTTGATCCATCGGCTGTTCGCCCAGCAGACCGGCCAGCAACTGGAATACAACACCCTGCTTGCGCCTCTGGACGATTTCGCCGGCGCCGCCCGCGATTTCTTCGCCCAGGGCCGTGGTGCCAACGTCACCGTGCCGTTCAAGGAAGACGCCTATCGCCTGTGCGACAGCCTGACCGAGCGCGCCCAGCGGGCCGGTGCGGTGAACACCCTGAGCAAGCAAGCGGACGGCACTCTGCTGGGAGACAACACCGACGGCGCCGGACTGGTACGCGACCTGACGGTGAACGCCGGGGTCAGTCTCAAGGGCAAGCGCATCCTTTTGCTGGGGGCCGGTGGCGCCGTGCGTGGAGCCTTGGAACCCCTGTTGGCGCAGCGGCCGGCGTCGGTGGTGATCGCCAATCGCACCGTGGAAAAAGCCGAGTTGCTGGCCGAACTGTTCGCCGACCTGGGGCCGGTGTCGGCCAGCGGCTTCGACTGGTTGCAGGAGTCGGTGGACCTGATCATCAATGCCACTTCCGCCAGCCTGTCGGGGGACTTGCCGCCGATTGCCAGCAGCCTGATCGAACCGGGCAAAACGGTGTGCTACGACATGATGTACGCCAAGGAGCCGACGCCGTTCTGCCGTTGGGCCAGTGAACATGGCGCGGCGCTGGTGCTGGATGGTTTGGGCATGCTGGCCGAACAGGCGGCGGAAGCCTTCTACCTGTGGCGCGGCGTGCGCCCGGACAGTGCCCCGGTGCTGGCCGAACTGCGCCGCCAGTTGGCGCAGTAATCCCCCGTAGGAACTGGCTTGCCCGCGAAGGCGGCTTCAAGGCTGGGCCAGGCTCTTCGCCGGCAAGCCGGCTCCTACGTCGAGTGTGGGCAAGACGCCTGCGGGTTCAGTCTTCGAAGCGGATCGGGCAGTGCTCCGGTCCTTCGAGCTTGATCAATTCCTCTTTCACCGTCTGCCGTGCCCGGCGCAGGGTCAGGCTGCGGTCCTGGCGTTTCAGTCGGCGCGCCTCCTGATGCAGCATCTCCACCCCTGAATAGTCGATGAAGTTGATCTGCCGGGCGTCGATCACCAGTTTCGGTGCATGGCAGCGTTGCATGCGCACCTGCAGGTAATGACTGGCGCCAAAGAAGATCGAGCCACCCACCCGCAGGATGTCTGCATCGCCCTCGCTGGAATGCTGCACCCGTGGCTGGGAGGTGCGCTTGAGGTAGAAGAACAGCGACGCCAGGACCCCGGCATAGATCGCCGTCTGCAACTCCAGGAGCAAGGTGGCGATGCAGGTCAGGCTCATCACCAGGAATTCGGCGCGGCTGACCCGGAACAGCGCGCGGATGCCCCGATGATCCACCAGGCCCCAGCAGATCAGCAGGATGCTGCCGGCCATGGCCGGAATCGGGATATGGGCGATCAGCCCGGCGCCGGCCACCGCGAACAGCGCCACCCACAGCGCCGAGAACACCCCGGCCAGGGGCGAGCGGGCACCGGCTTCATAACTCAAGCCCGAGCGGGTGAAGGAGCCGGAGGACAGGTAGCCGGAGAAAAACGCCCCCACCATGTTCGACAAGCCCTGGGCGCGGACTTCCTGGTTGGCGTCGAGCAGTTGTTCCGAACGTGCCGACAGTGAGCGGGCAATCGACAGGCTGGTCACCAGCCCCAGCATCCCCACCGCCACGGCACTGGGCAGCAGCCGCAGGACCAGATCCAGGTCCAGTGGCAACGGGCTCAAGGGCGGTAGCCGGCCCACGAAGGCGCTGACCAATTTGACGTGCCCGAACACCCCCGGCAGCAGCCAGACCACCAGCGCACTGAGGACCAGGCTGAGCAACAGGCTGGGCCAGCGCGGCGCCAACAGCTTCAGGCCGAGGCCGACGATCAGGGTGCCCAGCCCCAGCAACAGCGAAGGCTTGTCCACAGCGTCCAGGTGTTCCAGCAGCGAGGTCAGGCTATTGAGGGCGGTGGCCTGGTTTGGCAGCTCCAGGCCCAGGAGGTTGGGCAATTGCCCCAGGGCGATCACCACCGCGGCACCTAGGGTGAAACCCAGCACCACCGAATGCGAGACGAAGTTCACCAGGGCGCCGAAGCGCAGCAGCCCCAGCAGCCACTGGAAGACCCCGGCCAGCAGTGTCAGCAGTAGGACCAGGGTGATGTAGTCCTCGGATGCCGGCACCGCCAGAGGGCTGACACTGGCATACAGAACAATGGAGATCGCTGCCGTGGGCCCGCAGATCAGGTGCCAGGACGAACCCCAGAGGCAGGCGATCAGCACCGGGACTATGGCCGCGTACAGGCCGTACTCCGGCGGCAGGCCGGCGATCAGCGCATAGGCGATGGATTGCGGCAGGGCGAGAATCGCGCCGCTCAGGCCCACCAGCAGATCCCGGCCAACGCTGGCCCGGGTCTGCCGTGGCAGCCAGCCGAGGAAAGGCAGGAGTGAATGGCGGTTGGGCCAGGCCATGGTTCCTCACGGGTGGGTAGATTCAGGGGGGCCAGGGTAAAGCATTGTCCGGCCTTGGGCACGTGCCGAGGCCGGCCCCTGATCCCCTAGGAGCCGGCTTGCCGGCGAATGGCCGGCGCACCTCGGGCTACAACTTGGCCTTCACCGCCGCCAGGGCCTCTTTGTCATCGATGGTCCGGACCCCTTCCAGCCATTGCTCCAGCACCGCCGGGTTGGCCTTGATCCAGGCCTTGGCGGCGTCGGCGTTGCTGACCTTCTTGTTCACCACCTCGGCCATGATGGCGTTCTCCATGTCCTGGGTGAACCGCAGATTGGTAAGGAGCTTGCCGACGTTCGGGCAGGCCTGTGCATAACCCTTGCGCGTCAGGGTGTAGACGCTGCCGCTGGCGCCGAAGTACTTCTCGCCCCCGGTCAGGTAATGCATTTTCAGCTGCACGTTCATCGGGTGCGGGGTCCAGCCGAGGAAGGTCACGAAGCGCTGTTTTTTCGTGGCCCGGGACACTTCGGCGAGCATCGCCTGCTCGCTGGACTCGATCAGCTTCCACTGGCCGAGGCTGAACTCGTTGTTCTTGATGATCTCCTGCAGCGACAGGTTGGCCGGGGCACCGGAGCCGATGCCGTAGATCTTCTTGTCAAACTTGTCGGCGAACTTGCTCAGGTCGGCAAAGTCGTGCACCCCGGCGTCCCACACGTAATCCGGAACTGCCAGGGTGAACTCGGTGCCTTCCAGGTTCTTCGCCAGCTGGATCACCTCGCCATTGGCCACGAACTTGTCGTAGAAGCCCTGCTGCGCCGGCATCCAGTTGCCCAGGAACACATCCACCTGGCCGTCCTTGAGGCCGCCGTAGGTGATCGGCACCGCCAGGGTGTCGATCTTGGCCTTGTAGCCCATGCCGTCCAGTAGAAAGCTGGCGATGGCGTTGGTGGCGGCGATGTCGCTCCAGCCCGGATCGGCCATCTTCACGGTTGAGCACGAGTCGGCCCAGGCGGTTGTGCTGCCCAGAGCCAGGAACCCGACGGCCAGCGCTGTGGATAACTTTTGCATGCTCTTCCCCTTGGATTATTGGTGTTGGCAGGGTTGTGGATAACGCGCCTTGCGCTCCAGATCGTCGAGGTCGATGTGGTTGCGCATGTATTGCGCACTGGCGTCTACCAGTGGCTGGTGATCCCAGCTCTTGCGCGTGCCCCGGCCCAGGGCGTCGGCCACCAGGCGGCGACGGCGCTGGCTGGCCAGGACCTGTTGGTGAAGGGTGGGGATGTCCCACTTGGCCCGGGCTTCGGCGAGGAAGGCGTCGAACAGCGCTCGATGCTCGGCCGACTGGCTGAGGTCGCGGTGTTCCTGAGGGTCGTTGGCTACATCGAAGAGTAGGCAGGGGTCGTCTTCGCTGTAGATGAATTTGTAGGCGCCCCGACGAATCATCATCAGCGGGCTGATGGTGCCTTCGGCCATGTATTCGCCGAACACCTCATCGTGGCCGCCCTGCCCCAGCAGATGGGGGACCAGGGAGCGGCCGTCCAGGGGCAGGTCCGCCTCCACACGGCCGCCGGCCAGTTCCACCAGGGTCGGCAGCAGGTCGGCGGTGGAAACTGCCGCGCTGACTCGCCCGGCGGCGAACTGCCCCGGCGCATGGATCAGTAGCGGCACCCGGGCGGCCATTTCGAACCAGTGCATTTTGTACCAGAGGCCGCGCTCGCCGATCATGTCGCCGTGGTCGCCGGAAAACACGATCAGGGTGTCGTCCGCCAACCCGGTGTCTTCCAGGGTCTGCAGCAGCTTGCCGACGTTGCTGTCGATGTAGCTGCAGGCGCCGAAGTAGGCCCGTCGCGCGTCGCGGATCTTATCCACAGGCAGGGGCTTGTCCCACAGGTCGTAGACCTTGAGCAGGCGCTGGGAATGCGGGTCCAGTTCGCTTTGCGGTGGGGTCTGGGGCAGTGGGATTTCGTCGTCGCGGTACAGGTCCCAGAAGGCCTTGGGGATGGTGTAGGGATCGTGGGGATGAGTCATGGACACGGTGAGGCAGAACGGCTGGTCGCCGGCTTCGCGCACATGGTCGAACAGGTACTGCTGGGCCTTGAACACCACCTCTTCATCGAAATCCAGCTGGTTGGTGCGCACGCAGGGCCCGGCCTGCAGCACCGAGGACATGTTGTGGTACCAGCTGGGACGCACCTCGGGCTCATCCCAGTTCACCGCCCAGCCGTAGTCGGCGGGGTAGATGTCGGTGGTCAGGCGCTCTTCATAACCGTGCAACTGATCCGGGCCGCAGAAGTGCATCTTGCCCGACAGCGCGGTGCGGTAGCCCAGGCGCCGCAGGTAGTGGGCGTAGGTGGGCACGTCGGCGGGAAAGTCCGCGGCGTTGTCGTAGGCGCCGATTCTGCTCGGCAACTGCCCGCTGACCAGGGTAAAGCGCGACGGTGCGCACAGCGGGCTGTTGCAGTAGGCGGCATCGAATACTACGCCCTGGGCAGCCAGACGGCTGAGGTGCGGCAGCTTGATCGGTGATGAACCGTAGAACGGCAGCAAGGGCGCGGCCATCTGGTCGGCCATGATGAAAAGAATGTTCTTGCGCTTCATGGATTCGCGGCATTCCATAGTCGATGGTTATGCGAAAGTGCTGCGATCGAGCATGGATTCCATGTCTTTGGCGGTAAAGCCCATGCACGGCAATGACTAGGATAAGCACAGCTTATGTATGAAGCCCTTGGCGACCTGTCCCTGGACCTGCTCCGGGTGTTTGAAGCAGCGGCCCGTTTGCGCAGCTTCACCGCCGCGGCGGTGGAACTGGGGACCACCCAGCCGGCCATCAGCCAGCAGATCAAACGGTTGGAGGAGCGGTTGAACGTGCGCCTGTTCGACCGGATCTACCGCGGTATCGAACTGACCGAATCCGGCGCCTTGCTACTGGAACAGGTGCAGATTGGCTTGCAGAGCATCGACGCCGGCCTCAGTGCTCTGAGCCAGCAGCATCAGCACGAGGTGCTGCAGGTGGCCACGGACTTCGCCTTCGCCGCCTACTGGCTGATGCCGCGCCTGCATCGTTTTCATGAGGCCAATCCCCAGGTGGACGTCAGCCTGGTGACCAGTGAACGCAGCCACAGCATGCTGCGCAGCGATATCGACGTGGCGGTGCTGTTCGGCGACGGGCGTTTCAAGCACGGCGAAAGTCGCTGGCTGTTCAGCGAGGAAGTGTTTCCGGTGTGCAGCCCGCTGCTGCTCAAGGAGCGTCTGGCTCCCCTGCCCGCCCATGCCCTGCTGGAGATGCCGCTGCTGCACCTGCGGGGTGAAAACGCCAGCCACTGGTTCGACTGGAGCGGGGTGTTCCGCGAACTGGGCCTGGCTGGCGCCCCGCCCCCCGGGCAATTGCGTTTCGACAACTACACCTTGCTGATCCAGGCGGCCATCGGCGGTCAGGGCGTGGCCATCGGCTGGCGTCATCTGGTGGACGATTTGCTGGCGCAGGGGCTGTTGTGCCGGCCGATCGCCCAGAGTGCGCTGTCCGGCTACGGCTATTACGTGGTGCTGCCGCCACGCAAGCGCCGTGGCCCATTGATCCAGCGCTTCGTCGACTGGCTGATGGCCGAGCAAGCCGGCAGCGCTCAATCCCTCAAGGGGCTGTCGTTGCCGTCCATTGCCTTGTAGGCGGCGCCTTGAACAGGCTCAACAGGGACAGTGCGCCGTTGCCCAGGCACACCAGCGACACCGACACCACCGCCAGGAAGGCCAGGTATTCCCAGCCGCCGCCCGGGCTGGTGTAGATCCAGCCGTGGGCGCCGTGGACGAAGACAATCGCCCCCAGCAGCATCGGCAGCAGCCCCAGGGCGATCCAGCGCACGCCGACCCCGAGTATCAGCAACAAGCCCCCCACCAGCTCGGCGCACACCGCCGGGTAGGTCATCCACTCGGGCATGCCGGTGGCGCCGAACAGCTTGAGGGTGCCCGGCCAGCCCAGGACCAGGACTTTGAACAGCGCATGGGCGATGTACATGGCGCCCAGGGCCAGGCGCAGGAACAGGGCGGCCCATTGTTCCGGTGCCGAGAGTGGTGATGCGATTGAGCGGGCAGGCATATGACAAGTCCTTGTGTGGTTGGGAATGTTGCCGATTGCTGAGTGTTCAGCGGTTAAACGATGGCCACCGAGGCGCCGGCCAGGAGCAGCACGCCGACGTGGAAGTTGCTGCGAAACAGGTCGTTGCAGGGCTCCGGGTGGTCCGGACTGAACAGGCTGAGCTGGTAGGCCAGGGACAAGGCGATCGGCAGCAGCACGATGAAAAAGCCCGGGTTGGCACCGGCCAGCAGGCCCGCGCCGCACCAGCACAGCACGGTCATGGCGTAGAACCCGGCGATCCAGGTCTTGCCCCGTTCGGCGAACAGCGTCGCGGTGGAGCGCAGGCCCATTTTCAGGTCGTCCTCACGGTCGCTGTAGGCATAGAGCGTGTCGTAGCCCAACTGCCAGAACAGGCAGCCCAGCCACAGCGCCAGCGCACTGGGTTTCAGGCTGCCGGTGGTTTCCACACTGGCCATGAGCACGCCCCAGTTGAACACCGCGCCGAGAAACGCCTGGGGCCAGTGGGTGAAGCGTTTGAACAGCGGGTAGATCAGGGTCAGCGGCACGCAGCCCAGTGCCAGCAGCACCGTCAGTGGGCGTAGCAATGGCAGCAATGCGGCCGCCAGCAGCAAGAGTACGACCAGGCAAGCCAGGGCCTGATTCAGGCTCAGTGAGCCCTTGGCCAGGGGCCGCTGGCGGGTGCGGTTGACCTGGGCGTCGAAGCGTCGGTCGAGGATGTCATTGATGCAGCAGCCGGCACTGCGCATCAGCAGGGCGCCGAGGGCGAACACCAGCACCGTGCCGAGCTGCGGAATACGTCCGGCGCAGAGTATCAACGCGGCCAGGGCCGGCAGCAGGGTCAGCCAGGTGCCGATGGGCCGGTCCAGGCGCATCAGGCGGGCGTAGGCCTGCCAGGAGCGGGGCAGCCGGGTGGCGACCCAATCGTGGGCGCGAATGTCATTGAGGTCGGGGCTTGCGGGCATCTTCGTTCCCTGAACTTGAGCACGGTCTTGATCGCAACTGAGGACGAGGTTTCAAGGGGTCGAAAAACACTCAGGTCAGTTGCTTTCACTGAACTTCGGGCAAGCCGTGGTCGTGATCGCACGGTTTGATTTTCAGTGCCATCTGCTCGCTTGTCGGATGCGCTAAAGTTGCCCGCGCCCGCCCCCTGGGGCAAGGGAACAATCCGCAATAGCCTCCTGCAGGATATGCAATATGCTCCGTGATGAAGTGCCCCGCGTCCCGCGTATCGACCTCAACCTGCTGCGGGTTTTCGATGCCGTCTATGAGGACCGCAGCATCCTGCTGGCCAGCAAGCGCCTGCATCTGAGCCAGTCGGCGGTCAGCCATGCCTTGACCCGGTTGCGTGAGTCCCTGCAGGACGAGTTGTTTATTCGCACCGCCAAGGGCATGCAGCCGTCGGCCCGTGCCGAAGCAATTGCCGGCCCGCTGCGCGAAGCACTGCTGACCATTCAGCGCACCGTGGGCGTGGAGGCGTTCGACCCCGCCAGCGCAACGCGGACCTTCACCCTTGCCGCCAATGACTATCTGAGTTCGGTGCTGCTGGCACCGCTGTTGCGGCGCCTGGCCCAGGAAGCTCCGGGGGTGGACCTGGTGGTGCGCCCTGCGACTCGCCTGGATCTGGCCGAGCAGATCGACGTCGGGCGCATCGACCTGGCCGTGGGGGTGTTTGCCGAGCTGCCGCAGCGAGTGCACAGCGCCCGTCTCTGGCAGCAGCAGGATGTGTTGCTGATGTGTCCCGAGCATCCCTTGCTCGACCTGCCCGAGTTGACCCTTGAGGCCCTGGCGGACCAGCCATTGATCACACTGTCGGTAGGCGGGCAGGAGGAAGGTGCGGTCAACGGCTACATTCTTGAGCGCGGTATTGCCCGGCAGTCGGAGATGTTCGATCGCCAGCGCCTGGAGCAGGCGCTGGCGGCGATTGGCCGCAGTCCCCAATACAAGGTCACCCTGCCCCATGCCCTGGTGCTGCCGCAGTTGCTGGAACAGTCGCGGCTGGTGGCGATTGTGCCGGGGCCACTGGCCCGGGCTTTCGAACAGCGCTTTGGCCTGTGTCAGCGGGCGCTGCCACTGGCGGTTGAAGCGTCGTCGCTGTTGGCGATCTGGCATGGACGCAACACGGTAGACCCGGCCCATCTCTGGTTGCGCCAGCAGTTGCTGGAGGTGGCAGGCGCGCTGGCGCAACCGCTTTGAGCTGCTCGGCTTTCGGTGTTTTCATGGGGCCGGTGTTTTTTCCACAGAGGGTGCTCAGCCTCTGTGACGAGCTTTGAGGCTTGGTCTTTTATCGCGAGGGTTTGCATGCAACGGATCAAGGGTTATCACGCCCACGTCTACTTCGACGCCAGTACCATCGGCCAGGCCCGGGCCTTGTGCGAGCAGGCCGCGCAGCTGTTTGACCTGAAAATGGGTCGGGTCCACGAGCGGCCGGTGGGGCCCCATCCGGACTGGAGTTGCCAGTTGGCGTTCGCCCCTGAGGTGTTTGCCCAGGTAGTGCCGTGGCTGGCCCTCAATCGCCGGGGGCTGGTGGTGTTCCTGCACCCCGATACCGGGGACGACTTGCTCGATCACACCGATCATGCGATCTGGATGGGGGCCATGCGGCCGCTGGATCTGACGGGGTTCTAAGGAGCTGGTGGTTGCTCGTGCACACCATGCAAAAAGGGGGCGCAACCTTTGGTTGCGCCCCCCTGATCTTGCGGTCTGGTCTTAACCTTCAGCTGACCCGAGCCTTGCGTACGCCTTCGGAAAGGGCTGCGCACAGGCTCAGGACGCCATCCACCGCTTGCTCGGAAGACTCGGCGTTGGCGATGTGGTCGATCAGTGCCGAGCCCACGACCACGCCGTCTGCCAGACGGGCGATGGCGGCGGCCTGCTCCGGGGTACGGATGCCGAAACCGATGCTGATGGGCAGGTCGGTGTGGCGACGCAGGCGGGTCACGGCCTCTTCCACATGTTCCAGGGTGGCGGCGCCGGCACCGGTCACCCCGGCTACCGAAACGTAGTAGACAAAGCCGGAACTGCCGTCGAGCACCTTGGGCAGGCGCGCGTCGTCGGTGGTTGGGGTGGTCAGGCGGATGAAGTCGATGCCGGCGGCCTGGGCCGGGTCGCACAGCTCGCTGTTATGTTCCGGCGGCATGTCCACCACGATCAGGCCATCCACACCAGATGCCTTGGCGTCGGCAATGAAGCGCGCCACGCCGTAATGGTGAATCGGGTTGTAGTAGCCCATCAGCACCAGCGGGGTTTCATTGTTGCCTTCGCGGAACTCGCGGACCATCTGCAGGGTTTTCGCCAGGTTTTGCTTGGCCCCCAGGGCCCGGATGTTGGCCAGCTGGATCGCCGGGCCGTCGGCCATCGGATCGGTGAAGGGCATGCCCAGTTCGATCACGTCGGCACCCGCTGCGGGCAGGCCCTTGAGGATCGCCAGGGAAGTGTCGTAGCTCGGGTCGCCGGCAGTGACGAAGGTCACCAGGGCGGCGCGGTTCTGTTCCTTGAGCTTGGCAAAGCGGGTGTGCAGGCGGCTCATCAGTGTTTCTCCTGCTGGGACTGTTGCATGTGGTGCATGACGGTTTGCATGTCTTTGTCGCCGCGGCCCGAGAGGTTGACCACCATCAGGTGATCCTTGGGCAGGGTCGGCGCGCGCTTGAAGACTTCGGCCAGGGCGTGGGCGCTTTCCAGGGCCGGGATGATGCCTTCCAGGCGGCAGCACTGGTGGAACGCGGCCAGGGCTTCGTCGTCGGTCACCGAGGTGTATTCGACGCGGCCGATGTCGTGCAACCAGGCGTGTTCCGGGCCGATGCCGGGGTAGTCGAGGCCGGCGGAAATCGAGTGGGCGTCGATGATCTGGCCATCGTCGTCCTGCAGCAGGAAGGTGCGGTTGCCGTGCAGCACGCCCGGTACGCCGCCGTTCAGGCTGGCGGCGTGCTTGCCGGTCTCGATGCCGTAGCCGGCAGCTTCAACGCCAATGATCTGCACGCTTTTGTCGTCGAGGAACGGGTGGAACAGGCCCATGGCGTTGGAGCCGCCGCCGATGCACGCCACCAGGCTGTCCGGCAGGCGGCCTTCCTGGGCTTGCATCTGCTCGCGGGTTTCCTTGCCGATCACAGCCTGGAAGTCGCGGACCATGGCCGGGTACGGGTGCGGGCCGGCCACGGTGCCGATCAGGTAGAAGGTGCTGTCGACGTTGGTTACCCAGTCACGCAGGGCTTCGTTCATCGCGTCTTTCAGGGTGCCGGTGCCGGCGACGACCGGGATCACTTCGGCGCCCAGCAGCTTCATGCGGAACACGTTGGCCTGTTGGCGTTCGATGTCGGTGGTGCCCATGTAGATCACGCAATCCAGGCCAAAACGCGCGGCCACGGTGGCGGTGGCCACGCCGTGCATGCCGGCGCCGGTCTCGGCGATGATGCGTTTCTTGCCCATGCGCCGGGCCAGGAGGATCTGGCCGATGCAGTTGTTGATCTTGTGCGCGCCGGTGTGGTTCAGCTCTTCGCGCTTGAGGTAGATCTTGGCGCCGCCGCAGTGTTCGGTCAGGCGTTCGGCGAAGTACAGCGGGCTGGGACGGCCGACGTAGTCGCGCTGGAAGTAGGCCAGCTCCTTGAGAAACTCGGGATCTTCCTTGGCCTTTTCGTATTCACGGGCCAGGTCGAGGATCAGCGGCATCAGGGTTTCTGCCACATAACGGCCGCCGAACGCGCCAAACAGGCCGTTGTCGTCAGGACCATTACGCAATTGGGACTGGGTCATTGGAGCGCTCCCGGGGAAGTGTGTGGAATGACAGATTCGTGGAAGGACAATGGAGCCCACTCTACCCCTGACACTGGAGCCTGAAAACCGATAAGATCGCCGCAACCTGTCAGGAAAACTCACCTATCCCATGAGCCGCGACCTGCCCCCCCTGAACGCCCTGCGGGCCTTCGAAGCCACTGCCCGGCTCAACAGCGTCAGCCAGGCTGCCGAACAACTGCACGTGACTCACGGTGCGGTCAGCCGGCAGTTGAAGGTGCTGGAAGAACACCTGGGCCTGAGTCTTTTCGTCAAGGATGGCCGTGGCATTAAACTCACAGATGCCGGGGTTCGCCTGCGCGATGCCAGCAGCGAGGCCTTCGAGCGTCTGCGGGACGTCTGTGGCGAACTGACCCGGGGCAGTGCCGATGCGCCCTTCGTGCTCGGCTGCTCCGGCAGCCTGCTGGCGCGTTGGCTGATTCCGCGCCTGGGGCGCCTGAATGCCGATTTGCCGGACCTGCGCCTGCACCTTTCCGCTGGTGAAGGCGATCTGGACCCCCGGCGCCCGGGGCTGGATGCCTTGCTGGTGTTTGCCGAGCCCCCCTGGCCGGCGGACATGCAGGTCTATGAGCTGGCCTGCGAGCGAATCGGGCCGGTGCTCAGCCCGCGCTATGCCGGTTACTCGCACTTGCGCGAAGCGCCAGCGGCGGCCCTGGCGGCGGAGTCGCTGCTGCACACCACCTCGCGTCCCCAGGCCTGGCCCAGTTGGGCACGGCACAACGGCATCAGCGCCGAGGCGCTGAAGTACGGGCAGGGTTTCGAGCATTTGTATTACTTGCTGGAAGCGGCCGTGGCCGGGCTGGGCGTGGCAATCGCTCCAGAGCCGCTGGTGGCCGAGGACTTGCTGGCGGGCAGGCTGGTTGCCCCGTGGGGGTTTTCCGACACCCCGGGGCAACTGGCGCTGTGGTTACCCAAGCGCGCCGCCGATGGGCGCGCCCGGCAATTGGCGCAGTGGTTGAAAAACGAACTACGCCAGGCGCTTTAGTTACCGCGCTTGCACAGCAGGTAGGCGGCCAGCAGGCCGATGGCGCCTACCGCCACGCCGGCGGTCGCCCACGGGTGTTCCTGGGCGTATTCGCGAGTGGCGATCCCGGTTTCGCGGGTTTTCACTTTGACTTCTTCGTAGGCATCGCTGATCAGGCTGCGGGAATGCTTGAGCGCATTCTCGGCGTTGCTCTTGAGGGCCTTGAGGGTTTTGCGCGATTCGTCAGTCGCATCGTCCTTGAGGCTTTCCAGGGATTTGAGCAGGCTTTCGATCTCGGCTTCCATACTTTCCAGTGAGGCTTTGCGTAACGAGGTGTTGGCCATGTCGGCTCTCCTGCAGGGTAGTGAACGGACTCTGTAGGTTCCGACTGCGGCCTGTTCAGAAAGTGCAGAAAATCTGAACTAGCCGTGAGCAATGGCGCCCCAAGTAATAAGAAAAATCACTGCTAGGCTGTATTTCACAGCAAAAAAGGAGAGCGCCATGACCGATCATCACACCTATAAGAAAGTCGAACTGGTGGGTTCGTCGCCGAACAGCATCGAAGAGGCAATCAACAACGCGCTGGCCGAGGCGCACAAGAGCATCAAGCACCTGGAGTGGTTCGAAGTGACCGAAACCCGGGGTCATATCAAGGACGGTAAAGCGGCGCATTTCCAGGTCACCCTCAAGGTAGGCTTCCGGATTGCCAATAGTTGAAAGCTTGGGCTAGGCTCTGGAACTTGTGCGCTGGCCGAGTGCCATAGGAAGTGGCAAAGCGCTACAACTGTCTTGAGCCTCTGTCAGGCTGGCTGCAACGCCGCCTCTTTTGATCCGACCAGGGAATGTGACCGATGAAAAAACTAGTATTAGCTGCTGCTTTGTTGAGTCTTGCGGGAACTGCCCTTGCCGCCGGCAAGCCGTGCGAAGAGCTGAAAAGCGAGATCGCCGCGAAGATCGATGCCAAAGGCGCCACCCACTATTCGCTGGAAGTGGTCGACAAAGGCGCGGCGGCTGACGGCAAAGTGGTTGGCTCCTGCGAAGCCGGCACCAAGGAGATTGTCTACAAGCGCGGTTGAGCCTTTGTAGAAGCCCATTGAAAAGCCGACGCATCAGCGTCGGCTTTTTTGTGCCCGAAAGCAGCCTTAGCCCTGCATCACCTGGGCCAGCAACTCATAGGAGTGCAGGCGATCGGCGTGTTCGTACAGGTCGCAGGTAAAGATCAGCTCGTCGGCGCCGGTCTGCTCGATCAGCACCTCCAGCTTGGCGCGGATCTTCGCCGGGCTGCCGATCATCGCCAACCCCAGGAAACTCGACACCGCCTCCTTCTCATGGGGCAGCCACAGGCCGTCCATGCTGTTGACCGGCTTGCGCTGGACCAGGCTCTGGCCGCGCATCAGGGCGAGAATCCGCTGGTACACCGAGGTGGCCAGGTAATCCGCGTGTTCATCAGTATCCGCGGCTACCAGAGGCACGCCCAGCATCACGTAAGGTTTGTCGAGCACCGCGGAAGGCTTGAAGTGATTGCGATAGACGCGAATCGCCTCATGCATGTAGCGCGGTGCGAAATGCGAGGCGAAGGCGTAAGGCAAACCCCGCTCTCCGGCCAGTTGCGCACTGAACAGGCTGGAGCCCAGCAGCCACACCGGTACGTTGGTGCCGGTGCCCGGTACTGCGATCACCCGTTGCTCCGGAGTACGTGGGCCGAGGTAGGCCATCAGTTCCGCCACGTCCTCGGGGAAATCGTCGGCGCTGCCGGAGCGTTCCCGGCGCAAGGCGCGAGCGGTCATCTGGTCGGAACCCGGGGCGCGGCCCAGGCCCAGGTCAATGCGTCCCGGGTACAGGCTTTCCAGGGTGCCGAACTGTTCGGCGATCACCAGCGGTGCGTGGTTGGGCAGCATGACCCCGCCGGAGCCGACGCGAATGCTCGATGTCCCACCGGCCAGATAACCCAGCAACACCGAAGTGGCGGAACTGGCGATGCCATCCATGTTGTGGTGTTCGGCGACCCAGAAGCGGGTGTAGCCGAACTTTTCCACGTGCTGGGCCAGGTCCAGGGAATTGCGCAGGGATTGCGCCGGGCTGCCGTCTTCACGCACGGGCACCAGGTCGAGGGTCGAGAATTTAACAGCGGACAGCGGTTTCATAGGCCTGCTTCTCCATAGGGGTGCAGGCCTTTGTCATGAGCCAAAACCTGCCGAAATTTGTAAGTCAGACTCATGCAATGTGGGCATATACCCGAGTTTCAATAGTCAGAGTGAATTTGTCGGGTAAATAGACGTCGCGCACACCGGCTGAACTTTGCCGCCGGATCTATCCTCAGAACCCTTAGGCAACAGAAACAAGCGCGGTGCGACCCTTCGCACCCGGTTCTTGAGGAGAAAGAGATGAGTATCAAAAAGAAGGCTTCGGCTCATTGGGAAGGTGATCTGAAAACCGGCATCGGCTCGATCTCGACCGAAACCGGGGTGTTGCGTGAGGCGCCCTATGGCTTCAAGGCACGTTTTGAAGGTGGCAAGGGCACCAATCCGGAAGAGTTGATCGGTGCGGCCCATGCGGGCTGCTTCTCCATGGCGTTTTCGATGATTCTCGGTGATGCCGGGCTCAAGGCTGACAGCATCGATACCCAGGCGGAAGTGACCCTGGATCAGGTGGACGGCGGCTTCGCCATCACGGCGGTGCACCTGATCCTCAAGGCGAAGATCCCCGGCGCCAGCCAGCAGCAGTTCACGGAGCTGAGCAACAAGGCCAAGGAAGGGTGTCCGGTGTCCAAGGTGCTCAATGCCAAGATCAGCCTGGAAGCGACGCTGTTGGGTTGATCGTTGCGTCGGCAAGCCAGCTCCTGCTTCGGTTGGCAGGAGCCGGCATGCCGGTGAATGCGTCTGTGCGGCGGACAAGAACCTGTGGTCGAATACGCGACTGCGGCTTCAGCGCATGCTCGTGCGCGCCGTAGCAAGGGAGCTTGAGATCATGAAACGTTTTGCCTTGGCGGTTGTTTGCTGTGCGCTGGCCACATCGGCCTTCGCCGCCCCCAAGCCCTGCGAGGAACTCAAGGCCGAGATCGAAGCCAAGATCCAGGCCCAGGGCGTTGCCTCCTACACGCTGGAAATCGTCACCAACGACGAGGTCCACGACAACAACATGGTGGTCGGCAGCTGTGAGAACGGCACGAAGAAGATCATCTATCAGAAGAACGATCGCTGAGCCGGCTCACGGCACGCAGTTGATCAGGCGCTCCTCGGCGACGATCTCGCGCTTGGCGTTGTACAGCCGGGCGCTGGGAGTGAAGGCCAGGTTGCGCGCCTCCAGGCGATAGCGCTGGCCGGCTTCAAAATGGTCGTAGCGCAGGCTCAGGTAGCACAGTCGCTCCTGGGGATCGGTGGTCATGCCCATGCCGCCGCCGAACACCTCGAAGTCGAAACGCACCATCAGCTCGTGGCTGCCGGGGCTGACCTGGAAGAAACGCCCGTCCCGCAGGCGCTGGTTGTCCAGGCGCTCGGCCATGACCAGCTTGCCCCCCGGCGTCGGCGTGGCCAGGTCGATCCAGGCCTGTTGCGGATCGACACTGGGCAGGGGCGTGCTGCAGGCACTGAGGGTGGCAAGGGCGAGGATCAACAGAAGTGGGCGCATGACGGAGGCCGAGTAAGCGAAAGGCCCTCAGCATAGCGCCGATCAATTGCGCTGGCAGCCCGCCGCCAGCAGGGTGTGCTGCTCATCAGCCAGCAGGTGGCGGTCCTGGGGGCGGCGTGAGGTCGATCCAGGCTTGCGCCGGGGCCGGTTCGGGCAGTCTGGCGCCGCCGGCGAAAGACAAGAGTGCGGCCGTCGGCAGCAACACGCACGTGGCGAAACTCCAGGTTGGCGAGATAGTCTTGCGGGCAGACTCTCTGTGGATGATTCCAATTGAATAGGCCGCGTTCAAGCCATGGGTTACTTGATCCTCTTTTGCGCTTTTTGTTTGCGGCCCTGACGCTTTTGCTGCTCAACGGTTGCAGCAGCGTTGCGTACTACAGCCAGTTGGCCAGCGGCCAGATGCACCTGTTGCGGGCTCGCACGCCGGTGGCCCAGGTGGTCGCCGACCCCACCCGCGACCCGACCCTGCGGGCCCATCTGGCCCAGTCGCAACGGGCCCGTACCTTTGCCAGCCAGCATCTGCACCTGCCGGATAACAACAGCTACCGCCTGTACGTCGACATCGGCCGGCCCTATGTGGTGTGGAACGTGTTCGCTACCCCGGAGTTTTCCCTGAGCCCGCAGACCCATTGCTTCCCCATTGCCGGTTGCGTGGCCTACCGCGGCTACTACAGCCAGGGCGCCGCCCGGGGCGAGGCGGCGTTGCAGCGGCAAAAAGGCATGGACGTGGCGATCGGCGGGGTGGAGGCCTATTCGACCCTGGGCTGGTTCGATGACCCGATCATCAGTTCGATGATGCATTGGGGCGATGAGCGTCTGGCGACCCTGATCTTCCATGAGCTGGCGCACCAGCGCTTCTATGTGAAGGACGACACCGAGTTCAATGAGTCCTTCGCCACTTTCGTCGAGCAGGAAGGCACCCGCCAGTGGCGGGCCTATCGTGGGTTGCCGCCCCAGGACAACGCTGATGTCCGTCAACGGGATCAGTTCATCCAGCTGTTGCTGGATGCTCGCAAACGCCTGGAGCAGCTGTATGCCCAACCCTTGTCCGCCGAGCAGATGCGCCAGCGCAAGGCCCAGGAGTTCGAGGTGCTGCGCCGGGATTATCGGCAGCTGCGGGACCGCGAGTGGGCCGGTTCCAAGCGCTATGACGCCTGGATCAACGCACCGTTGAACAACGCCCGGCTGCTGCCCTTCGGTCTGTACGACCAATGGGTGCCGGCGTTTGCCGCGCTGTTCAAGGAGGTCGATGGCGACTGGCCGGCGTTCTTCCTTGCAGTGGAGAAACTGGGGCGCCTGCCGGCCGAGCAGCGCAAGGCTGATTTGCTCAGGCTGCAGAGCGCCTTATCCGCCAAGCCGGCTCCCACCCCTGACCTGTAGGCGCCGGCTTGCCGGCGAACAGCGGTTCTAACGCCGCAAAAACGCCTGATGCAACTCGGCCAGCGTCTCAAAGTGATAGGCCGGAGCTTCGGCACTCAGCTCCTCACGGCTGCCGAATCCATACCCCACCGCTGCCGCATCCAGGCCATTGCGCTTGGCGCCGATCAGGTCGTGCTTGCGATCGCCGATCATCAGGGTGCTGGCCGGGTCCAGCTGTTCCTGCTCCAGCAAATGGGCGATCAGCTCCACTTTGTCGGTGCGGGTACCGTCCAGTTCGCTGCCGTAAATCACCTTGAAGTGCCGGGCGAAGTCGAAATGGCGGGCGATTTCCCGGGCGAACACCCAGGGCTTGGAGGTGGCGATGTACAGCTGGCGCCCTTGCCCGCCGAGGGTTTCCAGCAGCGGCGCGACCCCGTCGAAGACCCGGTTCTCATACAGGCCGGTGACCTTGAAGCGTTCGCGATAGAAGTTCACCGCCTCCCAGGCCCGGGCTTCGTCGAAACCGTAGAACTGCATGAAGGCCTGCAACAGCGGCGGGCCGATGAAGTGCTCCAGCCGGGTCAGGTCCGGCTCGTCGATCCCCAGCTTGCCCAGGGCGAACTGGATCGAGCGGGTAATGCCTTCGCGGGGATCGGTCAGGGTGCCGTCGAGGTCGAACAGGACGGTTTGGTAATGCATGGCAGTTCCTCGGCAGTCAGTAGCAGATCAGGGACGGTCGTAGCCTTCGGCCAGGTGCAGGTCCTTGAGCTTCACGTAGTTGGCGGCGCTGTAGGTGAAGAAGGCGCGCTCCTTGTCGGTCAGCGGGCGCGCCTGCTTCACCGGGCTGCCGACGTAGAGAAAGCCGCTTTCCAGGTGCTTGCCCGGTGGCACCAGGCTGCCGGCGCCGACGATCACGTCGTCTTCCACCACCGCGCCGTCCATGACGATGCTGCCCATGCCGATCAGCACCCGGCTGCCGATGCGGCAACCGTGGAGCATGACCTTGTGGGCGATGGTCACGTCGTCGCCGATCAGCAGCGGGAAGCCGTCGGGGTTGAAGGGGCCGGCGTGGGTGATGTGCAGCACGCTGGCATCCTGCACGCTGGTGCGCGCGCCGATGCGGATGCGGTGCATGTCGCCGCGTATCACCGTCAGGGGCCAGACCGAGCTGTCGGCGCCGATCTCGACGTCGCCGATGACCACTGCCGAGTGGTCGACAAAGGCCCGTTCGCCCAGGCTCGGGGTGTGGTTCTGATAGCTGCGAATGGCCAAGTGCGAATGCCTCTCTGAGATTTATTAATGGGGGCTATAGCTGCGGTGGCTGCTCATTGTAATTAAGATGGTGCTACGTTTCCCTGCATGTTTCTTCCAGCCAAGGTGCCCACCGTGAGTGTGAACAACCCTCTTCTGCAGCCCTACGACCTGCCGCCGTTCTCGGCGATCCGCGCCGAGCATGTGCAACCGGCCATCGAACAGATCCTGGCTGACAACCGCGCCGCTATCGCTGAAATCCTCAAGACCCAAGCCACCCAGCCCACCTGGGCCGGTCTGGTATTGGCCATGGACGAGCTCAATGACCGCCTGAGCGCGGCCTGGAGCCCGGTCAGCCACCTCAACGCGGTGTGCAACAGCGCCGAACTGCGTGAAGCCTACGAGGCCTGTCTGCCGGCCTTGAGCGCCTACTCCACGGAAATGGGCCAGAACCGCGAGCTGTTCCAGGCCTTCGACGCCCTGGCCAAGAGCCCCGAAGCCGCCGGTTTCGACGTGGCGCAGAAAACCATCCTCGAACACTCCCTGCGGGACTTCCGGCTGTCGGGTATCGACTTGCCGCCCGAGCAGCAACAGCGCTACGCAGAGGTACAAAGCCGGCTCTCGGAGCTGGCCAGCCGTTTCTCCAACCAGTTGCTGGACGCCACCCAGGCCTGGACCAAGCACATCACCGACGAAGCGGCCCTGGCCGGCCTGACCGACTCGGCCAAGGCGCAGATGGCCGCCGCGGCCCAGGCCAAAGGCCTGGACGGCTGGCTGATCACCCTGGAATTCCCCAGCTACTACGCGGTGATGACCTACGCCCAGGACCGTGCCCTGCGTGAAGAGGTTTATGCCGCCTACTGCACCCGGGCGTCGGACCAAGGCCCTAACGCCGGTCAGAACGACAACGGCCCGGTGATGGAAGAGATCCTCGACCTGCGTCAGGAACTGGCCAAGCTCCTGGGCTTTGCCAGCTTTTCCGAGCTGAGCCTGGCCACCAAGATGGCCGAGTCCAGCGATCAGGTACTGAGCTTCCTGCGGGACCTGGCCAAGCGCAGCAAACCCTTTGCCGCTCAGGACCTGGAACAGCTGCGGGCCTATGCCGCCGAACAGGGTTGCCCCGACCTGCAAAGCTGGGACAGCGGTTTCTATGGCGAGAAGCTGCGCGAGCAGCGTTACAGCGTGTCCCAGGAAGCCCTGCGCGCCTACTTCCCCATCGACAAGGTACTTGGCGGCCTGTTCGCCATTGTCCAGCGCCTGTACGGCATCGAGATTGCCGAGCAGCAGGGCTTCGACAGCTGGCACCCGGACGTGCGCCTGTTCGAAATCAAGGAAAACGGTCAGCACGTTGGCCGTTTCTTCTTCGACCTCTACGCCCGCTCCAACAAGCGTGGCGGTGCCTGGATGGACGGTGCCCGCGACCGTCGCCGCACCGTTGACGGTGTGTTGCAGAGCCCGGTGGCCAACCTGGTGTGCAACTTCACCCCGGCCGACAGCGGCAAGCCTGCACTCCTGACCCACGACGAAGTCACCACCCTGTTCCACGAGTTCGGCCATGGCCTGCACCACCTGCTGACCCGGGTCGAGCATGCCGGAGTCTCCGGGATCAATGGCGTGGCCTGGGACGCGGTGGAGCTGCCGAGCCAGTTCATGGAGAACTGGTGCTGGGAGCCGGAAGGCCTGGCGCTGATCTCCGGTCACTATGAAACCGGCGAGCCGCTGCCCCAGGACCTGCTGCAGAAGATGCTCGCGGCGAAGAACTTCCAGTCCGGGCTGATGATGGTGCGCCAGCTGGAATTCTCGCTGTTCGACTTCGAACTGCATGCCACCCACGGCGATGGCCGCAGCGTGCTGCAAGTGCTGGAAACCGTGCGTGACGAGGTCTCGGTGATGCGTCCGCCGGCCTACAACCGCTTCCCCAACAGCTTCGCCCACATCTTTGCCGGCGGTTATGCCGCGGGTTACTACAGCTACAAGTGGGCGGAAGTGCTGTCGGCCGATGCCTTCTCCAAGTTCGAGGAAGACGGCGTGCTCAACCCGGCCACCGGGCGGGCGTTCCGCGAGGCGATCCTGGCCCGTGGCGGCTCCCAGGAGCCGATGGTGCTGTTTGTCGATTTCCGCGGACGGGCGCCGTCGATTGACGCACTCTTGCGCCACAGCGGCCTCAGCGAGGACGCGGCAGCATGAGTGACGCACCCGTGAAGACCAAGAAACGCTTTATCGCCGGGGCGGTATGCCCGGCGTGCAGTGAGCAGGACAAGCTGATGATGTGGAGTGAGGACGACGTACCCCATCGCGAGTGCGTGGCCTGTGGCTACTCCGACACCCTCAACGAGCAGGGCCTGTCGGTGCCCAAGGAACTCGGGACCCGGGTCAACAGCGCGACGCCCAAGGTGGCCGACACCAAGGTGCAATCGGTGCAGTTCTTCCCCAATCCCAAGTTGAAGAAAAAAACCGACTGACCACGCCAGACAAAGCCGGCTCCCTGGTAGGAGCCGGCTTGCCGGCAAAGCGATTCGCCCCCCTTCCTTCGCCCCGTGGGCTTTGGCGAGCCAGCTCGCTCCTACGCGGCCCCCTGACCCCCCACCGTTTCGAACCAGCTTTTCACCGAACAGGTGGCGAACACACAGGTGCTGCAGCCGCCATTGGCCAGCAAAGCCCCGTGAGCCAACTGTCATGGAAACCTGAAGCTGATACGTAATTTTCCGCCGCTTCTGATCTTTTTTTCGCCTGAAACGGTTCATCCAAATGCTTAGCCTGCTACCATTTGTAACCAAATTTTGCTGATGTACTCATAAAAACCGGGTCTTGCCCGGCCTTCTGCGTTGCCAAAACACAAAGTCGCGCCATGACGCGGCTGACCTTTCCATCAATGCCTGATGAGGTGCACCCATGTCTGATCAAGATCGAGACAACCCGCGGCGTGAGTTTTTGCGTAAATCCTTGACCTTGATCCCTGTGGTCACCGTCGCCAGTACCGGCCTGGGCAGTTCCATGCTGGCGGCCGCGCCCGAGACGGCCGTCGCTGCCAGGCCGGCGGCGCCGAGCAAGCTGCCCAGCGGCAGCCAGAACTATGAGCCCAGTTACTTCAGCGCCGAAGAGTGGGCCTTCATCAAGGCGGCGGTGGAGCGCCTGATCCCGGCGGACGAAATGGGGCCAGGTGCCCTGGAAGCCGGGGTGCCGGAGTACATCGACCGTCAAATGAACACCCCCTACGCCGCCGGCGCCCTGTGGTACATGCAAGGCCCGTTCAAGGCCGACACCGCACCGGAGATGGGTTGGCAGAGCAAGCTGGTGCCCAAAGACATCTATCGCCTGGGCATCGCCGCTGTGGATGCATGGTGCAAAGACCTCAAGGGTCAAGTTTTTGCTGCGCAAGACAGCGCTACCCGAGACGCTTTGCTCAAGCAGCTGGAAGCCGGAACCCCGCAGTTCGAGGCGCTCCCGGCCAAGCTTTTCTTCAATCTGCTGCTGCAAAACACCAAGGAAGGCTTCTTCAGCGATCCGATCCACGGTGGCAATAAAGGCCTGGTGGGCTGGACCCTGATCGGCTTTCCCGGCGCGCGCGCCGATTTCATGGATTGGGTGGAACGCAACGAGCAATACCCCTTCCCGGCAGTATCGATTCGCGGCCAGAGGGCTTGAGCATGGCAACAGTGATGAAGAAGGTCGACGCGGTGATCGTCGGTTTCGGCTGGACCGGCGCGATCATGGCCAAGGAGCTGACCGAAGCCGGGCTCAACGTGCTGGCGCTGGAGCGCGGGCCAATGCAGGACACCTACCCTGACGGCAGTTATCCCCAGGTGATCGACGAGCTCACCTACAGCGTGCGCAAGAAACTCTTCCAGGACATTTCCAAAGAAACGGTGACCATTCGCCACAGCGTCAACGACGTGGCCTTGCCCAACCGGCAACTCGGCGCCTTCCTGCCGGGCAACGGCGTGGGCGGCGCCGGCCTGCACTGGTCTGGCGTGCACTTTCGCGTCGACCCCATCGAACTGCGCATGCGTAGTCACTACGAAGAGCGCTACGGCAAGCATTTCATCCCCAAGGACATGACCATCCAGGACTTCGGCGTCAGCTACGAAGAGCTGGAGCCGTTCTTCGACTTCGCGGAAAAGGTCTTCGGCACCTCGGGCCAGGCCTGGACCGTGAAGGGCCAGTTGGTGGGCGACGGCAAGGGCGGCAACCCTTATGCGCCGGATCGCTCGGACCACTTCCCCCTGGAGTCGCAGAAAAACACCTATTCCGCACAGCTGTTCCAGAAAGCCGCCCATGAAGTGGGCTACAAGCCCTACAACCTGCCGTCGGCCAATACCTCAGGGCCTTACACCAACCCTTATGGCGCGCAAATGGGCCCGTGCAATTTCTGCGGCTTCTGCAGCGGCTACGTCTGCTACATGTATTCCAAGGCCTCGCCCAACGTGAACATCCTGCCGGCCCTCAAGCCGCTGCCGAATTTCGAGTTGCGCCCCAACGCCCACGTGCTCAAGGTCAACCTCGACAGCAGCAAGGCCCGCGCCACGGGCGTCACCTATGTCGACGGCCAGGGCCGGGAGATCGAGCAGCCGGCGGACCTGGTGATCCTCGGCGCCTTCCAGTTGCACAACGTGCGCCTGATGCTGCTGTCGGGTATCGGCAAGCCCTACGACCCGATCAGCGGCGAAGGCGTGGTGGGCAGGAACTTCGCCTACCAGAACATGGCCACCATCAAGGCCTACTTCGACAAGGACGTGCACACCAACAACTTCATCGGCGCCGGCGGCAACGGCGTGGCGGTGGACGACTTCAACGCCGACAACTTCGACCACGGCCCGCACGGCTTCGTCGGCGGCTCGCCGATGTGGGTCAACCAGGCCGGGAGCCGGCCGATCGCCGGCACCTCGAACCCGCCGGGCACCCCGACTTGGGGCAGCGCCTGGAAGAAGGCCACTGCCGATTACTACACCCACCAGGTATCCATGGACGCCCACGGCGCGCATCAGTCCTACCGCAGCAACTACCTGGATCTGGACCCGGTGTACCGCGATGCCTACGGCTTGCCTCTGCTGCGGATGACCTTCGACTGGCAGGAAAACGACATCAAGATGAACCGTTTCATGGTCGAGAAGATGGGCAAGATCGCCGAGGCGATGAATCCCAAGGCCATTGCCCGACTGGGCAAGCAGGTGGGGGAGCACTTCAACACCGCGTCCTACCAGACCACGCACCTGAACGGTGGCGCGATCATGGGCACCGACCCCAAGACCAGTGCCCTGAACCGCTACTTGCAGAGCTGGGACGTGCACAACGTCTTCGTTCCCGGGGCTTCGGCCTTCCCCCAGGGCCTGGGCTACAACCCCACCGGCCTGGTGGCGGCGCTGACCTACTGGTCGGCCCGGGCGATCCGCGAGCAGTACCTGAAAAACCCCGGCCCACTGGTTCAGGCATAAGGAGCGATGACCATGAAAGCACTCGTTATCGCTACCCTGGCGCTGCTGGGCAGCGCCTCTGTCAGCGCCGCCGAAGTGGATCAGCAGGCCCTGGTGAAGCAGGGCGAGTACCTGGCCCGTGCCGGTGACTGTGTGGCCTGCCACACCGCCAAGGACGGCCAGCCGTTCGCTGGCGGGCTACCGATGGAAACCCCCATCGGGGTGATCTATTCCACCAACATCACCCCGGACAAGACCGGCATCGGCGACTACAGCTTCGAAGACTTCGACCAGGCCGTGCGCCATGGCGTGGCCAAGGACGGCAGCACCCTGTATCCGGCCATGCCCTTCCCGTCCTATGCCCGGGTCAGCGACGCCGACATGCAGGCGCTGTACGCCTACTTCATGAAAGGCGTGGCCCCGGTGGTCAGGGACAACCAGGACAGCGACATTCCCTGGCCCCTGAGCATGCGCTGGCCGCTGTCGATCTGGCGCTGGATGTTCGCCCCGAGCGTGGAGACCCCGGCGCTCGCGACCGACAGCGATCCGGTGATCAGCCGCGGTGCCTATCTGGTGGAGGGCCTGGGCCACTGTGGTGCCTGCCACACGCCCCGGGCCCTGACCATGCAGGAGAAGGCCCTGAGCGCCAGCGACGGCAGTGCTTTCCTGTCCGGCAGCGCGCCGCTGGAGGGCTGGATCGCCAAGAGCCTGCGCGGTGACCACAAGGATGGCCTGGGCAGCTGGAGCGAAGAGCAACTGGTGCAGTTCCTCAAGACCGGCCGCAGCGATCGCAGTGCGGTGTTCGGCGGCATGAGCGATGTGGTGGTGCACAGCATGCAGTACATGAGCGAGGCCGACCTGACGGCTATTGCCCGCTACCTCAAGTCGCTGCCGGCCAATGATCCCAAGGATCAGCCGCACTTGTATGACCAGCAGGTGGCCGAGGCCCTGTGGAAAGGTGACGACAGCCAGCCCGGCGCGGCGGTGTACATCGACAACTGCGCAGCCTGCCATCGCACCGACGGCCAGGGCTACACCCGGGTGTTCCCGGCGCTGGCGGGCAATCCGGTGCTGCAATCGGCGGATGCCACCTCGCTGATTCACATCGTGCTCAAGGGCGGCACCTTGCCGGCCACCCACAGCGCGCCGTCGACCTTCACCATGCCGCCTTTCGCCTGGCGCCTGTCGGACCAGGAGGTGGCCGATGTGGTCAACTTCATCCGCGGCAGCTGGGGCAACCAGGCGTCGGCGGTGAAGGCCGGGGACGTGGCGGCGTTGCGCAATGGCGACCTGCAGAGCACGTCCAACGATGATTTGGGGCCGTTCACTGGTCGCTAGCGTCGAGGCCGGCGCCCGCGCGGGCGTCGGTCCGGTGGTGGCTGTTCAGTCCTGGGTGAAGCGCTGGATGCCCAAGCGGCTTTCCAGTTGATAGCCGGCGATGCAGTCCGCCAGTCCGGCGTTCATCAGGTCTTCCCAGCTGGCGGGGAGCAGGCCGATGCCATCGTGGTGGGCGCTCCAGCGCACCGCGGCGAACTTCGGGTCCGCTTCATCGAAAGGTTGCTGGTCGTTCACTGTGGCCTTTTCGATGTCCTGGGTGCACAGCTCGAATTCGCAGGCCAGGCCCCAGAGCTGGCCATCGGGCGCCCTGACGATGATCAGGTCGGCGCCTTGTTCGTAGCTGGGGAGGTAGGCATCCGCTGCGTAGAAGATCTTTTCCAGCCTGCCAGGTGTCCTGGGCATGTTTGCGCTCCTGTTCTTTGAGCCTGCCTTATACCCCAACGCCACAAACCTGTAGGAGCCGGCTTGCCGGCGAAGGTGCGGCCTGTGTCGCGCCGGGGAGCGTTCACTTGCGGGGGGTGGGTTTCGGTCCGGCGGTGCTGGTCAGATAAATCCGGCTCCATTACTGTGTATGCATACAGTAACGGAGCGCTCCCATGTTCACCCCCCTGCCTCCCCGTGGTCGCGGTACCGCGAGCAATCCGCACAATCGTTTCGCGCCCAATCGTTCGGTGGCCGAGGACGACGGCTGGTACCAGGAAGTGCCGCTGACCCAGGGCACCGAGGTGCGTTTTGAAACGGCGAAATCCATCATTACCCGCAACACCTCGCCTGACCTGCCCTTCGATCGCTCGATCAACCCCTATCGCGGCTGTGAGCACGGCTGCATCTATTGCTACGCGCGGCCCAGCCATGCCTATTGGGATATGTCCCCGGGGCTGGATTTTGAAACCAAGCTGATCGCCAAGAGCAACACCGCCGCGCTGCTGGAGCAGCAACTGTCCAAGCCCGGCTATCGCTGTGCCCCGATCAACCTGGGGTCCAATACCGACCCCTACCAGCCCATCGAGCGTGAGCAGCAACTGACCCGACGCACCCTGGAAGTGCTGCTGCGCTATCGGCATCCGGTGACCATCGTCACCAAGGGCTCGCTGATCCTGAGGGACCTGGACCTGCTGGTCGAGCTGGCCCGGCAGCGGCTGGTGGCGGTGATGATCAGCCTGACCACCCTGGACGATGAGTTGAAGCGCATTCTCGAACCCCGGGCGGCGGCGCCCAAGGCGCGTTTGCGGGCGATCCGGGTGATGCGTGAAGCGGGCGTTCCGGTGGGGGTGCTGTGTTCGCCGATGATCCCGATGATCAACGACAGCGAACTGGAAAGCCTGCTCAGCGAGGCCCATGCCGCCGGGGCGCAGAGTGCGGCCTACATGATGCTGCGCCTGCCCCTGGAGGTGGCGCCGCTGTTCGAGGAGTGGCTGGCGGCGCATTACCCGCAGCGGGCCGCCCATGTGCTCAGCCTGATCCGCCAGAGCCGGGGTGGTGAGCTCTACGACAGCCGTTTCGGCAGCCGCATGCGCGGTGAGGGACCCTTCGCCGACCTGTTGGCCCAGCGTTTCGCCAAGGCGCTCAAGCGTCTGGGGCTCGATCGGCGCGCGGGCTTCGATCTTGATTGCTCGGCCTTCTGTCCGCCGGGGGGGCAGATGTCGTTGCTGTGAGAAGCATTGGCCTATGGTTGCCTAGCGGATGTTGCTGACGGAGGTCCGCTGGTCACCTTTTGACATCGCTCATAGTGGCGTTCTAGAGCGTTCCATTCAGTTTGAGTTAAGTTTTTAGCGCTACCTTGCCCATCAAGTGACCGACGGGTCGCTGTCGGCGCCCCGGTTATTTTTTAATCGATTACTGGCGTCGTGCCGGATAATTCTGGAAAATTCACCAAATCCGACAGAGAGGCTGAATCATGAGTGACAAGGATAAACAGCCGTTGGCTGCGTCGGCTCCCGCACCCACCGAGGTTGCCGAAACCGCCGATGCAGCGCTGCAGCATATCGTTGACGGCTTTTTGCATTTTCATCATGAAGTCTTCCCGCAGCAGGAAGAACTGTTCAAGAAACTCGCCACCGCCCAGCGGCCACGGGCGATGTTCATTGCTTGCGCGGATTCACGCATCGTTCCCGAACTCATTACCCAGAGCTCTCCCGGCGACCTGTTCGTGACCCGCAACGTGGGCAACGTGGTGCCGCCCTATGGGCAGATGAACGGGGGTGTTTCCACGGCGATCGAATACGCGGTGCTGGCCCTTGGGGTGCACCACATCATCGTCTGCGGGCACTCGGACTGCGGCGCCATGCGCGCGGTGCTCAATCCGCAAAGCCTGGAGAAAATGCCTACGGTCAAGGCCTGGCTGCGGCATGCCGAAGTGGCGCGGACCATGGTCCACGAGAACTGCGATTGCGCCGATGAATCCTCCAGCATGCATGTGCTGACCGAGGAGAACGTCATCGCCCAGTTGCAGCATCTGCGCACCCACCCTTCGGTGGCTTCGCGCATGGCCAACGGCCAATTGTTCATCCATGGCTGGGTCTACGACATCGAGACCAGTTCGATCAAGGCCTACGACGCGGACAAGGGCTGTTTCCTGCCGCTCGATGGCACTCATCCGATCCCCGTGGCGACGCCCAAAGCGCGCTTCTAATCCCGCCTAAATACACCTGAGTGGTTGTAGCCAGGGCCGCCGTTTGGCGGTCCGGCTTTGCCACGCCTGAACAAAAGTCAGGAGAACTGTCATGCGTGCAGCACAGTTGAAAAGTGTCCTGCCACGGGAGCTGCTGGCTTCGGTGGTGGTGTTTCTGGTGGCCCTGCCCCTGTGCATGGGGATCGCCATTGCCTCGGGCCTGCCGCCAGCCAAGGGCCTGATCACCGGGATCATCGGCGGGCTGGTGGTGGGCTGGTTGGCGGGCTCGCCCTTGCAGGTCAGCGGTCCGGCTGCCGGGCTGGCGGTGCTGGTGTTCGAACTGGTGCGCCAGCACGGTGTGGCCATGCTCGGGCCGATCCTGCTGTTGGCCGGGCTGCTGCAATTGCTGGCCGGGCGCCTGCGCCTGGGGGGCTGGTTCCGGGTCACGGCGCCGGCGGTGGTCTACGGCATGCTGGCGGGGATTGGTGTGTTGATCGTGCTGTCCCAGGTGCATGTGATGCTCGATGCCGCGCCCCAGGCCTCGGGGCTGGCTAACCTTGTCGGTTTCCCTCAGGCGCTGGCCCAGGCCTTGCCGAGCCTGGGTTGGCAGGCGGGCTTGCTGGGGTTGTCGACCATCGCGCTGATGTGGGGGTGGGACAAGTGGCGGCCACAATCGCTGCGCTTCATTCCGGGGGCGTTGCTGGGTGTGGGCCTGGCGACCCTGGCCAGCCTGGTTCTGGCCCTGGAGGTGAAGCGGGTCGAGGTGCCGGCCAACCTGAGCGAGGCCATCGACTGGCTGCGCCCCGCCGACCTGCTCAATCTGGCGGACCCCAACCTGTTGATCGCGGCCTTCGCCGTGGCCTTCATTGCCAGCGCCGAGACCTTGCTGTCTGCCGCGGCGGTGGATCGCATGCACAGCGGCGTGCGTTCGGACTTCGACCGTGAACTGTCGGCCCAGGGCGTGGGCAATATGCTCTGCGGCCTGCTTGGGGCCTTGCCGATGACCGGGGTCATCGTGCGCAGTTCGGCCAACGTCCAGGCCGGGGCCCAGACCCGTTTCTCGACGATCTTCCATGGTCTGTGGCTGCTGGGTTTCGTGTTGCTGCTGTCCAGCGTGCTGCAGAGCATTCCGGTGGCGAGCCTGGCCGGGGTGCTGGTCTACACCGGCTTCAAGCTGGTGGACCTCAAGGTCTTTCGCGGCCTGGGGCGCTACGGGCGGATGCCGATGTTGACCTACGCGGTGACGGCCCTGGCGATTGTCTTCAGCGATCTGCTGACCGGGGTGCTGATAGGTTTTGCCCTGACGCTGGCCAAGCTGGCGTTCAAGGCCTCGCGCTTGAAGATCAGCCTGATCGACCTTCCCGCCGCCGGCGAGATGGAGCTGCGTCTGATGGGGGCCGCGACCTTTCTCAAAGTGCCGGCCCTGACTCGGGTTCTGGCGAGCATTCCACCGGCGACGACGGTGCATGTGCCTCTCAACCACCTCAGTTACATCGATCACGCCTGCCTGGAGCTGCTGGAGGAATGGACTCGGGCCAATCAGGCCAAGGGGTCGCGGTTGATGATCGAGGCGCGGGGCTTGAAGCGACGCCTGGAAGGACGCTTGAGCAGTGGTGGTGGGATTGGAGTGGCGTCAGCAAGAAGTTGATGGCAGCAGGGAATGGGCTGCCCCCTTCGCCACAAGGCTCGTTGCGAGCCTTGCTGGCGAGGAGTGGGTTCAGGCGGCGGGCTGGTCGAGCTCTAGCTCCACGCCCAGCTGGCGTGACAGGCAGGGCCAGCGTTTCCAGGCGGCCTCGGTGTCCGGGCTGTTGAGTTTGTCGCGGTAGGCTTCCACTGATTCCAGGGCGAAGCTCTCTTCGTCGAGCATGGCGTCGACCGCGTGGTGTACCGCTTCGTCCAGCTGGTTGGCGAAGGTTTCACCGATCAGTTGGTGGGCGATGAGGTTGGCGACCGTCATGTCCAGGGGGATCAGTGGACGGCTGAAGTGCTTGATGTACAGATCGTTGACCTCTTCCACCAGGCGCAGTGCCAGGTAGGCTTCGTCCAGCAGGCTGTCGAGGCCGACGTGGCCGTCCATGATGGCCGGCGGCTGGAGGAAGAATTGCTCGGCGATCTTCAGTACAGGCTTGATCTGCGATTCGATGCCGGCTTCACGGGCCACCGCATTAGCGGCGTCCAGCAGGTCCGGAACCTGGTCGATGTAGGCGCTGACGAAACGGGTCATGACGTCCTTGGCGTCGACTTCGGGCAGCTGGATGGCAGGGTGCAGGTGAGGCAGTTGCGTTTCCAACTGACGGGTCAGAAGGCCTGTGCTGGCTTCGTGTTGCCGGGCCAGTTGGATCTGCTCGCGCAATGCGGCGGTGTTCATGAAAACTCCAGGGAACAAGGGCAATTGAATAGGGAGAACATAAGTTAGCCTGCTTACGAAAATGCTTAAGACGCATTTGTCATAATTATTTCATGCTTAGACAGCGGGGTTATATCGTTCTGCCATCCCGGGCACTCGATCCCTTTTGTGCCGTGGCCTGCAAACCTCCTTTCCAGTGTTTCAGCTGATTTACGCCCTCGCGTTGCGAGGTCAGAGTCGCTGTCTATACTCGCCATTGTATGAAGTTAGCTGATGACGCCCGACTGCAAATGCAGCGAGGCCCGGCCGGTTTAAGTTCGTAGTCTAGGCAGCCGCTCCCTTGCCGCAGGTGTTAAGCCGGCGGGATAACAAGAACGATAAGGGGAACCCGCAATGATGCGACATCCACATGTCTGGATGGGCCTCCTGTTGTTGTCGATATTCAGCCAGGCGCAAGCCGCCTGGACGGTGAATATGACGCCTGGGGCTACCGAGATAAGCCACGCGGTATTCGACCTGCACATGACCATCTTCTGGATCTGTGTGGTGATCGGCGTCATCGTCTTCGGCGCGATGTTCTGGTCAATGATCGTTCACCGCCGCTCCACGGGCCAGGTCCCGGCCCGGTTCCACGAAAGCACCACCGTGGAAATCCTCTGGACCATCATCCCCTTCCTGATCCTGGTGGCCATGGCTGTCCCGGCGACGGCGACCCTGATCAAGATGTACGACACCAGCGAGCCGGACGTGGACATTCAGATCACCGGTTACCAGTGGAAGTGGCACTACAAATACCTCGGCCAGGATGTGGAGTTTTTCAGCAACCTGGCCACCCCCGCCGAGCAGATCCACAACAAGAGCGTCAAGGGCGAGCACTACCTGCTGGAAGTCGACCAGCCCCTGGTGCTGCCGGTGGGGGCCAAGGTGCGCTTCCTGGTGACCGCCGCCGACGTGATCCACTCCTGGTGGGTGCCGGCCTTTGCGGTCAAGCGTGACGCCATCCCGGGCTTCGTCAACGAAGCCTGGACCCGGGTCGACAAGCCCGGCATCTACCGTGGCCAGTGCGCCGAGCTGTGCGGCAAGGACCACGGCTTCATGCCGATCGTGGTGGAGGTCAAGAGCCAGGCCGACTACGACACCTGGATGGGCGAGCGCAAGGCCGAGGCCGCCAAGCTCAAGGAGCTGACCAGCAAGGAATGGACCCTCGATGAGCTGGTGGCCCGTGGCGATAAGGTCTACCACACCGCTTGCGTCGCCTGTCACCAGGCGGAAGGCCAGGGCCTGCCGCCGATGTTCCCGGCCCTCAAGGGCTCGAAGATCGCCACCGGGCCCAAGGGCGATCACTTGAATATCGTCCTTCACGGCAAACCGGGGACTGCCATGGCGGCCTTCGGCAAGCAGTTGTCGGAAGTCGACATCGCCGCCGTCGTCACTTACGAGCGCAACGCCTGGGGCAACAACAAGGGCGACATGGTCACGCCAAAAGAAGTGCTGGCGCTGAAACAGGCGGAAAGCAAATGAGCCGGCTTATTGGGTATTTCCGCAACCGCTCGGGGTGCAGTGTCCCTGAGCGTCCAGCCCACCCGTTTGCAGGAGACAGGGCATGAGTGCAGTGATCGATGACCACGGCCACGCCGGCCATGATGACCACGCCCATGGTCCCGCCAAGGGCCTGATGCGCTGGGTACTGACCACCAACCACAAGGACATCGGCACCCTGTACCTGTGGTTCAGCTTCGCGATGTTCCTGCTGGGCGGCTCCTTCGCCATGGTGATCCGCGCCGAGCTGTTCCAGCCCGGGCTGCAGATCGTCGAGCCGGCGTTCTTCAACCAGATGACCACCATGCATGGCCTGGTGATGGTCTTCGGCGCGGTGATGCCGGCTTTCGTCGGCCTGGCCAACTGGATGATTCCGCTGATGATCGGCGCCCCGGACATGGCCCTGCCGCGGATGAACAACTTCAGCTTCTGGCTGTTGCCGGCGGCCTTCCTGATGCTGGTTTCGACGTTATTCATGCCCGGCGGCGGGCCGAACTTCGGCTGGACCTTCTACGCCCCGCTGTCCACCACCTACGCCCCGGAAAGCGTGACCTTCTTCATTTTCGCCATCCACCTGATGGGCATCAGTTCGATCATGGGGGCGATCAACGTGATCGCCACCATCCTCAACCTGCGTGCCCCGGGCATGACCCTGATGAAGATGCCGCTGTTCGTCTGGACCTGGCTGATCACCGCCTTCCTGCTGATCGCAGTGATGCCGGTGCTGGCCGGCTGCGTGACCATGATGCTGATGGATATTCACTTCGGCACCAGCTTCTTCAGTGCCGCCGGCGGCGGCGACCCGGTCTTGTTCCAGCACGTGTTCTGGTTCTTCGGCCACCCCGAGGTGTACATCATGATCCTGCCGGCCTTCGGCGCCGTCAGCTCGATCATCCCCACCTTCAGCCGCAAGCCGCTGTTCGGCTACACCTCGATGGTCTATGCCACCGGAGCCATTGCCTTCCTGTCGTTCATCGTCTGGGCGCACCACATGTTCGTGGTGGGCATCCCGCTGGTGGGCGAACTGTTCTTCATGTACGCCACCCTGCTGATTGCCGTGCCCACCGGGGTCAAGGTATTCAACTGGGCGAGCACCATGTGGCAGGGCGCGCTGACGTTCGAGACACCGATGCTGTTTGCCGTGGCCTTTGTCATTCTGTTCACCATTGGCGGCTTTTCCGGGTTGATGCTGGCCATCGCCCCGGCGGACTTCCAGTACCAGGACACCTATTTCGTGGTGGCGCATTTCCACTACGTGCTGGTGCCGGGTGCGATCTTCGGGATCTTCGCCTCGGCCTATTACTGGTTGCCCAAGTGGACCGGGTACATGTACGACGAAACCCTGGGCAAGCTGCACTTCTGGCTGTCCTTCGTCGGCATGAACATGGCCTTCTTCCCTATGCACTTCGTGGGTCTGGCGGGCATGCCGCGGCGGATTCCGGACTACAACCTGCAGTTCGCCGACTTCAACATGGTGTCCTCCATCGGGGCCTTCACCTTCGGCGCGACGCAGATCTTCTTCCTGTTCATCGTCATCAAGTGCATTCGCGGTGGCAAACCGGCCCCGGCCAAGCCGTGGGAAGGGGCCGAAGGGCTGGAGTGGAGCATTCCATCGCCGGCGCCGTACCACACCTTCGTCACGCCACCGGAAGTGAAATGAACAGCTGTGTTGTAGGAGCGAGCTTGCTCGCGAAGGCGCCAGAACCTGGTGCCCGGTTCGTCGGCAAGCCGGCTCCTACAGGTTCGGGAGGACGTTGAGATGGCCGAGATCTCGCTGAAGAAGCTGGTGACCCGCCTGTTGCTGGTGGTGGCGGCGATGTTCGTTTTCGGTTTTGCCCTGGTGCCGATCTACGACGTGATGTGCAAGGCCTTGGGCATCAATGGCAAGACCGGCGGGCAGTACGCGGACCAGGGGCAGCAGATCGACGCTTCGCGCCAGGTGCGGGTGCAGTTCCTGTCCACCAATGCCATCGACATGGTCTGGGAGTTCTATCCCAAGTCTGATGACATCGTGGTCCATCCGGGGGCGGTGAACGAGATGGTCTTCATCGCCCGCAACCCCAGCGATCACCCGATGAGCGCCCAGGCCATCCCGAGCATCTCCCCCAGCAGCGCGGCCATGTATTTCCACAAGACCGAGTGCTTCTGCTTTACCCAGCAGGTGCTGCAGCCCGGGGAGAAGATCGAGATGCCGGTGCGTTTCATCGTTGACCGCGACATGCCCAAGGATGTGAAGCACCTGACGCTGGCTTACACGCTGTTCGATATCACCGCGCGTCATCCACCGGTGGCGGTTGCCGCCAAGACCGGTGGATAGACGATCTGGCGTGCCCGATAAGGAGAACAACCCATGGCGACTCATGAGCACTATTACGTTCCTGCCCAGAGCAAGTGGCCGATCATTGCGACGGTGGGCATGTTCGTCACCGTGTTCGGCCTGGCGACCTGGTTCAACGACCTCAAGGCGGCGCGCCCGGAATCCCATGGCCCGCTGATCTTTTTCGTCGGTAGCCTGCTGCTGGCCTACATGCTGTTCGGCTGGTTTGGCGCGGTGATCAAGGAAAGCCGCGCCGGCTTGTACAGTGCTCAGCTCGACCGCTCGTTCCGCTGGGGCATGAGCTGGTTCATCTTTTCCGAAGTGATGTTCTTCCTGGCCTTCTTCGGCGCGCTGTTCTATGTGCGACACCTGTCCGGGCCCTGGCTCGGCGGTGAGGGGAACAAGGGCATCGCCCATATGCTTTGGCCGAACTTCGAGTTCGTCTGGCCCCTGCTCAACAACCCCGATCCGAAACTCTTTCCATCGCCCACGGGCACCATCAGCCCCTGGGGCTTGCCGCTGCTCAACACCGTGCTGCTGGTCAGTTCCAGTGTCACCGTGACCATCGCCCACCATGCCCTGAAGAAAGGCCATCGTGGAGCGCTGAAGATCTGGTTGGCGCTGACCGTGCTGCTGGGGTGCGCCTTCCTCGGCTTCCAGGCCGAAGAGTACATCCACGCCTATCGCGAGCTGGGCCTGACGCTGGGCTCGGGGATCTACGGCGCCACCTTCTTCATGCTCACCGGTTTCCACGGCGCCCACGTGACCATCGGCACCTTGATCCTGTTCGTGATGCTGATGCGTGTCATGCGTGGGCATTTCGACGCCGAACATCAGTTCGGCTTTGAAGCGGCCAGCTGGTACTGGCACTTCGTCGATGTGGTGTGGATCGGTCTGTTCGTTTTCGTCTACGTGCTCTGACGACCTGCTGCGCCCTACCAGGGCGCGTGGGACACCAGTTGGCCGCTGAAGAAACCCCAGGCGATCAAGCCCACGGTGATCGCGGCCAGGCACACCCGAATACTCAAGGCGGTCACCAGGCGTTTGGATTGGCTGTCGTCCTTGACCAGAAAGAACAGGCCGCTGAACAGGCTGATAACCGTGGCAATCAGCATCAGGACGATGGCTGCTTTGAGCATGGTGGGACTCCGGGGGAAACGCGATGTACAGCAGTATAGCGAGTGGATTTCTCAGCCTTGCGGGCCGGCCATGAAAGGCTTCCGGCCGGGAGTCGTGCCGACCCTGGTGGTGCTGTTGCTGCTGCCTGCGCTGGTTTCCCTGGGCTTCTGGCAACTGAGCCGTGGCGAGCAGAAGCGCCAATTGCTGACCAGCTACGCCGAGCGCCGCGCGGCCGAGCCGGTGTCGTTGTTCGAGTTGCTGGCGGTCGAAGACCCGGCCTTTCGTCGGGTGCGCCTGCACGGTCATTTCGATGCCGATCACAGCCTGCTGCTGGACAACCGCCTGCACGACGGCAAGGTCGGGGTCGAGCTGCTGCAACCCTTCCTCGATCAGGCCAGCGGGCGCTGGTTGCTGGTCAATCGTGGCTGGCTGCCCTGGCCGGATCGGCGCACGCCTGCGGCATTCAGCACCCCGGAGCAGAGCCTGAGTCTGGATGCCTGGGTCTACGTTTCTCCGGGCGCGGCGTTCCAGCTGCAGGCCGACCCGGCGGCTGCGCGCTGGCCACGGTTGATCACCGCCGTGAACCCGGAGGCTCTCTGGGCCGAGCTTGGCCGCAGCGGCTTCAACCATGAAGTGCGTCAGGAGTCCGGTGCTGGCGCCTACCTGACCGCGTGGCCGGTGGTGGCCATGGGGCCGGAAAAACACCTGGGCTATGCCGTGCAGTGGTTCGCCATGGCCCTGGCCCTGCTGCTCCTCTATCTCTATTTCGGCTGGCACAACGCACGGGAGAACCGCCATGGGAACGGCCATGAATCCACCCAACATCTCTGACGCCCAGGTGCCCAACCGGCGCCGCGGCCGTTGGCAACTGATCCTGATCCTGCTGATGGTGATCGGTCCGATGATCCTCGCCACCGGCATGTACAAGCTGCAGTTCTGGGTGCCGGAAAGCCGCAGCTATCACGGTGAGCTGATCGGCAATGGCCAGACCCGGGCGCAGATCGGCGTGCAGTCCGAGGAGGCTCGCTGGCAGATCCTGGTCACGGCCCCCAAGGCGTGTGATGCCGATTGCCAGCAATTGGTGTACCTGGCGCGGCAGATACAGGTGGCCCTGGGCCGCGATGCTTCGCGGGCCAGCCATGCCCTGGCCAGCGCCCAGCCGCTGAGCGCCGAATACCAAGCCAGGCTGCAGCGCGAGTACCCGCAGTTGCAACGCTACCCCCTGGACCTGGTGACCTATGCCAAAGGCGTCAACGACAAGGACGCGCCGCAGCTGTGGATCGTCGATCCCCACAGCAATCTGGTGTTGCGCTACGACGCTCGGGTCAAGGGCAAGGACCTGCTCAATGACCTGCGGCACCTGCTGAAACTGTCGAATATCGGATAAGGGCATCGTCATGGCCAAACCTGGATTTCGCCTCGCGTTGTTTGCCACTTTGCTGGCTCTGATCGTGGTGCTGCTGGGCGCCTACACCCGGCTGACCCACGCGGGCCTGGGCTGCCCGGACTGGCCCGGCTGCTACGGTTTTATCAGCGTGCCCAAAAGCGAAGCCCAACTGGCCCATGCCGAACTGCATTTTCCCGACACCCCGGTGGAAGCCCACAAGGGCTGGAACGAGATGATCCACCGCTATTTCGCCGGCACCCTGGGGCTGTTGATCGTGCTGCTGGCGGCCCGCGCCTGGACCCATCGCCGGCATCCCGGGCAGCCCCTGAAGCTGCCGCTGTTCCTGATGGTGGTGGTGTTTGCCCAGGCGGCCTTCGGCATGTGGACGGTCACCCTCAAGCTCTGGCCGCAAGTGGTCACCGCGCACCTGCTGGGGGGCTTTGCCACCTTGAGCCTGCTGTTCCTGCTGACCTTGCGCTTGTCCGGCGTGCTGCCGGCGCTGATTGTGCCGCGGCGCCTGCAGTACTGGGCAACGGCCGGGCTGGTGCTGGTGATCGGGCAGATCGCCCTGGGCGGCTGGGTCAGCTCCAACTACGCCGCCGTGGCCTGCATCGACCTGCCCACCTGCCATGGCCAGTGGTGGCCAAACATGGATTTCGCCAACGGCTTTCACCTGACCCAGCACATCGGTCCCAACTACCTGGGCGGGCAACTGGACAGTGACGCCCGCACCGCCATCCACATGACCCACCGGGTGGGCGCGGTGCTGGTGACCCTGGTGTTGCTGGGGCTGGCCTGGCAACTCCGGCAAACCGGCATGACCCGCCTGGCCGGGCTGGTGCTGGTGGCGCTGGCGGCGCAGGTCAGCCTGGGCATCAGCAACGTGCTGTTCCATTTGCCGCTGCCGGTGGCGGTGGCGCACAACGCCGGGGGCGCGGCGCTGCTGCTGACCCTGGTGCTGGTCAACTATCACGCCCGTACCAGCCTGGTGCAGGCCCGGGATCGCCTGCCCCTGGGCTGGCGTCTCAGCCCGCGCAAACAGATGGCGGGTCCCATCACCATCAAAGGAGAGATGCCATGGCGACTCTGATCAGCGAACGTCAGCATCCCCAGGCCATCTGGCGCGATTACCTGGAGCTGACCAAACCCAAGGTGGTGGTGCTGATGCTGATCACCTCCCTGGTGGGCATGTTCCTCGCCACCCGCGCGGGGGTGCCGTGGACGGTGCTGGTGTTCGGCAACCTGGGCATTGCCCTGTGCGCGGGTGGCGCGGCGGTGGTGAACCATGTGGTGGACCGACGCATCGACGCGCTGATGGCCCGGACCCACAAACGGCCCCTGGCCCAAGGCCGGGTTTCACCCCGGGCGGCCTTGGCGTTCGCCCTGTGCCTCGCGTTGGCCGGGCAAGCGCTGCTGCTGGCGTTCACCAATCCGCTCACGGCCTGGCTGACCCTGGCGTCCTTGCTGGGCTACGCGGTGGTCTACACCGGCTTTCTGAAACGCGCGACGCCGCAGAACATCGTGATCGGCGGGCTGGCCGGTGCGGCGCCGCCGCTGCTGGGCTGGGTTGCTGCTACCGGGCACTTGAGCGCCGAGCCGCTGCTGCTGGTGCTGATCATTTTCGCCTGGACCCCGCCGCACTTCTGGGCCCTGGCCATCCATCGCAAGGAGGAATACGCCAAGGCCGATATCCCGATGCTGCCGGTGACCCACGGTGAGCACTACACCAAGGTGCACATCCTGCTCTATACCTTTGCCCTGCTGGCGGTGAGCCTGCTGCCCTATGCCATCCACATGAGCGGCGTGCTGTACCTGGTGTGCGCTTTGCTTCTGGGCGGGCGCTTCCTGCAATGGGCCTGGGTGCTGTACCGTGGCACTCGGCCGCACGCGGCGATCAACACCTTCAAGTACTCTATTTACTACTTGTTCCTGCTGTTCATCGCCCTGCTCGTAGACCACTACCTATTGTTGAACCTATGACTCGAACTCAGAAAACCGTCTTTATTCTCGTTGCGCTGGTGGCCCTGATCCTGGGGCTGACCGTCAACAAAGTACTGTCCGGCAAGGGTCAGGGCGATCCCACCGCATTGATCGACGCCGGCATCATCCTCCTGCCCCAGAGCCGTACGCTGCCTGCGGTGAAGATGCTCGACCAGGACGGCCAGCCCGTGGTGATCGATGAGTTGAAGGGCAAGTGGTCGCTGCTGTTCTTCGGCTACACCTTCTGCCCGGACATCTGCCCCACCACCCTGGCTCAACTGCGGCAGATCAAGAGTGAGCTGCCCAAAGAGGCGGTGGACAAGCTGCAGGTGATTCTGGTCAGCGTCGACCCCAACCGCGATACGCCGCAACAGCTCAAGCAGTACCTGGGCTACTTCGACAAGGACTTCAAGGGCCTGACCGCCGCCTCGGTGGAAGACCTGCAGAAGCTCGCCAACGCGGTGAGCATTCCCTTCATTCCGGCGGACACCAGCAAGCCCAACTACACCGTGGACCACAGTGGCAACCTCGCGGTGATCGGTCCGGACGGCCACCAGCGTGGCTTTATCCGCGCACCGTTGAACAACCAGAAGCTGGTGGCCCAATTGCCGGTGATGTTGCAGCGCCAATAACGCGGCATGCTTGAACCGTTGAACCGTTGAACCGTTGAACCGTTGAACCGTTGAACCGTTGAACCGTTGAACCGCTGAATCCTGTAGCCGCTGCCGCAGGCTGCGATCGGCCTCGAAGAGGACGCGTGCTTGAGGCCCTCGGAAGGCGCTTTGCGCCTTATCGCAGCCTTCGGCAGCGGTTACAAACAAAACGGGGCGCCCAAGGCGCCCCGTTTGTATTTCTGCAACCGATCAGAACGCTGGCAGTACGGCGCCTTTGTACTTCTCGAGAATGAATTGCTTCACTTCTGGGCTGTGCAGGGCGGCGACCAGTTTCTTCATGGCGTCCGAGTCCTTGTCGTCAGGACGGGCGACCAGGATGTTCACGTAAGGCGAATCCTTGCCTTCGATCACCAGGGCATCCTTGGAAGGGTCCAGCTTGGCCTGCAGGGCGTAGTTGGTGTTGATCAGGGCCAGGTCGACCTGAGTCAGCACGCGGGGGATGGTGGCGGCTTCCAGTTCGCGGAACTTCAGGTCCTTGGAGTTCTCGGTGATGTCCTTGATGGTGGCCAGGATGTTGTTGGAATCCTTGAGCTTGATCAGGCCGGCTTTGTCCAGCAGCAACAGGGCGCGACCGCCGTTGGTGGCGTCGTTGGGGATCACCACGGTGGCGCCGCCTGGCAATTCGGAGAGTTGCTTGTATTTGCTGGAGTAGGCGCCCAGGGGTTCCAGGTGCACGCCGGCCACGCTCACCAGCTTGGTGCCCTTGGCCTTGTTGAACTCATCCAGGTATGGCTGGTGCTGGAAGAAGTTGGCGTCCAGGCGTTTTTCGGCCACTTGCACGTTGGGCTGCACGTAGTCGGTGAAGACCTTGACCTTCAGGTCCACGCCTTCTTTGGCCAGGGCCGGTTTGACGAATTCCAGGATCTCGGCGTGGGGCACCGGTGTGGCGGCCACGGTCAGGGTTTCGGCGGCGTGCGCGGAGAACGCGGCAACGGCTGCGAAAGCGACGAGTAGTTTTTTCATCGAACAAGCTCCTTGTAAGTCGCCCGACCCCGGGCGCCTGCCGGCCGGGGCCGGCGATTGCAATTATTTGCGGGAAAAATGCACCACCAGCTTATCGCCAACGGTTTGCAGAACCTGAACCAACACAATCAGCATCACCACGGTCACCACCATCACATCGTCCTGGAAACGCTGGTAACCATAACGAATGGCCAGGTCACCGAGGCCGCCTGCACCCACGACACCAGCCATGGCGGTGTAGCCGACCAGGGCGATGGCGGTGACCGTGATCGCCGCGATGATACCGGGGCAGGCTTCGGGCAGCAGGGCGTTCATGATGATCTGCCGGGTCGTGGCGCCCATGGCCTGGGTGGCCTCGATAATGCCGCGATCCACTTCACGCAGAGCGGTTTCCACCAGGCGCGCGAAGAAGGTGGAAGCGCCCACCACCAGCGGAGGGATGGCGCCCGCCACACCCAGGGAGGTGCCCGTGATGAGGATAGTGGTCGGAATCATCACGATCAGCAGGATGATGAACGGCAGCGAACGGATGGCGTTGACCACAAAGCCCAGGATCGAATAGACATTTTTCTGTTCCAGCAACTGCCTTGGGCTGCACAGGAACAGCAAGACCCCCAGCGGCAGGCCGACCAGTACGGTGAATACCAGGGACGTGCTGAGCATGACCATGGTGTCGCTGGTCGCCACTCCGATATCGGCCCAGTCAACGTTGTCGAAGTAATGCAGTAAGCCGCTCATTAGCGCAGCACCTCCATGTGGACATCCGCCGCGGTGAAGCGGGCGAAGGCCGCTTCCATGTCACCGCCGGTGATGGCCAGGGTCAGTTGCCCGTAAGGGGTGTCTTTGATGCGGTCGATGCGTCCGGCGAGGATGCTGTAGTCGACCCCGGTCTCCCGGGCCACAGTGCCCAGCAGCGGTGCGTAGGTGGAATCGCCCTGGAAAGTCAGGCGCACGATACGCCCCGGTACGTGGGCGAAGTCGTCGCGTTGCTCGTTCTCGTCGATCTGCTCGTCTTCCTGGACGAAGCGTTTGGTGGTCGGGTGCTTGGGGTGCAGGAACACCTCGGCCACCGAGCCCTGTTCGACGATCTGGCCGGCGTCCATGACCGCCACTTGGTCACAGACGCGACGGATTACGTCCATTTCGTGGGTGATCAGAACGATGGTCAGGTTCAGCTCGCGATTGATCTCGGCCAGCAGTTGCAGGACCGAGGCCGTGGTCTGCGGATCGAGGGCACTGGTGGCTTCGTCGCACAGCAGGATCTTCGGCTTGGTGGCCAGGGCGCGGGCGATGCCGACGCGCTGCTTCTGGCCGCCGGACAGTTGTGCCGGGTATTTCTTGGCGTGGTCGGACAGGCCGACCCGCTCCAGCAACTCAGCCACACGGCGTTCGATGTCGCTGCGCGACAGCTCGCCGGCCAGGGTCAGGGGCAAGGCGACGTTGTCAGCCACAGTCTTGGAGGACAGCAGATTGAAGTGCTGGAAGATCATCCCGACCTGCTGGCGGAAGCGGCGCAGGCCGTTGGCGTCCAGCGCGGTGACTTCTTCACCGTCGACGATGATCGTGCCGCCGCTGGGGTTTTCCAGGCGGTTGATCAGGCGCAGCAGCGTGCTTTTGCCCGCGCCGGAATGACCGATCAGGCCGAACACCTGACCATTCTCGACCCGAAGACTGGTCGGGTGCAGGGCGGGAATATCCTTACCGGCGACCCGGTAGGTTTTATGGACGTTTTGAAACTCGATCACGTAGCGAACCTTGTGGGGCGCGTTAGAAAAGGATCAGCGGTTAGCCGGGCGCGCATTTTAGCCTGTCCGTATAGAGGTTCTTAGCATTTATTTCGCAATCATCCTGCCATTTGGCAATAACGCGATCAAAGGTCATAAAAAAGGAACGCTCGCGGTTTCTCGTCAGTCACTACTTAAGCCACTCGAAAAGCCCCAGGTGCCGTGCCTGCGGGCCTGTGTTCACGAAGCCCCGGCGCGCCAGGGGCTTCGCCAACGAGGAGTTTTTGTCTGATGAGTACGAAAAAGCCCAATGCCCCGAAAAGCCAGATGGCCGGGACCGATACCCTGGACCGGGGCAACAGCAACACCAAGTTGCAGAGCCTGGAGCCGTTCCGCTCCGACGCCACGGGCCAGGCCCTGCGGACCAATCAGGGGGTGAAGGTCGCTGACAACCAGAACAGCCTCAAGGCGGGCGCTCGTGGTCCTTCGCTGCTGGAAGACTTCATCATGCGGGAGAAGATCACCCACTTCGACCATGAGCGGATTCCCGAGCGCATCGTCCACGCCCGGGGTGTTGGCGCCCATGGCTACTTCCAGAGCTACGACAATCATTCGGCGCTGACCAAGGCCGGTTTCCTGCGCGATCCGCAGAAGAAGACCCCGGTGTTCGTGCGCTTTTCCACGGTCCAGGGACCAAGAGGCTCCGGCGATACCGTGCGTGATGTACGGGGTTTTGCGGTGAAGTTCTTCACCGACGAAGGTAACTTCGACCTGGTGGGCAACAACATGCCGGTGTTCTTCATTCAGGACGCCATCAAGTTCCCCGACTTCGTGCATGCGGTGAAACCCGAGCCGCATAACGAAATCCCCACCGGCGGCTCGGCCCACGACACCTTCTGGGATTTTGTCTCCCTGCAGCCGGAATCGGCACACATGGTGATCTGGGCCATGTCCGACCGGGCCATTCCGAAAAGCCTGCGCAGCATGCAGGGCTTTGGTGTGCACACCTTCCGTCTGATCAACGCCGAGGGGAGCGCAAGCTTCGTCAAGTTTCACTGGCGGCCGACGGTGGGCACCTGTTCCCTGGTCTGGGACGAGGCGCAGAAGCTCGCCGGCAAGGACACCGACTTCCATCGCCGTGACCTGTGGGACTCCATCGAAGCCGGGGATTACCCGGAGTGGGAGTTCGGCGTGCAGATCATCGCCGAAGAAGACGAACACAATTTCGACTTCGACATTCTCGACCCCACCAAGCTGATCCCCGAGGAACTGGTGCCGATCACGCCCCTGGGCAAGATGGTGCTCAACCGCAACCCGGACAATTATTTTGCCGAAACCGAGCAGGTCGCCTTCTGCCCGGGGCACATCGTGCCGGGGATCGATTTCTCCAACGACCCGCTGCTGCAAGGGCGGCTGTTTTCCTACACCGATACGCAGATCAGTCGCCTGGGTGGGCCGAACTTTCATGAGCTGCCCATCAACCGACCGCTGACCCCTTTGCACAATGGTCAGCGCGACGCCATGCACCGCAGCACCATCGACAGGGGGCGGGCTGCCTACGAGCCGAACTCCATTGATGGGGGCTGGCCGAAAGAAACCCCGCCGGCGGCCCAGGATGGTGGTTTCGAGAGTTATAACGAGCGCATCGATGCCCACAAGATCCGCCAGCGCAGCGAGTCGTTCGGCGATCATTTCTCCCAGGCGCGGCTGTTCTTCAACAGCATGAGCAAGCACGAGCAGGAACACATCATCGCGGCCTACAGCTTCGAGCTGGGCAAGGTCGAGCGGCAGTGGATCCGTGAGCGGCAGGTAAACGAAATTCTCGCCAACATCGATCTGCACCTGGCCGCTCGTGTGGCCGAGAACCTGGGCCTGGCGGCGCCGAAGAAGGCCACTGTGGCTGAGCGCAAGACGTCGCTGACACGCTCGCCGGCCCTGAGCCAGGCGAACCTGCTGCCGGGTCATATCAAAACGCGGAAAGTGGCGATTCTTGCGGCCAACGGCGTTGATGGTGCAGCGATTGACGCGTTGAAGAAGGCTCTCAAGGCTGAAGGGGCGCACGCCAAGCTGTTAGGGCCAACCTCGGCACCGGTTACCAGCGCGGATGGCAAGCGTTTGCCGGTGGATGCTTCCATGGAGGGTCTGCCGTCAGTGGCGTTCGACGCGGTGTTCGTGCCGGGCGGCGCGCAGTCGATCAAGACCCTGAGCGGCAATGGTGTGGCGCTGCATTACCTGTTGGAGGCCTACAAACATCTCAAGGCCATCGCCTTGCACGGCGAAGCCCGGGAGCTGCTGGCGGTGCTCAAGCTGGAGGCGGACAAGGGCTTGATCGTTGGAGGAGATGCCAAGGCACTCAAAGCGTTCTTTGCCGCCATTGGGCAGCATCGGGTCTGGGATCGAGAGGAAAAGGCCAAGGCAATCCCGGCCTGAACAAACTTTCGCCGACCAGCCCGCTCCCGATAGGAGCCGGCTTGCCGGCGAAGGCTTTACTGCGCCTTGCGCGGGCTCAAGACAATCTGCGCCGGTACATGGCGCACGATCTGCCGGCTGATCTTCTGTTCAAAGTCCGGGTCGAGTTTCTTCACCCGCTTGCCGAGCAAGGTCGACAGCCAGGGATAATCCTCGGTGCGCGGCACCTGGATGCTCACGTCGCACTGATAATTCACCACATCGGTGGCCAGCGCATCGAGCTGATGACGCAGCTTGCGGATATCGGTGACGTTCAAGGCGATGGTGGTGCTCTGGGCCGCAGGATCGATCAGCTTGGCCGCTGGGCGCGCTTCGGCAGCCTTCAAGGCGGCTTCGGCCTGGTCCAGCTCGGCCTTGCGTGCATGGGCAATGGCGTTGTTGACCCCACCGGTCAGCGCCGGGGCCTTGGGCATCAGCGCCCGAGCCCGACTCAGGGCTGTGGCCGCTGCGTTCACATCGCCCTTTTGCAAGACGATCTGGCTGCGCTGCAGATAGGCTTCGGCAATCTGCCGCTGGTATTGCACCAACTGTGGGTCGTCAGGCGTTTGTGCCTGCAGTGCACTGAGTTGGTCTTCAGCGGTGGCCAGCTCACTGCTGGCAATGTTTTGTTCCAGCTGCGCGATGGCCGAGGCCCGCGCATCGGGGACCTGGGTGGTCGCCGGTGGCGTGCTTTGGCAGGCCCCCAGCAGCAGGGAGAATGCGACAAGGAGCAGATAACGGGAGGCGAACGGCTTCATTCCTGCGACTCTCTAATTGCGCAAAAAGCGAGCAAGTCTACACCCCTCGACGGGGCAGAACAAAACTCAGCAGAAACAATGCGGCGGCCGTGACCACGATCGACGGCCCGGCCGGGGTGTCCTTGAACCAGGACAGCGCCAGCCCGCCGCACACCGCGAGCATGCCCAGCAGGCTTGCGCCCAGGGCCATCTGCTCCGGCGAACGGGCGTGACGCTGTGCCGCAGCGGCCGGGATGATCAGCAACGAGGTAATCAGCAATACCCCGACAATCTTCATCGCCACCGCAATCACCACGGCAATCAACAGCATCAGCGCCAGGCGCAGCGCAGCCACGGGCAGGCCTTCGACCTTGGCCAACTCCTCGTGCACGGTGATTGCCAGCAGGGGCCGCCACAGTGCCACCAGCAGCAACAGCACCGCTGCGCTGCCGCCGAGAATCCACGCCAGATCGCCCGGGCTGATCGCCAGCAGGTCACCGAACAGGTAGGCCATCAGGTCGATTCGCACTTCATGCATGAAGCTTAGTACCACCAGGCCCAGGGACAGGGTGCTGGGAGCAAGAATCCCCAGCAGCGTGTCGGATGCCAGAGGCTGGCGTTGTTGCAGGGTCACCAGCAGCACCGCCAGCAACAGGCAACCTACGGTGACGGCCACGGCGGGGCTGACATCCAGCAGGAAACCCAGGGCGACTCCCAGGAGCGCAGCATGGGACAGGGTGTCGCCAAAGTAGGCCATGCGCCGCCAGACCACGAAGGACCCCAAGGGGCCGGCAACCACCGCCAGGGCCAAACCTGCGAGCAGGGCGTAGAGCAGAAAATCAGCCATGCTTGCAGTTTTCTCCGTGGACATGGGGGTGGCCCGAGGCGGGCTGGGTGACCACCGAGCCATGCAGGTCATGGGCGTGATCGTGATGGTGGTGGTAGATCGCCAGGCTTGGTGCGTTCTTGCCAAACAGCTCGACGAAGGCGGGATCGCCGCTGACCTGTTCGGGGTGGCCCGAGCAGCAGACGTGGCGGTTCAGGCAGACCACCTGGTCGGTGGTGCTCATTACCAGATGCAAGTCATGGGAGACCATCAGCACGCCGCAGCCATGCCGGTCCCGCAGGCGGGTGATCAGGCTGTAGAGCTCGGCCTGGCCGGCGACGTCAACGCCTTGTACCGGCTCGTCGAGTACCAGCAGTTCAGGCTCGCGCAGCAATGCCCGGGCCAGCAGCACGCGCTGCATTTCGCCACCGGAAATGCTTTGCACCGGGCTGTCGATCACCTGCTCGGCGCCGACTTCCTTGAGGGCTGCCAAGGCTCGGCTGCGATCCACGCCCGGCACCAGGCGCAGAAAGCGCAGTACCGACAGGGGCAGGGTCGGGTCGACATGGAGCTTTTGCGGCATGTAGCCGACCCGCAGCTTGGGCTTGCGCCAGACGCTGCCGCTGTCGGGCTTGAGCAGGCCCAGTACGGCGCGCACCAAGGTGGTCTTGCCGGCGCCGTTGGGGCCGATGAGGGTCACGATCTGCCCGGGCTCGACGCTGAGCTGGATGTTGTCCAGGACGTTCTGCCCGGCAAAGGTCACCCCTACCTGCTCGAGGCGGATCAACGCAGTGCTCATCAAGCCCCCTGGCAGCCCGAGCAGAGTCCGACCACTTCGACAGTCTGGCCCTCGACCACGAAGCCGACGTCGCGGGCGCTGGTGATGATGGCGTCGCTGATGGATTTCTGTTCGAGCTCGATGGCGGCGTGGCATTCGCGGCAGATCAGGAACTGACCCTGGTGCGCGTGTTCCGGGTGGTTGCAGCCGACGAAGGCGTTAAGCGAGGCGATGCGGTGTACCAGGCCGTTTTCCAGGAGGAAATCCAGGGCCCGGTAAACCGTTGGCGGGGCGGCGCGACGACCGTCCTGCTCGCTGAGTACGGCGAGAATGTCGTAAGCCCCCAGGGGCTTGTGGCTTTGCCACACCAACTCCAGTACCCGCCGACGCAGGGCGGTCAGGCGCAGGCCTTGCCGTGCGCACAGGGCGTCGGCCTCAGACAGTGCGCTGTGTACGCAGTGAGAGTGGTCGTGTGGACGGCTGGCAAGGGGTGTTTTAGGCATGAGCGGCGACGAGGTTTGTGAGAGACGTTATTATGTTACCCGTTCTCGCCTCTTCGAGTGTCCATCGTGCCCACACTTTTTCGCCTTTTTGTCGCTTTTACCTTCAGCTTGTTCGCGATCGGCTCGGCCCAGGCCGAAGTCCGGGTACTCACCAGTATCAAGCCGCTGCAACTGATCGCGGCGGCGGTGCAGGACGGCGTTGCGGTTCCCGAGGTGCTGCTGCCGCCGGGTGCGTCGCCGCACAACTATGCGCTGCGTCCGTCGGATGTACGCAAGGTGCAGAGTGTGGACCTGCTGTACTGGATCGGTCCGGACATGGAGGGTTTTCTGCCGCGGGTCCTTAAGGGGCGCAGCCTGCCCTCGGTGGCGGTGCAGGATCTGCCGGGCATGAAGCTTCGCCATTTCGCCGAAGATAGCCACTCGCATGCCGAAGAAGCCGACGAACACGATCACGATCATCGCCCGGGAACCCTGGATGCCCACCTGTGGCTGTCGCCGATAAATGCCCGGGTGATCGCGACGCGCATCGCTGCGGACTTGAGCGCTGCCGACCCGGCCAACGCTGCCCGTTACCAGAGCAACCTGAAAGCATTCAACGAGCGTCTGGATGCCCTGGATACCCGTTTGAAGGCTCGTCTGGCGGGGATCGCCGGCAAGCCCTACTTCGTGTTCCATGAGGCATTCGATTACTTCGAGGACGCTTATGGCCTCAAGCACGCCGGGGTGTTCAGCGTTGCTGCGGAAGTGCAGCCGGGTGCGCAGCACGTGGCGGCCATGCGCGCGCGCTTGCAGCAGGTGGGCAAGACCTGTGTGTTCAGCGAGCCGCCTCTGCGTCCACGGCTGGCCGAGACGTTGGTGGCCGGCTTGCCGGTGAAACTGGCGGAGCTGGATGCGCTGGGTGGTTATACGCCCGCGACCGCTCAGGGCTATGAGCAGGTGCTGGAGAAATTGGGGAACGATCTGGCGGGCTGTCTGGAGCAGCTTTAAGCAGGGATTGTTGCGGGATGACTTTCGCGGGCCAGCCCGCTCCTACAGAGTGCACCTGTAGGAGCGGGCTGGCCCGCGAAAAGTTTTACAGGGCGAACGGCAGCGTGAGGCTGACCTGTTGCCGCTGTGCCAGGCGCTGCTGGAACTCCATTGGATCGTGAATCAGTACGTCCTGCCCGGCGAAACTCTCGGCGGCAATCAGTCGTGAGAGCCAGAAGCGTACGCAGGCCACCCGCAGCATGGTCGGCCAGAGTTCGGCCTCGGCCGCAGTGAATGGTCGCAGCGCCGCATAGGCGCCCAACAGCGCCCGGGCCCGTGGTCCGTCGATCACGCCTTCGGCGTCGGAACACCAGTCGTTCAAGGCAATGGCCACGTCGTAGAGCATCGGCCCCGAGCAAGCGTTGTAGAAGTCGATCAGGCCGGTCAGGTGGGTGCCTTCGAACATCGCGTTGTCGCGAAACAGATCGGCGTGGATGTTGGCCCGAGGCAAGGCAAGGATCCCGGTCTTCTGTTCGGTGATTTCATCCAGCGCTCGTTGCAGCAGGTCTTGAGCGGGAGCATCGAGGTGCGACAACAGCTGGGTGCCCTCCTCCTGCATCCAGTCCAGGCCACGATCAGTCTTGCGTTTGATCATGTTGTCCTTGGTCGCCACGTGCAGATGCCCGAGCAACTCACCCACCTGGGCACAGTGCTGGGCGTTGGCTTCCTTGATGTGCTTGCCCGCCAGGCGCGGTTGCAGCAACGCCGGTTTGCCAGCCAATTCCCGCAGGGCTACGCCGTCTGTGGTGCGCAGTGCGTAAGGCACCGGCAGGTCGGCCTGATGCAGCACGTCCAGCAGTTCGATGAAGAACGGCATTTCCTGGACCGGGCCGCGCTCCACCAGGGTCAGGACGAACTCGCCCTGCTCCAGGCTGATGAAGAAGTTGGTGTTTTCGCTACCAGCGGCGATCCCCTGGAAGTCAAGCAGGCGGCCGAGCCCATAAGGGGCGAGAAAGGTTTCCAGCTCGGGCCGAGCCAGGGGGGTGAACACAGACATGGTTAAAAACTGCCAGTACGGGCGCCGCTATCGAGCCAGCGCCAATGAGTTGAAGTCGGAGTGGTTTACCACTCAAAGATTTTCCACGAAGGGATCAGCATATCCGGCTGATCCGAACGGATGAAGTTGCCGTCGGAGCCATCGGCGCGCACCAGGAAGTAGGGTTTACCGCCCTTGGGCGTGACTTTGATGGCGTACAGAAAGCCATTTTGCCGGTATTCCTGGATGGTCTTGTCGCCTTCCGTGCGAATGGTCACTTCCGGGTCCGCTGACGGCGCATCTTCTGCGGCGATCACGGCCATTGAAGCGATTGCAATCAAGCCGGCCAGCAGCAAGCGATTTAGTGTGCGCATGATAACCTTGTCCCTTTGTCGTCAACGGTCCCGCTATTCTAGCGCCGGACCCGCCGAAAAGGTTGATCCTGCTCATGAGCCAAGCCCCCCTCGTCCTGGTGGACGGTTCTTCATATCTGTACCGCGCGTTTCACGCGTTGCCACCTCTGACCACCTCCAAAGGCCTGCCTACCGGCGCGGTCAAGGGCGTGCTGAACATGCTCAAGAGCCTGCGCAAGCAGTACCCGGACAGCCCGTTCGCGGTGGTGTTCGATGCCAAGGGCGGGACCTTCCGCGATGACATGTACGCCCAATACAAGGCCAACCGCCCGAGCATGCCCGATGACATGCGGGTGCAGATCGAGCCGCTGCACGCCAGCGTGATCGCCCTGGGCTTCCCGCTGCTGTGCGTGGAAGGGGTCGAGGCCGATGACGTGATCGGCACCCTGGCCCGCAGCAGCGCGGCGGCGGATCGCCCGGTGGTGATTTCCACCGGTGACAAGGACATGGCCCAGTTGGTCGACGGGCACATTACCTTGGTCAACACCATGTCCGGTAGCAGCATGGATGTGGAAGGCGTGAAGGAGAAATTCGGCGTCGCTCCCGAGCAGATCATCGATTACCTGGCACTGATGGGCGATTCTTCTGACAACATTCCGGGCGTACCGGGTATTGGTCCGAAGACGGCTTCCGGTTTGCTGGTCGGGGTCAATGGCGGCCTGAAGGAGCTCTACGAGCAGCTTGATATCGTGCCGACCCTGCCGATTCGCGGCGCCAAGACCTTGCCGGCCAAGCTGGAAGAGCACAAGGAGATGGCCTTTCTCTCCTATCAGTTGGCGACCATCAAGGTGGACGTGGCCCTGGATGTGGGGCTGGATGACCTGCACTTGCGCGAGCCCGACCGCGAGAAACTGGCGGAGCTCTACAGCCTGCTGGAATTCAAGAGCTGGCTCGATGATTTGCAGCGTGACGCCAAGCGCGTCGAGCTCAGCTCTGCCGATGCGCCTGAGGCGGTGGCAGAGCAACCGGCAGCGGCGGAGCAGGCGCCACTTGAGTTGCAGTACGAAACCATCCTCGACCAGGAGCGTTTTGCGGTCTGGCTGGAGAAGCTGAAAAACGCCAAGCTGATTGCGTTCGATACCGAGACCACCGGTATCGATGCACAACAGGCGCAACTGGTGGGGCTGTCCTTCTCGGTCAAGGCCGGGGAAGCGGCCTACGTTCCGTTGACCCACTCCTATATGGGCGTTCCGGAGCAGCTGGATCGCGACACTGTGCTGCTGGCTTTGAAGCCGTTGCTGGAAGATCCCAAGCTGCTCAAGGTCGGTCAGCACGCCAAGTTCGACATGAATATCCTGGCCAATTGCGCCATAGGTGGCGATCAGGCCAACGGCATCACCGTGCGCGGCATTGCCTTCGACACCATGCTCGAATCCTACGTGCTCAACTCCACCGCCACTCGCCATGACATGGACAGCCTGGCGCAGAAGTACCTGGACCACAGCACCGTGAGCTTCCAGGACATCGCCGGCAAGGGCGCCAAACAGCTGACTTTCGATCAGATCCCCCTTGAGCAGGCGGGGCCCTATGCTGCTGAAGATGCCGATGTGACCTTGCGTCTGCACCAGGTGCTGTTCGAGAAGCTGACAGCCATTCCGAGCCTGGCCAGCGTATTGACCGATATCGAGATGCCGCTGGTGCCGGTCCTGGCGCGTATCGAGCGTCAGGGCGCTCTGGTGGACGACAAGCTGCTGGGGATTCAGAGCATCGAGCTGGGGGACAAGATGGTTGCCCTTGAGCGCGAGGCTTTCGAGATCGCGGGTGAGGAGTTCAACCTGGGCTCGCCCAAGCAACTGGGGACGATTCTCTACGACAAACTCGGCCTGCCGGTGCTGAAAAAGACCGCCAAGGGCCAGCCTTCTACGGCTGAAGAGGTGTTGGCCAAGCTCGCCGAAGACGACTATCCGCTGCCCCGGGTGTTGATGCAGTACCGCTCCATGAGCAAGCTGAAAAGCACCTACACCGATCGCCTGCCTGAGCAGATCAACCCGCGCACGGGGCGTATCCACACTTCCTATCATCAGGCTGTGGCGTCTACCGGGCGTCTGTCCTCTAGTGATCCGAACCTGCAGAACATTCCGGTGCGCACCGCGGAAGGTCGGCGTATTCGCCAGGCCTTTATCGCCCCGGCCGGCTATAAGCTGCTGGCGGCGGACTATTCGCAGATCGAGTTGCGGATCATGGCGCACTTGTCCCGGGACGAAGGCCTGCTCAATGCCTTCCGCAACAACCTGGATGTGCACACCGCTACGGCTGCCGAAGTGTTCAAGGTGGAGCTCAAGGACGTTACGTCCGATCAGCGTCGCAGTGCCAAGGCCATCAACTTTGGTTTGATCTATGGCATGGGCGCGCAGAAGCTGGGCAAGGATATCGGCGTCGATACCAAGCAGGCCAAGGCCTACATCGATACCTATTTCGCCCGCTATCCGGGGGTTCGCGAGTATATGGACCGTACCCGTGCCCAGGCGGCGGACCAAGGGTATGTGGAGACCATCTTCGGTCGCCGGCTGTACCTGCCGGAGATCAACTCCAACAAGCCGCAGGAGCGTGCCGGGGCCGAGCGCACCGCGATCAACGCGCCGATGCAGGGCACGGCGGCGGATATCATCAAGAAGGCCATGGTGGCGGTGGACAACTGGCTGGAGTCCTCGGGGCTGGATGCCCGGGTCATTCTGCAAGTACACGACGAACTGGTGCTGGAGGTGCGTGAGGACCTGGTGGATCAAGTACGTGATGAGATTCGCGGCTACATGAGCGGTGCCGCAACCCTGGATGTGCCGTTATTGGTTGAAGTCGGCGTGGGAAATAACTGGGATGAGGCCCACTAAGGGCTCTTTTAAGCGGTTTTTGCCGCGGCATAGTGTCGCGGTAAAAGCTGGCCAGGGGCTATTAGCACGGAAAATTTCATCGTTTATTGCCAATAGTTTTTGCAATCCGCCGGAACTAAATCGGTGAAAGCTCACTCAGAGTTACTGAATGGCTGGTGAAGCCCTTCGATGCTCCTATGTTGTGTTAAGTGTTGGCAGATATCTGGACCCCGCCCTAGCGGTCTAGAACTTGAACCCCGAACTTCCCCCTCCCCATACGAAGTCCGGGGTTTTTTTTGCCTGAAAATTGCCTGCGCGGCGACCATGCTGCGTTAAAAAGCGGCGGGAAATGCTCATTTAGGCCCCTAAACTCCGCTTTCCCGCCGCTTTTTGCCTTGCCTAATCACCGCGCAGACAATTTGAAACTCTTTCTCAGGCCTCGGTTTCGGCGCCTTTGTCGGCCAGTTCCATCCAGCCTGCCAGCACGGTGTAGGCCTCTTCCAGACCCATGCGCTTGGGGGCCGAGAATAGTTGGATGGTGACCGCTTCGCCCCAGCCCTTGCGGATCTGCGACTGCACCTTGAGCAGGGTGTTCTTGGCTGCGCCATAGGTCAGTTTGTCTGCCTTGGTCAGCAGGATGTGCATCGGCATGCCGCTGGCGACCGCCCAGTCCAGCATCAACAGGTCGAAGTCGGTCATGGGATGACGGATATCCATCATCAGGATCAAGCCCTTAAGGCTCTCGCGGCTGCCCAGGTAAGCTTCCAAGTGGCGCTGCCAGTGCTGCTTCAGCGGGATCGGTACTTTGGCGTAACCATAGCCCGGCAGGTCGACCAGACGGCGATCGTCGTCTAGCTTGAAGAAGTTCAACAACTGCGTGCGACCCGGGGTTTTCGAGGTGCGTGCCAGGCTGGCGTGGGTCAGGGTGTTCAGGGCGCTGGATTTACCGGCGTTGGAGCGCCCGGCAAAGGCCACTTCAAAGCCGTCATCGTCAGGACATTGATCGACTTTGGCGGCGCTGAGCATGAACGTAGCCTGTTGGCACAGACCGAGGATGGGGTTCTTGAGTTGCATGGGATTTCCGATAGGGGCGATGCCGAGAGTGGACGCGGCGAGCGGTGTCGTTTCCGTTTCAGTAACGCCAGTATATAATGCCGCAGATTTTGTGTGCGCTTTGTCCCAGCGTAGGATGAAGTTCACGAGAGCGATAAACCTTGAATGCGCATTAGAACGCAGCACGCTCTCAACCCTGAAAAGGTCGTTTTATGACGAAATGGCTGCTAGCTGCCGGTGTCTTGATGCCGCTTTACAGCGCTCAGGCTACACAGGATCCGGAAGCTGTGTACAACCGTGTTTGTGGGGCTTGTCATTCCGGCCAACTACCCACGGCGCCCCGCAAGGGCGACCAGGAAGCTTGGGCGCCGAGGTTGGCGCAAGGTATGGAGACGCTGGTGCAACACGTGACCCAGGGTTTCAAGGCGATGCCGCCGCGTGGTTTGTGCATGGACTGCAGTGCCGAGGATTACCGAGCCATCATCCATTGGATGAGCGAGTGATTCCGGTCCATAACTCTTAACCCTTAGCCGTAGTTGGATTAGCTGATGAACAAATTACTCGTGAGTCTGCTGTTGACCTTGGGCATCACAGGTGTCGCCCATGCCGCAGGCGACGCTGCTGCCGGTCAGGCGAAAACCGCAGTATGTGGCGCTTGCCACGGCCCTGATGGGAACAGCATGGCGCCAAACTTTCCCAAGCTGGCGGGTCAGGGGGAAAAGTACCTGGAGAAGCAGCTGCACGACATCAAGTCCGGCAAGCGGCAAGTGCTGGAAATGACCGGTATGCTGACCAATCTGAATGATCAGGACCTGGCTGACATCGCCGCCTACTTCGCCAGCCAGAAAGGCAGCGTCGGCGCCGCTGATCCTAAAGTCGTGGCCCGTGGTGAAGAACTCTTCCGGGGCGGCAAGCTGGATCAAGGCATGCCTGCCTGCACCGGCTGCCATGCGCCAAATGGCGCCGGTAACGCAGCGGCCGGCTTCCCTCACCTGGGTGGGCAGCACGCACAATATGTGGCCAAGCAGCTGACCGACTTCCGCGAAGGCAACCGCACCAATGACGGCGATACCATGGTCATGCGCAGTATCGCCGCCAAGTTGAGCAACAAAGACATCGAGGCGGTGTCCAGCTATATTCAGGGCCTGCACTAAGGCCTGCTCGATCAAGTTGCCGAGGGTGTTGAGCCGCGGCAACGTTAATGATCGATTAATCTGACGGTGCAAGCATAAAGGGTGGCTCAGGCCGCCCTTTTTTATGGCGTCTGCCGCTACACTAGCGAACTCAAGCCCGCCATGATCTGTCTGAATTCAGGTCGCGCGAGGCGCCAAAATTGTCCAGGAGTAAAGCATGCGTAATCTGATTCTCAGCGCCGCTCTCGTCACCGCCAGCCTGTTTGGCGTGACCGCTCAAGCCGCCGAGCCGCTTGAAGCCGGTAAAACATATGTCGAGTTGAGCAGCGCCGTTCCGGTTGCCGTGCCTGGCAAGATCGAGGTGGTAGAGCTGTTCTGGTATGGCTGCCCGCACTGCTACGCCTTTGAGCCGACCATCAATCCCTGGGTTGAAAAACTCCCTAGCGATGTCAACTTTGTGCGTATCCCGGCGATGTTCGGCGGTATCTGGAACGTTCATGGCCAACTGTTCATCACCCTGGAAGCCATGGGCGTCGAGCACAAGGTTCACAAGGCCGTGTTCGAAGCCATCCATAACGGCAAGAAACTCGCCACTCCAGAGGAGATGGCTGAGTTCCTGGTGGCCGAAGGCGTCGACAAGGACAAATTCCTGAGCACCTACAACTCCTTCGCCGTCAAAGGCAAGGTCGAAGACGCCAAGAAGAAGGCTCAGGCCTACCAGATCACTGGCGTACCGACCATGGTGGTCAACGGCAAGTACCGTTTCGACCTGGGCTCCGCCGGTGGTCCTGAAGGTGCGCTGAGCGTCGCCGACCAGTTGATTGCCAAAGAGCGCGCAGCCAAGTAAGCGCCGCCGCCATGCCGCGCTGGGGCTCTGAACGCATCGTTGGCCTGCATGATCCGCAGGTCAACGAGCACCATTTGGCGTCGACCGGGCTGCCGGCTGACAGTCGCCTGCGTTTGCTCAGTTTCAATATTCAGGTCGGTATCAGCACCGAGCGTTATCGCCATTACCTGACCCGTGGCTGGCAGCACCTGTTGCCCCATAACGGACGTGCGGACAACCTGCAGAAGATCGGCAATCTGCTGGGGGACTTCGATCTGGTAGCCCTGCAGGAAGTCGATGGTGGCAGCCTGCGTTCGGGCTACGTCAATCAGGTGGAGCACCTGGCCCAACTGGGTGCCTTCCCTTACTGGTACCAACAGCTCAATCGCAACCTGGGACGCCTGGCTCAGCACAGCAACGGTGTGCTCAGTCGCTTGCGCCCCTGGGCCATCGAAGACCATCCACTGCCCGGCCCCAAGGGGCGCGGCGCGATCCTTGTGCGATTTGGCGAAGGCCCCGAGGCGCTGGTGGTGGTGATGATGCACCTGGCGCTCGGCGCCCGGGCTCGAACCCGGCAACTGGCGTACATCCGCGAGTTGATTGGTGGCTACAAGCATCAAGTGCTGATGGGAGACATGAACACCCACGCCAGCGATCTGCTGGAGCACTCCCCTTTACGCGACCTCAGCCTGTTGGCGCCGCAACTGCAGGCGACCTTCCCCAGCTGGCGTCCGCAACGCTGCCTGGACCATATCCTGCTCAGCCCCAGCCTGACCCTGGAGCGAGTCGAAGTCCTGGCCCAACCCATATCCGATCACCTGCCGGTCGCGGTAGAGATTCGTCTGCCGGGTTCGCTCACGGCCGATGCATTGCCCGCGTTGAGTCCTGCACCTCGCGGAACCGATGAATGAGCGACGACGCCCAACGCTGGAAAGAGAAATACCTCAAAAGTATCGAGCAGCAGGAAAAGCTTGAGCGCCGATGGGCCGCTCGACTGGACTTGCTACGTCGTGGCCTGGTGCGTAGCACCCTGGCGGCGGAGGGTACCGATCGTGCGGTCGACCAGTGCATGAAGGAGATGCGCGAGGTTGTGCGCACCGACGACATGGATGCCGGGCTTGCAGCGCTGCTGCCCCGTCTGGAAAAAGCCGTGCTGGACTCCGAGCAGCGGCGTGAAACCCGGGTCAACCAGATGAGCAGTGCCTTGACCGCCCTGGTTACCCAATTGCAGTCACTGCCCCTGCCCCGGGAAGTCAGCCGCCCGTTGAAGGCCTTCGCCAAGCAACTGGATGGCCGGGTCAGTCAGGCGCGAGAGATCCCCTTGCTGCTGGGGGAGCTGAGCAATCTTCAGGGCAAGGCCCTGAGCCAGCTGGAAACTCCCGCCGAACCAGGTCGCCCGAGTCTGCTGCAGCGCCTGTTCGGTGCCCGTGACGCCGCCGATGCTCCCCAGGCTGAGGTGGTTACGCCAGCGGCGCCTGCTCCTGTCCCTGCGGTGGACTCCCGTCCCCAGGTTGAAGAGGCTGGCGAAGCGGACGAAGTGGTTCGCGAGCATTATCAGACCCCGGCCACGGATTTGCCGGAAGTCGCTGAGGTCCCTCCGGCACCTGTCGCCGTGACACCGGCCAAGCCCGAGGCAACACCCGCTGCGCAGCCCGTTTCCGAGGCCCCTGCCAAGATTGAGCCCGAAACGGCCAGCGTACCGCCCCCGTCGTCGGTGGTGGCATTCGTGCCACCAGTCCTGGCACAGGAAGCACCCCTTGAGCCAGCGCCCCAGGTCGCGATCGAAGCTCCGGCTCCGGCTGCAGCCGAGGTCGCGCCTCTGGCCTCTGTCGCCGTCGATGCTTTACCGGTAGCGCCTCTGCAGCCGCCGGCAGAAGTACCCGCCGCACCTCAGAGCGAGCCCGGTCCGCACAACCCCGATGAGCTGTTGCCGCTTCCCGCGGTTTCCCCGGCAGTGCTGCTCGACAGCCTGCCCTTGCCGCCGGTCATGGCCGAGGCCTTGGCGGCCATCGATCCAGAGCAATCCGAGCACGATGTGCTCTACGCCCTGCCGGACTCTCCTGAGCCCTCCTACAGCTCGGTGGCCAAGCATATCGAACACACCCTGCTGGGACTGCTCGATGACCTGAGTCTGCCGGAACGCCATCGGCCTCAGGCCGAAGCCATGCGTGATCGTCTGCAACATGGCCTGAACTGGTATGAATTGCTGCCAATCCTCGATGATCTGGCGGTACTGATGTTGGCAATCACCGATTCGGGCCAGCATGAGTTCGAGACGTACCTCAAACAGCTCAACGAGCGCCTCGAGGCCTTCCAGAGCAATCTGCAGGCGGCCAGTGATGGCCACGCCGACAGTAGCTCGGCGGCACGGGCCATGGACACCCAGATCCGTGAGCAGGTCGATGGCCTGCAGAGCAGCGTGCAGGAGGCGGCAGACCTGGATGACCTCAAGCAGGTACTGGAAAGCCATCTGGAAGGTCTGCTGGGCACCATGGATCACCACCAGAAGCAGCGCGATGAGCGTGAGAAGGAAGTGGCGGCCCGTCTGCAAAGCCTGGCAGAGCGGGTTTCGAGCATGGAGCAGGAGGCCCAGGGCTACCGTGAGCACCTGGAGGAACAGCGGCAAAAGGCTCTGATCGATCCGCTGACCGGGTTGCCCAACCGCGCCGCCTGGACCGAGCGTCTGGAGCACGAGGTCGGTCAATGGCGGCAACATGGCAACAGCTTGCTGCTGGCCATGCTCGACCTCGATCACTTCAAGCGGATCAACGACAACTACGGTCATCTGGCCGGTGACAAGGTGTTGAAGATCATCGCCAACGTGTTGCGCAAGCGCCTGCGTGGCAGCGACTTTATCGCGCGCTTTGGCGGCGAGGAGTTTGTCCTGCTGATGCCCAATACCCCGTTGCCAGCGGGCGCGCGGATAGTGGAAGCGCTGCGAGCGGCGGTCGAGGCGTGTCCGTTCCACTTCAAGGGCGAGCCAGTGACCATTACCGTGTCCGTCGGACTGAGTGCCTTCAAGGCCGGTGATCGCAGCGATCTGGTGATCAAAAGAGCCGATCAGGCGTTGTACCGGGCCAAGGATGCGGGTCGCAACCGGGTAGAGGCAGGCTGAGACGCTTGCCGATTCCTGTCTGAAACCTCGGTTTTGCCCATGGCGTTGGGAGCAGTACGTTACACTGTTGCATTCTTTTCTTCAGCGTACTGCCCTTTGCCATGAAACTTCTTGCTCTTGCTTTTTCGCTCCTGGTCCTCGCCGGTTGTGCCAGCGGTCCGCGTATTGACACCAGCCACCCTTCGGTCAATTACGACCAGCGCGCCCAGTTCATCATCGTTCATTACACCTCGGCATCCCTGGAACGCTCCCTGGCCCTGCTGACCCACGGTCAGGTCAGCAGTCATTACCTGATCGGCGACGACAAGTCCGCCACGATCTACAAACTGGTGGACGAGCAATACCGCGCCTGGCACGCCGGCGAGAGCCAGTGGCAGGGCCGGACCTGGCTCAACTCCAGCTCCATCGGCATTGAAATCGTCAACCCGGGCTTTCGTGATGGCCCCAACGGACGGCTTTGGTATCCCTACAGCGAAGCGCAGATCCAGAACCTGATCGTGCTGCTCAAGGACATCAGCAAGCGCAACAACATCTCCCCGCGTCACATCATTGGCCACAGCGACATCGCGCCATCGCGCAAGCTCGATCCGGGCCCGCTGTTCCCCTGGAAGCGCCTGGCCGACGCCGGACTCGGCCTGTGGCCAAACGCTCAGGCAGTGGCCCGCCAGCAGGCGTTTTTTGCCGCCAACCTGCCGAGCATCAGCTGGTTCCAGCAACAGTTGGCGGTCCTGGGCTATGCCACGCCGCAGACTGGCGAACTGGATGTGGCCACCCGCCACGTGCTGGCGGCTTTCCAGATGCACTATCGCCCGGGCCGATTCGACGGCACCCCGGACGCCGAAAGCGCAGCCATCCTGCAGGTGCTCAACCAGACAAAATAATGACGCCGCCGGACGGTTCGGGCCGATTGCTCAATCAGTTGCTATAACTCATTGGTAATCCTTCGGATCTTTCATGATGCCGGTTGCTCGCCAGACCCTGCGTACCTGGTTCCATCGCCCCTGGTTGCTGGCGACGCTGGCGGCTGCACTGAGCGCGGCGGTGTTGTTGCTGGGCAGTGCCGGAGTGGCCATGCATCAGGTCCAGCAGCGAGAAAGCCAACAGATGAACGCCCAGGGCCAGCGTTTTCTGGAGCGTCTGGAGCAACTGTTCGGACAACTGCGTGAAGGCCTGGATGTGCTGGAGGCCCAGCCGCTGCGTGAGTGCAACGCCGAGCTGATCGCAGCCCTGCAGCAGGTCAGCTACAGCTATCGCTTCATTTATGAAGCGGCCTACATGGATGCCACCCAGACGTGCTCAAACTGGCCGCGGCAGAATCTCCTGCCCTCGCCCAGGGCTCCGGATATCCGCGGGCCGACCTACAGCTACTGGCTCAACACCTCGACCCAACCCAATGAAAACCTCGCTGCTCTGATGCTGGGGCGGGGCAATTTTCGCGTGGCCACCTCCCGTGGGCACTTGACCGATGTGGTGGACTTGCCGGCCGGTGGCAGCCTGATGGTGGTGGTCGAGCATGGCTCCCGAGCGATTCCGGTACTGGGTCAGGCCCGTTCCTGGCCGCCGGTGGAGCCCTGGCGCGCCAGTCGCGATGGGCCGCTGCAGGTCACCCCGGACCTGCTGATCTATCGCATGCCGACCCAGAATCCCGAGTACCAGTTGGTGCTGATCACGCCCCGGGCCAGCCTGCAGGCGGAAATACTCGATGGCTGGTGGTGGTTGTTACCGTTCAGTCTGTTGCTGGCGCTGTTTATCGGCGGGCTGGTGTATCAGTTGGCGCGGCAGCGCCAGTCGTTGGGAGCAGAGCTGCAAGGGGCGCTGCGACGCGGTGAGCTGCAGGTGCTGTACCAGCCGATCTTCGACCTCAACAGCAGGCTCTGTGTAGGGGCCGAAGCGTTACTGCGCTGGCGGCGTCCGGACGGCACCCTGACCAGTCCCGATCTGTTCATTCCGCTGGCGGAAAACACCGGGCAGATCCGCCAGATCACCGACTTCGTGCTGCAGCGTCTGCTGGAGCAACTGGGGCACGTACTGCGAGCCAATCCCCAGCTGTATATCTCGGTCAACCTGGCGGCCTGTGATGTCATGGTGCCGCGCATCGGTCAGGTCATGGCGCGGCTTCTGGCCTTGCACAAGGTGGCGGCGCGACAGATCGCCTTCGAGGTCACCGAGCGTGGCCTGATCGACGTGGCGGTGGCGCGCAACAACCTGCAGGCCTTGCGGGATGTCGGGCATCAGGTGCTGATCGATGACTTCGGCACCGGCTACTGCAGCCTGGCCTATCTGCAAAGCCTGCCGGTGGATTGCCTGAAGATCGACAAGGCCTTTATCGACGCCCTGGGTCACGATGCTGCCAGCAGTGGCGTGGCGCCCCACATCATTCGCATGGCCCACGCCTTGAATCTCACGGTGATCGCTGAGGGCATAGAATTCGAGGACCAGGCTTCGCTGCTCAGCAGCGAGGGGGTGAGCTTCGGTCAGGGTTGGCTGTTCGCCCATGCCCTGAGTGCCTTGCAGTTTACCGAGCTGATTACCCGGGGCCGGCGTCTGGTGCCCCGGCGCCTGGATGATGAAGCCTGAAGCCCTAGAGCGGCAGGGCCAGATAGAACTGGGTGCCCTGCCCCGGCCTTGAGTAGACGCCCATGCGTCCACCGTGGAGCTGGACGATTTCCTTGCACAGGGCCAGTCCGAGCCCGGCGCCGCCTTTCTTGCGTCCGACCTGAACGAAGGGTTCGAAGATCCGACCCTGCTGACCGTAAGCGATGCCCTCGCCATTGTCCTCGACGCTGACAATCACCCGTTCGCCATGGCGCCTGGCCTGTAGGCGGATCTGGCCGCCACTGGCGGTATGGCGCAGGGCGTTGTCGATCAGATTGTCCAGAACCCGTTCCAGTTGCGGACGGTCGGCGTGCAGGCGCGGCAGTGGCGCCTGGATCTCCAGCAGCAGGCTGATGTCCTGCCGCTGCGCCTGTTCGTTGAAGCGGCCTTGGGCCTGCTCCAGCAACTCTTCCAGGGGACAGGGCGCGAGAGTGAGTTTCTGCAGGCCATTCTGATAGCGGGAAAAATTCAGCAGGTCGTTGATCAGTTGCATCAGCCGCTGCATTTCTTCGTTGACTGTATTGAGCAGGTCGGTTTCCCGGGACTCTTCGGCAAAGTGCAGGCGTTCCTGAAGCAGGCCGAAGGCCATGTGCATGCCGGTGACCGGGGTTCGCAGTTCGTGGGAGGCGCGCAATACGAACTCGCTGCGTACCCGCTCGAATGCCCGCTGTTCGGTGACGTCATGAAGCACCATCACCGCGCCAAGGATATGGCCCTGGGTGTGGCTCACCGGGGTCAGGCTGTAGGTCAGCAGGCGCGATTCGCCATCGACCTCGATATCCAGGTCTTCCGGGGCCCGCTCCAGGTTGCCGCCACGCAGAACCAGCTGCAGCTGTTCATCCAGCTCCGGGCGTTGCAGGGCGCTGCCCAGGCCCTGGCCGAGGCGCTCTTGGTCCCAGCCCAATTGCCGTTGGGCCACAGGGTTGAGGTGCTCCAGGCGGCCTTGGCGGTCGATCATCAACAAGCCGTCGTCGATGCTGTCGAGCACCGCCTGCAAGCGCTGCTGGCCGGCCAGCAGTTCATCGACATTGGTGGCCTGATGCTGGCGCAGGGCTTCGGCCATGATGCCGAAGCGGCGGGTCAGCAGGTTCATTTCCGCGGCGGCCGAGATCGGCAGGGTGACGTCGAAATTGCCTTGGCCGATCTTGTCCGCGGCCTTGGCCAGGGCTTCGATCGGTCCGCCAAAGCGCCGGGCAATGGCATGGGCGGTGATGAAGCCGATGATCAGCACCGCCAGGCCGACCAGGCCCAGCAAGCCGGCTACCAGCAAGGCACGGTCCCGGGCCTGGCGTTCCACCTGGCTGATGTTGTCCAGGGCCCGCTTGTGTTCGTTGATCAGGCCGTTGCGCAAGGTATTGAAACGCTCGGTCAGCGCCTCGTTGTTGTTCAGGCTCGCGGCAGTGTTGCTGTGTTCGAAGGCCTGGTAGAAGCTCAGGTAGTCGCTGCGGGCCTGCTTGAAACCACCCACGGACGTGTTCTGCTGTTCGTGGGCGATGCCCTGGTCGAGGAGGTCCAGGTAGTGCTGCCGCGAGGCTTCCAGGGCTGCGGAGTCGGGCTTGTTGCTGAGCATGATGATCAACTGATCACCCAGGGTCTGGCGCAGCTTGAGCCCCAGATCCAGGGTGATGAAGTTGTTGCGGATCAACGATTCCTGGGTACTGGCCATCTGCAGCACGCTGACCAGCCCGAGCACCAGCCCCAGCAGGGCCACGGTGATCAGGGCCGAGATGCTCAGAAACAGCCGGGTCCGCAGTTTCATCGCTAACTTCATAGGGTGATGCTCACAGGTTGTACTGTTTGCGCTTGCGGTACAGGGTCGAAGCGTCGATGCCCAGGGTCTTGGCCGCTTGGTCCAGGGTGTCGCTGGTGGCCAGGACGGCGCCGATATGGGCTTTTTCCAGTTCGTCCAGGCTCAGCGCGGCACCGATTCGCGGGGCGTTGTTGGTGGGCTGTTCGGCCATGCCCAGATGGCTGATTTCAACCCGTTCCTGGGGACAGATGATGCTTGCCCGCTCCACCACGTTGCGCAGTTCGCGGATGTTGCCCGGCCAGCGGTAATTGAGCAGGGCTTCCCGGGCGTCGTCGCTGAAGCCTCGGGCCGGTCGCGAATACTCTTTGACGAAGCGTGCAAGAAAGCGGTCGGCCAGGGGCAGGATGTCTTCGCTGCGTTCGCGCAAGGGCGGCAAGTGCAGGGTGATCACGTTCAGGCGGTACAGCAGGTCTTCGCGGAAGCGCCCGTCGCGCACCATGTCCTCGAGATTGAGGTTGGTGGCGGCGAGGATGCGCACGTCGGCCTGGCGAGTCACCGGGTCGCCGACGCGCTCGTACTCCTTGTCCTGGATAAAACGCAGCAGCTTGGGCTGCAGGGTCAGGGGGAAGTCGCCGATTTCGTCGAGGAACAGGGTGCCGCCATCGGCCTGGTTGACCCGGCCCAGGGTGCTTTCGCTGGCCCCGGTAAAAGCGCCGCGGCTGTGGCCGAAAAGTTCGCTTTCCATCAGCTCGGCGGTCAGCGATGGGCAGTTGATGGTCACGCAGGACTTCTTCGCCCGTTTGCTCCAGCCGTGGATGGCCCGGGCCAGTTCGCCCTTGCCGGTACCCGACTCGCCGAGGATCAGGATATTGGCATCGGTGCTGGCCACCTGGCGGGCGGTTTCCAGTACCACTTTCATCGCCGGACTGTGGGAGTCCAGGCCGTCCTTGGGTTTGCGCACTTCGCCTTCCAGGGCTTCCAGGCGCGCCGAGAGCTGGCGCACTTCCAGTTGCTTAGCGGTAGCCAGGCGCAGTTGGTCGGGGCTGCAGGGTTTGACCAGGTAGTCGGCGGCACCGGCCTGGATTGCGTCCACCGCCGTGTCCACGGCGGAGTGGGCAGTGACGATCACCACCCGCATCCAGGGCGCTTGAGTACGCATCTGGGCCAGCACATCAAGGCCGTTGTCTTCCCCCAGGCGCAGGTCAAGGAAACACAGGTCGAACACCTGGCGTTGCAACAGCGTATCCGCCTGGGCCGCGCTGTTGGCGGTGGCCACGGTATAGCCCTCGTCTTCCAGGCAGTAGCGGAAGGTGCGGAGGATGGCAGATTCGTCATCCACCAGCAGGATGCGGCCTTGATTCTCCGGCGCTGACTCCATTTCCCAGGCTCCTTTAATGAATGATCTTATTTAGTCCCAGAAAAATCGGGCAAGTTGCAAGGTTGATTCTGATCCATTCCACGGCCTGAAGGTTAGATATCTCCGCCGGAAATGGCTAACAGACTGAAATCCCTAATATTTTGCCAAGGCTAGACCCTGGGTGGGTCTGTATCAGGCTGTCCGCGGCTCGGCAAAGTTCCCCCTCTGATCAAAAAGCCATGGACCCGGAACGGTCCGATCGTGCATTTCGCACGGTTGGCCGGTGGGGATCGTGCAGGATGCGTGTGAGTTAGCGTCTTTGAATTGCTATAAGTGATTGATTTTATTGAATTATTTTTCTGATTAAAAGCTGGCATGCAGACTGCAATATCCCTCTCATCGTGAAGCGCAAGTCAGGGCTTCCATAACAACATCACCACCAGTGTGGGAGGAGTTTCAGGATGAATCGCCAAGGTCTTGCCCAATTGCGTATCGCGCCACTGCATCTCCAGCAAGGCCTGTTTGCCAGCCTGGCGTTACTGGTCACCTTGATCGCCGGACAGCAGTTCCAGCGTTGGCAGGATAGCCAGGCACCCGCCCCGCGCGTGCCGGCTCATCACTTCACCCAGACCCATTTCAGTTCGGTGAGCAGTCAGATCAACGATGCAACGCCAGTGCAACTGATGGCCGTCGACCAGGCACAACCGGTGCTTGAGGCTCCGCGTCAGGAACGCTGGGTGTTCTAGGCACCAAGGTCTGGGCCGCATTCGGCGGCGCACGACCGGCTCCATAGGCAGCACCCCTGAGCACTATTAATAGAAGAGTAAGGAGAATCATCATGCTGAGCTGGGCAATCACATTCCTGATCATTGCCATTGTCGCTGCGGTCCTGGGCTTCGGTGGTATCGCGGGCACCGCCACGGGTATCGCCAAGATTCTCTTTGTCGTGTTCCTGGTGATGTTCATCGCTTCGTTCTTCTTTGGCCGTCGTGGTCGAGGCTGACCATGAGTCTTTCGTTGAAAACATTGGTTGCCACGCTGCTGCTGGGCGTCAGCGCCCTGGCGTCGGCGGCCAATGATGGCCAGGCACGTACCAACCAACTGCTGGGTTCGGACCCGCAGTTTCGTGACACCTGGCAGGGGGTTGTGCACAAGGAAGAGCGCTTGCCTGAATGGGTGATGAACCTGTCGGGCGATGCTCAGCAACAGATGAACGCAGTGACTGAAGACGGCGATCAGTACCTGGTTGGACCGCTCTGTGAGACTGCGCAGAGTTGTCAGAACCAGCGCCTGATCGTGGCCTTCAGCTTCGACAAGAAGCATGCCTACGCGATGTTGGTGGAGGTGCCTGCGGGCTTGCCTGCGGACAAGTCACCGACCCGTCACGCGAGCTACCGCTTTCTCGGCAAACCCGATGAAGGAATGCGGGCATTGCTTCAGGAGCAGTTGCGCAAAGACCCGAACTGGTACTGAGCGCGCATTGCCGATTTTGCATAACAGCTAGAAGAAAGGGCCGCCCTGGCTCTTTCGACTGTTGCACCACCCGAGGAGGGTGAGTGCATGACCAAGGGGTCGGGACGTTCTGATCCACTGATGATCGGAGTGACCTAGGGGTACAGGGAGTGCCTCCGCAAGGGCCGGGTCAGGAAAGAGCAGCGGCGTAAGCTCCCAGGTCGAGCATCGACTTGACGAGCTTGCGGCGTGCTTGAAGAGCAAAGTCTTGTCCTAGAGCCATCGGTCCGTCTTTTTCGTGATTCCCCAAGAAAAAAATTTTCCTTTGACTCCAGTCAAACGTTTCCTGGTGTTTCTCTGCGACCGTATATCGAGAAACTTTGCGTCAATTGCGCAACCTTTCCGAACGCCCGAATCAGAGTAATCCTAAACTTTTTCAGACCTTTTCCTGACCCTTCCGACAAGCCTGCACGCCGCCTGAAATGGCCGTTTCACGGTATTTCTGCCTGCCGAAATGTCGTATTCGAACCGGTTGGGACGCCCGTTTAGTTTGTAAAAACTCATGCCGATTCGGCATAGGGTAGGCGTTTACGGCATTAGACGCGCCCCCCTAGCATCGGAATAGTTGCGCCTTTTTTCGCCCGCAGAGAGCCGTAAATGCTCGTTCGGGATGACCTTATACGGGGGCCGATGCACAAACTTTTCCGCCATTGAGCGTTCCAGTTCGCGCATCAGCCCGAGTCCAACTGAAGTAAGGGTAATGATATGAAGAAGGCAAAATTAAGCCTCGCCTGGCAGATCCTCATCGGTCTGGTCCTGGGGATTGCAATTGGCGCGCTGCTCAATCATTTCAGTGCTGAAAAGGCCTGGTGGGTCAGCAACGTTCTGCAACCTGCAGGCGATATCTTTATCCGCTTGATCAAGATGATCGTGATTCCGATCGTCATCTCCTCGCTGATCGTCGGCATTGCCGGTGTCGGCGACGCCAAGAAACTTGGCCGCATCGGTCTGAAGACCATCATCTACTTCGAAATTGTCACCACCATCGCCATCGTCGTGGGTCTGCTGCTGGCCAACCTGTTCCATCCGGGCGCGGGCATCGACATGAGCACCCTGGGTACCGTGGACATTTCCAAGTACCAGGCCACCGCCGCCGAAGTGCAGCATGAACATGCGTTCATCGAGACCATTCTCAACCTGATTCCATCGAACATCTTCGCGGCCATGGCCCGTGGCGAGATGCTGCCGATCATCTTCTTCTCGGTGCTGTTCGGTCTGGGCTTGTCGAGCCTGCAGTCCGATCTGCGCGAGCCGCTGGTGAAGATGTTCCAGGGCGTCTCGGAAAGCATGTTCAAAGTCACCCATATGATCATGAACTACGCGCCGATTGGTGTGTTTGCCCTGATCTCGGTGACCGTCGCCAACTTCGGTTTCGCCTCCCTGCTGCCGTTGGCCAAGCTGGTGATCCTGGTGTACGTGGCCATCGCCTTCTTCGCCTTCGTGATCCTCGGCCTGATCGCCCGCCTGTTCGGCTTCTCGGTGCTCAAGCTGATGCGCATCTTCAAGGATGAACTGGTGCTGGCCTACTCCACCGCCAGCTCGGAAACCGTGCTGCCGCGGGTGATCGAGAAGATGGAAGCCTACGGCGCGCCGAAAGCCATCTGCAGCTTCGTGGTGCCCACCGGTTACTCCTTCAACCTGGACGGCTCGACCCTGTACCAGTCCATCGCGGCGATCTTCATTGCCCAGCTGTACGGCATCGACCTGTCCATCAGCCAGCAATTGCTGTTGGTGCTGACCCTGATGGTCACCTCCAAAGGCATTGCCGGAGTTCCGGGCGTGTCCTTCGTGGTGCTGCTGGCCACCCTGGGCAGCGTGGGCATTCCGCTGGAAGGCCTGGCCTTCATCGCCGGTGTCGACCGTGTGATGGACATGGCGCGCACCGCCTTGAACGTCATCGGCAACGCCCTGGCAGTCCTGGTCATCGCCCGTTGGGAAGGCATGTACGACGATGCCAAGGGCCAGCGCTACTGGAACTCCCTGCCGCACTGGCGCAGCAAAGAGAAGCTGCCGGCAGGCGAAGCGTCCAAAGGCTAAGCGCCTCGGTGTAGGAACTGGCTTGCCGACGCAGAGGCCCTCAAGTCCTCTATACGGCTCAGATGCGCCTTCGCCGACACGCCGGCTCCTGCAATAAACGAACCCCGGGTAATCCGGGGTTTGTCGTTGCTGCGGGCCCCGCTATCATTCGCCGCATCTTCCGAGGGATATGACCGATGCTCAATGGCCTGTGGCTTGGCTTCTTTATCGTAGCGACCGTGTCCGCCCTGGCGCAGTGGCTGGTGGGCGGCAACGCCGGGATCTTTGCCGCCATGGTGGAAAGCATTTTCGCGATGGCCAAGCTGTCGGTGGAGGTGATGGTGCTGCTGTTCGGCACCCTGACCCTGTGGCTGGGCTTTCTGCGGATCGCCGAGAAGTCCGGCATCGTCGATTGGCTGGCCAAGATCCTGGGCCCGCTGTTCAAGCGCCTGATGCCGGAAGTGCCGCCTGGGCACCCGGCCCTGGGGCTGATCACCCTGAACTTCGCCGCCAACGGCCTGGGCCTTGATAACGCCGCCACGCCGATCGGCCTCAAGGCCATGCGCGCCCTGCAGGAACTCAACCCCAGCGCCACCACCGCCAGCAACGCGCAGATCCTGTTCCTGGTGCTCAACGCTTCGTCCCTGACCCTGCTGCCGGTGACCATCTTCATGTACCGCGCCCAGCAAGGTGCGGCGGACCCGACCCTGGTGTTCCTGCCGATCCTCCTGGCCACCAGCGCTTCGACCCTGGTCGGCCTGCTGTCGGTGGCGGTGATGCAGCGCCTACGTCTCTGGGACCCGGTGGTGCTGGCCTACCTGATTCCCGGGGCCCTGGCTCTGGGCGCCTTCATGGCGCTGCTGGCGACTCTGTCGGCCACGGCCCTGGCATCCCTGTCGTCGATCCTCGGCAACCTCACCCTGTTCGGCCTGATCATGCTGTTCCTGGTGATCGGTGCGCTGCGCAAGGTCAAGGTCTACGAGGCCTTTGTCGAAGGGGCCAAGGAGGGTTTTGACGTCGCCAAGAACCTCTTGCCGTACCTGGTGGCCATGCTGTGCGCGATCGGCGTATTGCGGGCGTCCGGGGCCCTGGATTTCGGCCTCGACGGGATTCGCCATCTGGTGGCCTGGGCCGGCTGGGATACGCGCTTTGTCGACGCTCTGCCCACCGCCATGGTCAAGCCGTTCTCCGGCAGTGCCGCCCGGGCGATGCTCATTGAGACCATGAAGACCCAGGGTGTGGACAGTTTCCCTGCACTGGTGGCAGCGACCATTCAGGGCAGCACCGAAACCACCTTCTATGTGCTGGCGGTGTATTTCGGCGCGGTGGGCATCCAGCGGGTGCGGCACGCCGTGGGCTGTGCCTTGCTGGCGGAGTTCGCCGGCGTGGTGGCGGCGATTGCGGTTTGCTACTGGTTCTTTGGATAAGCCTTCGCCGGCAAGCCGGCTCCTACGGAGGTTGTAGGAGCCGGCTTGCCGGCGAAAGGGCCGTTCATTGTTTCAGCGCCAGGTTGCCCTGCCCCACTGCCCAATCCACTACCTGCCGGGTCAGCGCATCGCTGGCCTGGCCAAACCCGGTCACGACTCCCGGCACCTGGATCTGCTCCAGGGGCTGGCGTATTTCGAAGCGCCGGCTGGCGAGGATCTTCTGGTCATAACCTCGAATCAGCCGCGCATCCAGGCGGATTACCACCTGGACGGCGTTGCCTTGGTACTCGGTCTGAAAGGCTTGCAGGTCGCCGCCCAGGGCCAGGTCGGTCTGCAGGTTGCTGTCGTCGGTGCTCAGTAACTGCACCCGGCCATCGCGCTGGAAGCCGTCCAGCAGGCGGTTGCGCAGCAGGATCGGTGCCGGGTCGCTCCAGCGCGAAGCCTTGTAGCTGCTGATCAGGTTGCCCTGGGGAATCACCGCGATGCGTGCGCTGTTCAGCGCATCGCCAGCCTGCGGCTTGAGCAACTGCAGCGACCACGACAGTGCCTTGCCCGTGGCAGGGGTCGCGTTTTGCCCTACCGGCAGCCGGTAGATATCCAGTGGTTCGCCCTTGGGCAGGATCGAGCAGGCAGCGCTCAGGGCCAGGGTGCACCCCAGGGCCAGTCGGGCCAGCAGGTGACAGGCAGGCTTCATGGCGTGAACTCCTTGTTCTTCTCGTTACCCAGCAAGTAACCGCCGGGGTTGGCTTCGAGGCGGCGGGTGATGGCCCGCAGCGAGCTCAGGGTCTCGCGCAGCTCGCGCACCGCCGGCGCCAGGCCGTTGAGCCCTTGCATGCCATTGTTCAGCGAGTCCTGGTTGTCGCTCAGCAGTTTGTTCAGGGTGGCGCTGCTCTGCTCCAGGTTGCGCATGGCGTGCTCGGCGCTGCCGAACATCTGCTTGCCCTGGTCGTTGAGCAGGCCGTTGGCATTGCGCATCAGCGCGGTGGTCTGTTCCAGCATGGCGCTGGTCTGCTTGCTGATAGAGCCCAGTTGCTGCATCAGCTGGTGCAGGTCGTCACGTTGTCCGGCGATGCTGGCCGAGGTTTTCTGCAGGTTGTCCAGGGTGTTGCTGACCCGCTCCACGTTGTCCGGAGAAAACATGCTGTTGGCGTTGTGCAGCAGCAGGTTGACCCCGGTCATCAGGTCATTGCTGTTGTTCAGCAGGCGGGCAATGGGCGATGGCGAGGCAATGATGGTCGGCAGGTGGCCGTCCTTGCCCTTGAGGGGCGGGCTTTGCGGTGTACCGCCGCTGAGCTGGATGATCGAGGTGCCGGTGATGCCGGTCAGGGCCAGCTTGGCCTGGGTGTCCTCCTTGATCGGGGTTTCACTGCCCAGGCGGATCTGCGCCAGTACCCGGCGCGGGTCCTTGGGGTCCAGGCGCAGGTTGACCACATCGCCGACCTTGATGCCGCTGTATTGCACGGCGCTACCCTTGGACAGGCCGCTGACCGCCTCATTGAAGACAATCTGATAGTCCTGGAAGGCGCTGTCGACGCTGGACTTGGCCAGCCACAGGCCGAACAGCAGGGCGCCGGCCACCACGATCACGGTGAACAGGCCGATCAGTACATGATGGGCTCGGGTTTCCATGTCATCCCTCGTTGGTCTGTGTAGCGGCCTGGTAGGCCGCGCGGCCGCGTGGGCCATGGAAGTATTGGTGAATCCATTCGTCCGGAGTTTCGGCGACGATCTCGATGGCGTCCGCCACCAGTACCTTTTTCTGCGCCAGTACCGCCACCCGGTCGGTGATGGTGTAGAGGGTGTCCAGGTCGTGGGTGACCAGGAACACGCTCAGGCCCAGGGCATCGCGCAGGGTCAGGATCAGTTGGTCGAAGGCTGCCGCCCCCACCGGGTCGAGGCCGGCGGTGGGTTCGTCGAGAAACAGGATGTCCGGGTCCAGGGCCAGGGCACGGGCCAGGGCTGCGCGCTTGATCATGCCGCCGGAGAGCGAGGATGGGTATTTGTCGGCGGCCGACAGGGGCAACCCGGCCAGGGCCAGTTTCACTGCCGCCAGGTGTTCGGCGTCGCTGCGGGACAGGCCCGCATGCTCGATCAGTGGCAGGGCGACGTTCTCGGTCACTGTCAGCGAGGTGAACAGCGCGCCCTTCTGGAACAGCACGCCAAAGCGCCGCTCGATCAGGGAACGTTGCTGCTCCGGCAGGCTGGGCAGGTCCTGGCCGAAGACCCGCACCGAGCCTTCGCTGGGTTGGCGCAGGCCGACGATGCTGCGCAGCAGCACTGACTTGCCGCTACCGGAGCCGCCGACCACGCCAAGGATCTCGCCCTTGTACACGTCCAGGTCGAGATTTTCGTGCACGCTCTGCTTGCCGAAGCGGTTGCACAGGCCACGGACCTCGATCACCGCCTCGGCGGGCGGGCGCGTCGGGCGGCTCACCAGCCCATCTCCATGAAGAACAGCGCGGCCACGGCGTCGATGACGATCACCACGAAGATCGACTGCACCACGCTGGAGGTGGTGTGGGCGCCCACCGATTCGGCGCTGCCGCTGACCTTGAAGCCTTCCAGGCAGCCGATGGCGGCGATCAGGAAAGCGAAGATCGGCGCTTTGACCAGGCCCAGCAGGAAGTGCTTAACGCCGATGTCAGAATGCAGCAGCGACAGGAACATCGCCGGGGAAATATCCAGGGACAGGGCACAGACCACGGCGCCGCCGATGATCCCCGAGAGCATCGCCAGGAAGGTCAGCATCGGCAGCGCCACCAGCAGGGCCAGCACCCGGGGCAGCACCAGCAACTCCATCGGGTCCAGGCCCAGGGTGCGGATGGCGTCGATCTCTTCGTTGGCCTTCATCGAGCCGATCTGCGCGGTGAAGGCGCTGGCGGTGCGCCCGGCCATGAGGATCGCGGTGAGCAGCACGCCAAATTCCCGCAGGAAGGAAAACGCCACCAGGTCGACGGTAAAGATGCTGGCGCCGAAGTTGGCCAGCACCGTGGCCCCGAGAAAGGCCACCACCGCCCCCACCAGGAAGGTCAGCAGGGCGACGATGGGCGCGGCATCGAGGCCGGTCTGCTCGATATGCGCCACCACCGGGGTGATGCGCCAGCGCTTGGGGTGCAGCAGGCCCCGGGCCAGGGTTTCGAGGATCAGGCCGATAAAGCCCAGGACCTTCAGGGTGTCCTGCCAGACGGTGTAGACCGCACTGCCAATGCGTGAGAGCAGTTGCACGCTGACGGCAATCTCCGGTTCCTTGACCGGTACACAAAAATCGTTGAGCGAGCTGTAGACCGTATGCAGCAATGCGCGGTCGGCGGTGGACAGGGTGCAATCGGGGTGTTCGGCGGATTGCCCCAGGCGTTCGGTCCCCAGGAGTTCTACCAGCAGCGAGGCACCCGCGGTGTCCAGGGCTCCCAGGCCGTTGAGGTCGACGTGGGTGCTGCTGTCGTAGTGGCCGTTGAGGCTCTGGCAGAGGCGCTTGAGGTCGCTGTAGTGGGCCAGCGTCCAGTCTCCGCCGATGCGCAGTTGCGCCGGAGTGTGGGCGTTATCCAGTTGAGCGGTGCCGGGCGTCATGCGGGTATTCATAAGCTCCGAGCTTGTGTGGCGATTACGCAGTGCTACGTAATAGCACGATCCCCGTTACTTTGCCTCGCCGCTCTTGGCTGGATCTTGATCTGGGTCGGTGATCTCGAAGCGCAGCACACCAATCACCTGTCCGTCCTCGGTGATCACCCGCACTTGCCATTTTCCCGCTGGGTTGCCGGGGAAATTCTGCTTGTGGGACCAGGCGCGGTAGCCCTCCTTGCGTCCGCCGTGAATATCCAGGGCGATGCGATCCACTTCGCTGCCGTTGAACTTCCAGACGTGATAGATGCGCTCGTCCAGGCCCCGGGGGGCGTTGATCGCGGTGTAGGCGTACAAACCGCTGCTGCGTACCTGGCTGGCACTCACCTGTTCCAGGCTGTCCCCGGGCGTGCGGTCCTGGAGTTGGGTGCTGATGGCGTCCTCGGTCAGCCACAGGGTGGCCGGCGGCACCCAGGAGCGCAGCAGCCAGCCGGTGCTGCCAATGGCCAGGGTGATACACAGCACCGCCAGTGCGCTGCGCACGCTGCGGATCGGCAGGATCGACGCCAGGCTCGGGAAGGACAGGAGCATGGCGATGCCCAGGGCCAGCTTGAAGCTCTGGGCTGTGGTCAGGTGCAGGATCAGCGGCAGGGCCGTGAGCAAGGCGGCGAACAGGGTCAGGGTGTGCAAGGCGAGGAACAGCCAGCGCCGCGGCGCCAGCCACTTGTAGTACAGCGGGTCGGTGATGGAAATCAGCGCCGCTGCCCCCAGCAGCCCGGTGAATACCAGTTGGCCGCTGTTCCAGCTGGTGGTGATGAAGAAGAACGGCAGGACGAAGAACAGGCTTTCCTGGTGGATCATTTGTGTCGCGTAGCGCAGCAGCGGTTGTGGGATCTCGCGCTTGAAGACCTTGGTGAACAGTTGGGTCAGGCTGTTTTCCAGCATCAGCCAGACCCAGCTCACCAACAGGATCACGGCGATCCACGAGGCCAGGCCCTGTTGCCGGTCCACCAGGATGAAGCTGCCGACTCCGGAGATGAAACCGCCGAGCGCAATGACCCCCGGGTAGCGCTTCATCAGTTCCAGAATGCGCTGAATATAGTGGGTCAGGTTAGGCATCGGGCGGGGTCACAGTCTTGGCAGGAAAAAACCGTGACAGGATACCTGTTGGCCGCGGCCTGTGGCGAGGGTGCAAGCTCCCTCGCCACACCGGCTAGAGGGTGCGCCGGCGGTACAGCAGGTAGCCGCCCAGGCTGCCGAAGACGATCAGGGCCAGCAGGCCGCCGGTCAGCCAGAGCAGTTGCTCGTCCCCCAATAGGGGCTTTTCGATTCGCACATAGCCCGGCTGTTGCAGCAATTGCCTCAGCGCCAGGTTGACCTGCTTCAGGCTCACCGCCCGCAGGCGCTTGGCCGGATCGCTGAAGCGGCCGTTGTCGAAGTCGCCGAGGGCACTCCAGTAGTAATCCGCCAAGGCGCTGTTGCCCTGTACTGCCCAAGCCTGGCGATCGATGGCGGCCTGCTTCAGGCGCTCGAAAGTCGCGGGGTCCAGACCGTCCTTGAGCAGTTTCGCCTTGAGCTGCTCGACCACCTGTCGGGCCTGGGGCAGGTCATCGCGTTCGAGGTCGGCATTGAGGCTGAGAAAACCGACGCTGCCAAACACTTCACGGTCGCTCCAGGGGCCGTAGGACAGCTCATGCTCCAGGCGCAACTGACGGTATAACGCCCAGTCCAGATACTCCTTGAGCAGGTCGAAGGTCTCGTCGTGCTGCTGCTCCAGCAGGGGTTCGGGAAACAGCCAGTGCAATTGTGCGCTCTGCCCTACCCAGCCATGGATCAAGTTGCGCTCGGCGGCGGCCGTGCCCTGGATCTGTGGCAGCTCGCGGTGCTCGCTGGGCTCTACCGGCTCGAGGGCGCCGTAGGTGCGTTCCAGATAAGCCGGCAGCAGGCGATCCAGTTCGCCGACGACGATCAGGGTCATGTTGTTGGGGGCGTACCAGTCTTTGCGCACTTGCTCCAGCTGGGCCAGGGTCAAGTGCCCGACTTCGGCGCGCTCGGCACATTTGAGGCCCAGTTCCACCGCCAGCTGGTTGCCGGCCTTGTGGCCCAGGTCTTGGCGGTCGAGCCAGCGTTGCAGGTGCGAGTAATGGCCGCCGTCTTCGCGCTCCACCACCTGTTTGGCGGCGGCCACGGCGTTGTCGCCAAGGTGAGTGCGGGTGAGCAATGCCAGCAGCAGATCGAGGACCTTGCGCTGGTTTTTCGCTGGGGCTTCGATGACGAAGGTGGTGTCGGCATTGCTGGTATAGGCGTTCCATTCGCCGCCCAGGGCTTGCATGCGCTCTTCCAGGCCGCCCTCGCCGCTGGCGTCGATGCCGCTGAACAGCAAGTGTTCAAGCAGGTGCGGGAGTTCCTTGTCGGCACAGGCGAAATCGTCCAGGCCGACGCCCACCACCAGGCGGATCGCCACATGGCCGCGTTCGCTGCCGGGCTTGAGCAGCAGTTGCAGGCCGTTGGGCAGGGTGTAGCCTTCGACCTGAAAACGATCCAGGGCCCATCCTTGTGCACTGCCCAGCAACAGGCAGGCGAATAACAGACAACGCATAACAAGCTTCCTTACGGCGTGCGTAAGTTTTAGAGACTTCAGATCACTCTGGACGTTCAGGGTGAATGGGTGATGTCAGCCATGTTCTCGATTTCCAGCGCCCCGGTGTCCGAGGTTTCCAGGACCACATAGGCGCTGCTGCAGAACAGCGAGTTGAGACGCTTCATGTCAGCGATCAGTTCCAGGTGCAGGGAGCTGGTCTCGATGCTCTGGACGATCTTGCGCTGCAGCCGGCTGACGTGGGCGTGGGCCAGGCGCCGTTCCTGGGCGCGGAAGCGGCGTTTCTCCCGCAGCAATTGACGTGCGCTTTCCGGGTCGGCGCTGAGAAATACCGAGAGTCCCAGGCGCAGGTTGGCGATCAGTTGCGCGTGCAGTCCGGTCAGCTCTTCCAGACCCACTTCGGAGAAGGAGCGGCGTTGCGACGTCTTCTGCTGCTGGACCTTGCGCAGCATGCGTTCAATCAGGTCGCTGGCCAGCTTGAGGTTGATCGCCAGTTCGATGATCTCCGCCCAGCGCCGGCTGTCCTGCTCGCTGAGGTCTTCCCGGGGCATTTGCGCCAGGTACAGCTTGATGGCGCTGTACAGCGCTTCGACATCCTCGCTCAGGGCGCGCATTTCCTGGGTAATGGCGGTCTGCTTGCCACGCAGCACATCGCGCATGGCTTCCAGCATATTGTCGATCAGGTCGCCGATGCGCAGGGTTTCCCGGGCGGCGTTGGCCAGGGCCAGGCTCGGGGTGGCCAGGGCAGTGGGATCCAGGTGCCGTGGTCGTGCACGGCCGTTGTCCTGAGGGCGCTCGGGCATCAGCCAGGCACAGAATCGGGCCATGGGCCCGACAGTGGGCAGCAGCAACAGGCAGCGGACGGTGTTGTACAACAGGTGGAAGCCGATCACCACTTCCTGTGGACTGAAGTCCAGGCTGTCCATCCAGTGGGCCAGCGGGTCGAGCACCGGAATGATCAGCAGCAGGCCGATCAGCTTGTACAGCAGGCTGCCCAGCGCCACCTGGCGTCCGGCGGTGTTCTGCATGCTGGTGCTGAGGAAGGCCAGCACCCCGCTGCCGATGTTGGCGCCGATCACCAGGCCGATGGCCACCGGCAGGCCGATCACCCCGGCCCCGGCCAGGGTGGCGGTCAGCAGCACCGCCGCCAGGCTGGAGTAGGACACCATGGCGAACACCGCGCCCATCAGCGCATCCAGGAGGATGTCGCCGGTGAGTGAGGCGAACAGCACCTTGACCCCTTGGGCGTGGGTAATCGGCGCTGCGGCTTCGACGATCAGTTGCAGGGCCAGGATGATCAGGCCCAGGCCGATGCCGACCCGGCCCAGCTGGCCGGCGCGAGTCTGTTTGCGCGACAGAAAGAAAATCACCCCGAGGAAGATCAGCAACGGCGACAGCCAGGACAGGTCGAAAGTCAGCACCCGAGCCATCAATGCGGTACCGACATCGGCCCCCAGCATGGTGGCCAGCGCCGGGGTCAGGGTCATCAGGCCCTGGCCGACAAAGGAGGTCACCAGCATCGCCGTGGCGTTGCTGCTCTGGACCATGGCGGTTACCAGGATGCCGGCGACGAAGGCCAGCGGTCGCCTGGCCATGTTCTGACCGATTACGTGGCGCAGGTTGGAGCCGTAGACCCGCAGGATGCCGGTACGGACGATGTGCGTGCCCCAGATCAGCAGGGCCACGGCGGAAAGCAGATTGAGCAGGGTCAGCATGAGAGGGCCCCCCTGGGGTGAAGAGCCCCAAGCGGGGCCAATGGACGTTGTTGCGCGAGGTTCTACGTTATGTATTTAAGCTGTAGTTGGCTAACGCACAGGACGCCAGCATCGCATAGCTAAACCGGTGATTGAAACAAAACTGTCATGAAAACAGCTGCCTGCAGCCGTGAAAAAGGGGCTCGTACAGCCCCTTTTTCTGTAGCGCGTTGGCGGTTTATTGACCAGGAATGTCCTTGCGCAGTTTCACCGGGTCCTGCTGTTTTTTCTTCTTCGCGATGGCGGTGCGCATCTTGATGTTGATGGCTTCCACCGCCAGGGAGAAGGCCATGGCGAAGTAGACGTAGCCTTTTGGTACGTGCACTTCGAAGGCCTCGGCGATCAGTACCGTACCGACCACCAGCAGGAACGACAGCGCGAGCATCTTCAGCGACGGGTGCTTGTCGATGAATTCGCTGATGGCGCCGGCCGCCAGCATCATCACCAGGACCGCGACAATGATCGCCGCCACCATGACCGGCACATGGGACACCATGCCCACTGCGGTGATGACCGAGTCCAGGGAGAAGACGATGTCGATGATGGCGATCTGGATGATGGTGTAGATGAAGTTGCCGCCCTTGCCTTTGGGTTCATCCAGGGTTTCGTCTTCACCTTCCAGTGCGTGGTACATCTCCTGGGAGCTTTTCCACAGCAGGAACAGGCCGCCGAAGAACAGGATCAGGTCCCGTCCGGAAATGCCTTGGCCGAAGACCACGAACAGATCGGCCGTAAGGCGCATGACCCAGGTGATCGACAGCAGCAACAGAATCCGCGTGACCATGGCCAGGGCCAGGCCGAAGATCCGGGTGCGCGCCTGCATGTGCTTGGGCATGCGGCTGACCAGGATCGAAATCATGATGATGTTGTCGATGCCCAGGACGATTTCCAGGGCGGTCAAGGTAAAGAAGGCAACCCAGATTTCCGGGTTGGTCAGCCATTCCACGTGTATTCCTTTGAGCGGTTGTTATGGCCCGGGCCGGGAAGCCGGCCCGAGCGAAGAATCATTGCTTTTATAGCGTGCTGAACAACGGAAAAATCCCCATCAGCAGAGCGGCGAACATTATGCACAGACAGACCAGCACTGCCCACTTGAGGGTGAAGCGCTGGTGATCGCCGAACTCGATGCCAGCCAGGGCCACCAACAGATAGGTCGAGGGTACCAGCGGGCTGAGCAAGTGCACCGGTTGGCCGACGATCGACGCCCGGGCCATTTCCACCGCCGTGATGCCGTAATGACTGGCGGCTTCTGCCAGCACTGGCAATACGCCGTAGTAGAAGGCGTCGTTGGACATGAAGAAGGTGAACGGCATGCTCACCAGCGCGGTGATCACCGCGAGATAGGGCCCCAGGGCTTCAGGGATCACTGCCAGCAGGCTCTTGGACATGGCGTCGACCATGCCGGTACCGGACAGGATGCCGGTGAAGATACCGGCAGCGAAGATCAGCCCGACCACTGCCAGCACGCTGCCGGCGTGGGCCGCGACCCGGTCCTTCTGCTGCTGCAGGCAGGGGTAGTTGACGATCATGGCAATACTGAAGGCCACCATGAACAGCACGGGCAAGGGCAGCAGCCCGGCGATCAGCGCGCACATCAGGGCGAAGGTCAGGGCACCGTTGAACCAGATCAGCTTCGGACGACGGGCGTCGGGGTACTGCGAGACGCTGATTTCACTGTGATCGATCTCATCGCCCGCCAGGTGCAGTTCGCCCAGGCGTGCCCGTTCACGTTTGCCGTACAGATAGGCGATCGCCAGGATCGCCACCACACCGGCCAGCATCGCTGGGATCATCGGCACGAAAATGGCCGACGGGTCCACGTGCAAAGCGCTGGCGGCGCGGGCGGTCGGGCCGCCCCAGGGGGTCATGTTCATCACCCCGCCGGCGAGGATGATCAGGCCCGCCATGATCCGCGGGCTCATGCCGATGCGGCTGTACAACGGCAGCATGGCGGCCACGCAGATCATGTAGGTGGTGGCGCCGTCACCGTCCAGGGACACCACCAGGGCCAGCACGGCGGTGCCGACCGAGACCTTCAGCGGGTCGCCCTTGACCAGCTTGAGGATCTTGCGTACCGCCGGGTCGAACAGGCCGGAGTCGATCATCAGGGCGAAATACAGAATGGCGAACATCAGCATCACGCCGGTGGGCGCCAGCTTGGTGATGCCTTCGAGCATCATGGGACCGATCTTCGGTGCGAAACCGCCGAACAGGGCGAACAGGATCGGCACGATGATCAGCGCGATCAGCGCGGACAGACGCTTGGTCATGATCAGGAACATGAACGTGATGACCATGGCAAAGCCAAGGAAAGTCAGCATGGGAATACTCCAGGCGTAGCGCGGCTAGGGAATGGCGAACCGGGTGGGATCAGCGCAGAACGGCAAGCACGAGGCGTACGGGAGGAGTCGAAGCGAACAGGCGGGTACGAGCGGACATCAGAATCACCATTGTTGTTGTTAATAGGGCCGGGAGCGCCAGAAACGCCCGCTGTGGCCAACCGGTCTTTTGCCGGTAGTGGAGGCGATCCTAATCGGGGAAGCTTTCAGCCAGCTTTCGGCATTGAAAGGAAACGGTGGATGTTGCGGCAGGCGACCAGCGGCATAAAGTGACGGGCATGGGCCCAAAAGAGGAATGCACATGAGTGAGTTGCACACCGGCGGCTGCCACTGCGGGCGGCTGCGCTACCAGTTCAGCGGGCCACTGCGGGATATCGCCCACTGTCATTGCTCGATCTGCCGCCGGGTCAGCGGCGGTCTGGTGACCACCTGGATCACCCTGCCCGCCGAGGCTTTCAAGTGGCTGGAAGGCGTTCCCGCGCGCTACGACTCATCTGCAAGTTGTGCGCGCTATTTCTGCGCTGACTGCGGTGCTCACTTGGCACTGGTTACCCGTCTGAGCCCGGACAGCATCGATGTCACCATTGCCACTCTGGATCACCCGGAACGGGCGCCTGCGGACCGGCATATCTGGACCGACAGCCGGCTGCCCTGGCTGCACCTGGATGAGCATCTGCCGGAAGAACCCGAGGAAACACTGTAGGAACCGGCTTGCCGGCGAAACTTTCAAGGCAGCTCCAACCCACCCGCTGCTTTGTGCAGAGCCCGCAGGTGCTCGCCCACCTGCTTCAGATTGGCCTCGTTGGCGGCGATCTCGGCGGCCCGGGCTGGTTCGAGCAACGCCCGCACTTCCTTGTCCAGTTCGCCGGTCAGCGATTGCAGCTGTTTCTGCCGCTCACTGCTTTCGGACTCCAGGCGCTGCCATTCGCCGGGCTGAGGCAAGCCATAGCCGCTGCTGCCCAGCAGTTCCGCCGGTCGGCTGAGGAAGCCGCTGTTGGCGAGAATTTCCTGCAGGGTCTTGTTGGCTTTTTCCATGCCGCCATTCTTCAGTTCCCGGGCGCCCAGGTAGCGCTGCTTGACCTCGTCCTGGGCCAGCAACAGTTGCCGGCGATAGCTGGCCTGCTCCAGGAGCAGCAAGGCCGCGCTGGTTCGCAGGTCGGCCCGGTCGAACCACTGGCGGCGTTGCGCAGCGCTCAGTGACAGCCAGTCTTCGACGCTGGCCTGCTTGATCGGCAGGTGCTTTTTGATCACTTCGAACATGGCCTGGTAGCGGTCGCGGAAGGAGTCGAAGCGATAGCCCAGGCGCAGCGCTTCCCGGGGATCGTCGAGCACGCTGGTGTCCGCCAGTCCCCTGCCCTTGAGCACTTCCAGCAAGCCGTTGGGCATGATGCTGTCGAGGCCAATCAGTTGTTTGTTGTTGCTGCCGCTGCGCAGCAGCTTGAGGCTCTCCACTGCGCAGTTGTTGGACAGGAAGTAATAGTTGCCGTCGTAGCTCCAGTGCATCTCGGCAGCGTGCTCCACCACTTCCTCGATCTCGCTGCGTGACAGCTTCAGGGGCACGGATGCCAGGCTGCGCAGTTCGGTCTTGGTGTATTCATCGATGACTTGCGACAGCGGCAGGACGAACAGCCGCGAAGGATATTTGCCCACCAGGCCATCCCAGCTGGACAACTGTACGTCGCCGACAAAGGCGCGGTAGGACAGCACCAGGTGTTGGTCCAGGTCCAGGCGGCAATCCGGGCCTCGGGGGCGGCCCGGGGCACAGATCACCAGGCGCAGCATGCTGTGGCCCCAGCGGCTGACCCAGTTCTGGTTGGCCTCGGCCAGCAGGTAGTCCACCGCGTAGACCCGTTCCGGGTCGACCTTGCCCAGGGGCGTCTTGGCGAAGTCGTTGCCGGCGTTGAGGAAGGCAAAGGACTGGGCACAATTGTCCTTGGCTGCAGGGGCCCAGGCGAAATGTTCCTGGTAGTAGCGATACAGCGCCGGCCGGCGGCAGGCGTAGCTCGGATCGAGGAGGAAGTACTCCATGTTCACCGCTACGAACTCTTTCGGGTTGGTGATCTCGTAGAGGTCCGGACTGCGGGCAACCTGCCGGTTGTGCTGTTCCCGCTCTCCGCGGCGACCGACATATTGCGGCCAGCCGGCCAGGTCCAGCAGCCGCGGGTCGTCGCTGAGGGTAAAGCGGCGATCGTTCTGGCCCCGGCACTCATCCGGCAGGCCGATCAGGCCGGAAGTACCGGTCTTGCGGGTGCAGCGCTGGATCAGGCTGCGTTCGGCGCTGGGCCATAAACGCGCACGATCATAAATATGGGTCAGTTCATGAAGTACGGTGGCGAGCAGTTCCCGGCGCACGGTGCCGTGGGGGCGACTGGTCTTCTGGGTCGCAGCCGAGCCATCGGCCAGGCTGGGCAACAGGGCACGATTGAGGTCCAGTTCCGCAACCAGGGATGCCGCGCCATAGGCATTGTCGGGCATCTGGTCGGTCCAGCCGACATCAATGGTGCGATCCAGTTGCTGGATGAAGCGCGGCGGCAGTGCCTGCATCGCTTCATCCAGCAGCGCCTGGCTGGCGCGTTGTTGCGCCGGGCTCAAACCATCGGTCTTGAGGCGCAATTGCAGGTCGGCTTGGGCGGTGCCACAGAGCAGCCCCAGGGTCCCGGCCAGCAGCCAGGCGAAAACTGGCTTCACAGAGCGAGGATAGCTTCGGCGAGGACCTGATCGCTGGCGTTACGGGCTTCCGGCAATTGGGTGCGCAGTGCAGTGAAGGCAGCTTCCAGTTGTGCGCCACGGATATCGCCATTGCTGGCGACAAAGCTGGCGGCATCGTCATGGGCTTCGCGCACGACTTTGGAGTCTCGGATCGAGGTGGTGGTGTCCGAGGTGAAATCGATCGTGCGGCCAGAGGCGCGGACGATGATATTACTGGTGGCCACCAGGGTTTGTGCCTGGGCCACGTCGGCCAACAACAGCAGGCCAAGGGTGGCGGCAATCAGCGGGCTACGCATGGAACGACTCCGGAATAACAGGGATGGCTATTGGACGAGAATTGCCTGCGCCAGTTCAAGGTCGCTGGCATGAAGTTTTGCCTGGTGTTGCCGCAGATACTTCAGTGCGGACTCCAGGCGTGCCCCACGCAGTTGGCCGTCGGTCGCAATGAAGGCGGCGGCGTCATCCTGGGCGGCGAGCAGCAGTTTATGGTCGAAGGGCGCCGAGGTCACCTGGCTTGTAGCGTAAGCCGTGATGACCGAGCTCTGGGTCGTCAGGTCAAATGCCTGCACCGAGGAGGCCCAACAGATAGCGATCAATAGTGGAGCGAAAAGCGAAATTCGGAACAAACCCAAGAGTCTCGACAGCTGAAAACCAGCGCCAAGGCTAGCGCAATGGCCCGGGCAGGGCCAGTGCAGAGGGTTTCAGGTGCGTACACGCACCTGAAACGGCAGGTCAGATCGCCAGGATTGCTTGAGCCAGTTGTGTGTCAGTGGCCTGCAACTGAGGGGCTTGTTGGCGGATGTGGGCGAAGGCACTTTCCAGTTTTACCCCGCGAATTGCGCCGTCGGTGGCGACGAAGCTGGCGGCGTCATCCCGGGCAGCGCGGACAATCTTGTTGTCGCGCAGGGAGGAGGTGACGTCGGAGGTCGCATCGGTCGTGGCCTTGAGGGCGCCGACAATGGCGTCAGTGGTCACGATCAGGCTAGTGGCGTGGGCATTGGCGGCCAGGGACAGCAGTGCGGCAGCGCTGAGCAGTCGAAGACGGGACATGGGTAACTCCTGTGAATGAAACAGACAATTAAAGGGCGCTGAGTGAGACGCCGGGCAGCCACTGCGAGGTGCTGTGTCCGATGAAACTGACGCAACTCGGAAGAAAATCGCTACGTCACTTCAGATATTAGGCTGAGCTTTTCTATTCGCACAGATCTGTGTCAGGGCTGGGGGCTGCCAACAATGAATTCATGACGCAGTCCTCGTCGAGACGTCGAACGATTGGCTTGCAGCATCAAGCTATTGGGTTTCTCGGCGAAGAGACAGATAGGCTGGGATTTTAACTGTACCTATTATATTTTTGTTTTATTAAACTGTACCTATCATTGGCTGGTACAGACTGCCCTTCACCTCTGAACGTTTGTCATCGGCTCACAACGACAAAACCCGTCGCAGTTTCCCGCGACGGGTTTTGTGTATGCAATTCGGGGTGCTGGCGGTGGACCCGGAGGGTCAGAGCCAGCGACGCTGAGTTAGCGCCAGAACGGCTTGCTCAGCTCTTCGTAGCGTTGTGCTTCGCTGATCCCGGCATCGGCCAGCAGACGCGAATCCAGGCGAGCCAGTTGATGGCGGCTGGAGATGCGGCGCTGCCACAGCATCAGGTTGGCGATAACGCGCAGAGGCAGGGAAGCCTGGGTTTTTTCAGCTTTGTCTTCGAAGAACAGTTCGGAACTGAGTGTACGTTCCATGGTTGACATCCTTCCGCTTGTGGCGGGATCAGGTAGTGATTTAACTGGTGCCCATGATCCTCTTCCCGCGCAAGACTCTGTAGATACAGTTCACCTGTATTGTGAAGGACCAGTTAACTGTTTATAGAGGCTGTACTGTTCGTAAATGGCGCAACTGTACCTGTCAGCACCTTTTTGGTGCGTTTAGGCGGTTTTTGATTGGAAGTTAACGGTTTTAGGCGAGGGAGAGACCGGTACAGCAGTACAGTTTTTGTCGGCCTATGATGGGCTGCTGGCGAGCTGACGAAACTGTGTTTGCGTCAGCTACCAACTGTATCAATCACTCGGCGAGCATTTTCCCGGTTTCTTCCAGATTGATGTGCCAGCTCAGGGCATCACGCAGTATGTGTGGTGTGTGACCACCCAAGGCGCAGGCCTTGGTGAAGTAGTCATTCAGCGCGTCGCGGTAGGACGGATGCACACAGTTGTCGATGATCACCCGCGCCCGCTCACGTGGCGCCAGGCCACGCAAGTCTGCCAGGCCGATCTCGGTCACCAGGATGTCGACGTCATGCTCGGTGTGGTCCACGTGGCTGACCATGGGCACCACGCTGGAAATCGCCCCGCTCTTGGCAATCGACTTGGTGACGAAGATCGCCAGGTGCGCGTTGCGGGCGAAGTCGCCGGAGCCGCCGATGCCGTTCATCATCCGCGTGCCGCAGACGTGGGTGGAGTTGACGTTGCCGTAGATGTCGAACTCCAGGGCGGTGTTGATGCCGATGATGCCCAGGCGGCGCACCACTTCCGGGTGGTTGGAGATCTCCTGGGGGCGCAGAACCAGCTTGTCCTTGTAGCGTTCCAGATTGCCGAACACGTCGGCGTTGCGCCGGCTCGACAGGGTGATGGAGCTGCCCGAGGCGAAGCTGAGCTTGCCGGCGTCGATCAGGTCGAAGGTCGAGTCCTGCAGCACCTCGGAGTACATGGTCAGGTTCTCGAACGGCGACTCGATCAGGCCGCACATCACCGCGTTGGCGATGTTGCCGATGCCCGCCTGCAGCGGGCCGAGCTTGTTGCTCATGCGTCCGGCATCCACTTCCTGCTTGAGGAAGTCGATCAGGTGATTGGCGATGCCTTGTGTTTCGCTGTCCGGGGTGGACACGGTAGACGGCGAGTCGGACTGGTTGGTGATGACGATGGCGACGATCTTTTCCGCTGGGATCGGAATCGCGGTGCTACCGATGCGATCGTCGACCTTCACCAGTGGGATTGGGGTGCGGGTTGGACGATAAGTCGGGATATAGATGTCGTGCAGGCCTTCCAGGTTCGGGTTGTGCGCCAGGTTGATCTCGACGATCACCTGCTTGGCGAAGATCGCGAAGCTGGCGGAGTTGCCCACCGAAGTGGTCGGCACGATATGGCCCTGTTCAGTGATGGCGACAGCCTCGATTACTGCAATGTCCGGCAGCTTGAGCTGCTGGTTGCGCAGTTGCTCGACGGTTTCCGATAAGTGCTGGTCGATGAACATCACTTCGCCGGCGTTGATCGCCTTGCGCAGGGTGCTGTCCACCTGGAACGGCATGCGCCGGGCCAGGACGCCGGCTTCGGTGAGTTGCTTGTCCAGGTCGTTGCCCAGGCTGGCACCGGTCATCAGGCTGATTTTCAGCGGGGTCACCTTGGCCCGTTCGGCCAGGGCATGGGGCACGGCCTTGGCTTCACCGGCGCGGGTGAAGCCGCTCATGCCGACGGTCATGCCGTCCTCAATCAGGGCGGCAGCGTCGGCGGCGCTCATCACCTTATCCAACAACGAAGGCAAGCGGATACGATCACGGTACATGGATTGTTATCTCGGGCAACGGAAGCAAGAAGCGCAGTCTAGTGATTTCAAAAAAAAACGCCCCGCGACAAAGGTCGAATGAAAGGCCCTGATCTAGAGCCTTCTGTCGGCTTTATGGTGTAAATAAAAAACCCCAGCCTACTAAAGGCTGAGGTTTGGGTTATTGCGCTACAGCAGCTTTACTCGACGGCTTTGACCATGTCTTCGATGACTTTCTTGGCGTCGCCGAAGACCATCATGGTCTTGTCCAGGTAAAACAGTTCGTTGTCCAGGCCGGCATAACCACTGGCCATGGAGCGCTTGTTGACGATGATGGTCTTGGCCTTGAAAGCCTCGAGGATCGGCATGCCGGCGATCGGCGATTTCGGATCGTTCTTCGCCGCCGGGTTGACCACGTCGTTGGCACCTAGGACCAGCACCACGTCGGCCTGACCGAACTCGGAGTTGATGTCTTCCATCTCGAACACCTGGTCGTAAGGCACTTCGGCTTCGGCCAGCAATACGTTCATGTGGCCGGGCATGCGCCCCGCTACCGGGTGGATCGCGTACTTCACGGTTACGCCGCGGTGGGTCAGCTTCTCGGTCAGCTCTTTCAGCGCGTGCTGGGCCCGCGCTACCGCCAGGCCGTAGCCGGGAACGATGATCACGGTGTCCGCGTTGGTCAGCAGGAAGGTCGCATCGTCAGCCGAGCCGGATTTCACCGGACGGGCTTCCTGTGCACCGGCCGGGCCACCCGCATCGGCGCTGTTGCCGAAACCGCCCAGAAGCACGTTGAAGAATGAACGGTTCATCGCCTTGCACATGATGTACGAAAGGATCGCGCCGCTGGAGCCCACCAGGGAACCGGCGATGATCAGCATCGAGTTGTTCAGGGAGAAACCGATCCCTGCCGCTGCCCAGCCCGAATAGCTGTTGAGCATCGATACCACCACCGGCATGTCGGCGCCGCCGATCGGGATGATGATCAGCACACCCATGACGAAGGCCAGGGCCAGCATGAGGGCAAAGGCGCCCAGGTTGCCGGTGGCCATGAAGGTCACGCCCAGGCCGAGGGTGGCCAGGCCCAGCACCAGGTTGAGTTTGTGCTGGCCGGCGAACTGTACCGGTGCGCCCTGGAACAGGCGGAACTTGTACTTGCCCGACAGCTTGCCGAAGGCGATCACCGAGCCGGAGAAGGTGATGGCACCGATGGCCGCGCCGAGGAACAGTTCCAGACGGTTACCAGCGGGGATCGCATCGCCCAGGTGTTTGACGATGCCCAGAGACTGCGGTTCGACCACGGCGGCAATGGCGATGAACACCGCGGCCAGACCGATCATGCTGTGCATGAAGGCCACCAACTCCGGCATCTTGGTCATTTCTACGCGCTTGGCCATGATCGAACCGGCGGTGCCGCCGATCAGCAGGCCCACGATGACGTAGCCGATGCCGGCGGTGGCCAGTTCTGCGCCGAGCTTATAGATGAGGCCAATGGTGGTCAGTACCGCCAGGGCCATGCCCAGCATGCCGAACAGGTTGCCGCGTCGGGACGTGGTCGGGTGCGAAAGTCCCTTGAGCGCCTGGATAAAGCACACCGAGGCAATCAGATAGAGGGTTGTTACCAGATTCATACTCATTACTTCTGCACCTCTTCTTTCACGGCTTTGGGCGCTTTCTTCTTAAACATTTCCAGCATGCGGCGGGTCACCAGGAAGCCACCGAACACGTTGACCGCGGCCAAGGCAACGGCCAGGGTGCCCATGGTCTTGCCCAGCGGGGTCACGGTCAGGGCGGCAGCCAGCATGGCGCCGACGATGACGATGGCGGAAATGGCGTTGGTCACCGCCATCAGCGGCGTATGCAGTGCGGGTGTGACGTTCCAGACCACGTGATAACCGACATAGATCGCCAGCACGAAGATGATCAGGTTGTAGATACCGGGGGAGATAAGCTCTTCCATCGTCTGAATCCCTGCTTAGGCGTTTTTGCGGATGACTTGGCCGTCGCGGCACATCAGGCACGCGGCGACGATGTCGTCTTCGAGGTTGACTTCGAACTGCCCTTCTTTAGTGAAGACAAGCTTCAGGAAGTCCAGCAGGTTGCGGGCGTACAGCGCCGAGGCATCTGCAGCTACCGCGCCGGCCAGGTTGGTCGGGCCGACGATGGTTACACCGTTTTCGACCACGACCTGATCCGCTACGGTCAGCGGGCAGTTGCCGCCCTGTGCTGCTGCCAGGTCGATGACCACCGAGCCGGGTTTCATCTGGGCGACGGTCTCGGCGCTCAGCAGCGTCGGTGCCTTGCGGCCTGGGATCAGCGCGGTGGTGATGACGATATCGGACTGCTTTGCACGCTCGTGGACCGCCTGGGCCTGGCGCTGCATCCAGCTGGCCGGCATGGGACGGGCGTAGCCACCGACACCTACAGCGCACTCGCGCTCTTCGTCGGTCTCGTAAGGCACGTCGACGAACTTGGCCCCCAGGGACTCGATCTGCTCCTTCACAGCTGGGCGCACGTCCGAGGCCTCGATCACCGCACCCAGGCGCTTGGCCGTGGCGATGGCCTGCAGCCCTGCCACACCGGCGCCGAGGATCAGCACGCGGGCTGCTTTGACGGTGCCAGCGGCGGTCATCAGCATTGGCATGAAGCGCGGATAGTAGTGGGCGGCCAGCAGCACAGCCTTGTAGCCGGCAATGTTGGCCTGGGACGACAACACGTCCAGGCTCTGGGCCCGGGAAGTGCGTGGTGCCGCCTCGAGGGCGAAGGCAGTAATGCCACGTTCGGCCAGCTTGGCGATGGTTTCATTGCTGAACGGATTGAGCATGCCCACCAACACGGTGCCGCTCTTGATCAGAGCCAGCTCGCTGTCACTGGGGGCCACTACCTTGAGGATCAGTTCGGCGCCAAAGGCATCGTTGGCGTTGCCAATGGTTGCCCCTGCCGCTTCATAGGCACTGTCGACCACGCTGGCGTTAATGCCGGCGCCGCTTTGCACAGTGACTTTATGACCCTGGCCGATCAGCTTCTTGATGGTTTCCGGGGTTGCAGCAACCCGTGTTTCACCCGTCTGGGTTTCGAGAGGAACACCAATGTGCACGTCAAATCTCCTGCTTGATCTTATTGCTTTCGATCTTTCTTAGAAGGCCAGCGCACTGAGGAGGGTGCGGCTGGGGCGGCCGATCAGCACGATCCCGCTGAAATCACAGCGGGGCGCGGCATTTTGCAGGCGAACTTTGAGGCCTTCAAGGGATTCTGACTAGTGACGGAAAATTAACTACAAGTCACCCCGTGACCGAATGTCGCAACGTACAGACTTAAACCCTTGTAAGCCGCGCCTTTCAAGGCTTTAGACATGAAATTAAGATTTTTCTCATCGGTGGCGTGAATAGTCTTACATCGCCTCTAAATAAACCCTACAAGCCGCGTGGTTAGGCGCTTGTAGAACGATTGTCCAAGGTGTCGGTACAGTCTGTCTAGATGCGACAAATAGTTATATCTGTAGGGCTTTGAATTAGTTGACTACGGGGTCAGCTATTGGCGTGTAGCCTTTATTTTCCAAGGTTGTAGCTGTTCGCCTGGTTTACTAGCCAGTCGCGAAATGCCCGTAAAGAGGCTGATTCAACCTTGCGCTCAGGAATCATCAGGTAGTACGCCTTGATGCTCGTGAGTGCTTGAGGGTTGGCAATCACCAGGCGTTTTTCCGCCAGTTCGCGCTGAATGAGAAAGGCTGGAATCAGGGCGATGCCCATGTCATGCATGGCTGCCTGGGCCAGCATGGAGAATAGCTCGTAGCGTGGCCCTGTCATGTCACGGGGGATGCTCATTTGTTGTGAGTTGAACCATTGTCGCCAGGCGTAGGGACGTGTGGTCTGCTGCAACAGGGGCAGTTCGGCAATGGCTTCGGCACTCAGTTGCTGGTGGTTGCCCAGTATGGCCGGGCTGCACACCGGCACTGGATGCTCGCCCATCAGGCGATGGGACTGAGTGCCGGACCAGTCGGCGTCACCGAAGTAGATGGCTGCGTCGAAGGGGGTATCGGCGAACAGGAAGGGGCGTGTGCGGTTGGTCAGGTTGACGGTGACTTCGGGGTGTTGCTGTTGGAAGTCCTTGAGGCGTGGTAGCAGCCATTGAGTGCCGAAGGTCGGTACCACTGCCAGTTCGATGACATTGGCGCCTTGCTGACCCATCACGGAAAGGGTGTCGCGCTCTACGGCATCCAGTTGAGTTGCGACCCGTCGACTGTAGGAAAGGCCGGCTTCGGTCAGTTTGACCCCCCGTCGCGAGCGTCGGAAGAGTTCTACGCCGAGGAACTCCTCCAGGCTGGCGATCTGTCGGCAGACGGCGCCCTGGGTCAGGGAAAGCTCCTGCGCCGCCTTGGTAAAGCTCTCGTGGCGGGCGGCGGCCTCGAAGCTGATCAGGGCGGCGGTACTGGGGATCTTTCTGCGCATGTACGGCTATCTCACTAATGGTGGCTGTAGATGGCACTTTTTGCCGTCACGAAGTGAGAAATTAGCACAACAGTATGCAAAATCCTCGTTTGCCGGGAGGCTCCTGCTGGGTCTAGGATCAGCCCACGATAGTTGACCTACTTCACGAGGATTCACTCATGGGCGGCAAAGCAAGCTTCAACTGGATCGATCCCCTTCTGCTGGACCAGCAACTGACTGAAGAAGAGCGCATGGTCCGCGACAGTGCCGAGCAGTTCGCTCAGGACAAGCTGGCACCACGGGTTCTGGAAGCTTTCCGCCATGAGAAGACCGACCCGGCCATCTTCCGTGAAATGGGTGAAGTCGGCCTCCTGGGCGCGACCATTCCCGAGCAGTACGGCGGCAGTGGCCTGAACTATGTGTGCTATGGCCTGATCGCTCGTGAAGTGGAGCGCGTGGACTCGGGTTACCGCTCCATGATGAGTGTGCAGTCGTCCCTGGTGATGGTGCCGATCAACGAGTTCGGCACCGAAGCGCAAAAGCAGAAGTACCTGCCGAAATTGGCGTCTGGCGAATGGATTGGCTGCTTTGGTCTGACCGAGCCGAACCATGGTTCCGATCCGGGCGCGATGGTTACTCGTGCGCGCAAGGTCGAAGGTGGCTACAGCTTGACCGGTAGCAAGATGTGGATCACCAACAGTCCGATCGCGGATGTGTTTGTGGTCTGGGCCAAGGATGACGCTGGTGATATCCGTGGCTTCGTTCTGGAGAAAGGCTGGAAAGGTCTGAGCACTCCAGCCATTCATGGCAAGGTGGGCCTGCGGGCGTCGATCACTGGCGAGATCGTCATGGATAACGTTTTTGTCCCGGAAGAGAACATCTTCCCGGATGTGCGTGGTCTGAAAGGTCCTTTCACTTGCTTGAACTCGGCACGCTACGGCATCTCCTGGGGCGCGCTTGGCGCGGCGGAGTTCTGCTGGCACACCGCGCGTCAATACACCCTTGATCGTCAGCAGTTTGGCCGTCCTCTGGCTGCGACTCAGTTGATCCAGAAAAAGCTGGCAGACATGCAGACCGAAATTACTCTCGCCCTTCAGGGCTGCCTGCGTCTGGGGCGGATGAAGGATGAAGGGACCGCGGCGGTGGAAATCACCTCGATCATGAAGCGCAACTCCTGCGGCAAGTCTCTGGATATCGCGCGGATGGCTCGTGACATGTTGGGTGGCAACGGTATCTCCGATGAGTTTGGTATCGCCCGTCACCTGGTGAACCTGGAGGTGGTCAATACCTACGAAGGCACTCACGACGTGCATGCGCTGATTCTCGGGCGTGCACAAACCGGTATCCAGGCGTTCTATTAATAGGAGAGCGGCCATGGGCGCGTTATCGCATCTGCGGGTACTGGATTTATCACGGGTACTGGCCGGGCCTTGGTCGGGGCAGATCCTTGCGGACCTGGGGGCCGAGGTCATCAAGGTTGAGCGTCCGGGCAATGGTGACGATACACGCGCCTGGGGGCCGCCCTTCCTTAAAGATGCCTATGGCGAGAACACCACGGAGGCTGCTTATTACCTGTCGGCCAACCGTAACAAGCAGTCAGTGACCATCGACTTCACTCGTTCTGAGGGGCAGCAGTTGGTGCGTGAGCTGGCTGCCAAGTCGGACATTGTCATCGAGAACTTCAAGGTTGGTGGGCTGGCTGCATATGGCTTGGACTATGAATCGCTCAAGGCAATCAATCCGAGACTGATCTATTGCTCGATCACCGGGTTTGGTCAGACCGGTCCCTATGCCAAGCGGGCGGGTTATGACTTCATGATTCAGGGGTTGGGTGGGCTGATGAGCCTGACCGGACGCCCTGAGGGGGATGAGGGGGCTGGGCCGGTGAAGGTCGGTGTAGCGTTGACCGATATTCTGACCGGGCTGTACTCGACGGTGGCGATTCTGGCGGCCTTGGCTCATCGGGATCAGGGCGGCGGCGGCCAGCACATCGATATGGCGCTGCTGGATGTGCAGGTTGCCTGTCTGGCTAACCAGGCCATGAACTATCTGACGACGGGAGTTGCTCCCAAGCGCTTGGGCAATGCGCACCCTAATATAGTGCCCTATCAGGATTTTCCGACTGCGGATGGAGACTTCATCCTCACCGTGGGTAATGACGGGCAGTTTCGTAAGTTTGCTGAGGTAGCGGGTCAGCCGCAGTGGGCGGATGATCCTCGGTTTGCTACTAACAAGCTGCGGGTGGCTAATCGGGCGCTGTTGATTCCATTGATTCGCCAGGCGACGGTATTCAAGACTACTGCTGAGTGGGTAAGTCAGTTGGAGAAGGCAGGAGTGCCGTGTGGGCCGATTAATGATCTGGCCCAGGTATTTGCCGACCCGCAGGTTGTGTTTCGTGGTCTGGCTGTTGAGCTGCCCCATGCGTTGGCGGGGACTGTGCCTCAGGTCGCCAGCCCGATTCGTCTCTCCGAGACGCCTGTGGAGTACCGTAATGCCCCTCCTCTATTGGGTGAGCACACTGCGCAGGTCCTGCAGCGAGTATTGGGAATGCAGGTCGAGGCTGTTGAGGCTTTGACGCGTTCGGGAGTGCTGTAAGGCTTCTCTTCTATATAGAGGGGCGTAATGCCCCTCTATGCGGCTAGCCAAAACACTCTTCTGAGGGTGTTTTTGAGTTTATTCATAGAAAATGCAAATTAAGTGTTGACGGCAGATTCTACAGGTCTATAATTCGCCCCACTTCCGGCGCAGTCGAAA